>NZ_JBBCMA010000001.1:0-660497 GCF_037152535.1 Leclercia sp. AS011
CGGTGGTCCCACCTGACCCCATGCCGAACTCAGAAGTGAAACGCCGTAGCGCCGATGGTAGTGTGGGGTCTCCCCATGCGAGAGTAGGGAACTGCCAGGCATCAAATTACGCGAAAGCCCATCCTCACGGATGGGCTTTTTGCGTTGGGGCGGAAAAAACCGGCTGGCGGCTTCGCCTGCCCGGCCTACAATAACAAGATACGCATCGTCAGCGAGGTTATTTTGCCGAACCCACCCTTTAACTACCAACAAGATTTCGCCAACACTAACTTCCGTGACCACCCGGAGCTTTACCAGGTAGGACGGGGAGAACAAGGTGTTCTGCTGGTTGAACCTTACAAAAGCGAAATCCTTCCCCACTGGCGATATAAAAATGCTGAGGTTGCGACCAAATCTGCGCAGGAGATCTATGCGCTGTTTGAACAATACCGCCAGCAAAACGATTTTGTGGGCATGGATATGGCAAGGAAGTTTATTCAGATGGGATATACCCGCGCCAGACGCTACGCCAACCACAAAGGCGGAAAAAAGTATGATGATGAATGCAACGTTCGTCCGTTAGATCACGATCCTGTGAAAGCCGAAGCGGCCAAAATCTTTAAAGGATGGTGGGATAAAATTCGCGCCGACGAAGATTATTTGCAACGAAAACAAGCGCATCAAAAAAAGTGGGGATAACGACGCCACTCCCATTAGCGCTCGTTTTATGACGTAACTCACAAAATTAAATGAAACATAATAGAAACAATTTTTTTACCTAACGTTAAATTTTAAACCTGGTTTTACTGGAATGGGTGCAATGGCCCGCAATGTAAGACAGGGGATTTAAAATGACAGAAACCGTAGCAAGTATAGATACGGATAGTAAAAAAGCAACAGACGGGGATACTCGCCGTAGGATCTGGGCAATTGTCGGCGCATCTTCAGGCAATCTGGTGGAATGGTTCGACTTTTACGTTTACTCATTTTGCTCACTCTATTTTGCCCATATCTTCTTCCCATCCGGCAACACCACTACCCAACTGCTGCAAACCGCAGGCGTCTTCGCCGCCGGCTTTTTAATGCGTCCGATCGGTGGCTGGCTGTTTGGTCGCATCGCCGACAGAAAAGGGCGAAAAACGTCCATGCTGATCTCCGTCTGCATGATGTGTTTCGGCTCTTTGGTGATCGCCTGTTTACCTGGCTATGACGCGATCGGCACATGGGCACCGGCCTTACTGTTGCTGGCCCGTTTGTTCCAGGGGCTCTCCGTGGGGGGAGAATACGGCACCAGCGCGACCTATATGAGTGAAGTCGCAGTGGAGGGTCGTAAGGGCTTCTATGCCTCTTTTCAGTACGTCACGCTGATAGGTGGACAGCTGCTGGCTATCCTTGCAGTAGTAATCCTGCAACAGGTTCTGAGTGATGAAGATCTTCGTGCCTGGGGATGGCGTATTCCTTTTGCGATCGGTGCGGTACTTGCTGTTGTGGCATTGTGGTTACGCCGCCAGCTGGAAGAGACGTCCCGAAAAGAGGTGCGGGCGTTAAAAGAGGCAGGTTCATTTAAAGGTTTGTGGCGTAACCGGAAGGCATTTCTGATGGTGCTTGGCTTTACGGCAGGCGGCTCGCTCACCTTCTATACCTTTACTACCTATATGCAGAAGTATCTGGTCAACACGACGGGCATGCACGCTAACGTGGCGAGTATGGTCATGACGGTAGCGCTGTTTGTCTTTATGTTGATTCAGCCCATCGTCGGCGCGCTATCGGATAAAATAGGTCGTCGTAACTCAATGCTGATTTTTGGCGGGTTGTCGGCGTTATGCACGGTGCCCATTCTCACGGCCCTTCAGCATGTTTCATCTCCTTATGCCGCTTTTGCACTGGTAATGGTGGCGCTGATTATCGCCAGCTTCTATACCTCTATCAGCGGTATCCTTAAAGCAGAGATGTTTCCGGCTCAGGTACGTGCGCTGGGCGTTGGGCTGTCTTATGCAGTGGCTAATGCGCTGTTTGGCGGTTCGGCGGAATATGTCGCACTGTCACTGAAATCGGCAGGAAATGAGACCATCTTCTTCTGGTACGTTACGCTGATGGGAGCGCTGGCATTCATTGTCTCGTTGATGCTGCACCGAAAAGGCAAAGGGATCCGTCTTTAGCGATCTGCCAGTTGCCACAGGCTATAGCCGGTCGTCGCGCCGGCGATATCCCAGGCAAAATCTTTCCAGCTCCAGCCGCTCCCCGCCGGGCGGCTGTCCCACAGCTCCTTCGATGCGCCCAGACTGACCGAAAACATCAGACCATACGCGGCGCTACGATCGCGGCTGTAACCCTGGCGTTGAGCATATTCATTACCCGCCGCCGATAGCATTGCCGAGGCTAAAAAGTGTTGCGCCTTATCCTGACCAGACCAGCTATCCTGAGCCATATGGCTGCAGCCGGACAGGACCAGACAGCCCATTAACAGGAAATAACGCACAACGACCTCCATAAAAAAGCCCCGTCGATGACAGGGCTGAAGATTACAAAATGCGGCTAATCAGACGATCGATTCGGATCCTGCGCAGACGGCGGATCAGCTTTCTGACCTTGACCGGGTAATCGGCAATGCTCTGCAGATCGCGGTAATGGTTAACCACAGTGGTGTGGGTGCGAATCAGCTCCAGCTCGCGATCGCGCTGAGCGGCAAGCTCGTGGCGCGGGTCGTGGATCAGAATGGCATTCTCCAGATCCAGTCGCCATGCACGCGGGTTGAGGTTATTTCCCGTCAGCAGCATCCATTCATCATCAACCCACATTCCTTTCAGGTGATAGCTATTGTCTTCATCTTTCCAGAGACGCACCACCAGCTGATCGGTATTCACATAATACTGCAGGCGGCTGAGGAAGCGGCGCAGGTTGATCTCATACAGATAAGGCAGAGCGCCGATGATCTTGAACGGCTGATCTTCCGGGATAAAGAAATCGTTCGCGGTTTTATCGCCTACGATAATCTCCACCTTTTTGCCGTCCCGTAAGAGCTGAATGATATTACGCACCAGCACGGCTGGCAGGTTGAAGTATGGCGTGCAGATGGTCAGCTTATGCTCGGTGCAGGGCATAAGATGGAAGATGGTTTTATTGAGCAGGCTGGACTTGCCCAGGCCTACAAGAGGCGTCACCGCAAGCTGTTCGTTATCCGCATCACCCTGGAAATGGTACATGGCATCGCGCAGTTCCTGACGGAAAAGGCGAATGTCATTTTTAATCTCCGGGCTTTTTGGACGATGGGGATCGTCAAGGCGATTCACGCCGCGACCGCGCACCAGGTGCTGATCAACCCACTCGAACATGATGTCCGCCATGCGGGCATTACGCACCAGGTGATAGCGATCGTAACGGTATTTATCGAGCTGATGCAGGTAGACGTCATTCAGACTCGCGCCGCTGTACAGCACGCTGTCATCAATAATGAAGCCTTTGAAATGGAGTACACCGAGCGCTTCGCGGGTGTTAACCGGGACACCATAAACCGTGACCTCTACGCCAGGATTCTCCTGCGCCATGCGGCAATACCAGTCGGCATTGGTGTTGGATGCGGCCGCACCAATACGTCCGCGCTGGGCGCGATGCCAGTCAACCAGGATGCGTACATCCAGTTCCGGGCGCTGACGTTTGGCCTCGTATACCGCGCGTAAAATGGCGCTGCCGCCTTCATCCTGTTCAAGATAAAGCGCGATGATGCAGATACGATGCGTTGCGCTGGCAATTTTTTCCAGTAGCGTCTCCCGAAAATCGGCGGGAGCATAAAAGAACTCTACATCATCAACTGACTGAGAAAGCTTCGGTAGTTGAGCAAGGTGTTGTTGATGTTTGTTACGCTTAAATTTGGACAACATCACAGTGCGTTTCTTCTCTGTTCATTGAAGGATTATATGGACTATGCAGACAACAGAAGCGGGCAATCATACCACCAGTGCCGTTTAAAGTGGTCAACATTTCCAGTACCTTACTCTTGTTTACCTGCTGACATCAGCGCCAGCGTCAACCCGACGATGCCGTCTTCCAGCTGAACATCAACGGTAAAGCCTAATTTTCGTGCCAGAGCGATCATGCCCCGGTTATTGGGCATAGTAATGCCATTGAGGCGGATAAGTCCGTGATCGCGCGTATAACTGATTAGCTTTTCCAGTAACCGTCTTCCCAATCCGAGTCCTTTTAGATCGGAGCGAACCAGCACTGCAAACTCCGCATCGACGTTATCGGGATCGGAAATAGCACGCGTGACGCCAAGGATCTCATCGCCCTCATCCGTGCGGCGGACGGCAACAAAAGCCATTTCCCGATCGTAGTCGATCTGCGTCATATTGGCTAAATCTTCGTGGGTAAATTCGTTGATTTCACTAAAGTAGCGGTAGTACAGATCTTCTTTTGTTACCTGGTCGATAAAGCGCTGCAGCTGAGGTTCATCTTCCGGCAGGATGGGACGAAACAGCGATCTCTCGCCATTTTTCATCTCCACCCACTCTTCAAGCTGATGGGGATAAGGGCGGATTGCGAGACGGCTTTCACGATCGCCGGTAAAGGCCGCAACATCCATCGTCACATCCAGCGCCGTCAGCTCGCTGCCGGATGCCAGCAAAGGATGAATATCCAGACGCCGAATTTCCGGGCTGTCGACAATCAGGTTCGATACCTGCACCAGGAACTGGCTCAGGGCGGCAATATCCAGCGGTCGCAAGGCGCTACGTCCGCGGATCTTCTTGCTCTTGATCCCCTGGATCACCAGATAGCGCGCCAGGTTCATGTTCAGCGGAGGCAGCGCCACCACAGCCTGCTCTTCAGGGCGCCACTCCACGCCCCCTTCACCCAGCATGATCAGCGGGCCGAAGACCGGATCGTGTTCGACCACCACCCGCAGCTCCTGTGCGCCCGCGCGGTTGGCCATGCTTTGCACCAGTAGACCGTGAATGCGTGCCTGGGGCCAGGTCATTTTGACGCGATCGATAATGGCATCCGCCGCCTGCTGCACTTCTGCGGCGGTGCGCAGATACAGCATGACCCCCTGGACTTCCGACTTATGCGGAATATCGGGAGAGCGCAGTTTCAGGGCCACCGGATAACCAATCTGCTCGGCGATATGCACCGCTTCTGCACTGTCGCTGGCGATCCAGGTCGGCAGGGTATGCATGCCGAAGGCATTAAGGATCGGCTGCACCTCATGGGTATCCAGCGAGCGTGCGCCATCATCAATGGCGCGCTGCAGCAGGGCCCGGGCGTGGCCGGTATTGGCCGTCAGATTGCCAGGAAGCGCAGGCGTTTCCCGCAGCTGTTTCTGGTTACGCCGGTACTCCACCATATGCATAAAGGCAGTGATAGTGCCTTCCGGGGTGCGGTATGTCGGCAATCCCGCCTCGCTGAACAGGCGTCGCGCCTCCTGAGAGGAATACTCGCCGCACCAGTTAGTCAGGAGCGACACGTATTTTCCCCGGGGATGCTTCTTCACGGCCTCAATCAGCGAACGGGCGCTTTCGCTACCCGGTGCTACGGCGCTCGGGGAGTGAATGACCATCAGGGCGTCAAAATCCTGGCTTTCCAGCAGGATGTTCAGGGCGCTGATATAGCGATCGCTACTGGCATCATCGCGCAAATCCAGGGGATTACCCGGCTCCACGCCGGGCGGCAGCGTATCACGCAGGCGCTGGAGCGTCTCTTCGCTGAGTGCGGCCAGCTTCCCGTTGCGCAGCCAGAGTTCGTCCAGCGCCAGCGCAGCCGGGGCGGCGCCATTGCTGATGATCATCAGCCGCTCTCCCCGCAGCGGGCGCATATGGCTGAGCGTTTCGACAGCGGAAAAGAGTTCGTGAGTATCCTGAACGCGCAGTAAACCGGCGCGCTGGATAGCCGCATCCCATGCCGGATCCATCCCGGAATGGGAGTGCAACAGACGTTGGGCGGCCGGGCTACGTCCGCTTTTGATCACCAGGATCGGTTTATTGCGCGAGGCGCTACGGGCGGCGGACACAAAGCGTCGCGCGTCGCTGAGATGTTCAAGATAGAGCAGAATCGCGCTGGTTTTGCTGTCACGCGCCAGGAAATCCAGCAGCTCGTCGACATCAATGTCCAGCCCGTCGCCCAGCGCGATAAAGTAGGAGAACCCCATCTCGCGCTGCTGGGCCCAGTCGAGAATGGTATTGGAGACCGCAGCCGACTGCGAGATAAAGGCCAGTTTGCCTTTACGTATTGGCACGGGAGAGAAACTGGCGTTCAGCCCCTGCCAGGGAGCCAACAGGCCGAGGCTGTTTGGCCCCAGCAGCCGCATCTGGTGTCGCGCCGCGCAGGCCAGCAGCTCCGCCTGTTGTTCAGGCGGCGAGGAGAGAATGATGCAGGTTTTGCAGCCCTTTTCCCCCAGCGCCTCGAGTAGCGCGATATTGCGGCGGGCGTGGGTACACAGCACCGCGAGATCGGGAATAAAGGGCAGAGCGTCGACGTCGGGCCAGGCCAGAACGCCCAGCACGGCTTTATAAGCCGGTGTCACCGGCAGGATCGGGCCGTTAAAACCGCCTGCGAGCAGGTTTCGCATCATCAGGTAACCGGCGCGTTCGGGTTTCATCGACGCGCCAATCACGGCGATGGATTTAGGGCGGAGTAAGGCTTCTAACCCGCGCTGGCTCATACAAGTCTCCTGAAAGGGCGAGTGACCTGATGATTTTAAACGCTTTCCGGCTCCGCTGCTGTGATGCTTCCCTTATGAATGGTTTTTCCGGCCAGATAGCGTTCACGAAAACGCGTGAAGTGATCGCCCAGTGCGCCAGCCGCTTGTACATCTCCCGCCAGATCCAGCAGGGCAATCGCCACTTCGGCGGTGCAGTACTGACCTTCAGCATGGGCTTCGCGCAGGCGGTAAGCGGAAACGCGCGACAGGTCGACGGAGATGACCGGCAGGGCATCAAGGTAAGGGCTCTTGCGGAACATTTTGCGCGCTTCGGTCCAGGTGCCATCCAGCATTATGAACAGCGGCGGCTTGCCGGATGGCGGCACGGAAAGCACCTGACGTGATTCTCCTGCATAGGAAGCGGGGAACACGACCATAGGTTGATAATCGGGGCTCGCGACCAGATCGAGCAGCGCCTGCGGCGGCTCAGTACGTGACCACTGGAAGGCGGTGGTATCGGGTAAAATATCGGCGATCAACCGCCCGGTATTGCTCGGTTTCATCGGTTCGGTATCGAACATCACCAGACAGAAACGGCTGTGGGCCTGGCTCGGGATCAGGGTCGCGCACAGGCACTGCTTAAGCGGCAGCAGGCAGCGCTGACAGCGACGAATGCGGTTACCACGGGCAAGAAAGGGGCGAGTCGCACGCGCCAGGCGTTCGGCGCGCAATTGCAGTACGGCGTTATCAGTCATGGGGGAGTGCGCAGAAAAAACGCCATTCTCGCAGAGGCGAGAGCGGGGCACAAGTTACGTGCCCCGGAATATCAGAGGGATTCGTTCAGCCAGCTGTCAAACGGGGCTTTAGGAACGGCACCGTTCAACATATCAACAACTTCGCCATTCTTGATAATCATGATGGTCGGGATACTGCGAATGCGGAAGCGGGCGCTCAGCTCGCGTTCGGTCTCGGTATTCACTTTCACGAAACGCACTTTACCGCTGCGCTCTTCGGCGACATCTTCAAAAATCGGGGCAAAGTTACGGCACGGGCCGCACCAGGGAGCCCAGAAATCAATGACTACCGGCAGATCGTCCTTCAGCAGTTTATCCAGAGTTGCACCGGTAGCATTAATGACATCACCATCGAACAATTCATGACCGCAGCGTCCGCATTTTGCTCCGTCATCAATTCGATCATCCGGAATGCGGTTAAGAGCCTGGCAGTTGGCACATACGGTATTCATAACTAACCTCAGGTAGAGCAGGGGGACAAATCGGCAACATGCCGGTTATGTTTCCAATATGTTACATATTATCAACGACCCTGTTTGAAACGACAATGCGTTTTATTCAATGAGAACAATAGTCACAGGCTTTTATACGAAGTAATGGCTATGCGCCGGGACATCGGGTAATCTGCGCGCTTCGCGCAGCGCTGGTGGAGAAAAGCATGAACGACGAACTGAAAAACAAAAGCGGCAAGGTCAAAGTGATGTATGTCCGCAGTGATGATGACTCTGATAAACGCACCGAAAATCCGCGTACCGGAAAAGGTGGCGGGCGTCCAGGGCCATCTCGTGCAGACGGTGGCCGTCGCCCCGCCCGCGATGAGAGAAACAGCCGCGGTGATGACCGCAAACGCGACGATCGTAAACGTGACGACCGTAAGCGTGATGATTTCAAACGCGACGACTTTAACCGCGATGCGTCCCCATGGCGTACCGTTTCCCGTGCACCTGGCGATGAGTCAAAAGCACCCGTCGATCACGGGAGCATGGCCGGTAAAGCGGTTATCGATCCTGAAGTGATCCGTCGTCAGCGCGCGGAAGAGACCCGCGTCTACGGTGAGAACGCCTGCCAGGCCCTGTTCCAGAGCCGCCCTGATTGCATCGTTCGCGCCTGGTTTATCCAGAGCGTTACGCCGCGTTTCAAAGAAGCGCTGCGCTGGATGGCCGCCAACCGCAAAGCCTACCACGTTGTAGACGATGCTGAGATCACCAAAGCGTCGGGCACCGAACACCACGGTGGCGTGTGCTTCCTGATTAAGAAACGTAACGGAACCACCGTTAAGCAGTGGGTAAGCCAGGCAGGCGAAGATGACTGCGTGCTGGCCCTGGAAGACGTGGGCAACCCGCACAACCTTGGCGCGATGATGCGCAGCTGCGCTCATTTCGGCGTCAAAGGGGTACTGTTGCAGGATGCGGCTCTGCTGGAATCTGGTGCGGCAATCCGTACGGCGGAAGGCGGGGCGGAGCATGTTCAGCCGATCACCGGCGACAGCGTGCTGGAAGCCATTGAGCAGTTCCGTAAAGCGGGCTACGCCATTGTGACTACCTCCAGCCACAAAGGCACCACGCCGCTGTTTAAAGCGACACTGCCACGTAAAATGGTGCTGGTGTTGGGTCAGGAGCGTGATGGTCTGACCGATGCGGCACTGTCCAGCGCCGATCTGAGCGTCTCAATTGATGGTACCGGCAATGTAGAAAGCCTCAACGTATCCGTTGCGACCGGCGTTCTGCTGGCGGAATGGTGGCGTCAGAACAAAGCGTAATGTCGCTTTGTTCGTAGGCCCGGCAAGCGTAGCGCCGCCGGGCAATGTGCCGGGTGGCGGCTTCGCCTTACCCGGCCTACAAAACCACTCTATTCGCTTTCAGCCGGTAACTCCGGCATCCAGTTAATCGGCGTTTCGCCCTGTTTCTCCAGCCACTCATTCGCCAGCACAAAATGGTTGCAGCCAAAAAAGCCGCGATGCGCTGACAGCGGTGATGGGTGCGGTGCTTTCAGCACATGGTGACGCTGGGTATCAATGATTGCCCCTTTCTTCTGCGCGTGAGATCCCCACAGTAAAAACACCACACCTTCCCGATGCTGGTTAATCAGGCTGATGACTTTATCCGTAAAGGTCTCCCAGCCGAGGCTGGCATGGGAATGTGCCTGTCCTGCGCGAACCGTCAGCACGGTGTTAAGCAGCAGAACACCCTGTCGTGCCCAGCTTTCCAGATAGCCGTGCGCGGGTCGGGTAAAACCAGGTACCGAGGCTTCCAGCTCCTTATACATATTCAGCAGGGAAGGTGGGGTCGCAACGCCCGGACGCACGCTGAAGGCCAGTCCGTGCGCCTGACCCGGCCCGTGATAGGGATCCTGACCCAGGATGACTACTTTGACATCGGCCAATTCAGTAAAGCGGAAGGCGTTAAACACGTCTTTCTGGGGAGGATAGATGGTGATGCCGTCCTGACGTTCAGCGGCAACGGTGTTCAGGGTGTTGACGAAGTAAGGCTGTTTTTTCTCATCGGCCAGGACGTCGTGCCAGGTTAAAGGTGTAGTCATCTCGCTCTCCTGCGAATTTTCTCTGCCCCTAGCTTAACTGCTTATGACCAGGGAGCAAAATTGCCCGCTGAAAAAGGTCATCCTGTTGAAAAATATTTAAAAAATTACAAGATTTTTTGAGTGCTGGATTTGGGGAAAATTGATATAAAACAACAATCTTCCTCTATGGCCCTTTTTCTTGTATGGTTTTTATTGATTTAAGTCAAAGAATGCCGATGGGTTGACTGATATATATACACTCAAGCAACAATGGTTTTACCAATTGCCCTAAATAACGGGCGACACCCAATAGTGTAGTTTAAGGGAGGCATCACATGATTACTGGTATCCAGATTACTAAAGCTGCAAACGACGACCTGCTGAACTCTTTCTGGCTGCTGGACAGCGAAAAAGGCGAAGCGCGCTGCGTATGTGCAAAAGCAGGCTTTGCTGAAGACGAGGTTGTTCAGGTTAATGCGCTGGGCGAATTCGAATATCGCGAAATCCCAATGGAGATCAAACCGGAAGTGCGTGTTGAAGGCGGTCAGCATCTGAACGTTAACGTACTGCGTCGTGAAACCCTGGAAGATGCTGTTAAGCACCCGGAAAAATATCCGCAGCTGACCATCCGCGTTTCTGGCTACGCCGTTCGCTTCAACTCCCTGACTGCAGAACAGCAGCGTGACGTGATTGCGCGTACCTTTACCGCCAGCCTGTAATTGTTGGCAGGGTACAAATAAAAACGCCGGGTTATCCCCGGCGTTTTTTTTACTCTTCTTTCTGTGAGGCCGGCGCGCTGCCGCTTGGCTTACGACGCTTGCCAATGTTTTTGCTGTAACGGTGGCGTTGCTTCGCGCGCGGTTTCTCTTTTTCTTTCTCTTTTTTCTCTGCGCGTTTAGCGAGCACCTTCTTGGACGGTTTACCCGTCATCTTCTCACTTGGCGGACGGGTAACAGGGCGCAGTTCATCAATCACGCGCGCTTTCACCGGCTCGTCGATGTAGCGGCCCACTTTCTGCAGCAGCAGATAGTCATGCGCTTCCACCAGAGAGATAGCCGTGCCTTTCAGGCCAGCTCGCCCGGTACGACCGATACGGTGCAGGTAAGTATCTCCGCTGCGCGGCATGTCGAAGTTAATCACATGGCTTACTTCAGGAATATCGATACCACGCGCCGCCACGTCGGTGGCAATCAGCACGTTCACGCGACCTTCGGTCAGGCGTTTAATCCCTTCGGTACGTTTAACCTGCGCCATCTCGCCTTCGAGATAACAGTTGTTAATGCCTGCGGCCCGGAGCTGTTCCGCCAGCTCATGCACACGTTCGCGTTTGCGGACAAAAACGATGGTGCGCGTTGTATCATCTTGTTTTAACAGATGCTTAAGTAACTCGAGCTTATGCTCGTAGTTATCGGCGCGATAATACCACTGGTGAATTTTTTTACGCTCACGCGTGGACGGCGTAGCAGAGACTTCTGCCGGATCGTTAAGCAGACGCTCAGCAAAGTCCTTGATGGCATCGCCTTCAAGCGTTGCGGAGAACAGCATGGTCTGTTTGCGCCAGCGCGTTTCGCCTGCGATGTGTTCAATATCCTGCGCGAAGCCCAGCTCCAGCATGCGGTCCGCTTCATCGAGAATCAGCGTTTCAACAGCACGACAGTCAAAGTTCTCTTCTTTGATGTACTGCATCAGGCGCCCGGTCGTGGCGACCACGATATCCTGGTTCTCACTGAACACTTCGGCGTGGTTCATATAGGCGACGCCACCGGTGATGGTCGCAATATCCAGATGGGTCCTGGCAGCCAGTTCACGTGCATGCTCCGCAACCTGTACGGCTAACTCACGTGTCGGGGTCAGGATAAGAATGCGCGGCGGCCCGGATTTCTTACGCGGGAAATCAATAAGATGCTGCAAGACGGGCAGCAGATACGCCGCTGTTTTACCGGTGCCTGTCGGCGCTGAACCGAGTACGTCGCGGCCTTCTAACGCAGGCGGAATGGCTGCCGCCTGGATGGCAGTCGGGCGTGTGAAGCCTTTATTCTGGAGAGCTTCCAGAAGGCTTTCGTCGAGTTCAAGTTCGGAAAAAGTCGTTACAGTCATGTTCTACCTCTGTGTGGGGCGCTGATTATAGACGTTATGGCTGCGATCTTCATCTGTTTGTGTGGATATCCCTTTTCCCTCATTGCGCTTTCACCTATGCTACTCCCGTTTCATTTTGAAGGTTGCTCTGACATGTCTCAACTCAAAGCGCAGCTGCGCCGCGATGGTTTTACCTTTAAGCAGTTCTTTGTCGCTCACGATCGTTGTGCGATGAAAGTCGGTACTGATGGCATTTTACTGGGGGCATGGGCACCGGTTGCAGGCGTTAAACGTATCCTTGATATTGGCAGCGGCAGCGGACTCTTAGCCCTGATGCTGGCTCAGCGTACCGGGGAATCTGTCACCCTGGATGCCGTTGAGCTGGATCCGCAGGCGGCCGAACAGGCGGCAGAAAACGTGGCGGAGTCTCCCTGGGCGTCTCGTATTACCCTCCATTGTGCGGATGTTCTGACCTGGGCACCAGAGCAAACGGCTCGCTATGACTTAATTGTCAGTAATCCTCCTTATTATGAACCCGGCGTCGGGTGCGCAACGCCCGAGCGCGATCAAGCCCGCTCAACCGGCTCGCTCGATCACAGCTCACTGTTAGCCTGTGCGGCGGCGTTGATCACCGAAGAGGGGTTTTTCTGCGTGGTATTACCGGAAAGCGCAGGCACTGCCCTTGTCAGTAATGCACTGGAGATGGGCTGGTATTTACGCCTGCGCACCGATATTGCTGACACGGAAGGCAGGCTACCGCATCGGGTGCTGGTGGCGCTGTCGCCGAAAGAAGGGGAGTGTTTCAGCGACAGGATGGTGATTCGGGGGCCGGATCAGCGCTATTCCGAGGATTACACGGCGCTGACCCACCCGTTCTATCTGTTTATGTGAGTCAGCGGAGAGAGCACGGACGGCCCGGAGTGCTCAAGTTGTTCCGGGTAGTCGAGGGTATAATGCAGCCCGCGGCTCTCTTTACGCATCATTGCGCAGCGTACAATCAACTCTGCCACCTGAACCAGATTACGCAGCTCCAGCAGGTTGTTTGAGACGCGGAAGTGGGCGTAATACTCGTCAATCTCCTGCTGTAGCATGGTAATGCGGCGCAGGGCGCGCTCCAGCCGCTTGGTGGTACGTACAATTCCAACGTAATCCCACATAAAGAGGCGCAGCTCGTGCCAGTTATGCTGGATCACTACCAGCTCATCCGGATTTTCCACGCGGCTCTCATCCCAGGCAGGCAGGTTATCCGCCTGACGGGCGTACGGCATGCGTTTGGTAATATCTTCCGCTGCCGACCAGCCGTAGACCAGACACTCCAGCAGGGAGTTCGATGCCATACGGTTAGCGCCATGCAGGCCGGTATAACTCACTTCCCCGATGGCATACAGACCGTCGACGTCAGTGCGGCCATGATCGTCCACCATCACTCCGCCGCAGGTATAGTGCGCCGCAGGCACCACAGGCATCGGCTCTTTGGTAATGTCGATGCCTAATCCCAGCAGTTTTTCATAGATCGTCGGGAAGTGCTGACGCACAAACTCTGCCGGTTTATGGCTGATATCCAGATACATGCAGTCCACGCCCAGGCGTTTCATTTCATGATCGATAGCGCGGGCCACGACATCACGCGGGGCCAGCTCGCCACGCTCGTCAAAGTCAGGCATAAAGCGCGTGCCGTCCGGGCGTTTTAAATGCGCCCCTTCACCACGCAGGGCTTCGGTCAGTAAGAAATTGCGGGCCTGCGGATGGAAGAGGGCGGTGGGGTGGAACTGGTTAAATTCCAGGTTAGCCACGCGACAGCCTGCACGCCAGGCCATGGCAATCCCGTCTCCTGAGGAGATATCCGGGTTGGTGGTGTACTGATATACCTTGGAAGCACCGCCTGTTGCAAGCACCACCGATTTTGCCCGGCAGGTTTCTACCGTCTCTTTATTTCGGTTCCACACCCAGGCACCCACAACGCGACGCGTGCCCGGCAGGCCAATCTTATCGGAGATGATCAGGTCCACCGCGTTGCTGCGTTCCAGCACCTGGATATTCGGATGGCTTAACGCCTGGCTGACCAGCGTCGTTTCCACCTCTTTACCGGTGGCATCCGCAGCGTGCAGGATACGGCGATGGCTATGCCCACCTTCCCGCGTCAGGTGATAGCTCTCTTCACCGTTGGCCTGCACATGCGTATCAAACAACACACCCTGATCGATGAGCCACTGCACACAATGACGGGCATTGCTGGCGACAAACTCCGCAGCGTGCTTATCGACGATCCCGCCACCGGCAATAAGGGTATCTTCCACATGCGAGTCGATACTGTCCGTTTCATCAAACACAGCGGCAATCCCGCCCTGTGCATAGAAAGTGGAGCCTTCGCTGATAGGGCCTTTACTGAGGACAATTACTTTCTGGTGTGGGGCGAGTCGCAGCGCCAGTGAAAGGCCGGCGGCACCGCTGCCGATAATCAGTACGTCACAGGAGAGTTCAGACATTGCGTTCATGATGTGTGTTTAATTTACTAAACAGTGTTTGGTCAGCATAGCACCCGAATGCGATGAATCGCACGTTTTTTTTGCTACGTGTTGCAATGGCTAAACAGCCAGTAGGGCGGGGAGGAAACACTAAAAGGGCGAAAATATTTTGCGAAGCAGATCGTTAGCTTCAGATTTTGTGGTGAAATAAAGCCTGTCTTGCGGTACCCTGCAAGCGGTAAAATGCCAATTCTTATCAGAAACTGGGTGCGTTTCAGTATCAGACTTATAATGATAGAAAATGAACAGTCTGCGACGCGATTAACAAAAACAAAGGCGTGACGGAACTTTTTGAAAAAAAGACCCTCAAAGCAACTGCTTGCTCACAGTGCAGTGTTTGGAGTGGCGTTTCGATAACGCGTGGATTTTAGGTTTGGGGAGACATTACCTCGGATGAGCGAGCAGTTAACGGACCAGATTCTGGTTGAACGGGTCCAGAAGGGAGATCAGAAAGCCTTTAACTTACTGGTGGTGCGCTACCAGCATAAAGTGGCGAGTCTGGTGTCCCGCTATGTACCGTCAGGCGATGTCCCTGATGTCGTACAAGAGTCTTTTATCAAGGCCTATCGCGCGCTGGAATCTTTCCGGGGAGATAGTGCTTTTTATACCTGGCTGTATCGTATTGCGGTCAATACTGCCAAGAATTACCTCGTCGCTCAGGGCCGTCGTCCGCCGTCAAGCGATGTTGACGCCATCGACGCCGAAAATTTTGAAAGCGGCGGTGCGTTAAAAGAAATTTCGAACCCTGAGAACTTAATGTTGTCAGAAGAACTGAGACAAATAGTTTTTCGCACCATCGAGTCGCTCCCGGAAGATTTACGCATGGCAATTACGTTGCGGGAGTTGGATGGCCTGAGCTATGAAGAGATAGCCGCTATCATGGATTGCCCGGTCGGTACGGTTCGCTCACGGATATTTCGTGCGCGAGAAGCTATTGATAATAAAGTTCAACCGCTAATCAGGCGTTGACGATAGCGGGATACTGGAAAAGGTATTAGGCATGCAGAAAGAACAACTTTCCGCTTTAATGGATGGTGAAACGCTGGACAGTGAGATGCTCAATGAGCTCTCTCGCTCTCCTGAGATGCAAAAAACCTGGGAGAGTTATCATCTCATCCGCGATACCCTGCGCGGCGATACCGGCGAGCTCCTCCATTTTGATATCTCATCTCGCGTAATGGCTGCCATTGAGAATGAACCTGTTTCTCAGGCCACTCCGCTGATTCCTGAAGCCCAACCGGCACCGCACCTGTGGCAGAAGATGCCTTTCTGGAACAAAGTGCGTCCATGGGCGAGTCAACTGACGCAAATGGGCGTCGCTGCTTGCGTATCGCTTGCAGTTATTGTTGGCGTCCAGCACTATAACACCCAATCTGAAGTGAGCCAGCAACCTGAAGCGCCAGTGTTTAACACGCTGCCGATGATGGGCAAAGCCAGCCCGGTAAGCCTGGGTATTCCTTCTGATGCATCGGCAGGAGCCGGTCAGCAGCAGCAGGTACAAGAGCAGCGCCGTCGTATTAATGCGATGTTGCAGGACTATGAATTGCAGCGTCGTCTGCATTCCGAACAGCTTCAGTTTGAGCAGGCGCAAACCCAGCAGGCTGCTGTGCAAGTGCCCGGAAACCAAACTTTAGGAACGCAATCGCAGTAATGAAGCAACTTTGGTGCGCCATGTCTCTGATGGCGGGTAGCCTGTTGTTCACTGTCAACGCCTCGGCTGATGTATCGTCCGGGGCGTTGTTACAGCAAATGAACCAGGCCAGCCAGTCACTCAACTACGAGCTGGCTTTTATCAGTATCAATAAGCAGGGTGTAGAGTCGTTACGCTATCGCCATGCCCGTCTTGATAAACAGCCGCTTGCCCAGCTTTTGCAGATGGATGGTCCGCGCCGCGAAGTCGTGCAGCGTGGCAACGAAATCAGCTATTTTGAGCCGGGTCTTGAGCCCTTTACGCTGAACGGCGATTACATCGTTGATTCGCTGCCTTCGCTCATCTATACCGACTTCAAACGGCTTGCGCCTTACTACGACTTTATCTCCGTAGGGCGTACCCGTATCGCTGACCGACTGTGTGAAGTGCTGCGTGTGGTCGCAAGAGACGGGACGCGTTACAGCTATATCGTCTGGATGGATGCGGAGACCAAGCTGCCGATGCGGGTCGACCTGCTGGATCGTGATGGCGAGACGCTGGAGCAGTTCCGGGTGATCTCCTTTACCATTGACGATCAGGTCGGCAACAGCATGCAGAATCTGGCAAAAGCCAGCCTGCCGCCGCTGCTTTCTGTCCCGGCTGGCGATCCTGTCAACTTCAACTGGGCGCCAAACTGGATCCCGCAGGGCTTCAGTGAAGTCTCCAGCAGCCGACGCCAGCTGCCGACGATTGATACCCCGGTCGAGTCCCGTCTTTACTCTGATGGCTTGTTCAGCTTCTCGGTTAACATCAACCGGGCAACGCCGGTAAGCGCCGATCAGATGCTGCGCACCGGGCGTCGTACCGTCAGCACCACAGTGCGTGATAACGCTGAGATCACCGTCGTCGGCGAACTGCCGCCGCAAACGGCTAAACGCATCGCAGACAGCATTAAATTCAAGGCCGGACAATGATCAAAGAGTGGGCAACTGTCGTTTCATGGCAGGAGGGCGTTGCGCTGGTAAGCTGTGACGTAAAAGCATCCTGTAACAGCTGCGCCTCCCGCGCCGGTTGCGGAAGCCGGGTGCTGAACAAACTCGGGCCGCAGACGTCGCATACTATCAGCGTACCCAGCGCAGAGCCGCTGGTGGCCGGACAAAAAGTCGAGTTAGGCATTGCTGAAGGCAGCCTGCTGGGCTCGGCGATGCTGGTCTATCTCTCCCCGCTGGTGGGGCTGTTTGCCCTGGGCGGGGTATTCCAGGTGCTGTTCGGTACCGATCTGGCCGCGATGTGCGGTGCAGCCCTCGGTGGCGTGGGTGGTTTCTTACTGGCCCGCGGCTTTTCGTCGAGGCTTGCCGTACGCGAAGAGTGGCAGCCTGTTATTCTCAGCGTCGGACTGCCCCCCAATGAGCTTCGCGTCGAAATGCTCTCTTCTGAAGCCCGGTGATGTCACCGGGCTTTGCTTTATTTACATCTCATAAAAGAAAACGCTGAATCTTCACGCTAAGCTTGCTGGAAGAGCATTTCCCGGTTAAGGAGATGTAGTGTAGAATGCTGCGTTTTCGCACTGAAAAACGTCAGGCTAAGAACAGCGGCCTCCAGGAATTCGTAAGGCATAATTATTTAACTATATGAAGAACATACGTAACTTTTCGATCATTGCTCACATTGACCACGGTAAGTCGACGCTGTCTGACCGTATTATCCAGATTTGCGGTGGCCTGTCTGATCGTGAAATGGCAGCCCAGGTTCTGGACTCCATGGACCTGGAACGCGAACGCGGTATCACCATTAAAGCGCAGAGCGTGACGCTCGACTATAAAGCGTCTGATGGCGAAACCTACCAACTTAACTTTATCGACACCCCAGGCCACGTTGACTTCTCCTATGAAGTATCCCGTTCGCTGGCGGCCTGCGAAGGCGCGCTGCTGGTGGTTGATGCCGGGCAGGGCGTAGAAGCCCAGACGCTGGCCAACTGCTATACCGCGATGGAAATGGATCTCGAAGTGGTGCCGGTACTGAACAAAATCGACCTGCCAGCCGCCGATCCTGAGCGCGTAGCGGAAGAGATTGAAGATATCGTCGGCATTGACGCTACCGATGCGGTGCGCTGCTCCGCCAAAACCGGTGTTGGCGTTCCCGATGTACTCGAACGCCTGGTGCGTGACATCCCGGCCCCGGAAGGTGACGCAGACGCGCCACTGCAGGCGCTGATCATCGACTCCTGGTTCGATAACTATCTCGGCGTAGTCTCGCTGGTGCGTATTAAAAACGGCACCATGCGTAAAGGCGACAAAATTAAAGTGATGAGCACCGGGCAGGTCTATAACGCTGACCGTCTGGGGATCTTCACGCCAAAACAGGTTGACCGTACCGAGCTGAAATGCGGCGAAGTAGGCTGGCTGGTTTGTGCCATCAAAGACATCCTCGGCGCACCGGTGGGCGATACCCTGACCCAGGCACGTAACCCGGCAGATAAAGCGCTGCCAGGTTTCAAAAAGGTGAAACCGCAGGTTTACGCCGGTCTGTTCCCGGTCAGCTCCGATGATTACGAGAACTTCCGTGACGCGCTCGGCAAGCTGAGCCTGAATGATGCATCCCTGTTCTATGAGCCAGAAAGCTCAACGGCGCTGGGCTTCGGCTTCCGCTGCGGCTTCCTCGGCCTGCTGCACATGGAGATCATCCAGGAGCGTCTGGAGCGTGAATACGATCTGGATCTGATCACCACCGCACCGACAGTAGTGTATGAAGTTGAAACCACCTCGAAAGAGGTTATCTACGTCGACAGCCCGTCCAAGCTGCCGCCGCTGAACAATATTCATGAGCTGCGCGAGCCGATTGCAGAGTGTCACATGCTGCTGCCGCAGGAGTTCCTGGGGAACGTCATCACGCTGTGTATCGAGAAGCGTGGCGTACAGACCAACATGGTTTACCACGGTAACCAGGTGGCGCTGACCTATGAAATCCCAATGGCAGAAGTGGTGCTCGACTTCTTCGACCGCCTGAAGTCCACCTCCCGCGGCTATGCGTCGCTGGATTACAACTTCAAACGCTTCCAGGCTTCTAACATGGTGCGTGTGGACGTGCTGATCAACAGCGAGCGTGTCGATGCGCTGGCGCTGATTACCCACAACGACAATGCCCCGTACCGCGGTCGCGAACTGGTCGAGAAGATGAAAGAGCTCATCCCACGCCAGCAGTTCGACATTGCGATCCAGGCGGCCATTGGCAACCACATCATCGCCCGTTCGACGGTGAAACAGTTGCGTAAAAACGTTCTGGCAAAATGCTATGGCGGCGACGTCAGCCGTAAGAAGAAGCTGCTCCAGAAGCAGAAAGAAGGTAAGAAGCGTATGAAGCAGGTCGGTAACGTCGAGCTGCCGCAGGAAGCGTTCCTCGCCATTCTGCACGTGGGTAAAGACGGAAAATAATCCTTTAAGGAGTTGGCATGGCGAACATGTTTGCCCTGATCCTGGTGATTGCCACCCTGGTGACGGGGCTGTTGTGGTGTCTGGATAAGTTTATCTTTGCCCCAAAACGTCGCGAACGTCAGGCTGCCGCACAGGCGGCCACGGGCGACCAGTTAGATCCGAAAACCCTGAAAAAAGTCAGCCCTAAGCCGGGCTGGCTGGAGACGGGCGCATCGGTCTTTCCGGTGCTGGCGATCGTGCTGGTGGTGCGTTCGTTTATCTATGAACCTTTCCAGATCCCATCCGGTTCGATGATGCCAACGCTGCTGATCGGTGATTTTATTCTGGTGGAGAAGTTTGCCTACGGCATTAAAGATCCGATCTACCAGAAAACGCTGATCGAAACCGGTCATCCGAAACGTGGCGATATCGTGGTGTTTAAATATCCGGACGATCCGCGTCTGGATTACATCAAACGCACCGTTGGCGTGCCGGGCGATAAGGTGACCTATAATCCGGTCTCCAAAGAGGTGACGGTTCAGCCTGGCTGCAGTTCCGGTACGGCCTGCGGAAGCGCGCTGGCGGTGACTTACTCTGGCGTTGAGCCAAGCGACTTTGTGCAGACCTTTGCCCGTCGCAACGGCGGCGAAGCCACCAGCGGATTCTTCCAGCTGCCAAAAGGCGAGACCAAAGAGAACGGTATTCGTCTGAACGAGCGCAAAGAGACCCTGGGTGATGTGACGCACCGTATTCTGACCGTCTCCATCGCTCAGGATCAGCTGGGGATGTACTATCAGCAGCAGGGGCAGCAGCTGGCGACCTGGATTGTGCCGCCGGGACACTACTTCATGATGGGTGATAACCGCGACAACAGCGCGGACAGCCGTTACTGGGGCTTTGTGCCGGAAGCGAATCTGGTCGGTAAAGCGACCACTATCTGGATGAGCTTTGAGAAACAGGAAGGCGAATGGCCGACCGGCGTACGGTTAAATCGTATTGGCGGCATCCATTAATTCCTGATAAATGAGCACGTAGTCTCTTTAATCAGAGGCTACGTGAATTATTTAAGGGATAAATCTCTTCTGACTAACGACAACCCCTGTCGTTGCGTATAGAATATTCCCCCGAAGTTTAAGGTTGGCGCTGATTCAGTGCCACGGCACACGAAACCGCGTTGGCTTTCTCAGGACGGTTTCGTGTGCTGCATTTTTGACGCATTTATTCTATTGGTATCGCATGAACCCCATCGTAATTAATCGGCTTCAACGGAAGCTGGGCTACACTTTTCAGCATCAGGAGTTGTTGCAACAGGCATTAACCCATCGCAGTGCCAGCAGCAAACACAATGAGCGACTCGAATTTCTGGGCGACTCCATTTTAAGTTTTGTTATTGCGAATGCGCTTTATCACCGTTTCCCGCGCGTGGACGAAGGTGATATGAGCCGTATGCGCGCAACGCTGGTACGTGGCAATACGCTTGCCGAAATTGCCCGTGAATTTGAACTGGGTGAGTGCCTGCGACTCGGGCCTGGCGAACTGAAAAGCGGCGGCTTCCGTCGTGAATCTATTCTCGCGGATACCGTCGAAGCGTTAATCGGTGGCGTTTTCCTCGACAGCGATATCCAGACGGTTGAGCAACTGATCCTGAACTGGTATCAGTCGCGTCTGGATGAAATCAGCCCGGGTGATAAACAGAAAGATCCAAAAACCCGTTTGCAGGAGTACCTGCAGGGTCGCCACCTGCCGCTGCCATCCTATCTGGTGGTGCAGGTTCGTGGCGAAGCACACGATCAGGAATTTACCATCCATTGCCAGGTCAGTGGCCTGAGTGAACCGGTGGTTGGCACAGGTTCAAGCCGTCGCAAGGCGGAACAGGCTGCCGCCGAACAGGCGTTAAAAATGCTGGAGCTGGAATGAGCGAAGAAAAGAGTTACTGCGGTTTTATTGCCATCGTCGGACGCCCGAACGTTGGCAAATCGACCCTGCTGAATAATCTGCTGGGTCAGAAAATTTCCATCACCTCCCGTAAGGCGCAGACCACCCGTCACCGTATCGTCGGTATTCATACCGAAGGGGCGTATCAGGCTATTTATGTCGATACCCCGGGTCTGCATATGGAAGAGAAACGCGCCATTAACCGTCTGATGAACAAGGCGGCGAGCAGCTCTATCGGTGACGTTGAGCTGGTGATTTTCGTTGTCGAAGGTACCCGCTGGACGGCCGACGACGAAATGGTGCTGAACAAGCTGCGCGACGGTAAAGTGCCGGTGATCCTGGCGGTCAACAAAGTGGATAACGTGCAGGAAAAAGCCGATCTGCTGCCGCATCTGCAGTGGCTGGGTAGCCAGATGAACTTCCTCGATATCGTTCCGCTCTCTGCCGAGACCGGTCTGAACGTGGATACCATCGCGGGCATCGTGCGTAAGCATCTGCCGGAAGCGATTCATCACTTCCCGGAAGAGTACATCACTGACCGTTCTCAGCGTTTTATGGCGTCTGAAATCATCCGTGAAAAACTGATGCGTTTCCTCGGCGCTGAACTGCCGTACTCCGTGACCGTGGAGATCGAACGTTTCCAGACCAACGAGCGCGGCGGTTACGACATCAACGGGCTGATCCTCGTTGAGCGCGAAGGGCAGAAGAAGATGGTGATTGGCAACAAAGGTGCCAAAATCAAAACCATCGGTATCGAAGCCCGTAAGGACATGCAGGAGATGTTTGAAGCTCCGGTTCACCTGGAACTGTGGGTGAAAGTGAAATCTGGCTGGGCCGATGACGAGCGCGCACTGCGTAGCCTCGGTTACGGCGACGACGTTTAAGTCAAAACAACGTGGATGGATGGCAGCGTGCCTTTGTCCTTCACAGCCGTCCGTGGAGCGAAACCAGCCTGATGCTGGACGTCTTCACGGAAGAGTCAGGCCGCGTGCGCCTTGTTGCCAAAGGCGCACGTTCCAAACGTTCTAACCTGAAGGGCGCTCTGCAACCCTTCACACCCTTGCTGGTTCGCTTTAGCGGGCGTGGGGAAGTCAAAACCCTGCGCAGTGCCGAAGCCGTCTCTCTGGCGCTTCCCCTCTCTGGTATTACGCTGTATAGCGGTCTGTATGTGAACGAGCTGATCACGCGCGTTCTGGAACATGAGACCCGCTTCTCTGAACTCTTTTTCGATTATCTGCACTGCCTGCAAGCACTGGCGGGCGTAACCGGCTCGCCGGAACCGGTGCTGCGCCGCTTTGAACTGGCGTTGCTCGGCCATCTGGGGTACGGCGTCGATTTCCTGCACTGCGCGGGTAGCGGCGAATCCGTCGAAGACACCATGACCTACCGCTATCGTGAAGAGAAGGGCTTTATCGCCAGTGTCGTCATCGACAACAATACCTTTACCGGCCGGGATCTGCGGGCGCTGGCGGAACGCGAGTTTCCCGACGTCAGCACCCTGCGGGCGGCAAAACGCTTTACCCGCATTGCGCTCAAGCCGTATCTTGGTGGCAAGCCCCTTAAGAGCCGCGAATTATTCCGGCAGTTTATGCCGAAGCGTTAACCTCCCCCAGGGTGAGGGCATCACGAACAACGAACCAAAAGAAAACCGAGGATTGTCATGGCTGAATTACTGTTAGGCGTCAACATTGACCACATTGCCACCCTGCGCAACGCGCGCGGCACGGCATATCCTGATCCGGTTCAGGCGGCATTTATCGCCGAGCAGGCGGGGGCCGATGGCATTACCGTTCATCTGCGCGAAGATCGCCGTCATATCACCGACCGCGACGTGCGCATCCTGCGCCAGACCCTGGACACCCGCATGAATCTGGAGATGGCCGTCACCGAAGAGATGCTGGCGATTGCCGTCGAGACCAAACCGCACTTCTGCTGCCTGGTGCCGGAAAAGCGTCAGGAAGTGACTACCGAGGGCGGGCTGGACGTGGCCGGTCAGCTGGATAAGATGCGTGACGCCTGCAAGCGCCTGGCCGATGCCGGGATCCTGGTGTCGCTGTTCATCGATGCTGATGAAGCCCAGATCAAAGCCGCCGCCGACGTGGGCGCGCCGTTTATTGAGATCCACACCGGCTGCTACGCCGATGCCGAAGATGAAGCCACTCAGGCAAAAGAGCTGGATCGCATCGCCAAAGCGGCCACCTGGGCGGCGGGTCTGGGTCTTAAGGTCAATGCCGGTCACGGCCTGACCTACCACAACGTCAAAGCCATTGCCGCTATCCCTGAGATGCACGAGCTGAACATCGGCCATGCGATTATCGGTCGCGCGGTGATGAGTGGCCTGAAAGAGGCGGTGGCCGAGATGAAGCGTCTGATGCTGGAAGCCCGCAAGTAATGGCCATCCTCGGCTTAGGCACGGATATCGTCGAGATCGCCCGGATCGAAGCGGTGATTGCCCGCAGCGGCGATCGCCTTGCCCGCCGGGTGCTCAGCGATAACGAATGGGCCATCTGGGAGACGCACCAGCAGCCGGTGCGTTTTCTTGCCAAACGTTTTGCGGTGAAGGAGGCGGCGGCGAAAGCCTTCGGCACCGGGATCCGCAACGGCCTGGCCTTTAATCAGTTCGAAGTGTTTAACGATGAGCTGGGCAAACCGCGCCTGCGGCTGTGGGGCGAGGCGTTAACGCTGGCGGAAAAGCTGGGTGTGGCGCATATGCACGTTACGCTGGCCGATGAACGCCATTACGCCTGCGCCACGGTGATTATCGAAAGTTAAATCTTATCCGCGTGGTGCATCAGGACAAACTTGTCCCACAGCTGCTCTTCGGATTCAGTATGTGCCGGGTCTTTCAGGATGGTATTGGGGATCGGGCACACCTTCTGGCAGGTTGGCGTCTCGTAATGACCAATACATTCGGTGCAGCGGTCGCTGTTAATCTCATAAATGCTGTCCCCCATCGAAATCGCCTGGTTCGGGCATTCAGGTTCGCACATATCGCAATTGATGCATTTTTTGGTGATTAACAGCGCCATCAGGAAATTCTCAGAAACAACACAAACAGGGCGGGCATTATACGCTCGGTCATTCCCTGCTCAAACCAGTTTTTTTACCAGCGCCTCACTGTGGCGAATGCGTTCCGGAGCCCGCTCCAGATCCTGCTGGACCAGGGCCATAAACAGCAGGTCGGTCAGCATCATCTGCGCGCTGGTGGAGGAGATCGCCGCGCTGCGGGTGGCCTGCTCCTCGGCAATGGTATACAGACAGCGGGTGGCCCGCTGCTGCAGCGCATTGGGGGTAAAGCCGGTGATCGCCAGTATTTTCCCGCCCACGCGCAGGGCTTCATCGGCGGCCAGGTTAATCTCCCGGCGCTCGCCGGTATAGGAGATCGCCAGCAGGAGATCCTCAGGGGCCATCGCCTGTACGGTAGCCAGCAGGGCGTGCATATCCTGTTCGACAATGGCGATCAGGCCAATCTTGTTCAGCTTCCAGCCAAAATTACGCGCCACCAGTCCTGAAGCCCCGATCCCGGTGAGGATCACCCGTCGCGCCGCGTGCAGCATGGCGACGCTTTCCAGCAGTTTCTCTTCACTGTTGACGTCCAGGGTGGCGTGCATCGCCGCCACGTTCTCCTTAATCAACTTTTCACCCACCAGGCGCATCGGGTCGTCGCCGCGGATCTGGTTGTGCACCGGCATGGACTGGGGATTCGGGTTGCTGGCCAGGGCTTCGCTCAGGGCCAGCTTCAGCGCCGGGAAACCTTTAAAACCAATTTTTTGCGCGAATTTAACCACGCTGGACTGGCTCACGCCCGCCTCGCTTGCCAGCTGCTGAGAGCTGAGATGGCGGGCACGATCGGGCTGGGTGAGTAAAAAGTCCGCCAGCTTTTTATCGCTCTGGGCAAAACCCGCGTATCGCTGACGGATACGAATTAAACAGTTCATAAGGACTCCTGGCGAAATGTGATGACTGCAGCAAATGCGAATTCTGCTCGCCTGAATGAATTTTATATTCCATTATAATGCGACTATTATGAATTAAAAATTCTTGAGGCACAAAAATATGAATCTCGGCTCACTGGTTTCAGAATCCCGCAATCCACAAACCCTGGATCTTGACGCGCTCTCCACGCTTGACCTGGTTAATCGCTTTAACCAACAGGATACGCTGGTCGCGCAGGCAGTGAAAGAGACATTGCCTGAGGTGGCGAAAGCCGTGGACGCGGCAGCCGACGCGCTGAAGGCGGGCGGGCGCATCATCTACATGGGGGCGGGTACCAGCGGACGTCTTGGGGTGCTGGACGCTTCAGAATGTCCACCGACCTTTGGCGTACCCCATGGCCTGGTCATTGGCCTGATTGCCGGTGGTCCGGGGGCGCTGCTGAAAGCGGTGGAAGGGGCTGAAGACAGCAAGCAGTTGGGTGAAGAGGATCTTAAAGCCCTCAACCTGACCGCGCAGGATCTGGTGGTCGGGCTGGCGGCTTCCGGGCGCACGCCGTATGTGATTGGCGGTCTCGAGTACGCGAACCAGACCGGCTGCACCACCGTGGCGATCTCCTGTAATCCGGGTTCACCCATTGCCCAGGTCGCGGCGATCGCCATCTCGCCGGTTGTCGGCCCGGAAGCGTTGACCGGCTCCACCCGTCTGAAATCCGGCACCGCGCAAAAGCTGGTGCTGAACATGATCTCCACCGGGGCGATGGTGAAGTTCGGCAAGGTTTACCAGAACCTGATGGTGGACATGAAAGCCACCAACGTGAAGCTCATCGACCGGGCCTGCCGCATGGTGGTAGAAGCCACCGGCACCACGCGCGAAGAGGCGGAAGAGGTCCTGAAACAGACCGGGTACGACGTCAAACCGGCGATCCTGATGATCTTAAGCGGGCTGGATGCCGCGGCGGCGCGCGCCAGACTCGACGCGCATCAGGGATTCTTACGTGCGGCATTAGAAAACTAAAGAGGCGTACATGGAAAAAACAGCAGCGCTCGCCAGCGATATCCTTGCGGGTATAGGCGGAGAGAACAATATCCGGCGTCTGGAAAACTGCATGACGCGGGTGCGGGTGGAAGTCCAGGATGATGACAAGCTCGATCTGGCGCGGCTGAAAAAACTGCCCGGCGTCAGCGGCTACGTAAAGCAGGGGGAGCAGCATCAGCTGATCGTCGGCCCCGGCAAGGCCGCGCAGGTGGTGGATGCCATGCGTTCGCTGATGGGCGGGGCGGTGATGGATGACGCCGAGCGCACCAAAGCGCAGGCGAAGGCCAAATATAAAGCCCCGATGAGCGACGCGCTGCGTCAGCTGGCAAACGTCTTTATTCCGCTGATCCCGGCCTTTATTGCCTCGGGGCTGATCACCGGGATCATCAATATCCTGAAACGTCCGGACATTGTCGGTGACTTCGCGACCCACTACCCAAACCTGCTGGGGATCCTCGGCATTTTCGGCAGCGCGGTCTTTGCCATCATGAACATTCTGGTGGGGGTGAACACCGCCAAAGTATTCGGCGGATCGCTGGCGATGGGCGGGGTAATGGCGGGGATCCTCTCCAGCCCACAGCTAGCCCAAATCACCCTGTTTGGTGAGGCGCTGCAGCCGGGGCGGGGCGGGGTGATCGCCGTGCTGCTGGTGGTGGTGTTGATGTGCTGGATCGAGAAACGGCTACGCAATATCCTGCCGGGCTCGCTGGAGCTTATCTTTAATCCGCTGCTGACTACCTTAATTACCGGCAGCGTGGCGATCATCGCCCTGCAGCCGCTGGGTGGGGTGATCTCGGAATCTATCGCCCACGGGGCCTCCTGGGCTATCGATCGCGGGGGATTCCTGGTGGGCGGGGTTCTTTCGGGCACCTTCCTGCCGCTGGTGTTGACCGGCTTACATCAGGGCCTGGTGCCGATCCACGTTGAGCTGGTGCAGGCCCATGGTTATAACGCACTGCTGCCTATTCTGGCGATGGCGGGTGTCGGGCAGATCGGCGCGGCGATAGCGGTGCTGATGAAAACCCGCAATGAACGTCTGAAGAAGGTGATCAAAGGGGCGCTGCCGGTCGGGCTGCTGGGGATCGGTGAACCGCTGATCTTCGGTGTCACCCTGCCGCTGGGCAAGCCGTTTATCGGGGCCTGTCTTGGCGGTGCGGTCGGCGGGGCGCTGATCAGTTACTGGAAAGTAGCGACCGTTATCACCTTTGGTATTTCCGGATTACCGCTGGCATTAACCATCGTGACCGGAAAAGTCATGCTCTATCTGTTAGGCTATCTGGTAGCGGTGATCGCCGGGTTCCTGTTTACCTGGCTGTTAGGGTTCAACGATCCAGAGGAGTAAGGTTTGGCCAATCACGAGCGTCGCGTAGTCTTTTTTGATCTGGACGGAACGCTGCATCAGCAGGATATGTTCGGCACCTTTATGCGCTATTTACTGCGCCGACAGCCCCTGAATGCCCTGCTCGTGTTACCCCTGCTACCCATCATCGGCGGCGCGTTGCTGGTAAAAGGCCGCGCCGCCCGCTGGCCGATGAGCCTGCTGCTGTGGGGCTGCACCTTCGGCCACAGCGAAGCGCGACTCAGACAGCTGGAGAAAGAGTTTGTCAGCTGGTTTCGCGGGCATGTCACCGCCTTCCCGGTGGTGCAGGAGCGGCTCACCAACTACCTCAACGCCAACGATGCCGACATCTGGCTGATCACCGGCTCGCCGCAGTCGCTGGTGGAGCAGGTCTATTTCGATACCCCCTGGCTGCCGCGCGTTAACCTGATTGCTACCCAGATGGGGCGCGCTTATGGTGGCTGGGTGCTGACCATGCGCTGCCTCGGCCACGAGAAGGTGGTACAGCTGGAGAAGAAAATCGGCACCCCGCTGCGGCTCTACAGCGGCTACAGCGACAGCAAGCAGGACAACCCCCTTCTCTACTTCTGCCAGCACCGCTGGCGCGTCACGCCCCTGGGCGAACTTCAGCAACTGGAATGATTTTGTGATTATGCATAGCGGGTGTGTATAATGCGCCCGCTTTTCAGACTGGAGTATGCTGCGTTGTCCGAACCTGAACTTAATCATGAATACTGGATGCGCCATGCGCTCCAGCTTGCCAAACGTGCCTGGGAAGAGGGTGAAGTCCCGGTGGGCGCCGTGCTGGTCCACAATAACCAGGTGATTGGCGAAGGCTGGAACCGCCCGATTGGGCGACACGACCCGACCGCCCATGCCGAAATCATGGCCCTGCGCCAGGGCGGGCTGGTGCTGCAAAACTATCGCCTGCTCGACACCACCCTCTATGTCACCCTCGAACCCTGCGTCATGTGCTCCGGCGCGATGATCCACAGCCGCATCGGCACGGTAGTGTTTGGCGCGAAGGATGAAAAAACCGGGGCGGCAGGTTCGCTGCTGGACGTGCTCAGACATCCCGGCATGAACCACCAGGTTAATGTCGTGGGCGGGGTGCTGGCACCAGCGTGTTCGGCGATGCTAAGTGACTTCTTTCGAATGCGGCGTCAGCAGAAAAAGCGACAAAAGGCAGAATCGACGTCATCGGGCGAGTAAGCTCATCCGGCGATACCACCGGATAACTTTGCGCCAGCTGCTGCTGCGCTATCGCCTCTCGCTCTTTCTCCAGCAGATACCCCTCCAGGCTGATCTGGTATTTGCGGATATTCTCCACGTAGGCGTACGCCTCGTGGCCGCGCGCGTAGCCATAGGTTAACTTGTCGTAATACGGCTTCTGGCTCAACAGCGGCAGGCGCTGTTTAACGTCTGACCAGCTGTCGGGATTACCTTTGGTTTTAGCCGTCAGGGCGCGGGCGTCGATCATATGGGCGTATCCCATGTTGTAGGCCGCCAGTGCAAACCAGATCCGCTCCTCTTCCGGCACCGTCTCCGGCACCTTCGCCATCATATCCTGCAGATAACGTGCGCCACCGCTGATGCTCTGTTCGGCATCGGTGCGGTCGGTCAGGCCCAGGCTCTGGGCGGTATTTTTGGTCAGCATCATCAGACCGCGCACGCCGGTGGGGGAGGTGGCCTGCGCGTCCCAGTGCGACTCCTGATACGAGATGGCGGCCAGCAGACGCCAGTCAATCTCCTGGGCGTACTTCTCAAACAGCGGCTGCAGGTCCGGCAGGACGTTATCCACGGCGCGCAGGAAGCTGCGGGTATCGACATAGTCGAAGTCATCCCCGTGGCCGAGGTATTTCTCCTCCAGACGCGCCAGGGTGCCGTCCTCATTCATCCCGTTGAAGAAATCGAGCATGGCGGCAGAGAGCGTCTGATCGTCATCGAGGGGGCTGAACCAGGTGACGGGCTGTTCGTCAGTGACGTCCAGCGCCACCGCCAGCTCCGGGTGGACACGCTGGAACAGGCTGATAGCAACCGAGTCAGCGATGGTGTAGGGCAATTTGCCGTCGGTGACCTGCTCCAGCAGCGCCGTGGTGCCCAGTTTCTCATCCACCGTCCAGTTGAGGTTAGGGTACTTCTTTTCTTTCAGCGCCCGCAGGTCGTCAATCACCACATGCCCCGGGGCGACGGTGAGCTGCTCAGCGCTGAGGTTGGCAAGGGTGCGCGGGCGCAGGCTGCCGACGCGGTAGACCAGCTGCTGCGACACGGAGTAGTAGGTGGGGCCTGGCTGATAGTTCTTGCTGCGCTCGCTGTTATAGACCAGACCGGCGGCCAGCATATCGGCATCGCCATTATCCAGATCGTCGAACAACTGGCTGATGTTCTGGCGTACGGTGATTTTGAGCTTTACGCCCAGGTAGTCGGCAAAGTGCTGCGCCAGTTCGTAGTCCAGTCCAGTCACTTTGTCGTTGATCGCGCTGTAAGTTAACGGCGAGGAGAGGGTACTGACGCGCAGCTCCCCCCGCGCCTGGATAGCGGCGATACGGTTTTCGGCTTTGCCGAACCAGGGGATTGAGGGCCAGAGGGCCACTGCCAGCAGCAACGTCACTATGCCGATGAACAGATAATTAATCTTTAATTTTTTCAATAAGTTGATTCTATGAGCTGTGTATTATTCTGGTTTATAGTCGCCACAGTAAAAACAGGTATTACCAAAGATTTCGCGGCATTTTGCGCAAAGTAACGCCACTTGGCAACTTATTAGCGGGAAAGGCAACACCAATGGTTAAATGGCGACATCGATTTTATTACGACGCAAACGGTTTCGTCGGCGCGCAGGATCCACTATAATGGCGCCCGTTTTCCCCCCTTGCGCACACTGTAAGCGCCTCCGGCGCTTCGAAGACGAGAGACTTATGATGGAAATTCTGCGTGGTTCGCCTGCACTGTCTGCCTTCCGTATCAACAAACTGCTGGCACGTTTTCAGGCAGCCGACCTTCCGGTAAGCAATATTTACGCTGAGTATGTCCATTTTGCTGACCTGAATGCTCCCTTAACGGCAGAGGATTTAGTCCGGCTTGAGCGCCTGCTGAAGTACGGCCCAAGCCTGAGCAGCCATACCCCGAACGGTAAACTTCTGCTGGTTACGCCTCGTCCGGGCACCATCTCCCCCTGGTCTTCTAAAGCAACCGACATCGCCCGTAACTGTGGTCTGAACCAGATTGACCGTCTGGAGCGCGGCGTGGCGTATTACGTTGAAGCCTCCACCCTGACCGACGCCCAGTGGGCCCTTGTGGCAGCCGAACTGCACGACCGCATGATGGAGAGCGTGTTTGCCTCTCTGGATGATGCGCAGCAGCTCTTCTCCCACCACCAGCCTGCGCCGGTACAGAGCGTGGATCTGCTGGGTGAAGGCCGTCAGGCGCTGATTGACGCCAACCTGCGTCTGGGCCTGGCGCTGGCCGACGATGAAATCGACTACCTGCAGGACGCGTTCGTTAAGCTGAACCGCAACCCGAACGACATCGAACTCTATATGTTCGCCCAGGCCAACTCCGAGCACTGCCGCCACAAAATCTTTAACGCCGACTGGATTATCGACGGCGAGCAACAGCCGAAGTCGCTGTTCAAAATGATCAAAAACACCATGGAGAAAACCCCTGACCACGTGCTGTCTGCCTATAAAGACAACGCCGCGGTGATGGAAGGTTCCGAGGTGGGCCGCTTCTTCGCCGATCGCGAAGCAGGGCGCTATGACTTCCACCAGGAGCCTGCGCATATCCTGATGAAAGTCGAAACCCACAACCACCCGACGGCCATCTCCCCGTGGCCGGGTGCGGCGACCGGCTCCGGCGGCGAAATCCGTGACGAAGGGGCAACCGGTCGTGGGGCTAAACCCAAAGCGGGTCTGGTGGGCTTCTCCGTCTCCAACCTGCGTATCCCGGGCTTCGAGCAGCCGTGGGAAGAAGATTTCGGCAAGCCAGAGCGTATTGTTACCGCCCTGGACATCATGACCGACGGCCCGCTGGGCGGCGCGGCATTTAACAACGAATTTGGTCGTCCGGCCCTGAACGGTTACTTCCGTACCTACGAAGAGAAAGTGGAGAGCCACAACGGCGAAGAGCTGCGCGGCTACCACAAACCAATCATGCTGGCGGGTGGGATCGGCAACATTCGTGCCGATCACGTGCAGAAAGGCGAGATCGTCGTCGGCGCGAAACTGATCGTCCTCGGCGGTCCGGCGATGAACATCGGCCTGGGCGGCGGGGCGGCCTCTTCGATGGCCTCCGGTCAGTCCGATGCGGATCTCGATTTCGCCTCCGTACAGCGCGACAACCCGGAGATGGAGCGCCGTTGCCAGGAAGTGATCGACCGCTGCTGGCAGCTGGGCGATGCCAACCCGATCCTGTTTATTCACGACGTGGGCGCGGGCGGTCTGTCGAACGCCATGCCGGAGCTGGTCAGCGATGGCAACCGCGGCGGACGCTTCAACCTGCGCGACATCCTGAGCGATGAGCCGGGCATGAGCCCGCTGGAGATCTGGTGTAACGAATCCCAGGAGCGCTACGTGCTGGCCGTTGCCCCGGACCAGTTGCCGCTGTTCGACGAGCTGTGCCGCCGCGAGCGCGCGCCGTATGCGGTAATCGGTGAAGCCACCGAAGAGATGCACCTCTCCCTGAGCGATACCCACTTCGACAACCAGCCAATCGATCTGCCGCTGGACGTGCTGCTGGGCAAAACGCCGAAGATGACCCGCGACGTCCAGACCCGCAAAGCCAGCGGCAAAGCGCTTGATTTGCAGGGTGTGACCGTTGCCGAGGCGGTAAACCGGGTGCTGCATCTGCCGGCCGTGGCGGAAAAGACCTTCCTGGTGACCATCGGTGACCGCACCGTGACCGGTATGGTTGCCCGCGATCAGATGGTTGGCCCGTGGCAGGTACCGGTAGCCAACTGCGCGGTGACCACCGCCAGCCTCGACAGCTACTACGGTGAAGCGATGGCGCTGGGCGAACGTTCTCCGGTTGCCCTGCTGGACTTTGCCGCCTCTGCCCGTCTGGCAGTGGGGGAGGCGCTGACCAACATCGCCGCCACCCAGATTGGCGACATCAAACGCATCAAGCTCTCCGCTAACTGGATGGCCGCAGCCGGTCACCCGGGCGAAGATGCTGGCCTGTACGAAGCCGTAAAAGCGGTAGGTGAAGAGCTCTGTCCGGCGCTGGGCCTGACCATTCCGGTGGGCAAAGACTCCATGTCGATGAAAACCCGCTGGCAGGAAGGCAGCGAGCAGCGCGAGATGACTTCGCCGCTGTCGCTGGTGATCACCGCCTTCGCCCGTGTGGAAGATGTGCGTCATACCATCACGCCGCAGCTTTCTACCGAAGATAACGCCCTGCTGCTGATCGACCTGGGTAAAGGTCATAACGCGCTGGGTGCCACCGCGCTGGCGCAGGTTTATCGCCAGCTGGGTGATAAGGCCGCTGACGTGCGCGACGTGGCGCAGCTGAAGGGCTTCTATGACGCCATCCAGGCGCTGGTGGCTCAACGCAAACTGCTGGCCTACCACGACCGTTCCGACGGCGGTCTGCTGGTCACTCTGGCCGAGATGGCCTTCACCGGCCACTGCGGCGTGGAAGCCAACATTGCCAGCCTGGGCGACGATCGTCTGGCGGCGCTGTTCAACGAAGAGCTGGGTGCCGTTATTCAGGTGCGTGCAGCGGATCGCGAAGCGGTGGAAGCGCTGCTGGCCCAGCACGGTCTGGGCGACTGCGTGCACTACCTGGGTAAAGCGGTGACCGGGGATCGCTTTGTTATTGAAGCCAACGGTCAGGCCGTCTTTGCCGAAAGCCGCTCCACGCTGCGCATGTGGTGGGCGGAAACCACCTGGCAGATGCAGCGTCTGCGCGATAACCCGGCGTGCGCCGATCAGGAGCACGAGGCAAAAGCCAACGACAACGATCCGGGCCTGAACGTGAAGCTGTCGTTCGACATCAACGAAGACATCGCTGCGCCATACATTGCGAAGAGTGCCCGTCCAAAAGTGGCCGTTCTGCGCGAGCAGGGCGTCAACTCCCACGTTGAGATGGCGGCTGCCTTCCACCGTGCGGGCTTCGATGCCATCGACGTCCACATGAGCGACCTGCTGGCAGGCCGTACCGGTCTGGCCGATTTCCAGGCGCTGGTGGCGTGCGGCGGCTTCTCCTACGGCGACGTGCTGGGAGCGGGTGAGGGCTGGGCAAAATCCATCCTCTTCAACGACCGCGTCCGTGACGAGTTTGAAACCTTCTTCCACCGTCCGCAGACCCTGGCCCTTGGCGTCTGTAACGGCTGCCAGATGATGTCCAACCTGCGCGAGTTGATCCCGGGCAGCGAGGCCTGGCCGCGCTTTGTGCGTAACCAGTCCGACCGCTTCGAAGCGCGTTTCAGCCTGGTGGAAGTGACCCAGAGCCCGTCTCTGCTGCTGCAGGGGATGGTGGGATCGCAGATGCCTATCGCCGTGTCTCACGGTGAAGGGCAGGTTGAAGTGCGTAACGCCGCGCACCTGGCGGAGCTGGAGAGCAAAGGCCTGGTGGCGCTGCGCTTTGTCGATAACTTCGGTAAAGTGACGCAGACCTACCCGGCGAACCCGAACGGCTCAGCCAACGGGATCACGGCGGTGACCAGCGAAAGCGGTCGCGTTACGGTGATGATGCCGCACCCTGAGCGCGTGTTCCGCACCGTCAGCAACTCCTGGCACCCGGAGAACTGGGGCGAGGACAGCCCGTGGATGCGTATCTTCCGCAACGCGCGTAAGCAGTTGGGTTAAGCGATCGTTGTTGTGCCCGGTGGCGCTTCGCTTACCGGGCCTGGAAAGGCCGGGCAAAAGCAGTGCCTTCCGGTATTTCCCCGGTGTCGCAAATATGCGACACGCCTCACATAGTGATGTCGCCAATTGGCGACATTTAACTTATTGATTTTACTAGACCCATTAATAACCCATCCAGGGTGTTGCTAATAAGCGACAGATAGCCTGAAAACCATTCCGCCAGCAACTACCGCTGAATGCTGTAAAATTTCATATAAATTAACAATTTAATATTTTTATTTGCAATATGGCACATCTGTTGCATAATAATAACCAGTGGCTCATTCACCCTCTTATGTCAGCCCCTTCGGGACGCGCTACATAAACTTCGAATGACGCACAAAAAGGTGCCTGCCGTCCAACTACTGATCATAGCGTTGCTTTATCAGACCCAGGGCGAAACGTCGAGTTAGGCACCGCCTCATTCCATAACAAAGCCGGGTTTTTAACCCGGCTTTGTTGTATCTGAAGGGTTGTCCAGCTAGCATCCTCTTACCCCCTCGTAACAGAGAGTAATGCGTTGAAACGCTGGCCTGTTTTCCCTCGCTCCTTGCGACAGTTAGTCATGATGGCATTCCTGCTGATCCTGCTGCCTCTGCTGGTTCTGGCCTGGCAGGCATGGCAGAGCCTGAATGCCCTCAGCGCCCAGGCGGCGCTCACCAACCGCACCACCCTGATTGATGCCCGCCGCAGCGAGGCGATGACCAACGCTGCGCTGGAGATGGAGCGCAGCTACCGCCAGTATTGCGTGCTCGACGACAGAACCCTGGCGCGGGTGTATCAGGATCAGCGTAAGCGCTACAGCGAAATGCTCGATGCCCATGCGGGCGTGCTGCCGGACGATAAGCTCTATCAGGCCTTACGCCAGGATATCAATGCGCTGGCGCAGCTCCAGTGCCTTAATAGCGGCCCCGATGCGATGTCTGCCATGCGGCTGGAGGCCTTCGCTAACGCCAATACCGAGATGGTGCAGGCGACCCGGGCGGTGATCTTCTCCCGCGGGCAGCAGCTCCAGCAGGAGATTGCCGAGCGCGGCCAGTTCTTCGGCTGGCAGGCGCTGGTGCTGTTCCTGGTCAGCCTGGTCCTGGTTTTGCTCTTCACCCGCATGATTATCGGCCCGGTGAAGGGTATCGAGCGGATGATCAACCGGCTGGGGGAGGGGCGCTCGCTGGGCAATACCGTGGTCTTTACCGGACCGCGCGAGTTGCGCTCGGTTGGGCAACGCATCATCTGGCTCTCAGAGCGGCTGGCGTGGCTCGAATCCCAGCGCCACCAGTTTCTGCGCCACATCTCCCACGAACTGAAAACCCCCCTTGCCAGCATGCGCGAGGGCACCGAGCTGCTGGCCGACGAGGTCGCCGGGCCGCTGACGCCGGAGCAGGGGGAGATTGTCGAGATCCTCGACGCCAGCAGCCGCAATCTGCAAAAGCTGATCGAGCAGCTGCTCGACTACAACCGCAAGCTGGCCGACGGCATACCCGAGCTGGAGCGCGTGGAGCTGGCCCCGCTGGTGGATATGGTGCTCTCTGCCCACAGCCTGCCTGCACGGGCTAAAATGATGCATACTGAAGTGGCGCTCTCGACGCCCGCCTGTTTAGCTGAGCCCATGCTGCTGATGAGCGTGCTGGATAATCTTTATTCCAACGCGGTGCACTATGGCATTGAATCCGGTACCATTTATGTTCGCAGTTTTACGCGCGGCTCGCGAGTCTGTATCGATGTCGCCAACACCGGAAACCCGATCCCCGACGATGAAAAAACGATGATCTTCGAACCCTTTTTCCAGGGGAGCCATCAACGTAAAGGGGCGGTTAAGGGAAGCGGTCTGGGGCTGAGCATCGCCCGCGACTGCATTCGTCGTATGCAGGGAGAACTTAATCTTGTCAATGACGACCGTACCGATGTCTGTTTTCGCATCGAACTGCCGCTTGAGTCGGAAAAATCACTGAAATGAATCTAAGTCTGGTGAGTATGTCACACGTCTTTTCCCGCGCCATTAGCGCGGTCTTTTCCGGCCACTTTATCCGCCTGAGCCTTCCCTGCCTGCTGCTGGCCGGCTGCGTCACCCACGCGCCTACGCCTGCCATCAGCGACAAGCAGGATGAAAAATTGCCTGAACATCAGCTGGCGGACTTCCTCTCTACGGACTGCAATAATATCTGGCAGCTGCACGGTCAGGAGACCGACAGTAACCCGCTCTACTGGCTGCGCGGCATGGACTGCGCGGATCGCCTCTCACCCGCCGCCGCGCGCGCGGAGGCCCGGGGTTGGACCGATGACACCTGGCAGGAGAGCTTCAAACGCGGGATCCTGCTGGCCAATGCCAAAATTAACCCGGTGGAGCGGCGGGTGTTGACTACCCGGCTGGATGCCCTGAGCCCGCAGATCCCTGCCCAGTTGCGCCCGCTGTATCAGCTCTGGCGACACGGGCAGGTGCTGCAGCTGCAGCTGGCGGAGGAGCGTTCCCGCTACGGCAAGTTACAGCAGACGACCGACGGTGAGCTGGATACCCTGCGCCAGCAGCAGCAATATTTACGTTCGCAGCTGGACACTACCACCCGGAAGCTGGAAAACCTGACCGATATTGAACGGCAGCTCTCCACCCGCAAGCCGGTGAGTAACTATCTGCCGGATGCGCCGAAGAGTACAACCCCGGCCGCCGATGGCGATGGGGCACCGGACAGCGATACCCCGAAACAAGAGGAGGTAAAGCCATGACAAGCCGAAAACCTGCGCATCTTTTGCTGGTGGATGATGACCCCGGCTTGCTGAAGCTGCTGGGCATGCGTCTGGTGAGCGAGGGCTACAGCGTGGTCACCGCCGAAAGCGGCCAGGAAGGGCTGAAGGTGCTGGGGCGCGAGAAGGTCGATCTGGTGATCAGCGACCTGCGGATGGATGAAATGGACGGCATGCAGTTGTTCACCGAGATCCAGAAGCTGCAACCCGGCATGCCGGTGATCATCCTCACCGCCCACGGATCGATCCCGGATGCGGTGGCAGCCACCCAGCAGGGGGTCTTCAGCTTCCTCACCAAGCCGGTGGACAAAGACGCGCTCTACAAAGCGATTGACGATGCGCTGGAGCACGCCGCGCCATCCGGGGATGAGACGTGGCGGGAGACCATTGTCACCCGTAGCCCGATCATGCTGCGGCTGCTGGAGCAGGCGCGGATGGTGGCCCAGTCCGATGTCAGCGTGCTGATTAACGGCCAGAGCGGCACCGGGAAAGAGATCCTCGCCCAGGCGATCCACAATGCCAGCCCGCGCGGCAAAAACGCCTTTATCGCCATCAACTGCGGGGCGCTGCCGGAACAACTGCTCGAATCTGAACTGTTTGGTCATGCGCGCGGAGCCTTTACCGGCGCGGTCAGCAGTCGGGAAGGACTGTTCCAGGCCGCGGAAGGCGGGACCCTGTTCCTCGATGAAATTGGCGATATGCCTGCGCCACTGCAGGTCAAACTGCTGCGCGTGCTGCAGGAGCGTAAGGTCAGGCCGCTCGGCAGCAACCGCGATATCGACATCAACGTGCGCATTATCTCCGCCACCCACCGGGATCTGCCCAAGGCGATGGCGCGCAACGAGTTCCGTGAAGACCTCTTCTATCGCCTCAATGTGGTCAACCTGAAGATCCCCGCGCTGGCGGAGCGGGCGGAAGATATTCCGCTGCTGGCGACCCAGCTGTTGCGCCAGTCTGCCGAGCGGCACAAGCCATTTGTACGGGCCTTTTCCACCGACGCCATGAAGCGGCTGATGACCGCCAGCTGGCCCGGCAACGTGCGCCAGCTGGTGAACGTGATTGAACAATGCGTGGCGCTCACCTCCTCGCCGGTGATCAGCGATGCGCTGGTGGAGCAGGCGCTGGAAGGGGAGAACACCGCCTTGCCGACCTTCGTCGAGGCCCGCAACCAGTTTGAGCTCAACTATCTGCGTAAGTTACTGCAGATCACCAAGGGCAACGTCACCCATGCCGCGCGGATGGCCGGACGTAACCGCACCGAGTTTTATAAGCTGCTGTCGCGCCATGAGCTGGAAGCAAACGATTTTAAAGAGTGATGCGCTAAAAGCCGTCTGAATATGATACTGTGAGCAACCGATTACGAGGCAGCTGACAGGCATAAGTTTAAGGACCACCATGAAAAAGATTGATGCGATAATTAAACCTTTCAAACTGGATGATGTGCGCGAAGCGCTGGCGGAAGTCGGCATCACCGGCATGACGGTGACAGAGGTGAAAGGCTTTGGTCGTCAGAAGGGCCACACTGAACTGTACCGTGGCGCGGAATACATGGTTGATTTCCTGCCGAAGGTAAAAATTGAAATCGTGGTGTCGGACGACATCGTGGAGACCTGCGTGGATACCATCATCCGCACCGCACAGACCGGCAAAATCGGTGACGGCAAAATCTTCGTCTTTGACGTGGCGCGCGTGATCCGTATCCGTACCGGCGAAGAAGACGACGCCGCGATTTAACAGCGCCAACGGTTTTGTAGGCCGGGTAAGGCGCAGCCGCCACCCGGCGAAAAAAAAGCCCCTCGAACGAGGGGCTTTTTCATTACAGCACCTTATGCGGGCCGAAACATTCGTAGTGAATGTTGTCTTTGTTCACGCCCAGCTCAACCAACTGTGCCGCGGCATACTGCATAAACGCCACCGGGCCACAAACGTAGAACTGCATTTCCGGGGCGTGGAACTGCGCTTTGTGCTGGCTTAACGCCATCAGACCTTCGCTGTCGAAGCGGGCTGCGGCACGGTCGTCGTCCGTTGGCAGGCGATACCAGGTATGGGCGGTAAAGTGCGGCAGACCGGCAGCCAGGGCTTTCACTTCATCAGAAAAGGCATGCACTTCGCCATTCTCTGCGGCGTGGAACCAGTTCACCTGGGCCTGATGCTGCGATTTCGCCAGGGTATCCAGCATCGCCAGCATCGGAGTCTGGCCGACACCGGCGGAGATCAGCGTCACCGGGGTGTGCGCATCGACAGCCATAAAGAAATCGCCCGCCGGTGCGGCCAGATGTACCACGTCACCGACCTTGGCTTCGTCGTGCAGCCAGGTCGAGACCTGTCCGCCTTCCTCGCGTTTTACCGCAATGCGATAGCCTTTACCGTTTGGTTTGCGGGTCAGGGAGTACTGGCGGATCTCCTGATGCGGGAAGCCTTCCGGTTTCAGCCACACGCCCAGATACTGACCCGGCTGGTAATCGGCAACCGGCTGGCCGTCGACCGGCTCAAATTCAAAGCTGGTGATAAGCGCGCTGCGCGGGGTTTTCTCCACGATGCGGAAGGCGCGGGTGCCTTCCCAGCCGCCGTTCTTGCTGGCGTTTTCGCTGTAGATCTGCGCTTCACGATTAATAAAGACATTGGCCAGCACGCCGTAGGCTTTGCCCCACGCGTCCAGTACCTCCTGGCCCGGGCTGAACATCTCATCCAGGGTCGCCAGCAGATGGCCACCAACAATGTTGTACTGCTCGGGTTTGATCTGGAAGCTGGTATGTTTCTGCGCGATTTTTTCCACCGCAGGCAGCAGCGCCGGCAGGTTCTCAATGTTGCTGGCATACGCGGCAATGGCGTTGAATAACGCTTCGCGCTGGTCGCCGTTACGCTGGTTGCTCATGTTGAAAATCTCTTTGAGCTCCGGGTTATGGGCGAACATGCGGTCGTAAAAATGGGCGGTGAGTTTAGGGCCGGTTTCGACCAGCAGGGGGATAGTGGCTTTAACGGTCGCGATGGTTTGTGCGTCTAACATAGCAGCTTCCTTCAGATGTTACTTTAATGATGTATTTTATATGCATCTTATAAAAAATAACCCTGCGTTGTAAATGGTTCTTTGCAACCTGGATTAACTGCATCACAAACCTGAAAAGAAATCCGTTTTGCCGGGTGAGAGCGTTATTGCTCAAACCCTTGCGTGGCGGGTAGGTAAACGTTTGCGTAAAATCGTTTGTCAAGACCTGTTATCACACTGCTAATCAGTTATACTGTTGCCCGTCGTCCAACTGGACCGCCTTTTTCAGGCAAAAATTTACTTGTTAGCTGAGTCAGGAGATGCGGATGTTAAAGCGTGAAATGAACATTGCCGATTATGATGCCGAACTGTGGCAGGCTATGGAGCAGGAAAAAGTACGTCAGGAAGAGCACATCGAACTGATCGCCTCCGAAAACTACACCAGTCCGCGCGTTATGCAGGCGCAGGGCTCTCAGCTGACCAACAAATACGCTGAAGGTTACCCGGGCAAGCGCTACTACGGCGGTTGCGAATACGTTGATATCGTTGAGCAGCTGGCGATCGATCGTGCCAAAGAGCTGTTTGGCGCTGACTACGCGAACGTGCAGCCGCACTCTGGCTCTCAGGCTAACTTCGCGGTCTACACCGCGCTGCTGCAGCCGGGCGACACCGTGCTGGGTATGAACCTGGCGCAGGGCGGCCACCTGACTCACGGCTCTCCGGTTAACTTCTCCGGCAAACTGTACAACATCATCCCTTACGGTATTGATGAGACCGGCAAAATTGACTACGAAGACATGGCTAAGCAGGCCAAAGAGCACAAACCGAAGATGATCATCGGTGGCTTCTCTGCTTACTCCGGCGTGGTTGACTGGGCCAAAATGCGTGAAATCGCCGACAGCATCGGCGCATACCTGTTCGTCGACATGGCGCACGTTGCCGGTCTGATCGCCGCAGGCGTTTACCCGAACCCGGTTCCGCATGCTCACGTGGTCACCACCACGACCCACAAAACCCTGGCAGGTCCACGCGGTGGCTTGATCCTGGCGAAGGGCGGCGACGAAGATCTGTATAAGAAACTGAACTCTGCCGTGTTCCCAAGCGCGCAGGGCGGCCCGCTGATGCACGTGATCGCGGCGAAAGCCGTGGCGCTGAAAGAAGCGATGGAGCCTGAGTTCAAGGTTTATCAGCAGCAGGTTGCTAAGAACGCCAAAGCGATGGTGGAAGTGTTCCTGAACCGTGGCTACAAAGTGGTCTCCGGCGGCACTGAAAACCACCTGTTCCTGCTGGATCTGGTAGATAAAAACCTGACCGGTAAAGAAGCTGACGCTGCCCTGGGCCGCGCCAACATCACCGTCAACAAGAACAGCGTACCAAACGATCCGAAGAGCCCGTTCGTGACCTCCGGTATCCGTATCGGTTCTCCGGCTGTCACTCGCCGCGGCTTTAAAGAAGCGGAAGTGAAAGAGCTGGCTGGCTGGATGTGTGACGTGCTGGACAACATCAATGACGAAGCCGTTATCGAACGCGTGAAGGCCAAAGTGCTGGATATCTGCGCGCGCTTCCCGGTTTACGCATAATTCTGCTTAGCAGAACAAAAAGGCCGCGCATGCGGCCTTTTTTTATGGCTAACGCCGGTCGATGGAGATCGCCCCCGGCCCGGCGACCGCCAGCAGAAGAAATCCGCCAGCGATGCTGATGTTCTTGAAGAAGTTAATCATGTTGGGCATTACCGCGTCGCCGCTCATATCCCAGTAGTGGTGACCAATCACCGCCGTACCCAGGGTATAAAAGACGAACAGCACCGCCAGCGGACGGGTGAAAAAGCCGAGCACGATCAGAATGGCAGCGGGCACTTCCATGATCACCGCCACAATGGCCGCCAGCATCGGCATCGGGGCGCCCAGCTTCGCCATATATTGCACCGTGCCGTCAAAACCGAACATTTTTGGCACACCGAAAATAATAAACAGGGCGATGAGTGCGAGACGGGCGATCAACAGGATCAGCGCCCGGGACTGACCAAAATCGAAATACCGTAGTGTGTTCATGGCAGGCTCGCTATGGGTGGGATTTATCTTAAAGCTAATACACAAAATGCCGGCCCGCCATTCAGCTTTTCTTCATAAATCAGGCATCAGACTGATGTAAATTTGCGCAACTGCGGCATCTCCCCGTCAGCCTGCCGCAAGCGCATCCTCCACAAACAGATAACCGATCCCGACGATCTGCTGCTGCCGCGTCAGCCCGCCAAAGGCGATTTCCGTTTGCCGGTTTCGCACCGCATCTCCGTGATCGAAGGGGGTAAAGCCAATCTGGCGATTAATGGTCTGCAGCCAGCGTTCGCCAAAGGCACAGCTGCGGCCATAGAACCAGATTTGGTTGATGTTGAGGATGTTGAGCAAGTTGTAGAGCGTCAGGCCGATGGCGTTGGCGGCCTCGTCTGCCCAGCGCTGAATATTTGCGTCACCCTGACGCCAGGCGTCCAGCAGTTGCAGGCTGGTGAGGCTATCCGGGTCGAGACTCAGGGAGCCGGGCTGGGATTTCAGCCACAGCCGGGCCTGTTTTTTGAGAGCTGACAGGGAGGCGACCGTCTCCAGACAGCCGTATCGCCCGCAGGCGCAGGCCACGCCGTCGCGATCGAAAATGGTGTGACCAATCTGCCCGCTGCCGTTCAGCGTCCCGCGGTAGACCTGCCCGTTAATGACGAACGAGGAGCCGATACCGTAATCGACGTTAATTACGCAAAAATCGTCGCGGTTGGCCGGGTTTTGCCATTTCTCCGCCAGGGCCAGCATCACGCAGTCGTTATCCACCATCACCGTGATGCCCAGCTTCTCTTCCAGCAGATACTTAATCTCAATCGGTTTTTTCCAGGGGGCCTGGGGCATGATCTGGGATACCCCGGTGGCGGTATCCACCTGTCCGTGGATCCCGAGGGCCAGATTGATCCGCTGCCCCGGCCAGCGTTTACGCTGCTGCTGCCACAGGCTTTCGATGGCCTGCAACAGCGCCTCTGGGGTACGGGCGTTGACGTCGGTCCAGGTAAAATCCCCCTGCGGCACCATGCGTCCGTCGATCAGCTGGCTCTCTATGCTGGTGGGGCTGACATTCATGCAGAGTATGAGTGGGCCCGCATCGGGGATCTGATAATGGCCGCTGTTCATCCCCCGGGTGCTGAGGTTTTCACTGGAGTGCCCCAGCTTTTTATCGGCTACCAGCTCATCCAGAATTTTACTGACGGCGGGGATCGACAGCCCGGTGTGCTGGGCCAGCTGCGATTTGCTCAGGCGCTGGTAGCGCCAGATAAGCGCCATGATCGTGCGTCGGTTATGCTGCCGCACCCGCTGGTTGTTCAGACCGGCAATCTGCATTTCACTAAACTCCGTTAATTGTATTGCGTGAGCATTACGCAATCAGCGCGCTGAATTCCTCTCTACACTGCCATCTTATCGCTTTTTACTGTTATTTGTTTACTGGAGAGTGAATATGTCTGGAGCAGTGAAGGTCTGGCGGGAGACCGTCGCATTACCGACGTGGACCACCGGCGCAGAAGATACCAACCCGATGTTCCTTGAGAAACGCGTGTACCAGGGCTCCTCCGGTGCGGTCTACCCCTACGGCGTAACCGATACCCTGACCGGGATCCGCGAGATGCGCGATTACCAGGCGGTGTGGATGGAAAACGACTTCATCCGCATCATGCTGCTGCCGGAACTGGGGGGACGTATTCATCGGGCGTATGACAAAGTCCAGGCGCGTGATTTCGTCTACTACAACGAAGTGGTGAAACCGGCGCTGGTGGGTCTGCTTGGGCCGTGGATCTCCGGCGGGATCGAATTTAACTGGCCGCAGCACCATCGCCCGACCACCTTTATGCCGGTTGACGTGACCATCCAGCCTCAGGAGAGCGGGGCGCAGACCGTCTGGCTGGGCGAGGCCGAGCCAATGCGCGGCCTGCAGGTGATGACCGGCTTTACGCTCTACCCGGACCGGGCGTTGATTGAGATCACCGGTAAAGTCTTCAACGGCAACGCCACCCCGCGCCACTTCCTGTGGTGGGCCAACCCGGCGGTGAAGGGCGGGGACGATCATCAGAGCGTCTTCCCGCCGGACGTTACGGCGGTGTTTGACCACGGCAAGCGCGCCGTGTCGGCCTTCCCGATCGCCACCGGCACCTACTATAAGGTCGACTACTCGGCGGGCGTGGATATCTCGCGCTACAAAAACGTGCCGGTCCCCACCTCCTACATGGCGGAAAAATCGGACTATGACTTTGTCGGCGCCTACCATCACGGTGAGCGGGGCGGCCTGCTGCACGTGGCCGATCACCACGTTTCCCCAGGTAAAAAGCAGTGGTCCTGGGGCCATGACGATTTCGGCCGCGCCTGGGATCGCAATCTGACCGATGAAAACGGCCCTTATATAGAGCTGATGACCGGCGTCTTCACTGACAACCAGCCGGATTTCACTTGGCTTGCCCCTTATGAAGAGAAGATCTTCGTGCAGAACTTCCTGCCCTACAGCGAGCTGGGGCAGGTGCATAACGCCAACACGCAGCTGGCCCTTAAGCTGGAACGCCGTGAGCAGCAGCTGCACCTTGGCCTCTATGCCATCGCCCCGCTTCAGGACCTGCACCTGGAACTGACCGCAGATGGCAAGCCGGTGTGGGAGACGTCGCTGACCCTGATGCCGGGCGAAAGCTGGCAGCAGGCGCTGGCGGACGCGTGGCCGCAGCGCTTAACCCTGCGGGTAAAAGACACTGCGGGCCGTATCCTATTGCACTACCAGGAGCATATCGCCGAAGAGACCCCGCTGCCGGACCCGGCCACCGCGCCCGCCATGCCCGAAGCCATCAGCAACAGCGACGAGCTCTATTTTATTGGTCAGCATCTGGAGCAGTACAACCACGCCAGCCGCTATGCGGAGGATTACTATCGCCGCGCGCTGGCGCTGGATGCCCACGACTATCGCAACAATGTGGCGCTGGGCACCCTGGCGCTGAACCGCGCCGACTGGGGGCTGGCGCAGCGCTGTGCCGAAGCCGCGCTGGTGCGGGCCCATAAGCTGAACAAGAACCCGCGCGATGGCGAAGCCAGCCAGCTGCTGGCAACGGCGCTGGAGCGGCAGGGGGATGACGATGCCGCCTGGGATCACTACTACAAAGCCTCGTGGAGCGGAAACTGCCGCGATGCCGCGTTCTGGTCGCTGGCGCGGCTGGCGATGACGCGCGGAAACGCGGCTGACGCGCTGGAAAAAGTGGATGTCAGCCTCGGCATCAATGCCAGCAACAATCTGGCGATGGGGCTCAAAGCGCTGGCCCTGGCTGAGCTTGAGGGCCAAAGCACCGCGCTGGCGTACATTGCAAGCTGCCTGCAAAACCATCCCCTCAGCTATGTTCTGCACTACGCCCGCTGGGCGATTGGCCGGGACGAGGCCGCGCGTGACCAGCTGCTACAGGTCACCGGCCGCCGCGGGGCCAACGCCTGCGTGCTGGCGGGCTGGTTAACCTCGATGGGCATGCGCGACGCCGCCCGCGAGATGCTGGATCTGCTCGACAGCCAGGAGACCTTGCCCCAACTCTGGCGGGCAGCCTTAAGCGACGAACCCGCCATCCGTGCCCGCTACATTGCCGCCGCGCGCCGCTGTGAGGCCAATCGGGTGCGTTTCCCGAACGCGCTGGATGAAGTGCAGATGCTGCAAACCCTGCAGGATGATCCTTTCGCTCGTTATCTGCTGGGCTGCTTCTGGTACAGCAAACGCCGCTACGACGATGCGGTGCGGTGCTGGCAAACCACCCTCGAGCAGGAGCCGCAGTTTGCACCGGCGCACCGCCTGCTGGGGATCTACGCCTGGAACAAAGAGCACAATCTGGCGCGGGCTCAGCAGCATCTGCAACGCGCCGTGGCGCTGGAGCCCGACAACCCGCGCTTCCTGTTTGAGCTCGATTATCTGCAAAAACTCACCGGCCAGCCGGTGGCGAAACGCCTCGCCCTGCTCACCGAGCGGCAGGCCGTGGCGCTGAAGCGCGATGACCTTACTGCGGAGCTGTTAAGTTTGTGGAACGCCTCCGGGCGCTATGACGCGGCGGCGCAGGTGCTGCAGGCGCGCCAGTTCCATCCGTGGGAAGGCGGCGAAGGCAAGGTGACCGGGCAATATCTGCTTAACCAGCAGCATCGCGCGTTACAGCACATCGCCCGGGGTGAGTTCCACGAGGCAATTGCCCTGCTGCAGGCGGCGCTGCGCTATCCGCACAACCTGGGGGAGGGGCGTCTGCCGGGGCAGACCGATAACGATATCTGGTATCTGCTGGGCTACTGCCACGCCTGCGGCGATGCCCATGACGAGGCCCGGCGCTGCTTTGCCCGGGCGGCGCAGGGGGGCTCGACCCTCGATGCCGGGCGCTACTACAACGATCAGCCGGCGGATTACCTGTTCTGGCAGGGCATGGCCCTGCGCCAGCTGGACGACAGCGCGGCGGCGGAGCGCCACTTCCAGGGGTTCCTGGCCTGGGCGCAGACCCATCGCGATGAGGTTCCGGAGGCGGATTTCTTTGCGGTCTCGCTGCCGGATCTGGTGGTGCTGGATACCCCAGCCGGTCTTCAGCATCAGCAGCACTGCCTGTTTATTGAGGCGCTGGGTCATGCGGGACTGGGCGACAGTGCAGCCTGCAAACGCCAGCTGGGTGCCCTGCTGGCCCTGAACCCGGCCCATGATAAAGCGCACCTGATCCAGCATGCGCAGGCCACCGGCATTTTTTAATTAACTGACCCGGCGGGTGGGGCGACCCACCCGTTAACCCTCTGTACCCTGCGTTTCCCTTAAAGAGGAATCAACATGAATAACAGTGCGCAGACACAACTGAAAATGGGCTACGTCTGGACAATCTGTCTGGTCGCCGCCTGCGGTGGATTACTGTTTGGCTACGACTGGGTGGTGATTGGCGGGGCCAAACCCTTCTATGAAGCCTGGTTCTCGATTACCGACCCGGCGCAGTCCGGCTGGGCGATGAGTTCCGCGCTGGTGGGCTGTATCTTCGGAGCGCTGGTTTCCGGCTGGTGCGCCGACAAGTTTGGCCGCAAATGGCCGCTGATCCTGTCGGCGGTGCTGTTCAGCGCCTCGGCGTGGGGCACGGCGGTGGCGAGCAGCTTTGACATGTTCGTGGTCTATCGCATCGTCGGCGGGGTCGGGATTGGCCTGGCGTCCGCCCTCAGCCCGCTCTATATCGCCGAGGTCAGCCCGGCGGAGAAGCGCGGTCGCTTCGTGGCCATCAACCAGCTGACCATTGTGGTGGGGGTGCTGGCGGCGCAGCTGATTAACCTGATGATTGCCGAGCCGGTGGCACCAGGCGCGACCCAGGAGGCCATCGTCCAGACCTGGAACGGACAAACCGGCTGGCGCTGGATGTTCGGTGCCGAGCTGGTTCCGGCTCTGGCGTTCCTGGTGCTGATGTTCTTTGTTCCGGAATCCCCGCGCTGGCTGATGAAGGCTGGCAAGCCGGAACGTGCCCGTGCCATGCTGGAGCGTATTGGCACCCCGGAGTACGCCAGCCAGACCTTAAAAGAGATCGCCCACACCCTGGAAAAAGACACCCAGAAAGTGGCGTTCTCCACGCTGCTGCAGCCGCAGGTCAAACCGATTGTGATCATTGGCATGGTGCTGGCGATGTTCCAGCAGTGGTGCGGGATCAACGTCATCTTCAACTATGCCCAGGAGATCTTCGCCTCGGCCGGGTTTGATATCAACGACACCCTGAAGTCGATTGTGGCGACCGGGATCATCAACCTGGTCTTTACCCTGGCGGCGCTGCCGCTGGTGGACAAGATTGGCCGCCGCAAGCTGATGCTGTTGGGGGCATCGGGTTTAACTATCATCTACGTGCTGATTGCCAGCGCCTACGCGATGAACATCATGGGCTGGCCGGTTCTGCTGCTGGTGCTGGCGGCGATTGCCATCTATGCCCTGACGCTGGCCCCGGTGACCTGGGTGCTGCTGTCGGAGATCTTCCCTAACCGCGTGCGCGGTCTGGCGATGTCAATGGGGACGCTGGCGCTGTGGATCGCCTGCTTCCTGCTGACCTACACCTTCCCGCTGCTCAATGCCGGGCTCGGGGCGGCGGGCAGCTTCCTGCTCTACGGGGTAATCTGTGCCGCCGGCTATCTCTATATCCTGCGTAAAGTCCCGGAAACCAAAGGCGTGACGCTCGAAGCGCTGGAGGAGCAGCTGGAAAAACAGCACAGCAAAGTGGCCGCGACGGCGGATGCCGGGCGCGTACACTGATGGAGCTGTTGTTGATCGAAAACGCGCATCTGCGGATGCGCGTCAACCCGCAGGGGGGCGGGTTGCAGGAACTCTTCTCCCGCATGCACGGGCAGCCGGTGCTCTGGGATGAGGGGGACAGCGCGCTGTTTCCGATGGTGCCGCTGGCCAACCGGGTGGCCGGCAATCGCTTCAGGTTTCAGGGGCGGGAGGTGGTGCTGCCGCAAAGCCCGGTGGACGAACGCTTCTTTTTGCACGGGGATGGCTGGCAGGCACGCTGGCAGGTGGCATCGCTGACGGATTCGGAGACTGTCCTGACGCTGCGCCGCCAGCATGCGTGCGGTTTTGATTATCAGGCGACGCTGCGTTATCGGCTGCGCGGAAAGGTGCTGCGCGCAGAGCTGATACTCACTCATCTCGGGCCGCAGCCGATGCCGTACGGCCTGGGTTTTCATCCGTGGTTTTACTTTGACGAACGCAGCCGCCTGCAATTCTCCGCCAGCGGCTACTGGCCGGAAGGGGAGCATCATTTACCCGAGGCGTGGCAGAGCCATATCCCGCCCGATATCGATTTCAGTACGGCGCAGCAGGGGAGGGATAGCTGGCTGAATGTGGGTTATTCCGGCTGGAACGGCGTGGCGACCCTCCAGCATGATGTGATGAGTGTCACAATTGCGGCGCAAACTCCGTGGCTGATGCTGTTCAGAATGTCGGGTAAATCATTCTTATGCCTCGAACCGCAGAGCCATCCGGTCAACGCCCACAACATGCCCGGACAGCCTGGGCTGGTGGTTTTACGCCAGGGCGACAGCACCCAATTTGCGATGGATATTGCCGTCGAGAGCACCGCCGGTAGTTGTTAACAAGCGGTTAATACCCGCTTGCGCCAGCCTGTTTTTACCGCCAGACTATCGCCTCCAAAACGGGAGGGATTCATGGTTTTGCATTCCACACGCTGGCTGGCGCTCAGCTACTTCACCTACTTTTTTAGCTACGGTATTTTTCTGCCTTTCTGGAGCGTCTGGCTCAAGGGAATCGGCCTCACCCCGGAGATGATTGGCGTTCTGCTGGGCTCGGGCCTGGTGGCGCGTTTTCTCGGTAGCCTGCTGATTGCGCCGCGCGTCAGCGATCCCTCCCTGTTAATCAAAGCCGTGCGCGTGCTGGCGCTGCTCACTCTGGTGTTTATGGCCGGCTTCTGGGTCAGCCAGCAGTTTGCCTGGCTGGTAGTGGTGATGGTGGGCTTTAACCTCTTCTTCTCGCCGCTGGTGCCGCTGACCGATGCCCTGGCTAACACCTGGCAGAAGCAGATCACCATGGACTATGGTCGGGTGCGGCTGTGGGGTTCGATTGCTTTTGTGATTGGCTCGGCGCTGGTGGGCAAGCTGGTCAGCCTGTACGACTATCGCGCCATTCTGGCTCTGCTGAGCGTCGGGATTATGTCGATGCTGCTCGGGATGCTGCTGCGCCCGTCGGTGATGCCGCAGGGCGAGAGCCGCCAGCAGGAGAGCGCTGGCTGGCCGGCATGGCGCTCTCTGGTGGCCCAGAGCTGGCGTTTCCTCGCCTGCGTCTGCCTGCTCCAGGGCGCTCATGCCGCCTACTATGGCTTCAGCGCCATCTACTGGCAGGGGGCCGGGTATTCGGCTTCGGCCGTCGGCTACCTCTGGTCGCTGGGGGTGGTGGCGGAAGTGATCATCTTTGCCCTCAGCAACCGCCTGTTCCGCCGCTTTACCGCCCGGGATCTGCTCCTGCTCTCTGCCGTCTGCGGTATTGCTCGCTGGGGGATTATGGGCTGGACCACCGAGCTGCCGTGGCTGATTGTCGCGCAGATCCTGCACTGCGGCACCTTTACCGTGTGCCACCTGGCGGCGATGCGCTATATCTCGGCGCGCAAAGGCGGGGATGTGATCCGCCTGCAGGCGGTCTACTCGGCGGTGGCGATGGGGGGAAGTATTGCGATCATGACGGTGTTTGCCGGTTTCCTGTACCAGCATCTCGGCCACGGGGTGTTCTGGGTGATGGCACTGGTGGCGCTGCCTGCGGTCCTGCTGCGTCCGCGTGTAGCAGCGCGCTAAGATTCCAGCATGGCGCGAATGTGTTCCTGCTGCTGCGCATTCAACGCCTCGACGGCGTGGATGAGCGGCGGCGAGAACAGCGGCAGGGCGGTGGTGTAGGGCGTGACCACCAGGGCGGCCTCGCGCGGGGCCCCCTCCTTCTGAAAGACCTGGAGCGTCACATAGCGAATGTTCAGCGGCAGCAGGGTCAACTCCCGCAGCTGCTGTTCAATCAACGCCTCGCAGGCTTTATCCTCCCCGGTCAGTAACACCACCTGCTTTTCATGCAGGTCGCTCTCCTGCATCAGCCAGGCACCAAAGATCACTGCCACCAGGCTCGCCTCCTCCTCGGATAACCGCAGGCCAAACTCCGCCTCCAGTTCGAACAGCACTTCACGGGTGGTGCGCATCAGGCGCGGATAGAGGCGGTGGATCTCTTCGGGCAGGCTGTTGTCGATGCCGATGCCAAACAGCGAGCGGTCCAGGGCCTGGGCCAGATGGATATAGAGCTGGTCGATCAGCCCCTGCTCGTCGCTGAACTGCATCCCGGTTTGCCCATGAAAGCGGGCGATCATGCGGGTGATGGTGCGGCGCAGGCGGTCATCTTCCTGGTGCGCATCGTGAAGGGGATCCGGCGTGCGGAGCATCATAAACAGCAGGGCCAGAAACGGCTGCTCATCGGCGTGAGGCACTTGCGCTACGCGGCGCTGCCAGTGGCGCACAATCTCCTGCGCCATCAGGTATTCGTTGCGCGACTGGGTCCAGTTGCGCTGAACCACCGAAAATTCCGGGCTCAGGCCCAGCTGGTGCTGGAGCAGACAGTACTGCAGATAGAGCTGCAAAAACTGCGTGTCCCGGCATTCAAACTGACGCTGCAGGCGGCGGGAGCAAAAATTAATCAGCGCCCGCAGGTTGGTATCGTCATATAAAGTGCGGGCGATGCCGAGCTGCTTTAGCGCGATTTTCAGAGATGGGGTAAACTGCTGCGCGACAAAGTGAGGGCAGAGGCGTAACGCCCGCCGCAACCAGTGCAGCAGGCACAGGCGTTGGTTCAGGTGGCTACCTTCCAGCAGGTAACAGCCATCATGCTGTGTCGCAATGTCGAGCTGGTGATAGCGCTGGATCTCCATGCGCATCTCGTCGATATCCTGCCGGCAGAGGGCATCATCGACACCATTGATTTCACCGATGCTTTGCAGAGTGGCGCGAAAGCCCGGTACGTACAGCATCAACAGAACCTGGCAGCGGCGCTGCGAACTGGAAAGTGCAGATGGCATTTCGAGAGTCGTCATCATCTGTCGGGTTCCAGTAAGGGTGTTTGATAAGAATAGCTAAAGGATGTACCCCGTAGCACAGGATGCCGGGCTTTCCTTCAGGAATGCGGGTGAACATCACAGAATTTTTGACGTGAGGATGAGATGCAAACAGTGAAACGCAGCGCAGCAGCGCTTTTTTTGGCGGTTTTGTCTTTTGCCGCCGCCGCGCACCCTCACAGCTTTATCACCCTGAAAACGCAGATTATGGTCAAAGACAACCAGCTCACCGGGCTGAAGATGCGTTGGGCGATGGATGAACTGACCTCCGCCGATCTGCTTTACGATGCCGGAAACGCAAAGCCGGGGGATGAGATCTGGAAAAAGCTGGCGGCAGAGGTGATGGCTAACGTGCTCGGCCAGCACTACTTTACCGAGTTCTGGCATAACGGCGAGAAGGTTAAATTTCTCAACCGCCCCACCCAGTACGGTATGACCCGTCAGGATCATCAGGCGGTGCTGACCTTTATCCTGCCGCTGGCGGAGCCGCAGCCGCTGGCCGGGCAGAAATATACCTTCTCCACCTTCGATCCCTCCTACTACGTGGACATGAGCTACGCCGAGGATGACGATGTGTCCCTGCCTGCGGAGCTGCAAAAAAGCTGTTCCGTCAGCGTGGATACCCCGGAGCCCAGCGATGAGACGCTGAACTTTGCCAGTTCGCTGGATAAAGATGATGCGCCGCCGGAGGATATGGATCTCGGGAAACAGTTTGCCCAGACGGTGACCCTGCAATGTCCGTAGTTCGCGCAAGACGCGGGTGGGAGCTCTGGCCGCTGGGGCTGTTCCTGGTGGTCGTGGTGGCTGGGGGGTTCTGGCTCTGGCAGGCGTGGTCGCAGGTGATGCGTCAGAGCATTCTCTGGCAGCGGGACGTCAACCAGCAGATGAGCGGCCTGCTGAAGGCGGTAGCCGATAACCCGACGGCGGCGGGCGGGTCGCTGTTGATATTCAGCTTTTTATACGGCGTACTGCACGCCCTGGGGCCGGGTCACGGCAAGATTGTTATCGCCACCTGGCTTGCCACCCACCCTTCAAAACTGAAATCGAGCATCGGCTTAACCCTGGCCTCCTCGCTATTACAGGGAGGCGTGGCAATTGCGCTGGTGGTAGGGGTGTTAACCCTGCTGCAACTCCCGGCGCGGGATCTGCACATGAGCAGCTTCTGGCTGGAGAAGGGAAGCTATGCCCTGGTGGGCGTGCTGGGGTTGATGCTCTGCTGGCGGGCGCTGAAAAAACTGCGCGTTCTGCTGCGTAAACCGACCTTCAAAGCCTTTACCCCGCATCACGTTCATGACGCCCACTGCGGCTGCGGCCATCAGCATCTGCCGAACCCGACGCAGATCCAGCGCGCGGACGACTGGCGGGCGCGGATGATGATTATCCTGTCGATGGGGATGAGACCCTGTTCCGGGGCGATCATGGTGCTGCTGTTCAGTAAGGTGATCGGCGTGTTTAGCTGGGGCGTGGCCTCGGCGCTGGCGATGGCGGCGGGAACGGGTTTAACCATTTCGTCGCTGGCGCTGCTGGTGCACGGTTTTCGTCAGCTGGCGGTCAGGCTCAGCGGCAATAAAGCGCCGGTGCTGTGGCGACAGATCGGATGGACAACGCTGGCATTAGCCGGTGGGGTGGTGCTGCTGGTAGCGGCGGTGATGATGTGGGTCAGTGCGGTGCCGGCGGGCAGGGGGATGCGGCCGTTTTAATAATATTGCCCGGATTGCTGTGCGCCATCCGGGCAAGACAACCGAAATTAACGCTTCAGCGCTTCACTCAGTTCGTCACGCATGTTCGCCAGCATCGCTTTCACTACACGTGGGTTACCTGCAACGATGTTGCCGGACAGCATGTAGTTGTGACCACCGGTGAAATCACACACCAGCGCACCCGCTTCACGGGCAATCAGCTCGCCAGCCGCGAAGTCCCATGGCTTCAGACCAATTTCAAAGTAACCATCAACGCGGCCAGCGGCAACGTAGGCCAGATCCAGCGCAGCGGAACCGGTGCGGCGGAAGTCAGCGCATTCGGTGAACAGTTTGCCCAGGATTTTCATGTACGCAGGAGCGTGCTGTTTGGCTTTGAACGGGAAGCCGGTCGCCAGGATGGTGCCGTCGAGATCGCGAGCGTTGGTGCCGCGCAGACGGTAGCCGTTCAGCTGTGCGCCCTGACCACGGGTTGCAGTGAAGAGTTCGTTGCGCATTGGGTCATAAACAACGGCGACTTCAGTACGGCCTTTGATGCGTACGGCGATAGAAACAGAGAAGTGTGGCAGACGTTTAACGAAGTTGGTGGTGCCATCCAGAGGATCGATAACCCATTGAACATCCTGATCTTCGCCTGCATGCTCACCGCTTTCTTCGGTGATGATGGTGTGCTGCGGGTAAGATTTGCGAATGGTTTCGATAATCATCGCTTCTGCGGCTTTATCGACGTTAGTCACAAAGTCATTGCTGCCTTTCTGGCTGGTTTCTACGGAATCTGGGGTCTCGTAGTGTTTGGCAATTACATTACCCGCCTTGCGCGCTGCGCGCACGGCGATGGTCAACATAGGATGTTGCATCGGTTACTCTCACTGGATGTTAAAGAACGGGGGATACGAAAACGGCGCAGAGTATACCAGCGGGATCGGAATATGTCTTCCGTTTATGATAACATCACCGAATATTCTCCAGACTCAGAAAAATTATGCTGCAAAATATCCGAATCGTGCTGGTCGAAACATCGCATACCGGCAATATGGGCTCCGTGGCCCGCGCTATGAAAACCATGGGCTTAACCAATCTCTGGCTGGTTAACCCGCTGGTGAAACCCGACTCCCAGGCCATCGCCCTCGCCGCAGGTGCCAGCGACGTGATTGGCAACGCGCAGATCGTCGATACCCTGGATGAAGCCTTAGCGGGCTGTAGCCTGGTGGTGGGCACCAGCGCGCGTTCACGCACCCTGCCGTGGCCGATGCTCGATCCGCGTGAGTGCGGGCTGAAAAGCATTTCCGAAGGTCAGCATGCGCCGGTGGCGCTGGTGTTTGGCCGTGAGCGCGTGGGGCTGACCAACGATGAGCTGCAGAAGTGTCATTATCACGTCGCCATTGCCGCCAACCCGGAATACAGCTCGCTGAACCTGGCGATGGCCGTGCAGGTGATTGCCTATGAAGTGCGGATGGCATGGCTGGCAACGCAGGATAAACCGGTAGAGCCGAAAGAAGAGGCCGCCTACCCGCTAGTGGACGACCTTGAGCGCTTCTACGGTCACCTGGAGCAGACGCTGCTCTCAACCGGCTTTATCCGTGAAGGCCACCCGGGGCAGGTGATGAACAAGCTGCGTCGTATGTTCACCCGCGCCCGCCCGGAAAGTCAGGAGTTGAACATCCTGCGCGGGATCCTTGCGTCGATTGAGCAGAAGAATAAAGAGTCGCGGTAACGCCCGGCGGCGCTGCGCTTGCACGGGCCTACGGACCTGTAGGCCGGGTAAGCGAAGCGCCACCCGGCAAAACCGCTGAACGCACAGAAGGTTAAATACCTGACTAAAACAGTCAAGTAAATAGTTGACCAAATTAGTCGGGAATGTCAGACTTGGCCCTGCTATGCAATACCCCCACTTTACAATAAAAATCCCCGGGCAGGGGCGAGTTTGAGGTTAAGTAAGACATGAGACTGACATCTAAAGGGCGTTATGCCGTGACCGCGATGCTGGACGTTGCGCTCAACTCCGAAGCGGGCCCGGTTCCATTGGCTGATATTTCTGAACGTCAGGGAATCTCCCTCTCTTATCTGGAACAGCTTTTCTCCCGACTGCGTAAAAATGGCCTGGTTTCCAGCGTCCGTGGTCCTGGTGGTGGATATCTGTTAGGTAAAGACGCGGGCAGTATTGCCGTTGGCGAAGTCATCAGCGCAGTTGACGAATCCGTCGACGCGACCCGTTGCCAGGGTAAAGGCGGCTGTCAGGGCGGCGATAAATGCCTGACTCACGCGCTGTGGCGCGATCTGAGCGACCGTCTGACCGGCTTCCTAAATAACATCACCATTGGTGAACTGGTGAACAACCAGGAAGTGCTGGACGTCTCTGGTCGTCAGCACTCGCACGAGTCCCATCGTAATACCCGCACGCAAGACGCTATCGACGTTAAACTGCGCGCGTAATAAAAACGAAAAGTATTTTAGAATCAGGCTGGGGCGCTCACGCGCCTCGATGATCCGGTTGTACATCGGCCTGTCGCCTGGTTCCTTGCATTGAAGCGATGTACGGAGTCTATAGAGCAATGAAATTACCTATCTATCTCGATTACTCCGCAACCACGCCGGTGGACCCGCGTGTTGCCGAGAAAATGATGCAGTGTCTGACCCTGGACGGAAACTTCGGTAACCCGGCTTCCCGCTCACACCGTTTTGGCTGGCATGCTGAAGAGGCGGTTGATATCGCCCGTAATCAGATTGCCGAGCTGGTTGGCGCTGACCCGCGTGAGATTGTTTTCACCTCAGGCGCGACCGAATCCGATAACCTGGCGATCAAAGGTGCGGCCAATTTCTATCAGAAAAAAGGCAAGCACATCATCACCAGCAAAACCGAACACAAAGCCGTGCTGGACACCTGTCGTCAGCTGGAGCGTGAAGGGTTTGAAGTGACCTACCTCGCACCGCAGCGCAACGGTATCATCGACCTGAAAGAGCTCGAAGCGGCCATGCGTGATGACACCATTCTGGTCTCCATCATGCACGTGAACAACGAAATCGGCGTGGTACAGGATATCGCCACTATCGGCGAACTGTGCCGTGCACGCGGTATCATCTACCACGTAGATGCGACCCAGAGCGTGGGCAAACTGCCTATCGACCTGAGCCAGCTGAAAGTGGACCTGATGTCCTTCTCCGGCCACAAAATCTATGGCCCGAAAGGCATTGGTGCGCTGTACGTGCGTCGTAAGCCACGTATCCGTATCGAATCCCAGATGCACGGCGGCGGTCACGAGCGCGGTATGCGTTCCGGTACCCTGCCTGTTCACCAGATCGTGGGTATGGGTGAAGCCTACCGTATCGCCAAAGAAGAGATGGAAACCGAGATGGCGCGCCTGCGTACGCTGCGCAACCGTCTGTGGGAAGGCGTGAAGGATATGGAAGAAGTCTACCTGAACGGCGATCTCGAGCAGGGCGCACCGAACATCCTCAACGTCAGCTTCAACTATGTTGAAGGCGAGTCGCTGATCATGGCCCTGAAAGACCTGGCGGTCTCTTCCGGTTCTGCCTGTACGTCCGCAAGCCTGGAGCCATCCTACGTCCTGCGCGCGCTGGGTATGACCGACGAACTGGCACACAGCTCTATCCGTTTCTCTTTAGGTCGTTTCACTACCGATGAAGAGATTGACTACACCATCAAACTGGTTCGCAACGCCATTGGCCGTCTGCGTGAGCTTTCTCCACTGTGGGAAATGTTCAAAGAAGGCGTGGATCTGAACAGCATTGAATGGTCACATCACTAATCGGTTTGTAAGGAGAATTCAACATGGCATACAGCGAAAAAGTTATCGATCATTACGAGAATCCACGTAACGTGGGCTCCTTCGACAACAGTGATGACAGCGTGGGCAGCGGCATGGTGGGTGCACCGGCCTGTGGCGACGTGATGAAGTTGCAGATTAAAGTCAACAATGAAGGTATCATTGAAGACGCGCGCTTCAAGACCTACGGTTGCGGTTCCGCAATCGCCTCCAGCTCCCTGGTCACCGAGTGGGTGAAGGGTAAATCTCTGGACGAAGCGCAGGCGATCAAAAATACCGATATCGCTGATGAACTTGAACTGCCGCCGGTGAAAATTCACTGCTCTATCCTGGCGGAAGATGCGATTAAAGCCGCAATTGCGGATTACAAAAGCAAACGTGAAGCAAAATAATTAGTTGAGGTTGTTATGTCGATTACCCTTAGCGACAGCGCTGCCGCGCGAGTAAGCTCTTTCCTGGCAAACCGTGGCAAAGGCTTTGGCCTGCGACTGGGTGTACGCACCTCCGGCTGTTCCGGTATGGCGTATGTACTGGAATTTGTTGACGAACCTGCGGCGGAAGATACCGTGTTCGAAGACAAAGGCGTGAAGGTGGTGGTCGATGGTAAAAGCCTGCAGTTCCTGAACGGCACTCAGCTGGACTTTGTAAAAGAAGGCCTCAACGAAGGGTTTAAGTTTACTAACCCGAACGTTAAAGACGAGTGCGGCTGCGGCGAAAGCTTCCACGTTTAATTGCGTATCACCTGCTAACCCCACCGCAGCCAGGCTGTGTGTGGGGTTTGTTTTAATCAGCTAACCCTGAGATTGTTATGGATTACTTCACCCTCTTTGGATTACCAGCCGGGTATGAAATTGATACTCAGGCGCTGGCAGCCCGTTTCCAGGATCTGCAACGTCAGTACCATCCGGATAAGTTCGCCAGCGGCACCCAGGCGGAACAGCTGGCGGCGGTGCAGCACTCTGCGACCATCAATCAGGCGTGGCAAACCCTGCGCAACCCGCTGAGCCGGGCAGAATATCTGCTTTCGCGCCACGGGTTTGATCTCTCCAGTGAGCAACACACCGTCCGCGACACCGCCTTCCTGATGGAACAGCTGGAGCTGCGTGAAGAGCTGGATGAGATCGAACAGGCCAAAGACGAAGCCCGTCTTGAGCGCTTTATTCAGCGCGTTAAAGGGATGTTCGATACCCGCCATCAGCAGATGGTTGACCAATTGAATAACGAGACGTGGGATGTAGCGGCGGACAGCGTTCGCAAGCTGCGTTTTCTCGATAAACTGCGAAGCAGTGCTGAACAACTCGAAGAAAAGCTGCTCGATTTTTAATTTCGGAAGCAATTATGGCCTTATTACAAATTAGTGAGCCGGGCTTAAGTGCCGCACCGCACCAGCGTCGTCTGGCGGTGGGCATCGACTTAGGCACCACCAACTCGCTGGTGGCGACCGTGCGCAGCGGCCAGGCTGAGACGCTGGCGGATGCGCAGGGTCAACACCTGCTGCCGTCTGTGGTCCACTATCAGCCCCAGGGCCACAGCGTGGGCTACGACGCCCGCGCCAACGCGGCCCAGGATCCGGCCAACACCATCAGCTCGGTAAAACGCATGATGGGCCGTTCGCTGGCCGACATCCAGAATCGTTACCCGCATCTGCCGTATCAGCTGCAGGCCAGTGAAAACGGTCTGCCAATGATCGCCACTGCCGCGGGGTTACTGAACCCGATCCGCGTCTCTGCCGATATCCTGAAGGCGCTGGCCGCCCGCGCAACCGCGACGCTGGAAGGCGAACTCGATGGCGTGGTGATCACCGTTCCGGCCTATTTCGATGACGCCCAGCGTCAGGGCACTAAAGACGCCGCGCGTCTGGCGGGCCTGCACGTGCTGCGTCTGCTCAACGAGCCGACCGCTGCCGCCATTGCCTACGGCCTCGACTCCGGTCAGGAAGGGGTGATTGCGGTCTTCGATCTCGGCGGCGGCACCTTTGATATCTCGATCCTGCGCTTAAGCCGCGGGGTGTTTGAAGTGCTGGCGACCGGCGGGGATTCCGCGCTGGGCGGCGATGACTTCGACCATCTGCTGGCGGATCACATCCGCGAGCAGGCGGGCCTCAGCGATCGTAGCGATGCCCGCGTTCAGCGTGAACTGCTGGATGCGGCCATCGACGCCAAAATTGCCCTGAGTGATGCGCAATCTGTCACCGTGAATGTGGCGGGCTGGCAGGGTGACATCACCCGCGACCAGTTCAACGATCTGATCGCACCGCTGGTTAAGCGTACCCTGCTGGCCTGCCGTCGCGCATTGAAAGATGCCGGCGTTGAGGCCAGCGAGGTGCTGGAAGTGGTCATGGTTGGCGGCTCTACCCGCGTGCCGCTGGTGCGCGAGCGCGTGGGCGAGTTCTTTGGCCGCACGCCGCTAACCGCTATCGACCCGGACAAAGTGGTTGCCGTGGGCGCCGCGATCCAGGCCGATGTTCTGGTTGGTAACAAGCCGGACAGCGAAATGCTGCTGCTGGACGTCATCCCGCTGTCCCTCGGTTTAGAGACCATGGGTGGCCTGGTTGAGAAGGTGATCCCGCGTAACACCACCATTCCGGTGGCGCGCGCGCAGGAGTTCACCACCTTCAAAGACGGCCAGACCGCGATGTCGATCCACGTCCTGCAGGGCGAGCGCGAGCTGGTGCAGGACTGCCGCTCGCTGGCGCGTTTCGCGCTGCGCGGCATCCCGGCGCTGCCTGCGGGCGGGGCGCATATTCGCGTCACCTTCCAGGTGGATGCTGACGGCCTGCTGAGCGTCACGGCGATGGAAAAATCGACCGGTGTCGAATCCTCCATTCAGGTGAAACCGTCCTACGGTCTGACCGATAATGAGATCGCCACCATGATTCAGGACTCAATGAGTTTTGCTGAGCAGGATGTGAAGGCGCGTATGCTGGCTGAACAGAAAGTCGAAGCCGCACGCGTGCTGGAAAGCCTGAACAGCGCACTCACTGCTGATGCCGCGCTGCTAAGCGCCGCTGAACGTCAGGCCATTGACGACGCCGTCGCGCAACTGAGCGCGGTAGCGGAAGGCAATGACGCTGACGCCATAGAACAAGCCATTAAAAACGTTGATAAACAAACCCAGGAGTTCGCCGCTCGCCGTATGGATCAGTCTGTCCGTACCGCGCTGAAAGGTCACTCCGTGGACGAGGTTTAATATGCCAAAGATTGTTATTTTGCCTCATGCGGACCTCTGTCCGGATGGCGCAGTTCTGGAAGCGAAGACCGGTGAGACCATTCTCGATGTTGCCCTGCGTGCAGGTATCGAAGTGGAACACGCCTGTGAAAAATCCTGTGCCTGTACCACCTGCCACTGCGTCGTGCGTGAAGGTTTTGACTCTCTCGCCGAGAGCACCGAAGACGAAGACGACATGCTGGATAAAGCATGGGGTCTGGAGCCCGACAGCCGCTTAAGCTGCCAGGCGCTGGTGACCGATGAAGATCTGGTCGTGGAGTTCCCACGCTACACCATCAACCACGCACGCGAGCATTGATATGGGACTGAAGTGGACAGACAGCCGTGAAATCGGCGAAGCGCTCTACGACGCCAACCCGGATCTCGATCCGAAGACCGTACGTTTCACCGATATGCATCAGTGGATCTGCGATCTGGAGGATTTCGACGACGATCCAAACGCATCCAACGAAAAAATTCTGGAGGCGATTCTGTTAGTCTGGTTAGATGAAGCAGAATAAATAACATAACGGGCTGCCTTCTGGCGGCCCGTTTGCTAGTTGCTAATAAGGAAAAATAAAATGACCGAAGCGATGAAGATTACGCTCTCGAACCAGCCTGCTGACGCGCGCTGGGGCGAGAAAGCCACCTGGAGCATTAACCACGACGGCATTACCCTGCACCTGAACGGCAGCGACGATTTAGGCCTGATCCAGCGCGCCGCGCGCAAAATTGACGGCCTCGGCATTAAACATGTGTCTCTGGAAGGCGAAGGCTGGGACACCGACCGCAGCTGGGCCTTCTGGGCAGGTTACAAAGGGCCGAAAGGCACCCGCAAGATTGAGTGGGCGAACCTGGATGAAGCGGGTCAGAAAGAGCTGGAAAGCCGCCTGAAGATTATCGACTGGGTGCGCGACACCATCAACGCTCCGGCGGAAGAGTTAGGGCCAGAGCAGCTGGCGCAGCGCGCGGTGGATCTGCTGTGCGGCGTGGCGGGCGAGAAGATGTCCTATCGCATTACCAAAGGCGAAGATCTGCGCGAGCAGAATTACATGGGCATCCACACCGTCGGCCGCGGCTCCGAGCGTCCTCCGGTCCTGCTGGCGCTGGATTACAACCCAACCGGCGATAAAGCCGCCCCGGTATTCGCCTGCCTGGTCGGGAAGGGCATTACCTTCGACACCGGCGGCTACAGCCTGAAGCAGAGCGCGTTCATGGACTCCATGAAGTCCGACATGGGCGGTGCGGCCACCATTACCGGCGCACTGGCCTTTGCCATCACCCGCGGCCTGAACAAGCGCGTGAAGCTGTACCTGTGCTGCGCGGACAACATGGTGAGCGGTAACGCCTTCAAGCTGGGCGACATCATTCGCTACCGCAACGGCAAGAACGTCGAAGTGATGAACACCGACGCTGAAGGCCGTCTGGTACTGGCCGATGGCCTGATCGACGCCTCTGCCCAGAAGCCAGAGCTGATCATCGACATGGCGACCCTGACCGGGGCGGCGAAAACCGCGCTGGGCAACGACTACCACGCGCTGTTCAGCTTCGACGACAAGCTGGCCGCCCGCCTGCTGGCAAGCGCTGCTGCCGAGAACGAGCCGTTCTGGCGTCTGCCGCTGGCCGAGTTCCACCGCAGCCAGCTGCCGTCTAACTTTGCCGAGCTGAACAACACCGCAAGTGCGGCGTACCCGGCGGGCGCAAGCACCGCAGCAGGCTTCCTGTCTCACTTTGTTGAGAACTACCACGAGGGCTGGCTGCACGTCGACTGCTCCGCAACCTACCGTAAAGCGGCGGTTGAGCAGTGGTCCGCGGGCGCGACCGGTCTGGGCGTGCGTACTATTGCGAACCTGTTGACCGCAGAGTAATTGACTTGCCCGGCGGCGCTACGCTTGCCGGGCCTACGGGTTTTGTAGGCCGGGTAAGCGCAGCGCCACCCGGCATTTTTGAAGTAGTGAGTCTATGCCAGAAACCAAAAACGAATTAGAAACCCTGCTGGAGAAAGCGGCCACCGAGCCCGCCCACCGTCCGGCATTTTTCCGCACCCTGCTGGAGTCCACCGTCTGGGTGCCCGGCACCGCTGCGGAAGGTGAGCAGGTTGTTGAGGACAGTGCGCTGGATCTGCTGCACTGGGAAAAGGATGACGGTACCTCGGTGATCCCGTTCTTCTCCTCGCTGGAAGCCTTACAGGAAGCGGTGGAAGATGAGCAGGCGTTCGTGGTGATGCCGGTGCGCACCCTGTTTGAGATGACGCTGGGCGAAACCCTGTTTCTGAACGCCAAACTGCCGACCGGAAAAGAGTTCACCCCGCGCGAAATCAGCCATCTGATTGGCGAGGAGGGGAACCCGCTCAGCACCCAGGAGGTGCTGGAGGGCGGTGAGTCGCTGCTGCTGTCGGAAGTGGCTGAGCCACCGGCGCAGATGATCGACTCCCTGACCACGCTTTTCCAGACCATCAAACCGGTGAAACGGGCGTTTCTCTGCTCGATCAAAGAGCAGGCTGACGAACAGCCGGTACTGCTGATTGGCATTGAGGCGGATGGTGAGATCGACGACATCATTCAGGCCGCGGGCAGCGTGGCGACCGACACCCTGCCGGGTGACGAGCCGATTGATATCTGCCGGGTTGTGAAAGGTGAGAAGGGCATCAGCCACTTTATCACCGAACACATCACGCCGTTCTATGAGCGTCGCTGGGGTGGCTTCCTGCGCGATTTCAAAAATAACCGTATTATCTGAGCCCTTGCGGGGTGAGCATTCACCCCGTTGCTTCCAGCAGCAGCAAATCCATCAGCAGCACCAGATTCGACTCAAACGACGTCACCCCTGCGGCCTCGGCAGCGAAATGCACCGCTTCGTCGTACAGGGCAAAATGCAGATCCGCCATCCCTGCCAGGCTATTCGCCGACGCCCGGGTAAAGGCCACCACCGTCATTCCCACATTTTGCGCGATCCGCGCCTTATCCAGCACCTGCTCCGTTTCCCCGCTGCGCGAGACCGCGATGAACACCTGATAGCGCGAGGCGTTGCTGAGAAAGATGTTGCGGCTGTCCCCGGGGCCGGAGATAAAGGCCGTCTTGCCCAGCACCTGTAGCTTCTTGGTGAGGTACTCGGCGAACAGATAGGAGAAGCCCGCGCCGTAGAGGAAGAAGCTCTCCTTGTCGCGCAGCAGTTCGGCAAACCGGCGGCGTTTCTCCGCCGTGGCCCACTGAAAAGTCTGCTGATAATTGGCAATAAACTGATTAAACAGCGCGGGTAATTCATCGGGCTGCCGGGTTTCGGCGGCGATATGCGGGGTATCGCTCAACAGCTGCTTGCAGTGCCAGATGAACTCGCTAAAGCCGCTGAACCCCAGCTTGCGGCACAGGCGCATAATGGTGGCGGTAGAGACAAAGGTCGCCTGCGCCAGCTCCCGCACCCGAATGTGGCCCACCAGCAGCGGATGCTCGGTGAGGTGGGCCAGCACGCGATACTCTGCGCGGGTCAGAGACTCCCCGCGCGTTAATAGCGTCGCCAGACGGTTATCCATTATGGGGTCGGTTCAACCGGCAGATCGTCCCGGGCACCCCATTCACTCCACGCCCCGTCGTACAGCGTGACGTCGGTTTTGCCGAGGGTCGCCAGCGCCAGAATGACGACGCAGGCGGTAACGCCGGAGCCGCAGCTGGCGACGATGGGCTGATGCAGATCCACCCCCTGACGAGAGAAAATCTCCCGCAGCTCATCGGTGGTTTTCAGTTCCCCCTCAAACACCAGATCGCCCCAGGGCACGTTACGCGCGCCGGGAATATGGCCGCGCTTAAGACCCGGGCGCGGCTCGTCGGCTTCGGCGTTAAAGCGCGGGGCAGGGCGGGCATCGACAATCTGCGCCGTCTGCTCGTGGCTTATCAGCAGCACGTCGGTGATGCGCTTGACCGCTCCGGCATCAAAGGTGGCGTCGAAATCGCCGTCCGGCAGGGAGACATCGCCCTGCTGGAGCGGCAATTCAGCCCGCTGCCATCCGGCAAGACCGCCTGCCAGAATCGACACCTTCTCCACGCCAAAGGTTTTCAACATCCACCACGCCCGCGGGGCGGAGAAGAGGTTCCCTTCATCGTAAATCACCAGATGCTTGTCACTGCTGATGCCCAGCTCGCGCATCGCCACGGCAAAGGCTTCCGGGCGCGGCATCATGTGCGGCAGGGGAGAGTTGTGATCGGAGAGGGCTTCGATATCAAAAAATACCGCCCCCGGCAGATGCCCGGCGCGGTATTCCGCGGGAACGTCACGATGCTCCTGGCCTGGCGGCGCCATGCGCGCATCGAGGATCTGGACTTCAGGGTCTTCACTGTGCTCAATCAGCCACTCGGCTGCGACAAAATATGAGGTGGACATGGGTGCCTCCATTAATGAATCCATTGATGGATTGTCGGTGTTTTTTCTGACACCGACAAGCGGACCACGTTCAACTCGCGAGCAAGCCCCTGTTATTTACTTCCATTCCACGTTGGGCCCATGGGGACTCTGGGGATAGGAACTTTGACTGGCATTCTTGAGGCGGCTCCCTGTAAGACTGTTTGTGTCGTTGCAGTTATCGCCCCTGCGGCCATACCAGGAAATCCCATAGGTAGACCCCACATCATGCCCCATCCAGCCCCTATCATAATTTGCCGAATTAATTGAGAATTTTGGTCTGTGAGCGGATCGCCTGCTCCACCAACTGACTTCAGTTCCTTTGAATTCAAATCTCTCATTTTAGTTTCCTGTATATAAAGTAAATAGTGAGGATTATCGCAATTGATATTGCAGTCGAAAGGAAGCAATAAAGAACAAAGTTGTCAAAGAAGTAGTACTCCATTCCAAGCCAGTAATTAACAAAAGGGTATGTAAAGCTAATTATCAGGCACGTAATGAGTACTGTTGCGATGTCATGCTTGGCTGTCCTTGCTCTTTTTCTAAAAAAAAAGGAGATGGCACAAGACATTAATGAATAAAAAATTGGCATATAAGAAAATTCATAAAAAGACATTGCAACATCTCCGGCAATATTGTTCATGCTTCCTGCTAACCATTTAATGTAATGGCAATTGATAATAAATAACATTTGCATTCAAATGTCTAGAGGCTGTGGATGGTTTTTTGATGCAAGAAGTTGATTGTTTAGGGCTAAATATTGAGATGGGTGGCTAATTAATTGATGTTTCAGGATGATTTTGATGCATAGATCCATTTCTGGACAGGTTAGGCAATCTTTTATTAAACAACTGACATTGAGGAGGTTTTTGAATCTATAAATATGATAAATATAAATATCATCTCAGTAAGTTGAATATATATAAATTCCATATGGAATTCATGCAATGATTAGCTATTTCTATTCCTAGGGGCATGAAAAAATTCTAAAGAGAAGAGCGCGCTTTAGGAACACCGCATATATTTTGTTAATATATGCGGTGTTCATTGTTAATGTAGAACGCTCTTTTAATTCACAAAAGAGCAATACTAATTCCGTTGCTTTATCTTATTTACAAACCGCTTCCCCATCCTTCCACGCCTGTTGCAGGGCAGGCCAGTATTCCCGGTTAGCCTCAATCATCTCATCCAGAATCGCCTTCGCGTGTTCCATGGTGGGCACGGTGCGGTTCAGGGTGAATGCCTGCAACGCTTTCTCGTAGCTGCCTTCAATGGTGGCCTCTACCAGCAGCTGCTCGGACGCCAGTTGCTGTTGCAGCAGGGTCTGGTGGAACAGCGGGACCTGACCGATGCGGATCGGCTCCGGGCCTTCGCTTGTGATATACGCCGGAACCTCGACCATCGCGTCGTATGGCAGGTTGACGATAGCGCCCCGGTTTTCCACCATCACCAGATGGCGCTGGCGCAGGTTAAACGCCAGCGAGCGGGCTACGTCCACGATAAACTCGCCGTGCACCCCCACGTGGAACGCATCCGGCAGGATCCCGGTCTGTTTATACTCTTCGGCAGCGGCAAACAGCTTTTTCTCGCGACCGTTCATCACTTCGTTGGCGCGGGTATAGTCCGGGTTCTGATGCGCCACGATCTGGTTCGGCATCAGGTAGTACTGCAGATACGGGTTCGGCAGATACTCCGGGAAGTTATCCATGATCGGCTTGATGTTGCGCCAGGTTTTTACCCACGACGGATCCGAGTGCTGCGGGTCGGTTTTGGCCGCATCTTCGGTCAGCAGACCAAATTTCGCGACATGGCGGCGCAGCTCCGGCAATTTATCCTCGCCGTCTACCAGCACGCGGGTAAACCAGCCGAAGTGGTTCAGACCGAAGTAGTCCACCTCCAGCTTGTGGCGATCCACGCCCAGAATGGCCCCCATATTACGCATCGCTGCCACCGGCATATCGCAAATGTTCAGCACCCGGGCGTCCGGACGCAGGCGGCGCACACCCTCGGCGACAATGGACGCCGGGTTGGAGTAGTTAACGATCCACGCCTTCTCGTGGGCGTAGCGATCGACTATGTCGATCAGCTCCACCATCGGCAGGATAGTGCGCAGGCCGTACGCCAGCCCGCCCGGACCGCAGGTCTCCTGGCCGACCACCCCGTGACGCAGGGGGATCTTCTCATCCTGCTCGCGCATTTTGTACTGGCCGACGCGCATCTGGGCGAAGACGAAATGGGCCCCGCTGAAGGCCACTTCCGGGTCGCTGGTGACGGTAAATTTAATGCTCTGGCTGTGATCGCGAATTACCTTCTCCACCACCGGGGCGATGGTATTCTGCCGCGCGGCATCAATATCGTAGAGACGAATTTCCGCCAGCGGGAATTTGTCCAGCTGCACCATCAGGCTTTTCACAATCCCGGGCGTATAGGTGCTGCCGCCACCGGCGATAGAGAGAATAAATGGGGGGGTAATCATGTTTTATCTCCTTCAGAGAACCGTCTCGACCGCTTCTCGCATTTTTTTGACATGCAGCCCGTAGACCACCTGAACGTTGTTACCTTGCTTGATAACGCCTTTCGCGCCCGTCGCCTTGAGCCGTGGCTCGTCGATGATGGCCACGTCTTTCACCGTGACGCGCAGGCGGGTGTAGCAGTTATCCACCACCTCGATGTTTTCACGTCCGCCGAGACCGACGACAATCGCCTCGCCCAGACCATCATTACTGCCTTTCGCCTGGTACTCCTGCTTGCTGTACAGGCGGGTCTCCTGATCCTCCTCTTCGCGCCCTGGGGTCTTCATGCGGAAATGCAGGATCAGGAAGCGGAAGATGACGAAGTAGAGGGCGAACATGATCACCCCGACCAGGATATACATCGGCCAGTTGGATTTTTCGGTGCCCAGCGGCAGGTTATAAAGAATGAAATCGATAATGCCGTTGGCCCCGATGGCGTGAACCCCCAGCAGATAAAAGAGCATCATGCCGATCCCGGTCAGCACCGCGTGCACCACAAACAGCAGCGGGGCGACGAACAGGAAGGAGAACTCAATGGGCTCGGTGACACCCACCAGCAGGGAGGTCAGCGCCGCCGGGATCAGAATCGCTTTCGCCGCGGCTTTACGCTCCGGTTTCGCGGTGACATACATCGCCAGCGCGGCGGCAGGCAGGCCAAACATCTTGCTGATGCCGCGGGCATCCCATACCGCGGTGCTGCTGAGCTGCTTCACCTCCGGGCAGGCCATCTCGGCAAAGTAGATATTGCGCGCGCCGTGGTAGGTTGCGCCGCAGACCTCCTGGGTACCGCCCAGCTCGGTATAGAGGAACGGGGTGTAGACCAGATGGTGCAGGCCGGTCGGCACCAGGATGCGCTCAAGGAAGCCGTAAATCGCCACCCCAAACGCCCCGGAACCTTTAATGGCTAAGGCCATGGTGCTGATCCCGTGCTGGGCAAACGGCCACAGCTCGCTCATCACCACCCCGAGCAGCATCGACACCGGCAGCATAATGATGGCGACGAAGCAGTGCCCCGAGTAGATCGCCATCGCGCCGTTAAACTGCACTCCGGAGTATTTGTTATACAGGTAGCCCGACAGCGCCCCGGTGAGGATCCCGGCAAACACACCCATCTCCAGCACCTGCACGCCCAGCACCATGCTTTGCCCGGCGGCTTTCATCTGATCCGCCGGGGCCAGCGCCCCCTGCAGATTCAGGGTCACGTTCATGGCGTTGATAAACACCACGAAGGTCACCAGGCCAATCAGCGCCGCGTACCCTTTGTCACGCGTCGCCAGACCAATGGGGATCCCCACGGCAAACACCAGTGCCAGGTTTACCAGCACCGAGACGGCAGATTTTGAAATCAGCTGGCCGATGCTCTGGATCAGCGGATTCCCGAGGAAGGGCAGGTAACCGGCAAGGGCACCGTTACCCAACACATTACCAAAGGCGATGAAAAGACCGACAATAGGCAGGATAAGTACCGGTCCGTACAGTGATTTACCGAAATTTTGTAGGGCGTTCACGGCTCGTTTCATGTCGTTCTCTCTTATTGAACCGCGCACTCAGGGTGCGTCATAGCATTAAAATTAGCAGGGTAAGCGGAAACTTATCCAGCTATCTTATTGTTTTAAAAACAAATGACGTTAAAGGTTACATGTAACCTTTAACGCTGTGATCGCGCCAGCAACGGAATCTGTATCGACGCAAAAAACTTTGCGAGACGTTGTCCAGAATTGGATTCAGTGCTTTTGTATTAATGAAACTTGCGGATAATACTTAACCCGACGACGACCAACAGGCCCGCAAGGCCAGGGATAAAGGATGAAACCGTTTCGCCTTGCCGCGCTGTCATTAGCGCTGCTTACCACCATCACGCTTGTCGGCTGTGATGACAGTGACGACAAGACCTCTTCAGCGGCACCCGCTACAGCCACCGCTTCCACCGCTACGCCAGCGCCTGCCCCTGCGTCGGCAAAGCCGGACAGCGCCACGCTGGAGAAACTGGCGGCGCAAAGCCAGGGCAAAACGCTGACCCTGCTGGATGCCTCTGAGATCCAGCTGGACGGTGCCGCCGCCCTGGTGCTGACCTTCTCGGTGCCGCTCGATCCGTCGCAGGATTTCGCCCGCGCGGTACACGTGGTCGATAAAAAAAGCGGCAAGGTCGATGGTGCCTGGGAACTGGCGCCGAACCTGAAAGAGCTACGCCTGCGCCATCTGGAGCCGAACCGCAACCTGGTGGTCACCGTCGAGGGCAATCTGCTGGCGCTGAATAAAAGCACCTTTGGCAGCGACGTCGAAAAAACAATCACCACCCGCGACATCGAACCGAGCGTGGGCTTCGCCAGCCGCGGCTCGCTGCTGCCGGGTAAGGTGGTGGAAGGGCTGCCGGTGATGGCCCTGAACGTCAATAACGTCGATGTGAATTTCTACCGGGTTAAACCCGAGTCCCTGGCCGCCTTTGTCAGCCAGTGGGAGTACCGCAACTCGCTCACCAACTGGGAGTCCGACAATCTGCTGAAGATGGCGGATCTGGTCTACACCGGCCGTTTCGACCTTAACCCGGCGCGCAATACGCGTGAAAAACTGCTCCTGCCGCTGGCGGATATCAAGCCGCTCCAGCAGGCGGGTGTTTACATCGCCGTGATGAATCAGGCCGGGCATTACAACTACAGCAACGCCGCTACCCTGTTTACCCTCAGCGATATTGGTCTCTCTGCGCACCGCTACCATAACCGGCTGGATATCTTTACCCAGAGCCTGGAGAACGGCGCGGCGCAATCGGCGATCGACGTGCAGCTGCTCAACGATAAAGGGCAGACCCTGGCGCAGGCTACCAGCGATGCCGACGGCCATGCGACCTTGCAGACCGACAAAGAGGCCGCGCTGCTCCTCGCCCGCAAGGACGGGCAGACCACGCTGCTCGATCTCACCCTCCCGGCGCTGGATCTGGCGGAGTTTGCCATCTCCGGCGCGCCTGGCTTCACTAAACAGTTCTTTATGTTTGGCCCACGGGATCTCTACCGCCCGGGCGAAACGGTGATCCTCAACGGCCTGCTGCGCGACAGCGACGGCAAACCACTCCCCGATCAGCCGGTGAAGCTGGAGGTGCTGCGGCCGGACGGACAGGTGGCGCGCACTGTGGTCAGCCAGCCTGCTAACGGGCTTTACCGTTTCGACTATCAGCTTGATAGCGGGGCGCAAACCGGGATGTGGCATGTCCGCGCCAGCACCGGTGATAACCAGCAGCGGATGTGGGATTTCCACGTCGAAGACTTTATGCCGGAGCGCATGGCGCTCAATATCGCCGGGCAAAAAGCCCCGATTTCGCCGCAGGATCCTGTCGCCTTCGATGTCACAGGCTATTACCTCTACGGCGCGCCCGCCAACGGCAACAGCCTGCAGGGCCAGCTCTTCTTACGCCCATTGCGGGAAGCCGTGGCTGCACTGCCGGGCTTCCAGTTCGGGGATATTGCCGAAGAGAACCTGAGCCGCAGTCTCGATGAGGTACAGTTGACCCTTGATGAGCAGGGGCGCGGACAGGTGAGCAGCGACAGCCAGTGGAAAGAGACCCACTCTCCGCTGCAGGTGGTTTTGCAGGCCAGCCTGCTGGAGTCCGGTGGCCGACCGGTCACCCGACGGGCGGAACAGGCCGTCTGGCCAGCGGCGACCCTGCCGGGCATCCGTCCGCAGTTCGCAAGCAAAGCGGTCTATGACTACCGCACCGACACCACCGTCAACCAGCCGATTGTCGAGGAGAACAGCCAGGCCGGGTTCGATATCGTTTATGCCGATGCCAGTGGGGCGAAAAAAGCGGTTTCGGGCTTGCAGGTTCGCCTGATCCGCGAGCGCCGCGACTACTCGTGGAACTGGTCGGAGAGCGAGGGCTGGCAGTCGCAGTTCGATCAAAAAGATCTGATCGAGGGGGAACAGGCGCTGGATCTGGCTGCCGACGAGACCGGGAAAGTGAGCTTCCCGGTGGAGTGGGGCTCCTATCGTCTGGAGGTGAAAGCCCCGGATGAGGCGATCAGCAGCGTGCGCTTCTGGGCAGGCTACAGTTGGCAGGACAACAGTGACGGCACCGGGGCGGCACGTCCGGACCGGGTGACGATGAAGCTGGATAAACCGGCCTATCAGCCCGGAGATACCATCAAGCTGCACATCGCTGCCCCGGCGGCAGGGAAGGGCTATGCGATGATCGAATCCAGCGAAGGGCCGCTGTGGTGGAAGGAGATCGACGTCCCGGCCGAGGGGCTGGATATGACCATCCCGGTGGATAAAGCCTGGAAACGCCACGATCTCTATCTCTCCACGCTGGTGGTGCGCCCTGGCGATAAATCAAAATCGGCCACGCCTAAACGGGCGGTGGGCTTGCTGCATCTGCCGATGGGCGATGAAAGCCGTCGCCTGAGCATTGCGCTGGATAACCCGCAAAAAATGCGACCAAACCAGAACCTGGCAGTCAAAGTGAAGGCCAGCGTGAAAGAGGGGGCGACCCCGCAGAAAATCAACGTGCTGGTCTCGGCGGTGGACAGTGGCGTACTCAACATTACCGATTACGTGACCCCCGATCCATGGCAGGCGTTCTTCGGACAGAAGCGCTATGGCGCAGATATCTACGACATCTATGGCCAGGTGATTGAAGGTCAGGGGCGTCTGGCATCGCTGCGCTTTGGCGGCGATGGGGATGAGCTCAAGCGTGGCGGCAAACCGCCGGTCAACCATGTCACCATCATCGCCCAGCAGGCGCAGCCGGTAGAGCTGGATGCCAACGGCGAGGGCACCGTTTCATTGCCGATTGGCGACTTTAACGGCGAGCTGCGTCTGATGGCTCAGGCCTGGACCGATGACGATTTCGGCAGCAGCGAGAGCAAAGTCATCGTGGCTGCGCCGGTGATTGCCGAGCTGAACACCCCGCGCTTCCTGGCCAGCGGCGATAACGCCCGGCTGACGCTGGATCTGACCAACCTGACCGATAAACCGCAGACTCTGAACGTGGCCCTGACCGCAGGTGGCAATCTGGCGCTGGAGGGGGCTCAGCCCCAGCCGGTGCAGCTTGCGGCCGGTGAACGCTCGACGCTGTTTATTCCGGTGCGGGCGCTGGACGGTTACGGTGAGGGCGAAATCGCCGCCCAGGTGAGCGGCCTGACCCTCCCCGGTGAAACCTTTGCACCACAGCAGAAGAGCTGGAAAATCGGCGTGCGTCCGGCATTCCCGGCGCAGACGGTAAATACCGGTACGATGCTCAAGCCGGGTGAAAGCTGGCACGCGCCGGAACAGCACCTCGCTAATTTCTCTCCGCTGACGTTACAGGGGCAGCTGCTGCTCAGCGGTAAGCCGCCGCTGAACCTGGCCCGCTATATTCGTGAGCTACAGGCCTATCCGTATGGCTGTCTGGAGCAGACCACCAGCGGCCTGTTCCCGTCGCTCTATACCAGTGCCGCTCAGTTGAAAGCGCTGGGCATTAAGGGCGACAGCGACGAGAAGCGCCGGGCGGCCATTGATGTCGGCATCTCCCGCCTGCTGCAGATGCAGCGTAACGACGGCGGCTTTGCCCTGTGGGATAAAGAGGGTCCGGAGGAGTACTGGCTTACCGCCTACGTTACCGATTTCCTGGTGCGCGCGGGCGAGCAGGGTTACAGCGTTCCGGCGGATGCCGTTAACAATGCCAACAACCGCCTGCTGCGCTATCTGCAGGATCCCGGCATGATGGCGGTGCGCTACAGCGAGGATACGCAGGCCAGCAAATTTGCAATCCAGGCCTATGCCGCGCTGGTGCTGGCGCGTCAGCAGAAAGCGCCTCTCGGGGCACTGCGCGAAATCTGGGAGCGTCGCGCCCAGGCAAAATCGGGCCTGCCGCTGATGCAGCTGGGGCTGGCGCTGAAGCTGATGGGTGATGCACCGCGCAGCCAGCAGGCGCTGGATCTGGCCATCAAAACGCCGCGCAGCGACACGCAGAGCTGGATGGCCGATTACGGGAGCCCGCTGCGTGATAACGCGATGATGCTCAGCCTGCTGGAAGAGTACAACCTGCTGCCGGATGCGCAGAATACGCTGCTGAACGTTCTGTCCCAGCAGGCCTTTAGCCAGCGCTGGCTCTCTACCCAGGAGAGCAATGCCCTGTTCCTGGCGGGTCGCTCCCTGCAAAACCTCTCTGGGGCGTGGCAGGCCACCACGTCGTTGGCGGAAGGCAACCTTAAGGGTGACAAACCGCAGGTGCAGAACCTCAACGCCGACCAGCTGGCTGCCCTGCAGGTCACCAATACCGGCACGGCGCTGCTGTGGGTACGTCTGGACAGCAGCGGCTATCCGCAATACGCGCCGCAGCCCGCTTCCAACGTGCTGAAAATCGAACGTCAGATTCTGGCAACCGATGGCAGCAGCAAATCCCTCTCTTCCCTGAAGAGCGGCGAGCTGGTGCTGGTCTGGCTGAATGTGACCGCCAGCCAGAGCGTGCCGGATGCCCTGGTGGTGGATCTGCTCCCTGCCGGGCTGGAGCTGGAAAACCAGAACCTCGCCAGCAGCAGTGCCAGCCTGCAGGAGAGTGGCAGCGAGGTGCAAAACCTGCTCAGCCAGATGCAGCAGGCCGATATCCAGCATATGGAGTTCCGCGACGATCGCTTTGTCGCCGCTGTGCCGGTCAACGAAGGCCAGCCGGTGACGCTGGTCTATCTGGCCCGCGCCGTCACTCCGGGAACTTATGCGGTACCGGTGCCGCTGGTGGAATCGATGTACGTGCCCCAGTGGCGGGCAACAGGTGCGGCCAGTGGCCCACTGATTGTCGTTCCGTAACGTGCAGGTTCGGAAAGGACTACGCTCCCGCTGGCTATGGCTGGTGGGGGCGATACTTCTGCTGTGGGGCGGCATCATTGCCGCTGACCGTCTGTGGCCGCTGCCGTTACACGAGGTCAACCCCGCCCGGGTGGTAGTGGATGAGAAGGGAACTCCACTGTGGCGATTTGCCGATCGCGATGGGATCTGGCGCTATCCGGTCACCATTGAAGAAGTTTCGCCGCGCTATCTCGAGGCCCTGATCCAGTATGAAGATCGCTGGTTCTGGGAGCATCCTGGCGTGAACCCGTTCTCGGTGCTGCGCGCCGCCTGGCAGGATCTCACTGCCGGGAAGGTGGTGTCTGGGGGAAGTACGCTGACCATGCAGGTAGCACGCCTGCTGGATCCCCACTCCCGTACCCTGGGCGGCAAAGTGCGTCAGCTCTGGCGCGCGCTCCAGCTGGAGTGGCACCTCTCCAAACGTGACATCCTGACACTCTATCTTAACCGCGCCCCCTTTGGCGGCACGCTGCAGGGGGTGGGGGCTGCCAGTTGGGCCTACCTCGGAAAAGCCCCTGCGCAGCTAAGCTACTCCGAAGCGGCACTCCTTGCCGTCCTGCCGCAGGCCCCGAGCCGTTTACGCCCGGATCGCTGGCCGGAACGTGCCGAGGCGGCGCGTAACAAAGTCCTCAAACGCATGGCCTCTCAGGGCGTCTGGCCCGCACGTCAGGTGAGCGAGTCGCAGGAGGAGCCGGTATGGCTGGCCCCCCGGCAGATGCCGCAGCTGGCAGCGCTGTTCTCACGCATGATGCTCAGTAAAAGCCGTGACACCAAAGTGGTGACGACCCTCGATGCCACGCTGCAGCGCCAGCTGGAGGAGCTGGCGCTGAACTGGAAATCCCGGCTGCCGCCACGCAGTTCGCTGGCGATGATCGTCGTCGATCACCGCGACATGAAGGTGCGCGGCTGGGTCGGTTCGGTGGACATTAATGACGACAGCCGGTTCAGCCATGTGGATATGATCTCGGCGATCCGATCCCCGGGATCGGTGCTTAAGCCCTTCGTTTACGGCCTGGCGATGGACGACGGACTGATCCATCCGGCTTCGCTGCTGCAGGATGTCCCGCGTCGCACCGGCGATTACCGTCCGGGGAATTTTGACAGCGGTTTCCATGGCCCGATCAGCATGAGCGAGGCGCTGGTGCGCTCCCTGAACCTGCCTGCCGTGCAGGTGCTGGAAGCCTACGGCCCGAAAAAGTTTGCCGGGATGCTGCGCAACGCCGGATTACCGCTGCTGCTGCCCGCAGGCGCGCAGCCGAACCTCTCCCTGATCCTCGGCGGTGCCGGGGCGCGGCTGGAAGATATTGCCGCGGCGTACAGCGCCTTCGCCCGTCAGGGGCGGGCGGGGAGACTCCGTCTGCAACCGGGCGACCCGCTGGTTGAACGCCCTCTGCTGTCGCCTGGCGCGGCGTGGATCATCCGCCGCATTCTGGCTAACGAGGCGCAGCCGCTGCCGGACAGCGCCCTTGCTCAGGTAGTGCCCCTGGCAGTAAAAACCGGCACCAGCTATGGCTACCGCGATGCCTGGGCGATAGGGCTGAATGCGCGCTACGTGATTGGCATCTGGACCGGCAGACCGGACGGCACGCCGGTGGCCGGGCAATTTGGTTTTGCCAGCGCGGTTCCGGTGTTAAATCAGGTCAACAACCTGCTGCAGTCGCGTTCCGCCCTGGATGAGGCGCGCTTGCCGCGCGACCCGCGACCCGCTTCCGTAAGCCGCGGCGTGATCTGCTGGCCGGGCGGGCAGTTCCTGCCGGAAGGTGACAGCAACTGTCGCCGTCGCCTGGCGACCTGGCTGCTTGAGGGAAGCCAGCCTCCAACGCTATTGCTGCCGGAGCAGGAGGGCATCCGCGGGATTCGTTTCCCGGTCTGGCTGGATAGCAGCGGCAAACGCGTGGCGGCGGACTGCCCGCAGGCCCGGGAACACAGCGTCGACGTCTGGCCGCTGCCGCTGGAGCCCTGGCTGCCGCAGGCGGAACGGCGGGCGGCGCGTATCCCGCCTGCATCAACAACCTGTCCGCCGCTCGGGCAGGCCTTCCCGGCACCGCTGATCCTCTCCGGTATTCGTCAGGGGGCGGTGATTAAGCGTCTGCCGGGGGAGGGGCGCGTGTCATTGCCGTTGCAGGCCAGCGGAAGCGACGGGGCCCGCTGGTGGTTCCTTAACGGTGAACTGCTGAACGTGCAGGGGCGAACTTATACGTTGCACCTTGAAAGCGCAGGGGAGTATCAACTGCTGGTGATGGACGAGGCAGGGCAGGTGGCAACCGTAGATTTTACGTTGCAATAGAAAAAGCAGGTTTTCGCCAGGATCTGTTGTTAAAACTCGTCTTATTTTAAAAAAATGTTACATGCATCCATAGGCAATGGCGTTAATGCTCATTATAATCCGCGCCATATCTTTCGCATGAATGCAAAACAACAGAACAAATCACAGAGGTAATCATGGCTATTGAACGTACTTTTTCCATCATCAAACCAAACGCGGTGGCAAAAAACGTTATTGGCAGCATCTTTGCTCGCTTTGAAGCGGCAGGGTTTAAAATTGTTGGCACCAAAATGCTGCATCTGACCGTTGAGCAGGCTCGCGGTTTCTATGCTGAGCACGAAGGTCGCCCATTCTTCGACGGCCTGGTTGAGTTCATGACCTCTGGCCCAATCGTGGTTTCCGTACTGGAAGGCGAAAATGCCGTTCAGCGTCACCGCGATCTGCTGGGTGCAACCAACCCGGATAACGCGCTGGCCGGTACTCTGCGCGCTGACTACGCTGACAGCTTCACCGAGAACGGTACCCACGGTTCCGACTCTGTAGAATCTGCTGCACGCGAAATCGCTTTCTTCTTCGCAGAAGGCGAAGTGTGTCCACGTACCCGTTAATTTAACGGTTTCGTTTACACATTATTTTCGTAAATGCCGCGTGCAGACGTGGCATCCCTGCGCCAGACTTTGTACAATGCAACGCCCCGGATGAGCAGACAGCTTGCCGGGGCGTTTCTTTTTAACCCTCCACGGGCCATAACGTGTAACAACGAGGCCGGAATATATTATGTCTGAACTAGTTAATACCTCCGAAGTCGCCATTGCTGCGGTTCCAAATAAAAATGGAAAAATCAACCTGCTGGACCTGAATCGTCAGCAGATGCGCGAGTTCTTCAAAGAGATGGGCGAGAAGCCGTTTCGTGCCGACCAGGTAATGAAATGGATGTATCACTATTGCAGCGACAACTTTGATGACATGACGGACATCAACAAAGTCCTGCGCAATAAACTCAAAGAAGTGGCCGAAATCCGCGCGCCGGAAGTGGTGGAAGAGCAGCGTTCAGCTGACGGCACCATCAAATGGGCGATTGCCGTTGGCGATCAGCGCGTTGAAACGGTCTATATCCCGGAAGATGACCGCGCCACGCTGTGCGTCTCTTCCCAGGTCGGTTGTGCGCTGGAGTGTAAGTTCTGCTCCACGGCGCAGCAGGGCTTTAACCGTAACCTGCGCGTGTCGGAAATTATCGGCCAGGTCTGGCGTGCGGCGAAGATCGTCGGCGCGGCAAAAGTGACCGGCACCCGTCCCATCACCAACGTGGTGATGATGGGGATGGGCGAACCGCTGCTGAACCTGACCAACGTGGTTCCGGCCATGGAAATCATGCTCGATGACTTCGGTTTTGGTCTTTCCAAACGTCGCGTGACGCTCTCCACCTCAGGTGTTGTGCCTGCGCTGGATAAGCTCGGCGATATGATTGACGTTGCGCTGGCAATTTCGCTGCACGCACCGAACGATGCCATCCGCGATGAGATCGTGCCAATCAACAAGAAGTACAATATCGAGACCTTCCTGAACTCGGTTAAGGGCTACATTTCGAAGTCCAATGCCAACCAGGGACGCGTCACCATTGAGTACGTCATGCTGGATCACGTCAACGACGGTACCGAGCATGCGCACGAACTGGCGGCCCTGCTGAAAGATACGCCGTGCAAGATCAACCTGATCCCCTGGAACCCGTTCCCGGGCGCGCCGTATGGCCGTAGCTCAAACAGCCGTATCGACCGTTTCTCCAAGGTTCTGATGGAGTACGGCTTCACCACTATCGTACGTAAAACCCGTGGTGATGATATCGATGCCGCCTGTGGTCAGCTGGCCGGTGATGTTATCGATCGCACCAAGCGTACGCTGCGTAAACGTATGCAGGGCGAGGCTATCGATATCAAGGCCGTGTAATTATTATGCAGCCAGGGCGCATTATCTGCGCCTTGGCTGCGTAAGATGCGAATAAACAGTCATTGCACCAGCGTATGGGTAATAATTACGGTGCGTTTTATATGACTTTAAGGCAGTATGTAACGACGCAACAACAGTTTAGCCTCACCGGCAAGCCGCTTCTGTCAACGAAAACCTGACAGTATTGTGCTGTCTTACTAAGGTTAACTGACCAGAAGTTTCGCGGTGCGGGTGGCATTGTGACTCACCGGCACCAGAATCCTCATTTTTCACGTACCAGTAGTTGTAGCGAATGAATACTGAAGCCACTCACGACCAAAATGCAGCACTTTCCACCGGCGTTCGTCTGCGCAACGCCCGTGAACAACTCGGACTAAGCCAGCAAGCCGTTGCGGAACGCTTATGCCTGAAGGTTTCCACGGTCCGCGATATTGAAGAAGATAAGGCTCCTGCCGAACTCGCTTCAACGTTTCTGCGTGGTTATATCCGCTCCTATGCGAAACTGGTGCATATCCCTGAAGACGAACTGCTGCCGATGATGGAAAAACAGGCACCGGTGAGAGCGGCGAAAGTCGCGCCGATGCAGAGTTTTTCGCTGGGCAAACGTCGTAAAAAACGTGATGGCTGGCTGATGAGCTTTACCTGGCTGGTCCTGTTTGTGGTTATCGGCCTGACGGGCGCCTGGTGGTGGCAAAACCACAAAGCGCAGCAGGAAGAGATCACCACCATGGCCGATCAGTCCTCCGCCGAGCTGAATGGCTCTGCGGGCGATGGCGCCCAGAGCATCCCACTGAATACCGACGCCTCCGCAACCGCCAGCGAAACGCAGGCACCCGCGACCGGCACCACGGATACAGCCACGGCGCAGACTGCTGCGCCAGCGGCTAATCAAACTGCCCAGGCTCCGGCTGACAACGCCGTCGTTTCGCCTTCCCAGGCGAACGTCGAGACGGCACCGGCTGCCACCGCGGACAACGCGGTTCAGCCTCTGCCATCCGACCCGGCTGGCGTTGCGGCGGCACCGGCCGACCCAAACGCGCTGGTCATGAACTTCAACGCCGACTGCTGGCTTGAAGTGACCGACGCCACCGGCAAAAAGCTGTTCAGCGGACTGCAGCGTAAGGACGGCACGTTAAATCTGGCAGGCCAGGCACCTTATAAACTTAAGATTGGTGCTCCGGCAGCGGTCCAGATCCAGTTCCAGGGTAAACCTGTCGATCTGAGCCGTTTTATCAGAACTAACCAGGTTGCGCGTCTGACCCTCAATGCCGAACAATCAGCAGCACAGTAAGTAACAGACAGGCAACGCGGGAGATTTTCCATGCATAACCAGGCTCCTATTCCACGTAGAAAATCGAAACGTATTTACGTCGGGAATGTGCCAATTGGCGATGGTGCTCCCATCGCCGTTCAGTCGATGACCAACACCCGTACCACCGATGTGGCGGCGACGGTCAATCAGATCAAAGCGTTAGAACGTGTAGGCGCAGACATTGTTCGCGTTTCCGTGCCGACAATGGATGCGGCAGAAGCGTTCAAACTCATCAAACAGCAGGTCTCCGTTCCGCTGGTTGCCGATATTCACTTCGATTACCGTATCGCGCTGAAAGTCGCGGAGTACGGCGTCGATTGCCTGCGTATCAACCCTGGCAACATTGGCAGCGAAGAGCGTATCCGTGCGGTCGTAGATTGCGCCCGTGACAAGAACATCCCCATCCGTATCGGCGTCAACGCCGGTTCGCTGGAAAAAGATCTGCAGGAAAAGTACGGCGAACCGACCCCACAGGCGCTGCTCGAATCGGCAATGCGTCATGTGGATCACCTCGATCGTCTGAACTTCGATCAGTTCAAAGTCAGCGTGAAAGCGTCGGACGTTTTCCTTGCCGTTGAATCCTATCGTCTGCTGGCGAAACAGATCGATCAGCCGCTGCACCTCGGGATCACCGAAGCCGGCGGCGCGCGTAGCGGGGCGGTGAAATCAGCGATTGGTCTTGGTCTGCTGCTGAACGAAGGCATCGGCGACACCCTGCGTGTCTCGCTGGCCGCCGATCCGGTGGAAGAGATCAAAGTCGGTTTCGATATCCTGAAGTCGCTGCGTATTCGTTCCCGGGGCATCAACTTTATCGCCTGTCCGACCTGTTCGCGTCAGGAGTTTGATGTTATCGGTACGGTGAATGCGCTCGAGCAGCGCCTGGAAGATATCATCACCCCGATGGACGTTTCGATTATCGGCTGCGTGGTAAACGGTCCGGGTGAGGCGCTGGTATCAACCCTGGGCGTCACCGGTGGTAACAAGAAAAGTGGTCTCTATGAAGATGGCGTCCGCAGAGATCGTCTGGATAATAACGACATGATCGATCAGCTTGAAGCCCGCATTCGCGCCAAAGCCACCATGCTGGATGAAGCGCAGCGCATCAGCGTGCACCAGGTCGAAAAATAACGTGATGGGAAGCGGTTCGCTTCCTGTGTATGATTGAACCCTTCGGTTATGAACCCCAGGGTTCATTTTTGTCTATAGAAAGAGAACAAACGTGGCAAAGAACATTCAAGCCATTCGCGGCATGAACGATTATCTGCCTGCCGAGACCGCCATCTGGCAGCGCATTGAAGGCACCCTCAAGCAGGTGCTCGGCAGCTACGGTTACAGCGAAATCCGTTTGCCGATTGTAGAGCAGACCCCGTTATTCAAACGCGCCATCGGTGAAGTTACCGACGTGGTTGAAAAAGAGATGTACACCTTTGAGGATCGTAACGGCGACAGCCTGACCTTACGTCCGGAAGGTACGGCGGGATGTGTACGCGCCGGCATCGAGCATGGTCTCCTGTACAATCAGGAGCAGCGCCTGTGGTATATCGGCCCAATGTTCCGTCACGAACGCCCACAGAAAGGCCGTTACCGCCAGTTTAACCAGCTGGGTGTCGAAGCCTTTGGTCTGCAGGGCCCGGATATCGACGCCGAGCTGATTATGCTCACCGCCCGCTGGTGGCGTGCGCTGGGTATCGCTGATCACGTGTCCCTGGAGCTGAACTCCATCGGTTCTCTTGACGCGCGGGCAAACTACCGCGATGCGCTGGTGGCCTTCCTCGAGCAGCATAAAGAGAAGCTGGACGAAGACTGCAAGCGTCGTATGTACAGCAACCCGCTGCGCGTGCTGGATTCCAAGAACCCGGACGTGCAGGCCCTGCTGAACGATGCGCCTGCCCTGGGCGATTATCTGGACGACGATTCCCGCGAGCACTTTGCCGGTCTGTGCAAACTGCTGGAAGCGGCGGGTATTGCTTACACCGTCAACCAGCGCCTGGTACGTGGTCTGGACTACTACAACCGCACCGTGTTTGAGTGGGTGACCACCAGCCTCGGTTCCCAGGGAACGGTCTGTGCGGGCGGTCGTTATGACGGTCTGGTAGAGCAGTTAGGCGGTCGTCCTGCCCCTGCGGTCGGTTTCGCCATGGGCCTTGAGCGACTTGTTTTGTTAGTTCAGGCAGTTAATCCGGAATTTAAAGCCGATCCTGTTGTCGATATATACCTGGTGGCCTCAGGCGCGGAAACGCAGTCTGCGGCAATGCAGCTTGCCGAACGCGTGCGCGATGCACTGCCAGCGGCTAAGCTGATGACCAACCACGGCGGCGGCAACTTCAAGAAACAGTTCGCCCGTGCCGACAAGTGGGGCGCGCGAATCGCACTGGTACTCGGCGAGTCAGAAGTGGCTAACGGCGACGTAGTAGTGAAAGATCTGCGCTCTGGTGAGCAAACAACGGTAACGCAGGAAGGCGTTGCGGCGCACTTGCGCACTCTACTGGGCTAAGGAGAAGGACTGCGTGGAAATGTACGAGAACGAAAACGACCAGGTTGATGCGATTAAACGCTTCTTTGCTGAAAACGGCAAAGCGCTGGCTGTTGGGGTCATTTTAGGTGTTGGCGCCCTGGTGGGCTGGCGTTACTGGAACAGCCATCAGGTCGATTCCGCGCGTGGCTCCTCCTTACAGTATGAATATACCGTGAGCGCCATTCAGGCCGATCGGCCTGAAACTCTGGCGGCGGCCGAGAAGTTTGCCGCCGACAACAAAAACACCTATGGCGCGCTGGCGTCGCTGGAAGTGGCTCAGCAGTTCGTTGATAAAGGCGAACTGGACAAAGCGGCAGCCCAGCTGCAGCAGGGTCTGGCAGCCGCTGGCAACGATAACCTGAAAGCGCTGATCAATCTGCGTCTTGCCCGTATCCAGGTGCAGCAGAAGAAGCCCGACGAAGCGCTGAAAACCCTCGACACCGTCAAGGGTGAAGGTTTCGCCTCAATTGTGGCCGACCTGCGTGGCGAAGCACTGCTGAGCAAGGGTGACAAACAAGGCGCGCGCAGCGCATGGGAAGCGGGTGTGAAAAGCAACGCCTCGCCAGCGCTGAGTGAAATGATGCAGATGAAAATAAATAATTTGTCCGTCTGAGAGGGACCCGATGCAATTGCGTAAATTACTTCTGCCAGGACTGCTTTCCGTTACGTTATTGAGCGGCTGTTCACTGTTCAGCGGCGAAGAAGATGTTGTCACCATGTCTCCACTGCCAACGGTTGAAAACCAGTTTGCGCCGTCTACCGCATGGAGTACCTCCGTCGGTGACGGTATTGGCGATTTCTACTCCAACCTGCATCCGGCCTATGCGGATGGCGTTGTCTATGCGGCTGACCGCAAAGGCGTCGTCAAAGCCGTTAACGCCGATGACGGCAAAGAGGTGTGGTCGATTAATCTGGCGGAAAAAAGCGGCTGGCTGTCACGTACGCCAGCCCTGCTGTCAGGTGGTGTGACCGTTGCCGGTGGCCACGTCTATATCGGCAGTGAGAAGGCCCAGGTCTATGCCCTTAACGCCAGCGACGGCTCTGTTGCCTGGCAAACCCGTGTGGCAGGCGAAACCCTCTCCCGTCCGGTTGTGAGCGACGGCATGGTGCTGGTACATACTGCCAACGGTCAGCTGCAGGCGTTGAATGAAACTGACGGTGCGGTGAAGTGGACCGTTAACCTGGATATGCCAGCGCTCTCCCTGCGCGGTGAATCGGCTCCAGCCACTGCGTTTGGTGCGGCCATTGTCGGCGGCGATAACGGTCGCGTTAGCGCCGTCCTGATGCAGCAGGGCCAGATGATCTGGCAGCAGCGTATCTCTCAGGCAACCGGTCCGACCGAAATCGACCGTCTGAGCGATGTGGATACGACCCCGGTTATCGTTAACGGCGTTGTCTACGCGCTGGCCTACAACGGCAACCTGACCGCGATGGATCTGCGCAGCGGCCAGGTGATGTGGAAACGCGAGCTGGGCTCGGTGAATGATTTCGTGGTAGATGGCAACCGCATCTATCTGGTCGATCAGAACGATCGCCTGCTGGCGCTGAGTACCGATGGCGGCGTGACGCTGTGGACGCAGAGCGATCTGCTGCACCGTCTGCTGACCGCACCGGCGCTGTATAACGGCAGCCTGGTAGTCGGTGATAGCGAAGGCTACATGCACTGGATTGACCCGAGCAACGGTCGTTTTGTCGCCCAGGAGAAAGTCGACGGTTCCGGTTTCCTCACCGAGCCGGTAGTGGCTGACGGCAAACTGCTGATCCAGGCAAAAGACGGTACGCTGTACGCGATCACGCGTTAATTACCGCGGTTGTAGTATACTCAACGGCTCCTGTTGCTTCAGGGGCCGTTTTGATTTTTTAAAAAACGCCGCAAACGCGACGTGATATTGAATTTTATGAGGCTTTAAACATGGTACCTGTGGTCGCGCTTGTCGGGCGCCCGAACGTTGGAAAATCCACTCTTTTTAACCGTTTAACACGCACCCGTGATGCGCTGGTTGCGGATTTCCCGGGGCTCACGCGTGACCGTAAGTACGGTCGTGCCGAAGTGGAAGGTCGTGAGTTTATCTGTATCGATACCGGTGGTATCGACGGGACAGAAGACGGCGTTGAAACCCGCATGGCGGAACAATCCCTGCTGGCGATTGAAGAGGCGGATATCGTGCTGTTTATGGTGGATGCGCGCGCGGGCCTGATGCCTGCCGACGTTGCCATCGCTAAGCATCTGCGCTCTCGTGAAAAATCCACCTTCCTGGTAGCAAACAAAACCGACGGTATCGATCCCGATCAGGCGATGGCCGATTTCTGGTCGTTAGGCCTGGGCGACATCTACCCGATCGCTGCCTCCCACGGTCGTGGCGTTACCAGCCTGCTGGAAACCGCGCTGCTGCCGTATGTTGACGAGATCAACCCGCCGGAAGAGGTGGATGAAGACGCCGAATACTGGGCGCAGTTCGAAGAAGGTGAAGAGGGCGAAGAGGAGCCGGAAGACGACTTCAACCCGCAGGATCTGCCGATCAAACTGGCCATCGTCGGTCGTCCAAACGTAGGTAAGTCAACGCTTACTAACCGTATCCTCGGTGAAGACCGCGTAGTCGTGTATGACATGCCGGGCACCACCCGCGACAGCATCTACATCCCGATGGAGCGTGACGAGCGTGAATACGTTCTGATCGACACCGCGGGCGTGCGTAAGCGCGGGAAAATCACCGATGTGGTGGAAAAATTCTCGGTAATCAAAACCCTGCAGGCAATTGAAGACGCCAACGTGGTGATGCTGGTTATCGATGCCCGTGAAGGCATCTCCGATCAGGATCTCTCTCTGCTGGGCTTTATCCTCAACAGCGGACGCTCGCTGGTTATCGTGGTCAACAAGTGGGACGGCCTGAGCAACGAAGTGCGTGAGCAGGTCAAAGAGATGCTGGACTTCCGTCTGGGCTTTATCGACTTTGCCCGCGTCCACTTTATCTCTGCCCTGCACGGCAGCGGCGTGGGTAACCTGTTTGAGTCCGTACGCGAAGCCTACGACTGTTCAACGCGTCGTGTCGGTACCGCGATGCTGACCCGTATCATGACCATGGCGGCAGAAGACCATCAGCCACCGTTGGTGCGTGGTCGTCGCGTGAAGCTGAAATATGCCCACGCCGGCGGTTATAACCCGCCTATCGTGGTGATCCACGGTAACCAGGTGAAGGATCTGCCGGATTCTTACAAACGCTATCTGATGAACTACTTCCGTAAATCGCTGGAAGTCATGGGCACACCGATCCGTATCCAGTTTAAGGAAGGGGATAACCCGTTTGCTAACAAACGTAACACCCTGACGCCGAACCAGATGCGTAAGCGTAAGCGTTTGATTAAACACATCAAGAAAAGCAAATAATCCTTGCTGCTCTGCTGAACAACCCGCGCCTGGCGCGGGTTTTTTATGCCTGACAGGCACGAATAATTATTGATGTGATGTCAATCACTATTCATGTTTATCCAACATAAAATCTAAGAAATAAGACGATTGTCGAACTTTCATCTTTTGATCGGGCAGTGGGGGCTGGACAAAAGTTGCCTTAGGTTATCAAATGGTTAAATAAAATTTCGCCGGATGTAAAAAAGCCACCTGAACGTTAACCGGGCGGCGGGCTTCCGGTGTTTACAAGTACGACGACACATCATCTCGGGAGAATTATGCAATCCTCTGTTAATAAAAACGAAAGCCGAACTTTCTTCGGCCATCCTTATCCGCTCGGCGCGCTGTTCTTCACGGAGATGTGGGAGCGCTTCTCGTTTTACGGTATTCGTCCACTGCTGATCCTGTTTATGGCGGCCACCGTCTATGACGGCGGTATGGGGCTGGCGCGTGAAAATGCTTCCGCTATCGTCGGGATCTTTGCCGGGACCATGTATCTGGCCGCGTTGCCGGGCGGCTGGCTGGCAGATAACTGGCTCGGCCAGCAGAAAGCGGTCTGGTACGGTTCGATTCTGATTGCGCTCGGCCACCTGTCGATTGCGCTTTCCGCCGTGATGGGCAACAACCTGTTCTTTATCGGCCTGATGTTTATCGTGCTCGGCTCGGGTCTGTTCAAAACCTGTATCTCGGTGATGGTGGGCACGCTGTACAAGAAAGGCGATGCGCGTCGTGACGGCGGTTTCTCGCTGTTCTATATGGGCATCAACATGGGGTCCTTTATCGCGCCGCTGATCTCCGGCTGGCTGATTAAATCCCACGGCTGGCACTGGGGCTTTGGTATCGGCGGTATCGGGATGCTGGTGGCGCTGGTCATCTTCCGCCTGTTTGCCGTGCCGTCCATGAAGCGCTACGACAGCGAAGTGGGGCTGGACTCCACCTGGAACAGCCCGGTGGTGAAGAAAAACGGCGTCGGCGGCTGGTTACTGGCGCTGGCAGCGGGTGTGGCGATTATTGTCACCCTGATTGCCCAGGGCGTGATTGTGATTAACCCCGTCGCGGTAGCCAGCGTGCTGGTGTACGTGATTGCCGCCTCGGTGGCGCTGTACTTCATCTGGCTGTTTATGTTTGCCGGTCTGAACCGCAAAGAGCGCGCCAGACTGCTGGTCTGCTTTATCCTGCTGGTCTCTGCGGCCTTCTTCTGGTCCGCGTTTGAACAAAAGCCGACCTCGTTCAACCTGTTTGCCAACGACTACACCAACCGCATGATCGGTGATTTTGAAATCCCGGCGGTATGGTTCCAGTCCATCAACGCCCTGTTTATTATCCTGCTGGCGCCGGTCTTTAGCTGGGCCTGGCCGAAGCTGGCGAGCAACAACATTCGTCCGAGCAGCATCACCAAGTTCGTGATCGGCATTCTGTGTGCGGCAGGGGGCTTTGGCCTGATGATGCTGGCGGCGCAGAACGTTCTCAATAACGGTGGAGCGGGCGTATCGCCGTTCTGGCTGGTGGGCAGTATCCTGATGCTGACCCTGGGTGAACTGTGCCTGAGCCCGATTGGTCTGGCGACCATGACTCTGCTGGCCCCGGAAAGAATGCGCGGCCAGATGATGGGCCTGTGGTTCTGCGCCAGTGCGCTGGGCAACCTGGCGGCGGGGCTGATTGGCGGCCATGTTAAAGCCGATCAGCTGGATATGCTGCCGAACCTGTTTGCTCGCTGCTCCATCGCGCTGCTGATTTGTGCCGCTGTTCTGATGGTGCTCATTGTTCCGGTGCGTCGTATGCTGGAAAATGCGCAAACGAAAAACGAGCCGAAGCCGGTAACCAACGCCTGATATCAGCCTGAGCTGGCCGGGGCGTGCGTTACGCTCCGGCCATGCCAAAACAGAGGTGATACATGCAGATTGGGTTTGTGGGGCTTGGCGCGGTGGTGGAAACCGCCTACTTACCCGCACTACAAAATACCTTTGGCACTTCTCTCCGCTGTCTGGGGTTTGATATCCAGGCTACCAGAACGCTTGATGGCATCACTTGTTGTCCTTCGCTTGCCGATCTTCTTGCCCGTCCTCTTGATACGCTGTTTATCACCACCGCATCGCTGCAGCACCTTGAGGTGCTTGAGCAGGCGCTGTCATCCTCCATTCCGCGCATTGTGGTTGAAAAACCGATTGTCGCTACGCTCACCCAAATCGCCCGGCTGAAAACGCTGCTGGCAGGGCCAGAGGCGGCCGCGCGGGTGCTGGCGCTCGATCACTGGATGGCGCGCCTTAATCTGGTGCAACTGGGGTTGGTCGACGCCTTTTCGGATATCCTCCGCATCGAGGGCTTTTTGCAGGAGCCGAGCGGGTTCAACGCGGCGGGAGAGCCCATTGCGCTCAACTTTGCCACCGGGGAGCCCGACACCCGAACGCTGCGTCATCCTGACGGGGTGATCCTGGATATCGGCACGCACGTGCTGGCGATGATGCGCGAAACCGTGCGCTATCTGGGAGGAAGTGGCAATATTGCCCTGCAGGTAGTGACGGCCAGAGACCGTCTGGGACGCGATATTGCGAAAGGCGATCTGACCACCGCGGAAGGCGAGGCGCATCTGCAGGGGCAGATCGGCGGCGTGCCGGTGGATATCTGGCTAAACAAATATGCCGGGCCCGCCGGAGGGCAAAAAGGGCTGCGGCTGCATCTGCGGGACGGGCGGGTGATCAGCCACGACCGGCGCGGGGCGGAGGATGTGCTCGAGCTGATCGAGGACGATAAGGTTCAGGCCTGGCGTTTTGGCGGCACGATCTACGCGCGCTGTCTGGCGGAGCATATCCTGGGGCAGCAGAGCCTGTTTGTACGCGATCCGCACGAGGTGAGCCGCACAACGCAGCGCAGGCTGGAAGAGGTGGAAATCCTGCTGACATTACAGCAACAGCTGCGTGGCCCCCACTGAACGCCTCGTGTTAAGATCGGCGCAGAACTCAATGTCCTTCAAAGGAGTCAACATGTCGATTACCTGCCCGGATTGCCATGCGGAGATTGAACCGCAAAACGGCGTGGCGCACTGCGAGAATTGCAATAAAGATATCGCCCTGGAGGCGCGCTGCCCCGACTGCCATCAGCCACTGCAGGTGTTAAAAGCCTGTGGGGCAGTGGATTACTTCTGCCAGAACGGCCACGGTTTGATCTCGAAAAAGCGCGTGGAGTTCGTCAGGGCTGACGCTTAATCGCAGACGCAGCCTTCGCCTTTTTGCCAGAGCTCGACCAGCGACTCTGGCGCTTCCTGCTCGGGAACCAGCACAATGATGTCGGTGTATTGCGCCTGATTGTGCCGGGTCCAGATTATCTGGATACGAAAATAGCGCTGGTCGCCGCTGCCGGGCGATGATGGCTGGCCGGGCGGCTCTCCCCGGGGAATAGCCTGCTCCAGTATATTCACCACGCGCTGGCGCTGGGCGCTGTTAAGCGTCGAGAGCGCGATACGGCGTAACCCGCTGAGGTGGGGAATATAGGCCACCCCGCCTTCGCGCGCCAGCTCGACCACGGCGTCATCCGTCAGTTCCGGAACCTGCATTTACAACACTCCTACCTGTTTCCAGGCTTGCTCAATGGCTGCCGCGACCTCACCACCCGATCGCTTTTCACCGTGTGCCACCGTCAATTTCGCAAAGGCGTCAAAATCGGCATCCTGAGCCAGCTGCCGATCGCAAACCGTGTCATACCAGGCATAGCCGGCTTTCTCCCAGGCATAGCCGCCAATGGCGGTCGCGGCAAGATAAAACGCTCGATTAGGAATGCCCGAATTAAGATGCACGCCGCCGTTATCTTCGCGCGTTTTGATAAAGTCTTGCATATGCGCGGGCTGGGGATCTTTGCCGAGCAGGGGATCGTCATAGGCGGTGCCAGGTTCTGACATCGATCGCAGCGCCTTACCATTAATTCCGTCAGCCAACAGCCCTTCACCAATCAGCCAGTCGGCATTGTCGGCCGTTTGCTTCAGGTGATACTGTTTCACCAGCGAGCCGAAAACGTCCGATAACGACTCATTCAGCGCACCCGATTGTTCAAAGTAGATAAGCCCGGCTTCGGTTTCGGTCACCCCATGGCTTAGTTCATGTGCCACAACGTCAATGGCAATCGTGAAACGGTTAAATATCTCGCCGTCACCATCGCCAAATACCATCTGCTGACCATTCCAGAAAGCATTCTGATATTCCCGCCCATAATGAACGGTACCCGTCAGTATCAGCCCTTTATTATCCAGCGAGTCGCGATGATAATTTTTCCAGAAAAAATCGTGGGTGATACCTAAATAATCATAGGCTTCATCGACAGCAATATCCTGGTTTGGCGGCTGCCCCTCATAACGCACCTGAGTGCCCGGCAGTTCCTGGGTCTGTTTTGCATCATAAATATCACGCTCCAGCTGCCCGGCTTTATTGACGTGCGGCGCAGCGGGTTTACCTGGCATATGTGCCATCAGCGTCTGGACATGCGTCAGCGTCTGGCGGGCGCAACGCTGCTGCGGCTCAGAGCCGCTTTCGATAATACGACGAAGAATATAGGGCGGGATCACGCTGTGAATTCGGGCCATGCTTCTCTCCTGTTTCTGGCAATGCCGAAAAAAAGAAACACGTTAAGTGTAAGTGATGAAGCCAGGCGCGGGGAGAAGTCAGAGTATTCGTAGCGGCAAACAGCGATTACGCCTTTTTGCGCGCGCGCGTTTTCTTCACCGGCGTCACGCCTTTCACTTCGCTTTCAACCCAGCCGTCTGACAGGCGGGTGGTGAGCATATCGCCCGCCTTGACCTGTTTAGTCTGCTTCAGCACTTTGCCGTCGGTTGCGGTGGTTACGCTGTAGCCGCGCGCCAGCGTCGAGAGCGGGCTGACCGCTTCCAGATGGGTCACCGCATTGCCAAAACGTTCACGGGTGGTACTTAAACGGGCGCGGACCGTCTCCGCCAGGCGGTACTCCAGCTGCTGAATACGCGTTTGCGCGCGATAAATTTTCGGCTGCGGGTTCTGCTGGTTAAGACGCTGCGTCACCCGCTGCTGGCGCGAGACCGCACGCTTGAGCTGATTATCCACCGCCAGGTTCATGCGCTGGCGCAGACGTTCCAGTACGGTCTGCTGACGCGCCAGACGCAGCTGAGGATGCTGCTGTTGCAGACGATGGTGAAGCTGGGTAAACCGACGGGTGCGGTTGGCGAGGAAATAGTCCATCGCCATCTCCAGGCGCTGCTGGCCGTTTTGCATCTGGCGCAGCAGCTCAAGCTGGTTCCGGCTCACCATTTCTGCGGCAGCAGAGGGAGTGGGGGCCCGCAGGTCGGCGACAAAATCGGCGATAGTGACGTCAGTTTCGTGGCCGACGGCGCTGACCACCGGGATCTGGCTGGCAAAAATCGCCCGCGCCACGCGTTCGTCGTTAAAGCTCCAGAGATCCTCCAGCGAACCACCTCCACGCCCGACGATCAGCACATCACACTCCTGACGAGCGTTAGCAAGCTGAATGGCGCGGACAATCTGACCGGGCGCATCGTCGCCCTGTACCGCGGTCGGGTAGATGATGACCGGCAGGGAAGGGTCGCGGCGTTTCAGCACGTGCAGGATGTCATGCAGTGCGGCGCCAGTTTTTGAGGTGATCACCCCCACGCAGTGGGCAGGGGAGGGGAGCGGCTGTTTATACTGCTGATCGAACAGCCCTTCCGCCGAAAGCGCGGCTTTCAGCTGCTCATATTTCTGCTGAAGAAGTCCTTCACCCGCGGGCTGCATGCTCTCGACGATAATCTGATAATCACCGCGCGGCTCGTACAGGGTAATACTGGCGCGAACCAGCACCTGCTGCCCGTGCTGCGGCCGGAAGGTGACCCGACGGTTGCTGTTGCGGAACATCGCGCAGCGCACCTGAGCGGTATTGTCCTTCAGGGTGAAGTACCAGTGACCGGATGCCGGTTGGGTGAAATTGGAGATCTCTCCGCTAATCCACACCTGGCCTATTTCCTGCTCAAGCAGCAAACGGACCGTCTGATTAAGGCGGCTGACGGTATAAATTGAGGGGGATTGAGAGGATAACATGTGAGCGGGATCAAATTCTAAATCAGCAAGTTATTCAGTCGATAGTAACCTGATAAGAGGCAATCGCAAGCATTTTTTATAAAAAAGTGTAGATGCAATCGGTTACGCTCTGTATAATGCCACGGCAATATTTAACCACCCAGGTCAGAGATATTGCCCATGCTACGTATCGCTAAAGAAGCACTGACGTTTGACGACGTCCTCCTCGTTCCCGCTCATTCCACCGTTCTGCCGAATACTGCCGACCTCAGCACGCAGTTGACCAAAACCATTCGCCTGAACATTCCTATGCTCTCCGCGGCAATGGACACCGTGACTGAAGCGCGCCTGGCTATCGCCCTGGCTCAGGAAGGCGGCATTGGCTTTATTCATAAAAACATGTCTATCGAGCGCCAGGCAGAAGAAGTTCGCCGCGTGAAGAAACATGAATCTGGCATCGTGACCGATCCACAGACCGTTCTGCCAACCACCACTCTGCACGAAGTGAAAGCCCTGACCGAGCGTAACGGTTTTGCAGGCTATCCGGTTGTGACCGAAGACAACGAGCTGGTCGGTATCATTACCGGTCGTGACGTGCGTTTCGTCACCGACCTGAACCAGCCGGTCAGCGTCTACATGACCCCGAAAGAGCGTCTGGTGACCGTGCGTGATGGCGAATCCCGCGACGTGGTTCTGGCAAAAATGCACGAAAAACGTGTTGAAAAAGCGCTGGTTGTGGACGACAGCTTCCACCTGCGCGGCATGATCACCGTTAAAGACTTCCAGAAAGCAGAACGTAAACCAAACGCCTGTAAAGACGAGCATGGCCGTCTGCGCGTGGGTGCGGCGGTTGGCGCGGGTGCAGGCAACGAAGAGCGCGTTGATGCGCTGGTTGCTGCAGGCGTTGACGTCCTGCTGATCGACTCCTCTCACGGCCACTCCGAAGGCGTGCTGCAGCGTATTCGTGAAACCCGTGCTAAATATCCTGACCTGCAGATCATCGGCGGTAACGTGGCAACCGGCGCAGGCGCTCGCGCGCTGGCGGAAGCCGGTTGCAGCGCGGTGAAAGTGGGTATCGGCCCAGGCTCCATCTGTACCACCCGTATCGTGACCGGCGTGGGCGTTCCGCAGATCACCGCGGTATCTGACGCGGTTGAAGCCCTTGAAGGCACCGGTATTCCGGTTATTGCTGACGGCGGGATCCGCTTCTCTGGCGACATCGCCAAAGCGATCGCGGCCGGTGCGGCTGCGGTGATGGTGGGCTCGATGCTGGCCGGTACCGAAGAGTCCCCGGGCGAAATCGAACTGTTCCAGGGCCGTTCTTACAAATCTTACCGCGGTATGGGTTCTCTGGGCGCGATGTCTAAAGGCTCCTCCGATCGTTACTTCCAGACCGATAACGCTGCCGACAAACTGGTGCCGGAAGGTATCGAAGGCCGCGTGGCCTATAAAGGCTACCTGAAAGAGATCATTCACCAGCAGATGGGCGGCCTGCGCTCCTGTATGGGCCTGACCGGCTGTGGTACCATTGACCTGCTGCGTACTAAAGCGGAATTCGTGCGTATCAGCGGTGCGGGTATTCAGGAAAGTCACGTTCACGACGTGACCATCACCAAAGAGTCCCCGAACTACCGCATGGGCTCCTGATAAGTTTCCACGCCCGGCTATATGCCGGGCGATTTTGTTTCACTTGCCTCGGAATTAGCGTCAATGACGGAAAATATTCATAAACATCGCATTCTCATTCTGGATTTCGGTTCGCAATATACTCAGCTGGTGGCACGTCGCGTGCGTGAGCTGGGCGTTTACTGTGAACTGTGGGCGTGGGATGTCACGGAAGCACAGATTCGCGAATTCAACCCAAGCGGTATCATCCTCTCCGGTGGCCCGGAAAGCACCACCGAAGCCAACAGCCCGCGTGCGCCGCAGTACGTGTTCGAAGCGGGCGTGCCGGTATTCGGCGTCTGCTACGGCATGCAGACCATGGCGATGCAGTTGGGTGGTCACGTTGAAGGTTCTAACGAGCGTGAGTTCGGCTACGCGCAGGTTGAAGTTCAGACCGACAGCGCCCTGATCCGCGGTATCGAAGACTCCCTGACTGCCGACGGCAAAGCGCTGCTCGACGTGTGGATGAGCCACGGCGACAAAGTCACCGCTATCCCATCTGACTTCGTGACCGTTGCCAGCACCGAGAGCTGCCCGTTCGCCATCATGGCTAACGAAGAGAAACGCTTCTACGGCGTGCAGTTCCACCCGGAAGTGACCCACACCCGTCAGGGCCTGCGCATGCTGGAGCGTTTTGTCATCGACATCTGCCAGTGTGAAGCCCTGTGGACACCAGCAAAAATCATCGACGACGCCGTGGAGCGTATTCGCCAGCAGGTCGGCGATGACAAAGTTATCCTCGGCCTCTCCGGCGGCGTGGACTCCTCCGTGACCGCGATGCTGCTGCACCGCGCTATCGGTAAAAACCTGACCTGCGTGTTCGTGGACAACGGCCTGCTGCGTCTGAACGAAGCCCAGCAGGTAATGGACATGTTCGGTGACCACTTCGGTCTGAACATCGTTCACGTGGAAGGCGAGAAGCGCTTCCTCGACGCGCTGAAAGGCGAGAACGATCCGGAAGCGAAACGTAAGATCATCGGCCGCGTGTTCGTAGAAGTGTTTGACGAAGAAGCGCTGAAGCTGGAAGACGTGAAGTGGCTGGCGCAGGGCACCATCTACCCTGACGTGATCGAATCCGCGGCATCTGCCACCGGTAAAGCGCACGTCATCAAATCTCACCACAACGTGGGCGGCCTGCCGAAAGAGATGAAGATGGGTCTGGTTGAACCGCTGCGTGAGCTGTTCAAAGACGAAGTGCGTAAGATCGGCCTGGAGCTGGGTCTGCCGTACGACATGCTCTACCGTCACCCGTTCCCGGGCCCGGGTCTGGGCGTGCGCGTGCTGGGTGAAGTGAAGAAAGAGTACTGCGACCTGCTGCGTCGTGCCGATGCGATCTTCATCGAAGAGCTGCACAAAGCTGACCTGTACAACAAAGTGAGCCAGGCGTTCACCGTGTTCCTGCCGGTTCGCTCCGTCGGCGTTATGGGCGATGGCCGTAAGTACGACTGGGTTGTCTCCCTGCGTGCGGTGGAGACCATCGACTTCATGACCGCGCACTGGGCGCACCTGCCGTATGACTTCTTAGGCCGCGTGTCTAACCGCATCATCAACGAAGTGAACGGTATTTCCCGCGTGGTGTATGACATCAGCGGTAAGCCACCAGCGACGATTGAGTGGGAATAAATCCCGTCCGTTAATCGTTTTCTATTTAAGCCCGCATCCTGCGGGCTTTTTTTCGCCTGTGTCATTTCACCGCTTGCTCAATCACCCGGGCAATCTCCTCCGGCTGGCTCACCATCGACACATGGCTTGCCGCCACTTCGGTGGTTTTGGCATGAATCGTCTTCGCCATCGCCCGCTCCAGGTCCGGGTTGATCATCCGGTCATTCTTGCTGATTACATACCAGCTCGGCTTATCGTGCCAGGCCGCGTGGGCGACCTTTTGCGCAAAAGCATCTGCGCGGATCGGGCCCTGGGTGGCGGTCAGTCTGTTCTGCTCAGCAGCCTTAATGTCCGGCGCAAAGTCCTGACGTACCGATTTGCCCGGCAAATAGAGAAAACCGTCTGCGGTTTTGGCGATGCCCGCGCTGCCCGGTGGGGCAGGGTAGCGCCCCGCCAGATCCGCCGTCGACTGGCCTGAATCCGGGGCAAACGCCGCCACATAGACCAGCGATTTGACCCGCGTATCGTTACCCGCCTCGCTGATCACCGTCCCGCCCCAGGAGTGGCCCACCAGCACCACATCCCCGTGAGCCCGGGCGATAGCGCGCCGGGTGGCATCGACATCATCTTTTAACGAGGTGAGCGGCAGCTGAACGGCAATGACTTCGGTATGCTGGCTTTGCAGTTTGTCGATCACCGGGTTCCAGCTGCTGCCGTCGGCGAAGGCACCGTGCACCAGCACCACGGTTTTATCGCTGCCCGCCAGTGCCGAACCGCTGGCGGCGGCCAGCATCAGGCCCACCGCAACGGTATGTATTGAGAGTTTATTCATGGTCACGCCTCAACGATAAATATCCGCGGTGCCTGACAGGGTGTTATTTCCCCCGGCGGAGGTAATGTGGAATGCGCTGGCACCCGCTTCGGCGGCTTTGGCCTGCAGTTTCGCCTCCAGATCTGCCAGTGACGATGCGCCGCTGCTGTCGGAAATAGTGCCTATTTTTTGCAGCCCCTGCGGCTGGTTAATTTCCTCGGCAGCGAAAGCGGAGGAAGTCATGGCGGCGGTGAAGGTCAGAACGGCGATCAGTAATGTTTTCATGGTGTAAATCCTCAAAAATAAGTGATGGGTTGCGTTCAGTGCATAACCGCAGCATGGGGCGGTACGGTGAATTCGATGGTTTTACGATCAACAGGTTTATGGGTTGGGTCGGCGAGAATAAGGGTCACCTGGTGATGCCCTGCGGGCAGTCCCACCAGAATGACCGGCTCGCCGCTGGCGTCAGCCCAGTGCCACGGGTTGTCATCCACGATGACGTGGATATGACCGATGCGCGGCGTCACCTTGAGCGCTTCGGGCCCGAACACGGGTTCAATGCGCATGTTCTCGGTGCGGTACTGAATAAAGACCGCGCCTTTACTCAGCGGGCCCGCCAGCGGCGGATCAACAATCAGCTTTGCCGGAGGCTGGGGCTGTTCGAGCGGGGCAACGGCGGCGGGGCCGTTAACATCCGCCGCACTGAGCCCGCTTAACGTTGCGGCCCAGGTGCAGCTTGATGCCAACGTGAACAGCGTGAGCAGTACATTTCGATGCAACATTCGGGTATCTCCTCTTCAGGTCATCAATGGCGACAGATACAGGAAAACATTTTTATGTATCGGATCTGTTTGCTGCGGGCGGCTTTTTTGTATGGCTGCGTAAGCAGGGCGGGGTGGATACAGTGCGATACATTCCGGGCAAGCGCGGGGGGCTTTCTGCTGGCATCGTGTCTGCAGAGGCACCCGGGTGGGTGCTAAAGCAAAGAGGAGAATTACCCTCATGAATCACGAAAAAGTAGCGTTGATTTTCGGCGGCGCGCGCGGTATCGGGGCGGCTATTGCGGCGCGACTGGCGCACGACGGTTATCGGGTTGCCGTCACCTGGGTGTCACGTCCGGACCGGGCGCAGGCACTGGTGTCAACGATTGAGCAACAGGGCGGGGAGGCGATAACCATTGAAGCTGACAGCGCAGACGCAACGGCTATCCAGGCGGCGGTGGATAAGACATTACAGCGGTATGGCAGGCTGGATGTCGCGGTGGTGAATGCGGGTGTGTTGCGCCTCGGAACTATTGAGGATTATTCGCTGGAGGATCTGGATACCACCCTGGCCGTCAACGTGCGCGGCGTTTTCCTCGCCATTCAGGCGGCAGTTAAGCAGATGGCAGAAGGGGGACGCGTGATCACCATCGGCAGTAATACCGCGGTGCGCACCGGACATGCGGGCAGCAGCGTTTATGCCATGAGTAAAGCGGCCGTGGCGTCGATGGTGCAAAATCTGGCGCTGGATCTGGCGCCACGGCACATCACCATCAACAACATTCAGCCCGGACCCATCGCCACCGATATGACTGCCGGAATGGCGGAGCAGATCGTCAGCAGCATTCCGCTGCAGCGAATGGGGGAGCCGGATGAAATCGCCTCGCTGGCCGCCTGGCTTGCCGGTGAGTCGTCCGGTTATATGACCGGGGCAAGCCTGACCATTGATGGCGGCTTTGTACTTTAGTCGCTAAGGGCAGGGAAGCCCGTCCGACTCTGGGATGTCTGCCCCTTCACGATAGCCACCGCCAGCCCGGCAATCACCAGCGTCAGCCCCAACGACAGCCACATCGCACCGAGGGTCCCGAACGCCCGGTTCAACCACGCGTAGGCCAGCGGGGAGGCCGCCGCCATCAGCTGGGCCGGGATCAGCAGTACCCCGGTGCGCCTGGCGTACTCTTCCGGGGCAAACAGCTGCAAGGGTAAGGTGGCTTTCACGATAGTCACCAGCCCGTTAATCGCGCCGTAACCCAGCACAAAACCGGCCGCGGACCAGAGGAACAGCGTACTGCTCAGCCCGAGCAGAAAGCACACCGGCATGGCAAGAGCGGTCAGCAGCGTCAGGCGCAGCGGGGTGAGTCCCGCCCCGGCGATCACCTCCAGGAATCGCGCCCCGGTCTGTCCAATCCCCCATAACATGCCGATGGTAACCGGCAGGCCGACGCTGGCGATAAATTCCGGCAGGTGGGTGGACGTGCCGTTAGAGACAAAGGTAATCAGCGCAATAAAGGCGGCATACAGCCAGCCGTTGCGGCGATCCTGTTTAACGGCTGGCAGGGTGGATGGTTTGACGGTCGGGCGTGTTTGATTGGATAAAGCCAGGGTTAACGCGGCGCTCAATAAGCCGAACAGGGCATAGACCAGCAGCGCGTCCCGCCAGCTCATGATTGTCAGCAACGCCTCGCCCAGCGGCCAGAACACCACCGACGCCAGCCCACCCGCCAGGGTGATGCGAGAGATGGTACGCCGCGCCTGCTGGCCGTAGAGATTCACCAGCGCCGCAAACAGCGCGTCATACAGTGACAGGCGCATGCCGATGCCGGTTAGCATCCAGGCGGCGTACCAGGCGACAAGGGAGTGGGCGTTTGCCATCATCATACAGCTGGCGGAGATCAGCAGCGATCCGAGCATCACCACCCGCTGTCCTCCCATCCGCGCCAGAAGATAAGCAACAAAAGGCGAGAGGGCGGCCATCACCAGCATGGCGAGTGTCAGGCCCGAATAGATTGCCGGGGACGACCAGCCGCTATCCGCTGCGATGGCCCGGGCAAACGTGCCCGGCATGTAAAAGGAGATCCCCCAGTTGATGAGCTGGTTACAGCCGGTGGTCAGGGGAAGCGTGCGGGGCATGGCCAGGTTTTTCATTATCTTTCATTCCTTCAGGCAGTTATCCTGAGCATATCCCGCGCATCAGGCTGCTGGCAGGCCGGTGCGTTTATGGCTCCTATAAGAGAAACTTTGTGATGACGACGCTGAATCTGGGACAGCTGGCGACCTTTCGACTGGTCGTTCAGCGGGGCAGTTTTTCTGCGGCTGCGGACGTGCTGGGGCTTTCGCAACCGGCGGTGAGTTTGCAAATCCGCCAGCTGGAGCAATTCCTGCAGGCGCGGTTAATCGAGCGTACCGGACGGGGCGTTAAAGCTACGGCGGCCGGGCTGGCGCTGTTGACTCACGGCGAGCGGATCGAGCAGGCGGTGGAGGAGACCATCCGGGCGGTGGCGGCGTTCAGCCATGCAGTGAGCGGAACGATCACCATCGGGATGGGGGCGACGGCCTGCATCCATCTTTTGCCGCCGCTGTTGCAGCAGCTGCGTCAGGATCATCCCCTGCTGCGGGTCGGCGTCACTACCGGTAATACCCTGGAGATAGTACGCACCATCGAGGAGAACCGTCTCGATCTGGGGCTGGTGACCTTACCCGCAGCGGGTTCGTCACTGGCTATCGCCCCGGTGCTGGATGAAGAGTTCGTGTTTATTGCAGCAGAAGATTGGCAGGGGCTGTTTACCACGCTGACCGCAGCCGAGCTAGAGGCGCACCCCTTTATCGCCTTTGAAACCGGGAGCAGCACACGGGCAGTGATCGACGCCTGGTTCCAGGCCAGCGGTATGGCGGTGCAGCCGATCATGCAGTCCGGCAGCATCGAAGCCATCAAACGTATGGTTCGCGTTGGGCTGGGATACAGCATTATTCCCCGTATGGCGGTGAATTGTGAGCAGGACAGGCAGGGGTTATGCGTGCGCTCGCTTACACCGGTTTTACGGCGCCAGCTGGCCATCGCTATGCGTCAGGATAAAGTGCTGAGTAAAGGGATCAGCGAAATTATTCGATTATTACAAACGGCGAAATAATTTAATTATCCAGCAAATACAGGCGGGTTAATTAAGGGTGTTAGTGGAGCGCTCGACGTATTCGCCAGAAAGGCTGGATTGTTGCGCCTGTTTTTTTTCCTGATGGTGATACCAGGCACCAATGGAGGAGTAAATGAAGCGGCCTACAAAAAAGAATAAGCTGATTAGCAGTATGATACGCGTCATCCGAGTGTTAAACCGATGTCGTTTTCGCATACGTGTGGCCTGACTCACTGTAGTGTTCCTGAAAATACCCTGCGGGCGATGTGCCATTAAGGCATACGGGAGCCACAGGGGTCAATTCCGGGGAATGTAAAATTCTGTCAACGATTAATCTACTGATTGTTATGTTTGATAATAACTTTATTTACGCTACTGATAATTAGCACAAAAGTAGGGTTAAAAAAGGTGAATATTTCTTTCCGGCATTAATCTCTTTGATTTAAGTCAAATCTCCCTCGCCATGGCTTACTAAAATCTTTCCTCCTTCGTGTAAGCGTTATATCGCCAGCACGACAACATCGTCAGGTTGGATGCCTGTCTAAACTGCCCCTGGATGAGCGGGTTAACTATGGCATCTATGACTATTTTCGCATTATATAAAAAATATCGAGACCGCTGGTGGGCGCTGCCGTTGATTCTGCCGGTTGTTCTGCTACCCGTTGCGCGCCTGGCCACCACCTATACCCAGGTGCAGGAAAGCATCGTGGTGCTCTATTACATGCCGCTGGCGTTTTTGCTGTCGATGATGCTGTTTTACGGCATGGCGGCGGTTCCTGGTATTATCCTTGCACTCTTTCTGCGCTATTACCCCACGTTTGGCGGGTATGAAACCGCCGTTGCCATTACGCATTTTTTGATCCCCATCACCCTCAGCTGGGGCGGATACCGGGTCTTCGCGCCTCGTCGCAATAAGGTCGCCTATGGTGAGCCCCGGCTGATGGCGCAACGGCTGTTCTGGCAGATGTTCTGTCCCGCCACGATTTTCCTGATGCTGTTTCAGTTCGCCGTCTACCTTGGCGTCTATAAAATACGGTTTAATGTGGCCGGTATCAGCCCCCCCGGGATCCGCTCGCTGATTAACTATCAGGGCTTACTGGTCGGCTGCCTGACGGGCGTTCCGTTCTGCTATCTGATCATTCGTACCCTTCGCCATCCCCGCTATCTGCGAAGCCTGCTGTCGCAGATTGTGTGCCAGATTGACCGCAAAGTAACGGTAATGGAAGTGGCTATCTGGCTGGTGGCAAGCTGCGCCCTGTTGGCCTTGCTCCTGTGGCCTATCACCGAAAACAGCACCATCTTCAGCACCAACTATACGCTGTCGCTGCTGATGCCGGTGATGCTATGGGGATCCATGCGCTTCGGCTATAAGCTGATGTCCCTGATCTGGACGCCGGTGCTGATTGTCTCTATTCACTTTTTTGACAGCTACATCCCCCGGGGGCAGGGTTACGATATTCAGCTCACTATCACTTCATCCAGCTATCTGGTCTTTACCTTCGTGGTGGTGTACATGGCGATGCTGGCATCGCGTCAGCGGGCGGTGAGTATGCGTGCCAGACGGCTGGCGTTTCTCGACCCGGTGGTGCACATGCCAAACCTGCGGGCGCTGAACCGCGCGCTGGGGAAAAAGCCCTGGTCGGTGCTCTGCTTCATGCGTATTCCGGAACTGGAAGTGCTGGGGCGCAACTACGGCCTCATGCTGCGTATCCAGTACAAACAGAAACTGGCCGCGTGGATCACCGACTATCTGCAGCCGGATGAGTGCGTTTATCAGCTGTCCGGGCACGATCTGGTGATGCGACTCAATACCGAATCCCATCAGTCCCGAATTGATGAGCTGGATGAGCACATTAAGCGTTTCCGCTTCCTCTGGGACGGCATGCCGCTCCAGCCGCAGGTGGGGGTCAGCTACTGCTACGTGCGATCACCGGTGATACACATTTATCTGCTGCTGGGCGAGCTGAGCACCATTGCGGATCTCTCCCTCGCGACCAATCACCCGGAAAACCTGCAGCAGCGGGGGGCTATCAATCTGCAACGCGGCCTGAAAGACAAAGTGGCGATGATGAATCGCCTGCAGCGCGCGCTGGAGAAAGATGAATTTACCCTGGTGGCGCAGCCGGTGAAGGGGATCCGCGGCGATGACTATCACGAGATACTGCTGCGGCTGCAAAACGAGGGTGCAGAGCTGATTTCCCCCGATGAGTTTCTGCCGGTTGCGCAGGAGTTTGGCCTCTCTTCGCGTATTGATCTGCTAGTGCTGGAGAAGACGCTGCAGTTTATGGCCGATAACCGGGAGAGTCTGCCGGGGCAGCGGTTTGCCATCAATCTGTCGCCATCCTCCGTTTGCCGGGCGCAGCTGCCGCTGGAGGTAAACCGGATGCTGCAAACCTATGGCATTGAGAGCTGGCAGCTCATCTTCGAGATCACCGAGAGCAGCAGCTTTGGCAACGCCGGGTTGGCGATGCAGACGATGAACCATTTGCAGGAGATGGGATGCCGGGTGGCCATTGATGATTTTGGCACCGGCTACGCCAGTTACGCCCGCTTAAAAAGCGTCGATGCCGATATTCTGAAGATCGACGGCAGCTTTATTCGTAACATCGTCAGCAACAGCCTGGATTATCAGATTGTGGCGTCGATTTGCCATCTGGCGCGGATGAAAAGAATGCTGGTGGTGGCAGAATACGTCGAGAGCGAAGAGATCCGCTGCGCCGCCGAGGCACTGGGGATTGATTATTTCCAGGGTTATCTCATTGGCAAACCCGTACCGCTTGAGTCTTTACTGCCGTATCAGGCGCTCACAAAGAGCGCCTGATACGGCGTTTACGCGGCGACGTTCGGAGAGTGCTCTTCTTCAATTTTCAGGCACCAGCCGGTGACGGCGCTCCAGTACTGCTGCTCTCTTTCCAGATCCAGCAGTACCAGCGCGTTCTGGCTAAACCAGTCGTGCGGGAAGCTCAGCGTCCAGTGGTTATCGTCCGTGGTGAGCGTCAGGGTTGGCGGCGTGGTCGTCGCCTGACGCTGGTTGTTGAGCAGTACGCCCAGACGTAGCAGCTGGATCAGCGGCAGGAACTGTTTTTTCTTGAACAGCGTAAAGCGCGGCAACTCGTCCAGCTTAACGGCTTTGCGATGATAACGCACCAGCGAGGCCATCATGGTCTGCTGTTCCTGGTTGAAGCCAGGCAAATCGCTGTTTTGCAGAATGTAGGCTGAGTGGCGGTGCATTCCGCTGTGGTTGATGTTCAGCCCGACCTCGTGCAGCATCGCCGCCCACTTCAGCAGGGCTGCCAGCTGCGGATGCGCCAGTTTCGGGTTCTGGGTTTCCCACTGCTCATACATATGGGTCGTGGTTTCCAGCACCCGCTTCGCCTGCTCGCGGTCGATATTGTACTGGTTCGCCAGGCTCTGCGCGGTACGGCTGCGAATATCCTGATGGCGGAAACGGCCCTCCATCTCGTACAGCACGCCTTCGCGCAGCGCGCCGTCAGAGAGGCGTAGCTCACGAATGGCCAGCGCATCGAACACGCCGCACAGGATCGCCAGACCAGGGACAAACACCGCTTTACGCTCTTCTGACAGGCCAGGCAGGCTCAGCGCATCAAAGCTCTTGTGCTTGATCACCTCTTCCATCAGCATCGACAGACGTTCCGGGGTGATAAATCCGTCTTTTTCGCCCATCTCTACCAGCACTTCATGTGCGGCTTTGATTGTACCCGAAGCACCAAGCGCCACGTTCCAGCCCTGTAGCCGGTACTGCCAGGCGAGCGACTCCAGCTTCTGCACCGCGGCCATGCGCGCGCGCTGGAAGTTCTCCCGGCTGATTGCTCCGCCCGGGAAGTACAGCTGTGCGAAACTGACGCAGCCCATCCGACGGCTTTCGACCAGATGCGGCTCAAAGTTTTCGCCGATGACCAGCTCGGTTGAGCCGCCGCCGATGTCGATCACCAGCTTGCGGCCTTTTTCTGGCTGAGTATGTTCCACACCCATGAAGATCAGACGGGCCTCTTCATTGCCCGAAATGATCTCGATAGGGTAGGGGATCACCTGCTCCGCGCGCTTTAAAAATTCCGTGGCGTTCGAGGCCTGACGCAGGGTATGGGTCCCGACAATGCAGACGCTCGACGGAGTAAAGCCCTGCAGGCGTTCGGCAAACAGCGACAGGCAGTTCAGCCCGCGCTCCATCGCCTCTTCGCTGAGCATATTGTCTGCGCCCAGGCCGTCAGCCAGATGGACGCGCTGCTTCAGTCGACCGATGATCTGCATTGCGCCATCCACCTCACGGGCAATGACCATGTGGAAGCTGTTAGAACCAAGGTCGACCGCAGCAAACTCCTGCGGTCGTGGGGTCTTATCGTTTATCGGCATAGGTTAATCGGGTTGCTCGAGTGATTTGATATAGTCGTAAATCGCCAGCTGTGCCCGCACCTTACGGCGGTTGCCGCGCGGCACATAGCGGTTACTCAGTTCTTTATCGATATAACGTGCTTTTACAGTATCGCTTAATAATAAGTCAATGATATCAAGAATTTGTTGTTTCAATCGCGGGTCGAGCAGTGGCGCTGCCACTTCGATTCGGTAATCGATGTTGCGCGTCATCCAGTCGGCGGAAGAGAGGTAGACGCGTTTATCGCCACCGTTCTCAAAAATATAGATGCGATCGTGTTCAAGATAACGGTCCACGATGCTGATGACGCGAATATTTTCGCTGATCCCCTCAAGATCGGGGATCAGGGAGCACATGCCGCGGATCAGCAGGTTGACCTGAACGCCGGAGCTGGATGCCGCATACAGGCGATCCACCAGCCCTTTGTCGACCAGGTTGTTGAGCTTCAGCGTAATGCCAGCCTGCAGGCCGTTCTGGGCATTGGCGATCTCTTTGTCGATCATGTCATACAGCAGGCGACGGGAGTTCTGCGGCGACACCAGCAGATAGTCGAAGCTGACCGGACGATACGGGTTCTCAATGAAGTTAAAGACCCGGCGCACCTCGTTAGTGATGCGCGCATCGGCGGTGAGCAGCGAGTAGTCGGTATAAATACGCGCCGTTTTCTCGTTGAAATTGCCGGTGCCGATGTGGGCATAACGCACCACGTCATCACCCTCTTTACGGGAGATGAGGAACAGCTTGGCGTGGATCTTCAGCCCCGGGGCCGAGAAGATCACGTGTACGCCCGCTTCGGTCAGACGGCGGGCCCAGTGGATGTTGGCCTCTTCGTCGAAACGCGCCTGCAGCTCTACCACCACGGTCACTTTTTTCCCGTTGTGGGCGGCATGGATCATCGCATCGATAATGCGCGAATCTTTTGCCACGCGGTAGATGTTGATTTTGATCGCCAGCACGTTAGGGTCGAACGACGCCTGGCGCATCAGCTCCAGCACGTGCTCAAAGGTATGGTACGGATAGTAAAGCAGGACGTCGCGCTCGCGAATGGCGTCGAAGCCGTTGCGGAATTTATCGAACCAGATATGGCGCAGACGCGGCAGCGGCTTGTTCACCAGGTTGGCTTTGCCGACGTTCGGGAAGCCGATAAAGTCTTTGAAGTTGTGATAGCGACCGCCGGGCACGATGGAGTCGTAGCGGGAGATGGTCAGCTTTTCACGCAACATCTCGACCATCGCATCCGGCATATCGCGCTGATAGACAAAGCGCACCGGCTCGGCGGTCAGGCGCTGCTTGAGGCTGGAGGACATCAGCTCCATCAGGCTGGCTTCCATCTCGTGCACCAGGTCGTACTCGGCGTCACGGGTCATCTTCATCGAATAGGCGTTCAGGGCGTCATAATCGAAGAAGCCCTTGAAGATGTCGTCCAGACAGTAGCGCAGGATATTATCCAGCAGGATCATCGGCTTGCGGCGACGCGGGGTTTCCGGCGGCAGGTTGACGAAGCGCGGCACTTTATCGGACGGGATCTCCAGCAGCGCATAGCGAATGCTGTCGCCGCGGATAATCTCTACCGCCAGATAGGTGTAGTCATCCTTCAGGAACTGCACCAGATCGGTTTCGCGGTTAATCAGAATGGGGGTGATGTGCTGGCGCAGATAATGTTTGAAATAGTGGCGCAGCCAGCTCTGCTGGTTGACCGAGAGCTGTCGCTCGTTGATCAGGAAGATCTGATTGCGTGCCATCTCCAGCAGCAATTCGTTATACAGACTGTCAAATTCCTGATCGGCTTTCAGCACCCGGGACTGGATCTTGCCAAGCAGATGACGCGAATTCGAGTTTAAACCCTGCTCTTCGCTAATAATGATGCGACGCTTCAGTTCAGCAAAGCGAACTTTATAGAACTCGTCCAGGTTATTGGAGTAAATCCCCAGAAAACGCATGCGCTCAATCAGCGGGTTACTTTTATCCGCCGCTTCCTGAAGCACGCGCTCGTTGAATGCTAACCAGCTTAGCTCTTTCTCGATGTATAACTTTTCCTGACCCATTACTACTCACACTCCAGTTCAATCACAGGACGTGGCAAATCCGTCTCGCCTTTATTATGGCGAGCATTTCCACTATATGTCCAACTGTGTCAGAAAAGTATGACAGTTAAATTTATTCTTGAGGGATAATAGAGAGTTGCGCAGGCCTGCGCCAGGTAGGCCGGGTAAGCGATAGCGCCACCCGGCAAAGAATTACTCTTCCGCCGCATGTCCTTGCGGAGGTAACGGCGTGCCGTCCAGCCAGGCGGCACCGTCGCGCATTTCAAGGCGGCCATCAACAAACCAGCTCACCACCAGCGGGTAGATGGCATGCTCCTGGGCCTGAACCCGGGCGGTGACATCCTCTTCGCTGTCGCCTTCAAACACCGGCACTTTCGCCTGCAGGATCACCGGGCCACCGTCCAGTTCGTCAGTGACAAAATGGACCGAGGTGCCGTGCTCCTCGTCGCCATTGTCCAGCACCTGACGGTGGGTATTCAGGCCGGGATATTTTGGCAGCAGGGAAGGGTGGATATTCAGCAGACGTCCGGCATAGTGCGCCACGAATGCCGGGCTGAGGATCCGCATATAGCCCGCCAGCACCACCACGTCCGGGGCGTAGGCGTCGATCTCCTGCACCAGCTCGCGGTCAAAGGCCTCGCGGCTGGCAAACTGAGAAGCGCTAAGCGCATGCGCCGCAATGCCTGCCTCGCGGGCACGTTCAAGGCCGAACGCGTCGGCCTTGTTACTGAATACTGCGCGGAGGGTGCCGTTGATTTTCTTCTGTTTACAGGCATCGATGATAGCCTGCAAATTACTTCCGTTGCCGGAAATGAGCACCACTATGTTTTTCATTCAATGACCACACGCTGTTCGGAATCAGATGCTTTGATGATACCGATTTTCCACGCGTTTTCACCTTTGGCCTGCAGCAGCGCCAGAGCATTGTCCACTTCGCTGGCCGGCAGGGCAATCAGCATCCCCACGCCGCAGTTGAAGGTGCGATACATTTCGTGATCGCTGACGTTACCGGCATCCTGCAGCCAGTTGAACACCGCCGGCCACTGCCAGGAGGATTCGTCGATTACGGCCTGGGTGTTGTCCGGCAGCACGCGCGGAATGTTTTCCCAGAAGCCGCCGCCGGTCAGGTGGGCGATAGCGTGAACGTCCACCTTCTCGATCAGTTCCAGAATGGATTTCACGTAGATGCGGGTTGGTTCCAGCAGGTGATCGGCCAGCGGTTTGCCTTCCAGCTCGGTGGTCAGCGGGTCGCAGCCGCTCACTTCGACAATTTTGCGCACCAGGGAGTAGCCGTTGGAGTGCGGGCCGCTGGAGCCCAGCGCAATCAGCACGTCGCCGTCGGTTACTTTGCTGCCGTCAATGATTTCGGATTTCTCGACCACGCCCACGCAGAAGCCGGCGACGTCGTAATCTTCGCCGTGATACATCCCCGGCATTTCAGCGGTTTCACCGCCGACCAGCGCACAGCCAGACTGCAGACAACCTTCCGCGATACCGCTGATGACGCTGGCTGCGGTGTCCACGTCCAGTTTGCCGGTCGCGTAGTAGTCGAGGAAGAACAGCGGCTCAGCGCCCTGAACCACCAGGTCGTTAACGCACATGGCCACCAGGTCAACACCAATGGTGTCATGGCGTTTCAGATCCATCGCCAGACGCAGCTTGGTGCCCACGCCGTCAGTGCCCGAGACCAGAACCGGTTCACGGTATTTTTGCGGCAGCGCGCACAGGGCGCCGAATCCTCCCAGTCCACCCATCACTTCCGGGCGGCGGGTTTTTTTAACTACCCCTTTGATACGGTCAACCAGCGCATTACCTGCGTCAATATCTACACCGGCATCTTTGTAGCTGAGAGAAGTTTTGTTGGTCACGGCTCAAGTCCCCACGCGATTGCATTGCGATAGTAAGAAAAATCGGCGCAATTCTAACAGTCTAGGCAAACGTTTGCGAGCCCATTCTGCAACAGAAAAGAGTGGCCCTGAAAATCCAGCAAAAATCACCCCCCGGCGCACAAACATGAACCCGTTCACGAAAATGAAACCGGGTACATTCTTATTCTTGCAACCCCTTCGCTGAATGCACATCATTTCACTGAAACCGGTTTCTGTACTCTTTTTTGCCGATAATTAACGCTGAATGAGGGATATCGCATGTCAGGATTCAAAGAGGGTTTTCTGTGGGGCGGCGCGGTGGCGGCGCATCAACTTGAAGGCGGCTGGCAGGAGGGCGGGAAGGGCCCGAGCGTCGCAGACGTAATGACCGCAGGCGCGCACGGCGTCCCGCGCGAAATCACCGACGGCGTGCTGCCGGGCAAAAACTACCCCAACCATGAAGCCATCGATTTCTATCACCGGTATAAAGAAGATATCCAGCTGTTCGCGGAAATGGGCTTTAAATGCTTCCGCACCTCGATTGCCTGGACGCGTATTTTCCCTAAAGGCGATGAACAGCAGCCCAACGAAGCAGGCTTGCAGTTTTACGACGATCTGTTTGATGAGTGCCTGAAGCACGGCATCGAGCCGGTCATCACCCTCTCGCACTTCGAAATGCCCTACCACCTGGTGAGCGAATACGGCGGCTGGCGTAACCGCAAACTGATCGACTTCTTTGTGCGTTTTGCCAGCGTGGTGTTTAAGCGTTATCAGCACAAAGTGAAGTACTGGATGACCTTCAACGAGATCAACAACCAGGCCAACTTCCACGAAGATTTCGCCCCGTTCACCAACTCCGGCCTGCACTATCAGCCGGGCGAGGATCGCGAGCCGGTGATGTTCCAGGCGGCGCATTACGAGCTGGTGGCCAGCGCCCTGGCGGTAAAAGCTGGCCGTGAGATCAATCCGTCCCTGCGCATTGGCTGCATGATCGCCATGTGTCCTATCTACCCGCTGACCTGCGCCCCGGACGACATGATGATGGCGATGAACGCCATGCACCGCCGCTACTGGTTCACCGATGTGCATGTGCGCGGCGCTTATCCGCAGCATCTGCTCAACTACTTTGCCCGCCGTGGTTTTGAGCTGGATATCATCGAAGAGGATAAAGCGGCGCTGAAGCAGGGCTGCGTGGATTACATCGGCTTCAGCTACTACATGTCTTTTGCCACCAAGTCGACGGCGGATAACCCGCAGCTGGATTACGACGAGAGCAAAAGCCTGGTCTCCAACCCCTACGTGCAGAAATCGGACTGGGGCTGGCAGATTGACCCGGTGGGGCTGCGCTACTCCCTGAACTGGTTCTGGGATCACTATCAGCTGCCGCTGTTTATCGTCGAGAACGGGTTTGGCGCTATCGACGTGCTGGAGAGCGACGGCACGGTAAACGACCAGTACCGCATCGACTATCTCAGCGCCCACATCCGCGAGATGAAGAAAGCGGTGGTGGAAGATGGCGTGGATCTGATGGGCTACACCCCGTGGGGCTGTATCGATCTGGTTTCAGCCGGCACCGGCGAAATGAAAAAACGCTACGGCTTTATCTACGTTGATAAAGATAACGAAGGTAACGGCACGCTGAATCGCAGTAAGAAGAAGTCGTTCGCCTGGTATCAGCAAGTGATCGCCAGCAACGGCGAGTCGCTTTAACCTCTGTGAAATTGCCGGGTGGCGCTGCGCTTACCCGGCCTACAACACCCGTAGGCCCGTGCAAGCGCAGCGCCGCCGGGCACAAAATCCGCCGCTTCCCCTCCAGTTTTATTTGTCTGTTTTATAATCTGTAACGGCCTGTTATTCACTTTGGTTGATCCCGGTCAAGCAAGATGGGTATGGCGCTATCCGAAAAAAGCGGTATAATCCGGCGATTTTTTTTGTGGCTGCCACCCGAAGGAGAAAGAGAATGAAGATTGTCGAAGTGAAACACCCACTCGTTAAACACAAGCTGGGCCTGATGCGTGAGCATGACATCAGCACTAAGCGCTTTCGTGAACTGGCTTCTGAAGTTGGCAGCTTACTGACCTATGAAGCGACCTCCGATCTTGAAACTGAAACTGTCACCATTGAAGGCTGGAACGGCCCGGTACAGGTTGAGCAGATCAAAGGCAAAAAAATTACCGTGGTGCCAATCCTGCGTGCCGGTCTGGGCATGATGGAAGGCGTGCTGGAGCACGTCCCGAGCGCGCGTATCAGCGTGGTTGGTATCTACCGTAACGAAGAAACGCTGGAGCCAGTACCCTACTTCCAGAAGCTGGTTTCCAACATCGACGAGCGTATGGCGCTGGTTGTTGACCCAATGCTGGCTACCGGTGGTTCGATGATCGCCACTATCGATCTGCTGAAAAACGCGGGTTGCAGCAGCATCAAGGTGCTGGTCCTGGTTGCTGCGCCGGAAGGCCTTGCCGCGCTGGAAAAAGCGCACCCGGACGTTGAGGTGTACACCGCCTCTGTCGATCAGGGCCTGAACGAGCACGGGTACATTATCCCGGGCCTCGGCGATGCCGGCGATAAGATTTTTGGTACTAAGTAATCGCATAACGATAAAGAAGCCGACTTTGATAGTCGGCTTTTTTTTGAATAAAACACACACAACCAATAATACTCAGAGGAAAAGACTATGACGCGCCGTGCTATCGGGGTGAGTGAAAGACCGCCGCTTTTACAGACAATCCCGCTTAGTTTGCAGCACCTGTTTGCGATGTTTGGCGCAACCGTGCTGGTGCCAATCCTGTTCCACATTAACCCGGCCACCGTGCTGCTGTTTAATGGAATCGGGACGCTGCTGTACCTCTTTATCTGTAAAGGAAAAATCCCGGCCTATCTGGGCTCCAGCTTTGCCTTTATCTCCCCGGTACTGCTGCTGCTGCCGTTAGGTTACGAAGTGGCGCTGGGCGGTTTTATCATGTGCGGCGTGCTGTTCTGCCTGGTGGCCTTCATTGTCAAGAAAGCGGGAACCGGCTGGCTGGATGTGATGTTCCCGCCTGCGGCAATGGGCGCAATCGTTGCCGTCATCGGTCTTGAGTTAGCCGGTGTGGCGGCGAACATGGCGGGCCTGCTGCCAGCCGACGGTCAGTCACCGGATACCAAAACCATTATCATCTCGCTGGTGACCCTGGGCGTGACGGTCTTTGGCTCCGTGCTGTTCCGCGGCTTTATGGCGATTATCCCGATCCTGATTGGCGTGCTGGCGGGCTATGCGCTCTCCTTCGCGATGGGCGTGGTCGATACCACCCCAATCGCCCAGGCCCACTGGTTTGCGCTGCCAACCTTTTATACCCCGCGCTTTGAGTGGTTTGCCATCTTTACCATCCTGCCTGCCGCGCTGGTGGTGATTGCCGAGCACGTCGGTCACCTGGTGGTCACGGCAAATATCGTTAAGCGCGATCTGATCCGCGACCCGGGCCTGCACCGCTCGATGTTTGCTAACGGCTTCTCGACCATCATCTCCGGTTTCTTCGGCTCCACGCCCAACACCACCTACGGTGAAAACATCGGCGTGATGGCCATTACCCGCGTGTACAGCACCTGGGTTATTGGCGGTGCGGCGATCATTGCCATTCTGCTCTCCTGCGTCGGCAAGCTGGCGGCGGCGATCCAGATCATTCCGGTACCGGTGATGGGCGGCGTTTCGCTGCTGCTGTACGGGGTAATCGGCGCATCCGGTATCCGCGTGCTGATCGAATCCAAAGTGGATTACAGCAAAGCGCAGAACCTGATCCTGACCTCCGTTATCCTGATCATCGGCGTCAGCGGAGCCAAAGTTCACATTGGTGCGGCCGAGCTGAAAGGCATGGCGCTGGCGACCATCGTTGGCATCGGCCTGGCCCTGATCTTCAAACTGATCTCCGTTCTGCGCCCGGAAGAGGTGGTCCTGGACGCTGAAGAGACAGAAAAAGTCTCCCATTGATCCTGCAACCGGGCGGCCGATCCGCCCGGTTCTCTCCCCGCGTGTTCCGTGTTAAACTCTGGGCCGATTCCGAGTTAGACCTGGTTGAGGTATTTCTGAACGCACCGGCACAGCTCTCTTTGCCACTTTATCTTCCCGACGACGAAACTTTCGCGAGTTTCTGGCCGGGCGATAACCCCTCTTTACTGGCTGCACTGCAAAACGTGTTGCGCCAGGAGCACAGCGGTTACATCTATATCTGGTCACGCGAAGGCGCGGGGCGCAGCCATCTGCTGCATGCGGCCTGTGCCGAACTCTCGCAGCGCGGGGATGCGGTCGGCTATGTGCCGCTGGATAAGCGCACCTGGTTTGTGCCGGAAGTGCTCGACGGAATGGAACAGCTGTCGCTGGTTTGCATCGACAATATCGAATGCGTGGCGGGGGATGAGCTGTGGGAAATGGCGATTTTTGATCTCTACAACCGCATTCTGGAGTCCGGGAAAACCCGGCTGCTGATCACCGGCGATCGCCCACCGCGTCAGCTGAATCTTGGTCTGGCCGATCTGGCTTCGCGTCTCGACTGGGGGCAGATCTACAAATTACAGCCGCTCTCCGATGAAGATAAACTCCAGGCTTTGCAGCTGCGGGCGCGGTTGCGGGGGTTTGAACTGCCGGAAGACGTGGGGCGTTTTCTGTTGAAGCGGCTGGATCGCGAGATGCGCACGCTGTTTATGACTCTCGATCAGCTGGATCGCGCGTCCATCACCGCCCAGCGCAAGCTCACCATTCCCTTTGTGAAAGATATTCTCAATCTGTAGGCCCGGCGCGTGCAGGCTACCGGGCCATCATCTGCTTACTTCACAATCTCCAGCACCTGTTCAGGCGGACGGCCAATACGCGCTTTGCCGTTTGCCACCACAATCGGGCGCTCGATCAGCTTCGGATTATCCACCATCGCCTGAATTAACGCCTCTTCACTGAGCGCGCTGTCAGCCAGCCCTAACGCTTTGTAAAGCTCCTCTTTCTGACGCATTAACGCTCTGGCGCTGGTCATTCCCAGCTGGCTTAACAGCGTGCGAAGGGTGTCGGCATCCGGCGGGGTATCCAGATAGAGCACCACCTGCGGCTCAATGCCGTGGGTTTTCAGCAGGGTCAGGGTTTCCCGGCTCTTTGAGCAGCGAGGGTTGTGGTAGATCGTAACCGCGTCAGACATCTCTTCTCCTTTACATCTTTTCATACGGACGGTAGCGCTGCTGCAGCTGGCGCAGCTGATCGATGCGGGCATCGTAACGGGCCTGTTGCAGGCTGCCGAGTTTCACCTGCGAGCTGGCGCTGCTCAGCAGGGAGATGGCCTGGTCCAGGCGTCCGGCCAGAGCATAGCCTTCGGCGCGAGCCGCCAGCTCCTGATCGCGATGACCAAGCGCGGATTCCACCTGGGCCAGCAGATCCCAGCCGTTAGGGTCATCTTTATTATTGAAGGTGTAGCGGTTAAGAATGGGAGCGGCTTCCTGCGGCTGTCCACTCTGTAAGTAAGCATTCGCCAGGTTAAGTTGCAGAACCGGATTGGTGCGCAATTCCCGGGCACCTTTCAGACGGTTGATCGCATCCTGGCCTTTTTTCTGGCCTAAATCGATGTCGGTAGCCAGATCGAGATACCAGGCGTTGCCAGACTCTGCGGTCAGCAGCGGCTGAAGATTTTTGCGGGCCTCGTCATAGTTGCTGGCCTCCATCGCCTGTAACGCCCGACCATACTGGGCCGCGCGCTGTTCACGCACGTTACCTTTCGCCAGCGCGTCCAGCAGATCGTTGGTCAACTGGTTGCGCCCGGAATTGTACATGCCGAGGGTTCTGACCTTCGCCATGTAGAAATCTTCCGAGGACTGTACCACCACCGGACGCATCTGGTTGGCGCGGTTGCGGGCATCGGAAAGACGGCTTTCCGGCAGCGGGTGGGTTAGCAGAATTTCCGGCGGTCGCGAGGAGTAACGCGCCTGGTCGAGCAGTTTTTCGAGGAAGCCTGGCATAGCCTGCGGGTCGAACCCGGAGCGTTGCAGGACCTGAATCCCGATGCGGTCGGCTTCCTGTTCGTTCTGCTGGGTAAAGCTGATCATCCCCTGACGCGTACCTGCCAGCGTACCGGTCAGCGCTGCCATCCCCGCCTGCGGGCTGGCCATCGCCAGCAGAATGGAGCCCAGAGCCCCTACCCAGGTCAGCGGGGCGCTGCGCTTTTGATCTTCCATTGCCCGCGCCAGATGGCGCTGGGTAACGTGGGAAATTTCGTGCGCCATGACCGAGGCCAGCTGGCTTTCGTTATCGGCATAGCGGAATAACGCCGAGTGCAACACCACGTTGCCGCCGAAGAAGGCGAAGGCGTTGATCTCATCGTTGTTGATTAAAAAGAAGTGAAAAGGGGTCTTCACCGAATCCGCATGGGAGACCAGACGCATCCCCAGAGAATTGATGTACTGCACCAGCAGCGGATCGTTAATCAGCGGCGCACTACCGCGCAGCTGGCGCACATAATAGTCGCCCATTTGCATCTCCTGACCAATGGAGAGCGTGCTGCCTGCCGAGGTGCCCATGTCAGGCAATGATTCTGCAGAGTCAGCGAAGGCTGGCATCATCTGGCCGACGGTCAGCGCAGCGATGAGCGTCGCAACCAACGTTTTTTTCAACTGCCTGAACATAACTTCTGTCCTGTCTGGTGGGTGTGCTAATTTGACCGAATAACCCGCATAACGTTCATCTGCGGCTGCTCTGGGAGTGTAGCCGCGTCAGGGCGATAAGAAAATCCCTCTTTTCAGGCTTTTGCGTTTTGTGACTGAGCCAGAAAAAGCGAAAGTCTTTTGATTGACTCTCCGATACAATTCACCCTTTACGTCCAGCCATCATCTTCAGGGAAGGGTTGCATGCTTGAGTTATTAATGCAGTGGTACCGCCGACGCTTTAGCGATCCGGAGGCCATTGCTTTACTGGTTATTCTGGTTGCCGGATTTGGCATCCTCTTCTTCTTTAGCGGGCTGCTGGCCCCGCTGCTGGTGGCGATTGTGCTCGCCTATCTGCTGGAGTGGCCGACGGTCCGGCTGGAAAATATCGGCTGTTCCCGCCGCTGGGCCAGCATCATCGTGTTGGTCTTTTTTGTCGGTATCCTGCTGGTCATGTCCTTTGTGGTGCTGCCCATCGCCTGGCAGCAGGGGATCTACCTGATCCGCGATATGCCCGGCATGCTCACCAAACTCTCGGATTTTGCCGCCACGCTGCCGCGCCGTTACCCGGCCCTGATGGATGCAGGCATCATTGATGCGATGGCTGAAAACATGCGTACCCGCATCATGACGATGGGGGATACGGTGGTGAAATTCTCCCTCGCGTCGCTGGTGGGCCTGCTGACGCTGGCGGTCTATCTGGTGCTGGTACCGCTGATGGTCTTCTTCCTGGTGAAAGACAAGGAGCAGATGCTGAACGCGGTGCGCCGCGTGCTGCCGCGTAACCGTGGGCTGGCAGGGCAGGTATGGAAGGAGATGAATCAGCAGATCACCAACTATATCCGCGGCAAAGTGCTGGAGATGATCGTCGTTGGCATTGCCACCTGGATTGGCTTCTTTATCTTTGGTCTTAACTATTCGCTGCTGCTGGCGGTGCTGGTGGGCTTCTCGGTGCTGATCCCCTATATCGGGGCCTTTGTGGTTACCATTCCGGTAGTCTGCGTGGCGCTGTTCCAGTTTGGTCTGGGCACCGAGTTCTGGAGCTGCTTCGTTGTGTATCTGATTATTCAGGGGCTGGACGGTAACCTGCTGGTGCCGGTACTGTTCTCAGAAGCGGTGAACCTGCATCCGATCGTCATTATTCTGTCGGTGGTGATCTTTGGCGGGTTATGGGGATTCTGGGGCGTGTTCTTTGCCATCCCGCTGGCAACGCTGATTAAAGCGGTGGTGCATGCATGGCCGGATGTGCCGGCGGTTGAGGAGTAGTTTTTTTGCCGGGTGGCGCTTCGCTTACCCGGCCTACAAATCCTGTAGGCCCGTGCAAGCGTAGCGCCGCCGGGCGACAAGCCGAATCAGGCGTTCTCTTTCACCCAGTTCAATACCACGTCGTGGTGATTGCTGGTTTTGAAGTCATCAAACACATGTTCAACCTTACCCTCGGCATCGATCAGGAAGCTGATGCGGTGGATACCGTCGTAGGTTTTGCCCATAAAGGTTTTCTCGCCCCAGATGCCGAAATCGTTACAGACCTGATGGTCTTCGTCGGAGAGCAGCGTGAAGTTCAGAAGCTCTTTTTCGGCAAAGCGAGACAGCTTTTCAGGCTTATCGGTACTGATACCCAGCACTTCTACGCCCGCATTTTTCAACTCATCCATGTTGTCACGTAGACCGCACGCTTGCACGGTACAGCCTGGCGTCATGGCTTTCGGGTAGAAATAGACCAGAACACGCTGTCCCTGGAAGTCGGTTAAATTTACTTGCTCACCGTCTTGATCGGGCAAGCTAAATTTCGGTGCTATGTCACCGGCTTTCAGTGGATTCATTACTCAACTCCGTCTTGTTCATGCTGGGAATAATTGACGACGTTTATACTGCCTTGCGCATTTAATTCTGTACAGAGGGCTTTGAACGCTTGCTCGATATTTGACGCATCCTGAGAGGCCGGGCAGTGCGCGGTGATCTGGATAAACAGTTTTGGAATAGTGTCGCTTTCACCCGGCTGGGTACGGGAGACCAGCTCGGCAATGTTCATCTGATGGCTATCAAACAGGGCGGTAAAGCGTTCGATTAAGTGCGGAGAGTCAGTCACTTCCACCTGGACCCAGACGGTGGCCGGCAGGGCCGGTTGCGGGCGCGCGGTGGTGCGCTTCATCACGATCAGCAGATCCAGCTCAGCCCCTTTTAACGGCAGGGTCGATTCAATTAAGGTGATCGCATTCCACGACCCGGAAAGCAGCATGATGAAGGTGAACTCTTCGCCCAGCATCGCCAGGCGGCTGTCTTCAATGTTGCAGCCGCAGCTACTGACGTGGCGAGTGATGGTGTTCACGATCCCCGGCCTGTCGGCACCCAGCGCAGTGATAACCAGGTAATGTTGTGATGAGGTTGTCAAACCTGTTCTTCCTTTGCGTGGTTTAGTCTTTCTAAGGAAAGCATAAAAAAAACCGGCATACAATAACCTGGAGGCCTCATGTCCCTTGCTTTTATTACAGCACCAAACGTACCATTGAGAATCTTGTACGCACAGAGGATGGCCCATGTTCACGGGAAGTATTGTTGCGCTTGTTACACCGATGGATGAGAAAGGTAATGTCTGCCGGTCAAGCCTGAAGAAACTGATTGATTATCATGTCGCCAGCGGAACCTCGGCGATTGTTTCGGTAGGGACTACCGGTGAATCTGCTACGCTGAGCCATGAAGAGCATGGCGAAGTGGTCATGATGACCCTCGAACTGGCTGACGGGCGTATCCCGGTCATCGCCGGTACGGGTGCCAATGCGACCGCGGAAGCCATCAGCCTGACCCAGCGTTTTAACGATAGCGGCGTTGTGGGTTGCCTGACGGTAACGCCATACTACAACCGCCCGACCCAGGAAGGTCTGTTCCAGCATTTCAAAGCCATCGCTGAACATACTGACTTGCCGCAAATCCTGTATAATGTGCCGTCGCGCACTGGCTGCGATATGCTGCCAGAAACGGTTGGCCGTCTCGCGAAAGTAAAAAATATTATCGGTATTAAAGAGGCGACCGGGAACTTAAGCCGTGTTCACCAGATCAAAGAGCTGGTTTCAGACGACTTTATTCTGCTGAGCGGTGATGATGCGACCTCGCTGGACTTTATGCAGCTCGGTGGCCACGGCGTAATTTCCGTGACCTCCAACGTTGCAGCCCGCGATATGGCTGAAATGTGTAAACTGGCCGCTGCCGGTCATTACCAGGAAGCGCGCGTGATTAACCAGCGTCTGATGCCGCTGCACAACAAATTATTTGTCGAACCCAATCCGATCCCAGTGAAATGGGCATGTAAGGAGTTGGGACTTGTAGCGACCGATACGCTGCGTCTGCCGATGACCCCGATTACCGACCACGGTCGCGAAACGGTCACCAGCGCGCTGAAGCATGCCGGTCTGCTGTAAAGTTTAGGGAGATTTGATGGCTTACTCAGTACAGAAGTCGCGCCTGGTGAAGGTTGCGGGTGTTTCGCTTGTTATGCTGCTCGCGGCCTGTAGCTCAGATTCACGCTACAAGCGCCAGGTGAGCGGTGACGAATCCTATCTGGATGCTGCGCCGCTTGCTGAACTTCATGCGCCCGCTGGCATGATCCTGCCGATTCAGAATGGCGACTACAACATTCCGGTCACCAACGGGAGCGGCGCGGTAGGCAAAGCGCTTGATATCCGTCCACCGGCACAGCCACTGGCGCTGGTGAGCGGGGCGCGTACTCAGTTCACCGGCGATACCGCGACGCTGCAGGTTGAAAGCGCGCGTAATGCCACGCTGTGGCCGCAGGTGGTCAGCGTGATCCAGTCGAAGAACTACACAATCACGCAACGCGACGACGCCAGCCAGACGCTGTCGACAGACTGGATCGAATGGACCCGTCTGGACGAAGATCAACAGTACCGTGGACGTTATCAAGTCTCTGTTAAACCTCAGGGTTATCAGCAGGCGGTCGTGGTTAAGCTGCTGAACCTGGAGCAGGCGGGCAAGCCTGTGTCAGATGCGGCTTCCATGCAGCGCTACAGCACCGAGATGCTTAACACCATCGCGGCGGGCCTCGACAAAAACGCAACTGACGCAGCCAATGCTGCTCAGAGCCGCAATGGCGCAACCTTCGACGTGCAGAGCGCTGCCGACGATACCGGTCTGCCAATGCTGGTGGTGCGTGGTCCGTTTAACCAGGTCTGGCAACGTCTGCCTGCCACCCTTGAGCGCGTAGGCATGAAAGTGACCGACAGCACCCGTTCAACCGGCAGCATGGCGGTGACCTACAAACCGCTGTCTGACAGCAACTGGGAAGAGCTGGGCGCACGCGATCCGGGTCTGGCTTCCGGCGACTACAAGCTTCAGGTCGGCGATCTGGACAACCGTAGCAGCCTGCAGTTTATCGATCCGAAAGGTCATACGTTGACCCAGTCGCAGAACGATGCGCTGGTCGCTGTCTTCCAGGCGGCATTCAGCAAATAAATTTGAGGGCTGGTTAATCCAGCCCTTTTTATTTTCGTGCTACGCAAACGTGTGCGTGGCATAATATCGCCAGTTTTGAACACAAATCATCACACCAGGAGTAATGAAGATGCAGAAGCAAGCTGAGTTGTATCGAGGCAAAGCGAAAACCGTATACAGCACGGAAAACCCGGATCTGTTGGTGCTCGAGTTCCGCAATGATACGTCAGCAGGAGATGGCGCGCGCATTGAACAGTTCGATCGTAAAGGGATGGTGAACAACAAGTTCAACCACTTCATTATGAGCAAGCTGGAAGAAGCGGGTATCCCGACGCAGATGGAAGCGTTGTTGTCCGACACCGAATGTCTGGTGAAAAAGCTGGATATGGTACCGGTGGAATGTGTCGTCCGTAACCGCGCCGCAGGCTCTCTGGTGAAGCGTCTGGGCATTGAAGAGGGCATCGAGCTTAACCCGCCGCTGTTCGACCTGTTCCTGAAAAACGACGCCATGCACGATCCGATGGTCAACGAATCTTACTGTGAAACCTTTGGCTGGGTGAGCAAAGAGAACCTGGCGCGTATGCAGGAGCTGACTTTTAAAGCTAACGACGTGCTGAAAAAACTGTTTGATGACGCGGGCCTGATCCTGGTCGACTTCAAACTGGAATTCGGACTGTATAAAGGCGAAGTGGTGCTGGGTGATGAATTCTCCCCGGACGGCAGCCGCCTGTGGGACAAAGAGACGCTGGATAAAATGGACAAAGACCGCTTCCGCCAAAGCCTGGGCGGCGTGATTGAAGCGTACGAAGCCGTTGCCCACCGTCTGGGTGTCAAACTCGACTAATCCTGCCTTATCGCCAGGGGAACGCCTGTTCCTCTGGCATCTCACCCTTGTTTGCAGTGGTAATCTTGCCCCGAACCGCCTACGATCATATTTATTATTATGATGATATTTTCGAGGTGGTTATGCGCTGGCAAGGGCGTCGTGAAAGTGACAATGTGGATGACAGACGTAGCAGCGGGGGCCCGTCGATGGGTGGCCCCGGTTTTCGGCTACCGGGCGGTAAGGGCGGCATCATTATTCTGCTGGTGGTGGTGGTAGCGGGCTATTACGGCGTCGACCTGAGCGGGTTGCTGACCGGGCAGCCGGTGCAGCAGCAGCAGTATCAATCGCCGCGCTCCATCAGCCCGAGTGAAGATGAGGCCGCGAAGTTTACCTCGGTGATCCTCGCCACCACGGAGGATACCTGGGGCCAGCTGTTCGACAAAATGGGCCGTACCTACCAGCAGCCGAAGCTGGTGATGTACCGCGGTGCCACGCGGACCGGCTGCGGAACCGGGCAATCGGTGATGGGGCCGTTCTACTGTCCAGCCGATTCTACCGTCTATATCGATCTCTCCTTCTACGATGACATGAAACGCAAGCTGGGTGCCGATGGCGACTTTGCCCAGGGCTACGTCATCGCCCATGAAGTGGGCCATCACGTCCAGAAACTGCTCGGTATCGAGCCTAAAGTCCGTCAGCTTCAGCAGAACGCCAGCGAGAAAGAGGTCAATGCGCTGTCGGTACGTATGGAGCTGCAGGCTGACTGCTTCGCCGGCGTCTGGGGCCACAATATGCAGCAGGAAGGCGTCCTGGAAGCGGGGGATCTGGAAGAGGCGCTCAACGCGGCCAACGCCATTGGCGATGACCGTTTGCAGCAGCAAAGCCAGGGCCACGTGGTACCGGACAGCTTTACTCACGGAACCTCCGAGCAGCGCTACAGCTGGTTCAAAAAAGGTTTTGACGGTGGCGATCCGGCCCAGTGCAATACCTTCGGTAAGGCCATGTAATTCTCAATGTCAGGGATGAATTTATCAGGTCTGTCTGAACGCCTGGCGCGGGAAGGGCACCGGCGATTGCTGGTGCTGAGTGGTGATGAAGCCTGGACGCAGCAGCAGGCGCTGCGGCTGAAAGAGGCATGTCCCGGCGACTGGCTGTGGATTGGCGACAATGATCCACAGCCCCCGTCCTCTTCCCCTCAGGCGTTGAATCAGCTCCTGGGCCGCGAATTTCTCCACGCTATCTTCGACGCCCGTCACGGCTTTGACATCTCGGCCTTCGCGGCCACAGGTGGCACCTTGCGGGCCGGGAGCGTGCTGGTGTTGCTCACCCCCGCTCTGGCGCATTGGCCGGCACAAGCCGATGGGGATTCGCTGCGCTGGAGCGACCGATCGGAGCCGATCCCCACGCCACGCTTTATCGAACATTTCTGCCGCCATATCGCGTGCGATCCTCAGGTCATACAGTGGCAGCAGGGCGCGCCTTTTCCCCTGTTGCAAAATGTACCTGCCCCCGACTGGCACCCTGCCAGCGGAGAGCCGCAGCGCGAGCAGGCTGCAATCCTTGACCAACTGACGACCATGCCCGAAGGGATAGCCGCCGTGACCGCAGCCCGCGGGCGCGGAAAGTCGGCGCTGGCGGGCATGCTGCTGCAACGCATTGCTGGCCGCGCCATTGTGACGGCCCCCGCCAGAGCGGCGACAGAGGTCATCGCCCGCTTCGGTGGCGATCGCTATCACTTTATGGCCCCGGATGCGCTGCTGGCTTCGGACGAACGCGCCGACTGGCTGATCGTCGATGAGGCCGCGGCGATCCCCGGCCCGCTGCTGGCGCGGCTGGTGACGCGCTTCCCCCGGGTGCTGTTGACCACCACGGTGCAGGGATATGAAGGCACCGGCAGGGGATTCCTGCTGAAATTCTGCGCCCGTTTTGCCGGGCTGCGTTACTTCACTCTCAGCGAACCGGTGCGCTGGGCGGCGGGCTGCCCGCTGGAGCGCATCATTGCCGATGTGCTGCTGTTTGATGACGAACCCGACGAAAGCGTGCCGCAGGGGGAGATCCTCTGTACCCCGCTGGAGCAGGAGGCCTGGAGCCGCAACCCTGAACTGTCGGCTGCGGTCTATAAACTGCTCTGCGCCGCCCACTACCGGACCTCGCCCCTCGACCTGCGGCGCATGATGGACGCCCCCGGGCAGCATTTTGCCGTAGCCCGGGCCGGAGGGCACGTCTGTGGCGCGCTGTGGCTGGTGGAGGAGGGCGGTCTGAGCCCGGCGCTTAGCCAGGCGGTGTGGGCGGGCTACCGCCGTCCGCGCGGTAATCTGGTGGCGCAGTCGCTGGCGGCGCACGGCGGCTCGCCGCTCGCCGCCACCCTTACCGCCCGACGGGTGACGCGCGTTGCCGTCCATCCCGCTCGTCAGCGGGAAGGCATTGGTCGGGCGCTGGTTGCCAGTGCCCGCCAGCAGGTCAATATCGACTACCTCTCCGTCAGCTTCGGTTACACCGACGAACTCTGGCGCTTCTGGCAGCGCTGTGGCTTTGTGCTGGTGCGCGTGGGCAGCCACCGGGAGGCTAGCAGCGGCTGCTTCACGGCGATGGCGATGCTGCCGCTCAGCGCGGCGGGGCAGGCGCTTTGCCAGCGTGAGCACCAGCGGCTCTGCCGCGATGCGCGGATCATTGAACGCTGGAACGGTGAAAAGATCCCGGTAGCCCCCACAGGTGAGGCTACCTTTAATGATGATGACTGGCTGGATCTGGCCGGGTTTGCCTTTGCCCACCGGCCCTTAACGGCGGCGATGGCCAGCCTGACGCGACTGCTACAGGCGACGGCGCTGCCGCTGGCAGGAGTGCGGGGCAAAGTGGAGCAGGGGCTGGACGATAGCGCCCTGAGCCGGGTGTTGGGTCTCAGCGGACGCAAAGCCTTGCTGAGCCATTTGCGCACCGAGACGGGCCAGGCGCTGGCGCAGCTGGACCGCGAACGCTGTCAGGGCGTGAAGGATACCGTTTTGCAATGGCAATTTTTTCAATGACTTCATCAGTAAACTGGCATGTTCATTCTGCCTGTCAGGCGTAGAATCCCGCTTATCAATCAAGGAGACAGCCATGAAACATGACCATTTTGTTGTCCAGAGCCCCGCTCAACCGGCTAAACAGCTGCTGTTGCTGTTTCATGGCGTCGGCGATAACCCGGTCAATATGGGGCAGATTGGCAGCTGGTTTGCGCCGCTGTTTCCCGATGCCCTGGTGGTGAGCGTGGGCGGCGTTGAGCCCTGCGGTCCGAATGGCCGCCAGTGGTTTTCAGTGCAGGGCGTGACCGAAGAGAATCGTCAGGCGCGGGTGGATGCGATCATGCCGACCTTTGTCGACACGGTGCGCTACTGGCAGCAGCAGAGCGGCGTCGGAGCGAATGCCACCGCGCTGATCGGCTTCTCTCAGGGGGCGATCATGGCGCTGGAGAGCGTGAAGGCCGAGCCGGGCTTAGCCTCGCGGGTGATAGCGTTTAACGGCCGCTATGCGACCCTGCCTGAGCGGGCGACGACCGAGACCACTGTCCACCTGATCCACGGCGGGGAAGACCATGTGATCGAGCTGTCCCATGCGGTGGCCGGTCAGGAAGCGCTGATCCGCGCGGGCGGTGACGTGACGCTGGATATTGTTGACGATCTGGGCCACGCCATTGACGATCGCAGTATGCAGTTCGCGCTGGATCACCTGCGTTTTACCGTGCCGAAACACTACTTCGATGAAGCACTGAGCGGCGGCAAGCCGAACGACGACAATATCGTTGAGTTTTTCTGAGGGATAACCCTCTCCCCACCGGGAGAGGGTAAAGACACTACTTCTTCTGGTCTTTCTTCGGCCAGTCGTCTTCATCGTCCCACTTGTCGTTAAAATCACGATGTGGGGGGAGTTCAGGTTTGTTGGCGAGGAATTTCTTGTGGTCAACGCGCTTGAGATCCTTGATCACGTTCAGCAGCACGCCTACCAGAAAAACCAGTACCAAGATCCACCAATATTTAGCCAGCCAGTCCATTCGCTTATCCTTCTTTGGGCAACCGTCAGGCGACGAGCTGCTCCATGATACGTTGATACATACGGGCCAGCAGCTGCAAATCAGCGGCATTCACGCATTCATTGATTTTATGAATCGTGGCATTCACCGGCCCAAGTTCGACCACCTGCGCACCCATACGGGCAATAAAGCGTCCGTCGGATGTACCGCCCGTGGTCAGCAGTTGCGGTTTAATTTCATTATAGTGCGCGATAGCGTTAACTACCGCATCTACCAGTTTACCGCGCCCGGTCAGGAACGGCTGGCCGGAAATCCACCAGTCAACGCTGTAGCGCAGCTGGTGTTTCTCCAGCAGCGCCGCGACGCGCGCTTTGATCATCTCGTCGGTCAGCTCGGTACTGAAGCGGAAGTTAAACTGCACAAACAGATCGCCAGGGATGACGTTATTGCTGCCGGTGCCGGCCTGGATATTGGCTATTTGCATGCTGGTCGGCGGGAAATAGTCGTTGCCCTTGTCCCACTCAATACCCACCAGCTCGTTGAGCATCGGCGCGGCGCGGTGCACGGGGTTATCCGCCAGATGCGGATAGGCGACGTGACCCTGGACGCCGTGAATGGTCAGGTTACAGGTCATGGAGCCGCGACGGCCATTTTTGACCACGTCACCCACCACCTCGGTGCTGGACGGTTCGCCCACCAGGCAGTAATCCAGGCGTTCGTTACGCGCCATCAGCGTTTCCACCACCTTCACGGTGCCGTTTTTGGCGCTGGCCTCTTCGTCGGAGGTGATCAGAAACGCCAGGCGGCCTTTATGGTTCGGGTATTGCGCCACGAAGCGTTCAGCAGCAACCACCATCGCTGCCAGAGAACCTTTCATGTCTGCCGCGCCGCGACCAAACAGCATGCCGTCGCGGATCGTCGGTTCGAAAGGGGGATTGATCCAGCGGTCAGCGTCACCGGCTGGCACCACATCAGTATGTCCGGCAAACGCCAGCGTTTCACCCTGACCACGCCAGGCCCAGAAATTTTGCGTATCGCCAAAATCCATAGGTTCGACGGTAAAACCAATCGCCCGCAGGCGTTCGATCATCAGCGCCTGACAACCCGCATCGTCCGGGCTCAGGGAGGGGCGGCGAATAAGCTGCTGAGTCAGCTCAATGACCGGGCATGACATAGACTACACCTCAATAAAATAGGTTTGGTATTGGTTTTCGTTGAAACCCAGCAGCATAGGCTTACCGGGCGCCCAGAGCAATGGGCGTTTGATGATTGCTGGCATCTCAATCATTAAGGCGGCAGCGCTGTCGGCATTGTCGATACTGGCGCGCAGCGTCTCATCCAGTTTTCGCCAGGTGGTACCGCGGGTGTTGAGTAGTGCTTCCCAGCCCAGTTCAGCGATGAATTTTTGCATTAAATCTGCATCAAGACCGTCGGCGCGATAGTCGTGAAAACGGTAATCGACGTTGTTTTGCTCCAGCCAGCGGCGGGCTTTTTTGATGGTGTCGCAATTCTTGATGCCGTACAGGGTGATCATAGTGAATCCTTTTGTCTTTAAAGAGAGCAATTGCTCAGTATTTTCGATGTTTAAGCCTTTGCTAAAATATAACACATTTGTTTTATTACTATATTTGATATTCAGGTATGGCATAAATAATGTACTGCGCGTGAATATTATTTCATCTTTTTCGCATAGACGCCCAGCTGCTAAAAAATCGTGTAAGAACAGCCGCTAATTAAATTTTCCCCTCTTATCCAGGGTTATTTCAAAATATTGCAGTTGGTCACATAAAATTTACCTGACCGGGCCCATATTATCTACAAGCCAGTCGTACCAACGGGGGTAGAGCAGTATCACTGATTAAAAAGTCTTCACAATGATGATATATTCTCGTAGAATGGCCATAATAATAAGAGAGGTAGTTATGATTGAACGTGAACTGGGGAACTGGAAAGATTTTATCGAAGGCATGCTTCGTAAATGACATTCAGGAAGAACTGCAAGAGCACTTAATTAGCAAAATAACAATAGTGTGAAAATAAACACACAAAAAAGGCGTCCGGAGAGGACGCCTTTTTTATTTTCAACAGCTTATTTCTGTCGTTCCTTTAACGGGAAACGTCGGCGGACCAGTACAAAGAACAGCGGAACAAAGTAGATGGCCAGGACCGTCGCGGAGATCATCCCGCCCATCACCCCGGTTCCCACCGCGTGCTGGCTGCTCGACCCCGCGCCAGAGCTGGTAGCCATCGGCAGCACGCCGAAGACAAACGCCAGCGAGGTCATCAGAATCGGACGCAGGCGCTGGCGGCAGGCGTCAAGGGTCGCTGCCATCAGCTCCTGGCCTTTCTCGTTCATCTCGTTAGCAAACTCGACAATCAGAATGGCGTTCTTCGCGGACAGGCCAATGACCGTTAACAGCCCGACCTGGAAGTAGACGTCGTTTTCCAGCCCGCGCATCCAGGTGGCGAGCAGGGCGCCAATCACCCCCAGCGGCACCACCAGCATCACCGAGAACGGCACCGACCAGCTCTCGTACAGGGCGGCCAGACAGAGGAACACCACCAGCAGCGACAGGGCATAGAGCGCAGGTGCCTGAGCACCGGAGAGGCGCTCCTGATAGGACATGGCGGTCCACTCGAGGCCAAACCCGGCGGGCAGCTGCTGCACCAGATTTTCCATCACATCCATCGCGGTACCGGTACTGACCCCCGGTGCGGCCTCGCCGACAATCTCCACCGCGGAATAGCCGTTGTAGCGCTCCATACGCGGGGAACCGGTCTCCCAGCGGGAGGTGGCAAAGGCCGAGAAGGGCACCATACCGCCGTCTTTGTTACGCACGTACCACATGTTGATATCGTCCGGCAGCATGCGGTATTTCGCCGCTGCCTGCACGTAGACCTTTTTCACGCGGCCCCGGTCCATAAAGTCGTTCACGTAGCTCGATCCCCATGCGGTTTGCAGGGTGTCGTTGATATCATCGATGGAGACGCCCAGCGCCTGCGCCTTACGCTGGTCGATATCAATCTGCAGCTGCGGGCTGTCATCCAGACCGTTGTGGCGCACGCGGGTGAGGGAAGGGTCTTCCCCGGCCAGCTCCAGCAGGCGGTCGCGCGCGGCCATCAGGGCATCATGTCCGGCCCCGGCGTGATCCTGCAGCTCCATATCAAAACCTGCTGAACTGCCGAGCCCGCTGATCGCCGGCGGGCTGCTGGCGAAAACCCGCGCCTCTTTGATGTGGCTGAAGGCTTTGGTGGCGCGCTCGATAATCGCGAACGAGCTGCCGGTTTTGGCATCGCGCTCATCCCAGTCTTTCAGGCGCACAAACATACGCGCCACGTTCTGCCCGTTACCCCCCGGGCCAGAGCCCACGGTGGCAAACACCGACAGCACCGTATCTTTCTCTTTGGTGAAGAAGTACTGCTCGACCTGCTGGACCACCTTCAGAGTCTGCTGCTGGGTGGAGCCGCTGGGCAACTGCACCGAGGTGATAAACATGCCCCGATCTTCCAGCGGCAGGAACGAGGTCGGCAGACGCAGGAACAGGAACACCATGCCGCCCAGCAGAAGAGCGTAGATCAGCACCCAGCGCAGGCTGCGCTGCAGGATCCGCCCAACGCCCGCCTCATAGCGCGCGGCGTTGCGGTCAAACATGCGGTTGAACCAGCCAAAGAAGCCTTTCTGGCCGTGCTGTTCCCCCTTGTGCAGCGGTTTAAGCAGGGTAGCGCACAGCGCCGGAGTGAGGATCATCGCCACCAGCACCGACAGCACCATCGCCGCAACGATAGTGATCGAGAACTGGCGGTAGATCGCCCCGGTAGTGCCGCCAAAGAAGGCCATCGGCACGAACACCGCTGACAGCACCATGGCGATCCCCACCAGCGCCCCCTGGATCTGCTTCATCGATTTTCGCGTCGCTTCGCGCGGGGAGAGCCCCTCTTCGCTCATGATACGTTCGACGTTCTCCACCACCACGATGGCGTCATCCACCAGCAGGCCTATCGCCAGCACCATCGCAAACATGGTGAGGGTGTTGATGCTATAGCCAAAGGCGTAGAGCACCGTGAAGGTGCCCATCAGCACCACCGGCACAGCAATGGTCGGGATCAGCGTGGCGCGGAAATTTTGCAGGAACAGGTACATCACCAGGAATACCAGGGCGATGGCTTCCAGCAGGGTTTTCACCACATCCTCAATCGAGGCCTTCACGAAGGAGGTGGTTTCGTAGGCAATTTTGTACTCCAGCCCGTGGGGGAAGTACTGGGACAGCTCATCGAGGCGGTTGATCACCTGTTCAGCCGTGGCCATCTCGTTGGCGCCGGAGGCCAGCTTGACCCCCAGCCCGGAGGCCGGCTTGCCGTTAAAGCGGCTCAGGTAGTCGTATTTCTCCGCGCCCATCTCGACGGTGGCGACATCCCCGAGCCGCACTTCCGAGCCGTCCTGATTCACGCGCAGGGTGATATCGCGGAACTGCTGCGGGGTCTGCAACAGCGACTGGGAGTTGATGGTGGCGTTCAGCGCCTGATTATCGATGGACGGCGTGCCGCCCAGCTGACCCACCGCAATTTGCGCGTTTTGTGATTCGATGGCGTCGGTAACGTCTTTCGCCGTCATCTGGAAACTGTTCAGCTTCGCCGGATCGAGCCAGATACGCATCGAATATTGCGAGCCGTAGGCGTCGATATCCCCCACGCCGTTGATGCGGCTGAGCGGATCCTGAATATTACTGGCAACATAGTCGGCGATGTCCTGCTTATCCATCGAGCCGTCGTTTGAGACAAAGGCGATGGTCAGGATGTTGGTATCGCCGGTTTTACGCACCGTCACGCCCTGATTTTGCACCGCCTGCGGCAGCTTGCGCATCGCGGACTGCAGCTGGTTCTGCACCTGCTGCACTGCTTCATCCGGATCAACCCCTGCGGTAAAGCTCAGCGTGACCGTCGCCTGGCCGGTGGCGCTGCTCTGGGAGGACATGTACATCAGGTTGTCGAGGCCGGTCATGTTCTGCTCGATTACCTGGGTGACGGTGTTCTCCAGGGTTTGTGCAGAGGCCCCCGGATAGTTAGCCGTGATCCGCACGTTAGGCGGGGCCAGATCCGGGTACTGCTCAACAGGAAGGGAAAAAATGGCCAGCGTGCCGGTGAGACACAACAGAATTGCCAGCACCCAGGCAAAAATGGGGCGATCGATGAAAAAATTCGCCATTAAAATAAGACCTCGTTTTGCTGCGCGTCGTCATTGTACATTGCCCGCATAACTCTAGCGGCAAGGCGGATGTCAAACGTGGAGAAATAAAGGAGATAATGTAAATTATCATGCGCTTTATTCGCGTCGTTGCCCGGCTGAAGCGGTGAGTATTGCCCATCCCCAGGGCTGAGCGATGACATCCCCCCTGATTTTACCGTTATTTACCCTCGGTACTGGCTGACGAGCGGAAACAGACGCTGACCTGCGTCCCGCCGCCGGGCGGCTGCGAGAAGTGCAGGGTGCCCCCCAGCCGGTCGGCGCGCTCGCGCATGATGTTCAGCCCGTAGTGACCCGGCGGCTCGCTGGCGTCGCCAATCCCGATCCCGTCGTCGCAAATGCTCACCCTGTGGCTACCGTCCGGGGCGGTAACACAGCTGACACTGATGTCGGTGGCCTGCGCGTGCTTGATGGCGTTCAGCACCGCCTCGCGCACAATCTGTAGCAGGTGAACCTGCATCTGGGCGTCCAGCGCCAGGGAGGAGAGCTGGCAGTCGAGGCTCAGCTTAGCGCCGGTCTGCTTCTGGAGATCGTCCAGCGTCTCCTGCAGCGCGGCGGGCAGGTTTGCCTGGTTCAGCGTCAGGCGGAAGGTGGTGAGCAGCTCGCGCAGCTGACGGTACGCGGCATTCAGCGCCCGGGAAAAATCGGTAATGATCGCCTGCGCCGCTTCGTTTTCCTCCGGCACCGTATGTTTGAGCAGCGTCAGCTGGATGCGCAGATACGACAGCACCTGCGCCAGCGAGTCGTGCAGTTCCCTGGCGATAGTGGCGCGCTCCTCCATCAGCAGCAGCTGGTGGTAGTGCTTTTGCGCCTGATTGGAGAACAGGCCGCGCCCGAGCATGGTGGCCACGTTTTGCATCAGCGGGATCGGCACGGCGCGCTGCCCGCTTTGCCAGCGCAGCTCACCGAAGCGGGTCTCCAGCATAATGACCGGCAGCACCTGCGTCTCGAGGTGGTCGGCGGCCTCGCCCTCCTGCATTTTCCAGCCGTCGCTGGTGTGCAGGGCCAGCCAGCCGATCCCGGTGTATTCACGCACGGTTTGCAGGATATGACGGAAACAGTGGCTGTCGATCTTGCTGGTGTTCATCGCCTGGGAGCAGGTAAACAGCATCTCCAGCTGCTGGTGGGCCTCATGCAGGTGGCGCGTCTTCTCTTCAACCGAAATTTCCAGCGAGCGGTAGAGGGTGTGCAGCTCGGTGGCCATATGGTTGTAGGTGCGCGAAAGCAGGCCAAGTTCATTGGGCAGATCGGTATCCGGCACCGCAATATCAAACCGGCCCTGCTCGATATGCTGGCTGGAGGCGACCAGACGATTGAGCGGGGCGACCACCTGCTGGCGGATCCGCCGCAGCGTGCTGAGCGCCAGCAGAATAATGCCGATCCCACCGACAAAGGAGATGGCGAACACCAGCTGGATTTTATGTTCGGCGTAATGCTGGAGGGAGAGCACAAAGGCGTCGATACGCGCCACATACTCATCCATATGGTTCTGATACCAGGCGTAGTCGCCCTGATCGAGCTTCTCGTTTACCCCCTGCCACGCCAGCTGCAGCAGGTGATAGCGCTGTTGCACTTCATCCGGCACGTACCAGCTTTTCAGGGTGCGCAGCGCGGGGGCATTCAGCGTTTGCTGCCAGGCCTGGCGGTGGGGCTGCAGATCGGCGCTACCCCGCTGCATATCGTAACCCAGGCGATAGCTCTGCATCCGCAAAGACCCCGCCAGGTTGATCGCTTCGGCGTCGCGCTGGCTGCTGGCGAGGGTAAAGAGGGCGATGGCGCTGGTCAGCAGCGAGAGGGCAATAATGGCGAAAAAGGCCCGGGCAAGACTGTGTGAAACCGGTCGTTGAACTATCACAAATCGCTTCCTGAGCTAAGACGAAACAAACCTGAACAACGTTTCCGCAGGGGGATTGAAACGCAATTTCATCAGGAATGAAATTAATTGATCTGACACAGGTTCAGGCGAAATAGTTCGTGTTCCTGGGCAATTGAACATTGCCTGAAGCCGTGGCGGTGGGTAAATACACTACTCATATAAAGAATAAGGTTATTCAGCCCAGCAAGGGACCCGTGATGAATCATTTTATTATGGCTAATAGCCAACAGTGTATTGGATGCCGAGCCTGCGAAGTGGCGTGCGTCATGGCGCATCATAATGAACAACATCCCCTCAGCGCGCGCCATTTTACTCCGCGTATCAGCGTGGTGAAAGAGGGGAACAAACACAGCGCCGTGACCTGTCACCACTGTGAAAACGCCCCCTGCCTGCAAAGCTGCCCGAACGGGGCCATCAGTCGCATGCGCGACAGCGTACAGGTTGATGAGCAGAAGTGCATCGGCTGTAAAGCCTGCGTGGTGGCCTGCCCGTTTGGCACCATGGAGATCGTAACCACCACCGCGCAGAAGTGCGATCTCTGTCTGGATCGCACCGGGGGCCCGGCCTGCGTGGCGAACTGTCCGGCGGATGCCCTGACGCTCGTCAAGCCCGCTACCCTGAACCAGCTGGCCCGCGCGCGGCAGCAGCGTACGGCGCGTCACGAGGCGCAGCCGTGGCAGACCGGGGCAACGGCCACCCCCCGGGAGATCGGCAAGCGCGAGCGAATGTTTGCCCTGGCCGCGCGCGGCGAGCCGGATAAACTCACTCCTGAGGCGCGGGCGGGAAATTTCGATGAGATCTATCTCCCGTTCCGCCCGGCGCAGGCCCAGCGTGAGGCCGACCGCTGCCTGACCTGCGGGGAGCATTCGGTATGCGAATGGACCTGCCCGCTGCACAACCATATTCCTCAGTGGATCGAACGGGTGAAGGCGGGAGATATCGACGCTGCGGTGGAACTCTCCCATCAGACCAACTGTCTGCCGGAGATCACCGGCCGGGTCTGTCCGCAGGACAAACTGTGTGAAGGGGCCTGCACGGTGCGTGACGTTGCCGGGTCGGTGACCATCGGCAATATCGAACGCTATATCTCCGACCAGGCGCTGGCCCGAGGCTGGCGACCCGATCTGAGCCAGGTTATCCCCGTCAATAAGCAGGTTGCCATCATCGGGGCCGGTCCCGCCGGGCTGGCGTGCGCCGATGCGTTAATCCGCCGCGGCGTCAGCGTCACGGTCTTCGATCGTCATCCGGAGATTGGCGGCCTGCTCACCTTCGGCATTCCGGCCTTTAAGCTGGAGAAATCCCTGCTGGCCCGCCGTCGGGAGATCTTCACGGCGATGGGCATCCGCTTCGAACTCAACTGTGAAATCGGAAAAGATATCCCCCTGGCGCAGCTGCTCGGCGAGTACGATGCTCTGTTTGTTGGTGTGGGCACCTACCGTTCGATGAAGGCGGGTATTCCCCATGAGGATGCGCCAGGGGTCTACGATGCCCTGCCGTTCCTGGTGGGTAACACCCGGCAACTGATGGGGCTGGCACCGTCGGCGGAAGAGCCCTTTGTCGATACCGCCGGGCTGAACGTGGTGGTGCTCGGCGGCGGCGATACGGCGATGGACTGCGTGCGCACCGCGCTGCGTCACGGTGCTGCCAGCGTCACCTGCGCCTACCGCCGGGATGAAGCCAACATGCCGGGCTCGAAAAAAGAGGTCAAAAACGCCCGGGAAGAGGGGGCCGCCTTTGAGTTTAACGTTCAGCCGGTGGAGCTGACCCTCGACGAGACCGGACGGGTGAACGGCATCCGCCTGCTACGTACCCGGCTGGGCGAGCCGGATGCCCAGGGCCGTCGCCGCCCCGTGCCCATCGAGGGCAGCGAGTTTGTGATGCCTGCCGATGCGGTGATCATGGCCTTTGGCTTCAACCCGCATGCCATGCCCTGGCTGCAGGCCCAGGGGGTTGAGGTGGATGACTGGGGGCGGATTGCCGCCAGCGTCGAGACGCGCTACCGCTATCAGACCAGCAACCCGCAGATTTTTGCCGGTGGCGACGCAGTGCGCGGTGCCGATCTGGTGGTCACGGCAATGGCGGAAGGGCGGCATGCTGCCCAGGGCATCCTGGACTGGCTTGGGGTCGAGGCGCACGCCGCCCATTAACCTGACGGACGACAACGCGGGCTTCTCAGCGTAGTATGACCCACATGTTTTGCGCTACGGAGCCCGTATCAACTTGAAAATTGACCTGATTAAAGACAAGTGCCTCTCGGATAACTATTTCATTCTGCGTAACCTGACCTACGATTTAACGCGGCGTAACGGCGAGGTGGTGCGCCACAAGCGTGAAGTCTACGATCGGGGTAACGGCGCGACGGTGCTGCTTTATAACCCTGAGAAGCAGACCGTGGTGCTGATCCGCCAGTTCCGCATCGCCACCTGGGTGAACGGCAATCCCGACGGGCGGCTGATTGAAACCTGCGCCGGGCTGCTGGATAACGACGAGCCGGAAGTCTGCATTCGCAAAGAGGCGATTGAAGAGACCGGTTTTGTGGTCGGTGACGCCCGTAAGGTGTTTGAGCTGTACATGTCCCCCGGCGGCGTGACGGAAATCGTCCATTTCTTCGTGGCGGAATACAGCGACGCCCAGCGCGCGGGCAAGGGCGGCGGCATAGAGGACGAGGAGATTGAGGTCCTGGAGCTGCCCTTTAGCGAGGCACTCGCGATGGTACAATCGGGTGAAATACGGGACGGCAAAACGGTGATACTCTTACAGTATTTGCGCAGCTCCGGGTTAATGGATTGATCTTATTACCCTTAATAAGATGCATTTTATATAAATCTATCCGATAAATCCGATTGAGCAACCCCGGTCTGAGCAGGAAGATACGGTCTGTTTGTCTGTCTTTGCTTCCGGGATCCTGCTATTCATGCGTCACAGCCTTTTTCTTATCTTTATGCTCAGCGTGCTGCCCGCGGCTCTGGTTCAGGCGGCACCTGCACAGCAGTCGTTTACCGACTGGCAGGTGACCTGCAACAACCAGAACTTTTGCATTGCGCGCAATACCGGTGAGCATAATGGGCTGGTGATGACTCTCAGCCGCAGCGCCGGGGCGAAAACCGATGCGGTGCTGCGCATCGATCTCGGCGGGCTGGCGACGCCCGACCCTAAACAACCAGCTATCGCGCCCCGCCTGCTGCTTGACGGCGAGCCGCTGCGACTCGAACCTCCGCACTGGCAGGTTACCCCCTGGCGTCTGACCACCGATCACCCGGCGACGATTACCGCGCTGTTGACCACCCTTCAGCAGAAAAAGGCCATCACCCTTGCGAATGGCAAACAGGTTATCTCCCTGGAGGGGCTGAAAGAGGCGCTGCAGTTTATCGACGCTCAGCAAAAGCGTGGCGGAAGTGAAACCGCATGGATCAACAAAGGCGCGCAGCCGCCCCTGAGCGTACCGCCAGCACCGGCCCTGAAAGAGGTCGCAGTGATCAACCCAACCCCCACACCGTTAACCCGCGAGGAGCGCAGCGATCTGACTGACTACGGCTCCTGGCGCATCAACAGCAGTCAGTGTTCGCTCGACCCGGCGCGTCGTGAAGTGCGGGTCACCGCCTTGACCGATGACAAGGCCCTGCTGATGATCAGCTGCGAGGCCGGTGCCTATAACACCGTCGATCTGGCCTGGGTGGTGTCGCGCAAAAAGCCGTTTGCTTCCCATGCGGTGCGCCTGCGCCTGCCGTTTGTGCCCTCGAGCGACAGCAGCGAGATGGAGCTGATGAATGCCAGTTTCGATGAGAAGAGCCGCGAACTGACCACCCTCGCCCTGGGGCGTGGCATTGCCGATTGCGGGATCCAGACGCGCTGGCGTTTTACCGGCCAGCGTTTCCGTCTGGTGCGCTATGCGGAAGAGCCGAGCTGCGATAACTGGCATGGACCGGATTCCTGGCCCACGTTATGGATCACGAGGTAAAAGCAATCTTCCCTCTCGCTGTAGGAGAGGGCCTGGGTAAGCGCAGCGCCACCCGGCCTACAAAACCAAAAAACGGCAACCATTCGGTTGCCGTTTTGTTTTGACATGGTAGGCCCGTGCAAGCGTAGCGCCGCCGGGCAAGGCACTTACAGTAACGACTGCGCCTTCTCCACCACGTTCTCAACCGTAAAGCCAAAGAACGGGAACAGCTTCTCGGCAGGGGCAGACTCACCATAGCCGGTCATCCCGACAATCTTGCCTTTCAGCCCGACATACTTATACCAGTAGTCCGCGATACCCGCTTCGACCGCCACGCGTGCCGTGACGTCAGACGGCAGCACCGACTCGCGGTAGGCTTCATCCTGCGCATCAAAGATATCCGTTGAAGGCAGGGAGACCACCCGCACCGCATGGCCTTCCGCGGTCAGCTTCTCTGCCGCCTTGACGGTGATCTCCATCTCCGACCCGGTAGAAATCAGAATAATATCCGGCTTGCCGCCGCTGTCTTTCAGGATATACCCCCCGCGGGCGATATCTTTCACCTGATCCGGGGTACGCTCGATCTGCGCCAGATTCTGACGGGAGAGGATCAGCGCCGTCGGGCCATTATGGCGCTCTACCGCCAGCTTCCAGCCCACCGCAGCTTCGACCTGATCGCACGGTCGCCAGGTGCTGAAGTTTGGCGTCAGACGCAGGCTGGCGAGCTGTTCCACCGCCTGGTGGGTTGGGCCATCTTCCCCCAGCCCGATGGAGTCGTGGGTATAGACCATGATCTGCCGGGCCTTCATCAGCGCCGCCATACGCGCGGCGTTACGCGCATATTCCACGAACATCAGGAAGGTGGCGGTATAGGGCACAAAGCCGCCGTGGTGGGCGATACCGTTGGCAATGGCGGTCATGCCGAACTCACGCACCCCGTAGTGGATATAGTTCCCGGCGATATCTTCCTTGAGCGAGGTCGAGCCCGACCAGATGGTCAGGTTGCTCGGGGCCAGATCCGCTGAACCGCCCAGCAGCTCCGGCAGGATCGGACCAATGGCGTTCAGGGTATTTTGCGAGGCCTTACGGGTGGCAATCTTCGCCGGGTTGGCCTGCAGGTTCTCAATCAGCGCCTGGGTGGTCTCTTCCCAGTTTTCGGGCAGTTCACCGCTCATGCGACGGTTGAACTCCGCCGCCAGCTCCGGGTGTGCTTTCTGGTAGGCGGCAAACTTGTCGTTCCAGGCCGCCTGCGCTTTTTCACCCTCTTCGCGGGCATCCCAGGCTTTGTAGATCTCTTTCGGGATCTCAAAGGCTGGGTATTTCCAGCCCAGCTTCTGCCGGGTCAGAGCCACTTCCTCTTCGCCCAGCGCCGCGCCGTGCGACTCCTCTTTGCCGGCTTTGTTCGGAGAACCAAATCCGATGACCGTGCGACAGATTATCAGCGACGGTTTATCGGTCACGCTTTGCGCTTCCTGGATGGCCGCCTTCAGCGCTTCAGGATCGTGGCCGTCAATCTCATGCACCACGTGCCAGTGGTAGGCTTCAAAGCGTTTGGCGGTGTCGTCAGTGAACCAGCCCTCGGTCTCGCCGTCGATGGAGATACCGTTGTGATCGTAGAAACCAATCAGTTTGCCCAGCCCCAGCGTACCCGCCAGAGAGCAGACCTCGTGAGAGATCCCCTCCATCAGACAGCCATCGCCCATAAAGACGTACGTGAAGTGATCGACAATCTCATGATCCGGCCGGTTAAACTGTGCCGCCAGCGTGCGCTCGGCAATCGCCAGCCCGACCGCATTCGCCAGCCCCTGACCCAGCGGGCCGGTGGTGGTCTCCACCCCAGGGGTATAACCCAGCTCCGGGTGACCCGGGGTTTTGGAGTGCAGCTGGCGGAAGTTTTTCAGCTCCTCGAGCGGCAGGTTGTAGCCGGAGAGGTGCAGCAGGCTGTAGAGCAGCATCGACGCGTGACCGTTGGAGAGAATAAAGCGGTCGCGGTCGTACCACGTCGGATCGTTAGGGTTATGCTTGAGGAAATCATTCCACAACACTTCAGCGATATCGGCCATACCCATAGGTGCGCCTGGATGACCGGAATTGGCTTTTTGCACGGCATCCATGCTGAGGGCGCGAATGGCATTGGCTAACTCTTTACGGGACATAGTTCACTCCATGGCAAGGTTACAGTTTGGCGGCGAGCAGATCTTCGAGTTTGCGTTGGTCGACCGCGAAAAGACGGATCCCTTCTGACAGCTTATCAACCGCCATGGCGTCCTGATTATGCTCCCAGCGGAATTCGGCTTCGGTCATCGGTCTTGGTTTTGGCAACACCGTTGAGGATGGCACCAGGCGACGGATCACCTCTGCCTCTTTCTCCTGCAACTCCTGCAGCAGGTTAGGGGAGATGGTCAGGCGGTCGCAGCCGGTGAGCGCGAGGATCTGCTCGGTGCGGCGGAAGCTGGCGCCCATCACGATGGTTTCGTAGCGGTGCTGCTTATAGTAATCGTAGATATTGCGAACGGATTTCACGCCGGGATCTTCCTCAACCACGTAAGGGTCCATCGGCTGGCGAGCCTGGTACCAGTCGTAAATACGCCCGACGAACGGTGAGACCAGATACACCCCGGCTTCGGCGCAGGCGCGTGCCTGAGCAAAGGAGAACAGCAGCGTCAGGTTGCAGTTAATCCCCTCTTTCTCCAGCACCTCAGCGGCGCGGATCCCCTCCCAGGTGGAGGCCAGCTTGATCAGAATGCGCGATTTCTCAACATCCTGCTCCTCGTAGAGCTTCACCAGATGGCGTGCTTTAGCGATGCTTTTCTCCTGGTCAAAGGAGAGGCGGGCGTCCACTTCGGTAGAGACCCGTCCTGGAATGCTTTTCAGAATTTCGCTACCAATATTGACCGCCAGCTTATCGCTGGCCTCGGCGACCTGCTGCTCTTTGGTTTTGCCGCGTCCTTTACCGTATGCAATGGCGTCGTCAATCAGGTGCGAGAAGTGCGACAGCCCGGCGGCTTTCAGCAGCAGCGACGGGTTGGTGGTCGCATCCTGTGGCTGGTAGTGGCGGATGGATTCGATATCACCGCTGTCAGCCACGACCGTAGTGAATTTTTTGATGCCGTCTAGTTGGTTCATAAATAAATACTCCTTGGAAATAAAAGAGTTGATGGAGTGTGTTAGATCACACTTCTGTGAAATTCGCGATGTACTTAACAAAAAAGCATAGCAGACGGACATGGTCTTGCTTTGAAGGGCGGGTAACATGATTGTTATAAATTGATAACAATTTTTGTTTTTTGATGGCCAGAGTTTGGCAGCCTTCAAAGTTTGAACGGCGGGCAGCAGCGATACTATCCGCCACCCAGGGTGAACTCAGACCATAACAACATCACCCATTTTGAACGCTACGTGAAAGGAACCTTACAATGGACGAGCAGTTAAGACAGAGTGCCCTCGATTTTCATGAATTCCCCGTACCCGGCAAAATTCAGGTCTCTCCGACCAAGCCTCTCGCCACCCAGCGCGATCTGGCGTTAGCGTATTCCCCGGGCGTCGCCGCACCGTGCCTCGAAATCGAAAAAGATCCGCTGGCGGCCTACAAATATACTGCGCGCGGCAACCTGGTGGCGGTGATCTCCAACGGTACCGCGGTGCTGGGGCTGGGCAATATCGGGGCGCTGGCCGGTAAACCGGTGATGGAAGGCAAGGGCGTGCTGTTCAAAAAATTCGCCGGTATCGACGTATTCGACATTGAAGTGGACGAGCTGGATCCGGATAAATTCATCAACGTGGTGGCCGCGCTGGAGCCGACCTTTGGCGGTATCAACCTCGAAGACATCAAAGCCCCGGAGTGTTTCTACATCGAGCAGAAACTCCGTGAACGGATGAACATTCCGGTGTTCCACGACGACCAGCACGGAACGGCGATCATCAGCACCGCCGCCATTCTGAACGGCCTGCGGGTGGTGGAGAAGAACCTCTCTGACGTGCGCATGGTGGTCTCCGGTGCGGGCGCGGCGGCCATCGCCTGTATGAACCTGCTGGTGGCGCTGGGGATGCAGAAGCACAACATCGTGGTCTGCGACTCGAAAGGCGTGATTTACAAAGGTCGCGAAGCTAACATGGCCGAGACCAAAGCCGCCTACGCCGTGGACGACGACGGCAAGCGCAGCCTGGCGGACGTGATGGACGGCGCGGACATCTTCCTCGGCTGTTCAGGCCCGAAAGTGCTGAACGAAGAGATGGTGATGAAGATGGCGCGCGCGCCGCTGATCCTCGCCCTGGCGAACCCGGAGCCGGAGATCCTGCCCCCGCTGGCGAAAGCGGTACGCCCGGATGCGATCATCTGTACTGGCCGTTCCGATTACCCGAACCAGGTCAACAACGTGCTGTGCTTCCCGTTCATCTTCCGCGGGGCGCTGGACGTCGGCGCGACCGCCATTAACGAAGAGATGAAGCTGGCGGCGGTGCACGCCATTGCCGAGCTGGCCCATGCGGAGCAGAGCGAAGTGGTGGCCTCGGCCTACGGCGACCAGGATCTGAGCTTCGGCCCGGACTACATCATTCCGAAACCGTTCGACCCGCGTCTGATTGTCAAAATCGCCCCGGCTGTCGCCAAGGCGGCGATGGACTCCGGCGTGGCGACGCGCCCGATCGCCGACTTCGATGCCTATGTCGATAAGCTGACCGAGTTTGTCTACAAAACCAACCTGTTCATGAAGCCGATCTTCTCCCAGGCGCGCACCGACGCTAAACGCGTGGTGATGGCGGAAGGGGAGGAGGCGCGCGTCCTGCACGCCACTCAGGAGCTGGTCAGCCTCGGGCTGGCGAAGCCGATCCTGATTGGTCGTCCGAGCGTGATCGAGATGCGTATTCAGAAGCTGGGGCTGCAGATCAAGCCGGGCGTCGACTTTGAGATCGTCAACAATGAATCCGATCCGCGCTTCAAGGAGTACTGGAGCGAGTACTACGCGATCATGAAACGCCGGGGGATCACCCAGGAGCAGGCCCAGCGGGCGGTGATCAGCAACACCACGGTGATCGGGGCGATCATGGTCCATCGTGGTGAAGCCGACGCGCTGATCTGCGGCACCATTGGTGACTATCACGAGCACTTTAGCGTGGTGCAGGAAATCTTCGGCTATCGCGACAACGTGCATACCGCCGGAGCGATGAACGCGCTGCTGCTGCCAAGCGGCAACACCTTTATTGCCGATACCTACGTCAACGACGATCCGACCCCGGAGCAGCTGGCGGAGATCACCGTGATGGCGGCGGAAACGGTGCGTCGCTTTGGTATTGAGCCGAAGGTGGCCCTGCTGTCGCACTCCAACTTTGGTTCGTCCAAATCGGCGGCGGCCTGCAAGATGCGTCAGACCCTGGAGCTGGTGCGCCAGCGCGCACCGGAGCTGATGATCGACGGGGAGATGCACGGCGACGCCGCGCTGGTGGAGAGCATCCGTAACGAGCGGATGCCGGACAGCCCGCTGAAAGGCTCAGCCAACGTGCTGATCATGCCGAACGTGGAAGCGGCGCGTATCAGCTACAACCTGCTGCGTGTCTCCAGTTCGGAAGGGGTGACCGTCGGGCCGGTACTGATGGGCGTGGCGAAACCGGTGCATGTGTTAACCCCGATTGCCTCGGTGCGTCGTATCGTGAACATGGTGGCGCTGGCGGTGGTGGAGGCGCAGACGCAGCCGCTGTAGTAGGGATTTGTCGGGTGGCGCATTCGCTTACCCGACCTACGAACTTCCAGGCCGGGCAAGCGCAGCGCCGCCCGGCAATCAAATCCAGTCCCGAACCTTAATAAACTCCTTCAGGGCAGCCTCGCGGCTGCCTTCTTTCGGATCAAAGTTGTACTCCCAGCGCACCAGCGGCGGCATCGACATTAAAATCGACTCCGTGCGCCCGCCGGTTTGCAGGCCGAACAGCGTGCCGCGATCCCACACCAGATTGAACTCCACGTAACGCCCGCGACGATAGAGCTGGAACTCGCGCTCGCGCACACCGTAATCGTGGTTTTTCCGCCGCTCGACGATCGGCAGATACGCGTCGGTGTAGCCGTTGCCCACCGCCTGCATAAAGCTGAACGCGGTATCAAAATCCGGGGTGTTCAGATCGTCGAAGAACAGGCCGCCAATGCCGCGCTGTTCGTCACGGTGCTTCAGGTAAAAGTACTCATCGCACCAGGTCTTATATTTCGGATAGACCTCTTCACCAAAAGGCTGACACATGTCGTGCGCGGTCTGGTGCCAGTGGACAGCGTCTTCCTCAAACCCGTAAAAAGGGGTTAAGTCGAAGCCGCCGCCAAACCACCACACCGGGTCAGCACCCGATTTTTCGGCGATAAAAAAGCGCACGTTGGCATGGCTGGTCGGCACGTAAGGGTTATGGGGATGCACCACCAGCGAGACGCCCATGGCTTCGAAGCTGCGGCCTGCGAGCTCCGGGCGGTGCGCGGTGGCCGAGGCGGGCATGGCATCGCCGTGGACGTGGGAAAAGTTGACCCCGGCCTGCTCGAACACGCCGCCGTTACGCAGCACGCGGCTGCGCCCGCCGCCCCCGGCTTCGCGCTGCCACTCATCCTGCTGAAACTCCCCGCCGTCGACGGCGCTCAGCTGCTGGCAAATCTCGTCCTGCAGCTGCAGAAGAAAGGTTTTGACCGTTTGCGCGTTAGGTTTCATCAGCGTTTCCTGGCATGAGCTTTTTGATTATCGAACCAGTTAAAGTAACTGATGATCCCCGAGGCAATCGCGTTAGCGATTTTCTGCCGGAACGCGGTGGTGCCCAGCAGGCGCTCTTCGTTCGGGTTGGTAATAAAGGAGGTTTCCACCAGCACTGATGGAATGGACGGCGATTTCAACACCACGAACGCCGCCTGTTCTGTCCCTTTGCTGTGCAGCTTATGCACCGGTTTAATCTTCTTCAGAATGTGCGACCCGAGGGTTAGGCTGTTCTTGATGGTGTCGGTCTGCACCAGATCAAACAGCACCTGCTGGAGCAGATGATCTTTGGCGGTGGCCTTCTTGCCGGCCACTTCATCGGCGCGGTTTTCGCGATCCGAGAGGTATTTTGCCATCGCGCTACTCGCGCCGCGGTTGGAGAGGGCAAAAACCGAGGCACCGGCGGCATCCGGGTTGGTAAAACCATCGGCGTGGATCGACATAAAGAGATCGGCACCGTGCTGATGGGCAATCTCCACCCGGTCATACAGCGGGATAAAGGTATCGCCGGAGCGGGTCAGACGGGCGTCAATGCCGTTGCTGCGTAAAATCGCCCGGACGTTTTTTGCAATCGCCAGCACGACATGCTTTTCTTTAGAGCCGTTGCGGCCAATGGCGCCGGTATCAATGCCGCCATGACCCGGGTCGAGCATCACGATCCGCCTGGCACCGCTCTTTTTCGCTTTCGGCTTGCTGTGGCCGTTGCTGGTTTTAAGCGTGCTCTCTTCTTTTGCCTGAGCCTGCTTTGCAATGCCCGTTAACGTTAAGGCCGCCAGCCCCGCTTTGAGAACCTGACGACGCGATGTGAGTGTTTTTAATGGTTTGAATGTGCTCATGCGGCCTGAAGTGTAAAAAATGAGTGTCCTGGTGTTATATCGTATCGTCTTTTCCGTTACGACAGTCCATGTGGCGAATTGTTTTACTTTTCATTTCAATACGTGACAAAGTGCCATTATGCCAAATTTTCAGGTCTTTTTCGCTGGATATTGGCGAAAGAGGGCGTTCGCGTCATAATCACTGTTTTTAAACCCAAAAAGGCGGTTAATACCATGGAGATACGCGTTTTTCGCCAGGCAGACTTCGAAGAGGTGATCACCCTTTGGGAGCGATGCGATCTACTGCGGCCGTGGAACGATCCGGAGATGGACATCGAGCGCAAGCTCAATCATGACGTCAGTCTGTTCCTGGTCGCGGAAGTGAACGGTGAAGTGGTGGGTACGGTGATGGGCGGCTATGACGGGCATCGCGGCTCGGCGTACTACCTGGGCGTCCACCCGGAGTTTCGCGGGCGTGGCATTGCCAACGCGCTGCTCAATCGTCTGGAAAAGAAACTCATCGCCCGCGGCTGCCCGAAGATTCAAATCATGGTGCGGGAAGATAATGACATGGTGCTGGGCATGTACGAGCGTCTCAACTATGAACATGCCGACGTGCTGACGCTGGGCAAACGCCTGATAGAAGATGAAGAGTATTGATTTTCACCCCGGCGACTATGACAGCCACGGCCGGGTTCGCCTGCCGTTTCTGTTCTGGTGCGTGCTGCTGCTCCAGGCGCGCACCTGGGTGTTGTTCGTGGTCGCCAGCGCTTCCCGCGATCAGGGCAACACCCTGCTGAACCTGTTTTACCCCGATCATGATAACTTCTGGCTCGGGCTGCTGCCGGGGATCCCGGCGGTGCTGGCCTTTTTACTGAGCGGGCGGCGACATCTCTTTCCGCGCCTGTGGCAGGGGCTGCGCTGGCCACTGATCCTCGCCCAGAGCGTACTGCTGTGCTGGCAGCCTCTGCTGTGGCTGAAGGGAGAAGCGCTGAGCGGCATCGGCATTGCGCTGCTGGTGGCCGATATCGTGGCGCTGCTGTGGCTGCTGTCCCATCCTCGCCTGCGCGCCTGTTTTACGCCCGAGAAAGATTAAACGGCACTTTTTAGCGATGCTGTACTCCAACAAGCGTTAAATTAACCAGAAAGGAATTCCCGATGAAATCGCTGCGTTTACTGTTATGCGCGCTCCCCGTTGTCCTGACGGGCTGTTCAACGCTCTCCGCCGTGAACTGGTCTGCGGCTTACCCCTGGAACTGGTTCGGCTCCTCCACCGAAGTGACCGAGGAGGGGGTGGGCAATCTTACCGCCGCCACGGCGCTGGAACAGAGCGCTATCGAATCGGCGCTGGGCGGTGATTACCGTCTGCGCAGCGGCATGAAAACGCAAAACGGCACCATCGTGCACTACTTTGAAGCGCTGAAAGATGATCAGTTGGCGCTGGTGATTAACGGCGATAAAGCCACCGTTAGCCGCATTGAGGTGCTGGACCCCGGGATCGAAACCGAAAATGGGGTGAAGGTCGGTACCCCGTTCAGCGACCTGTATCAGAAAGCCTACGGCAACTGCGTCAGCGTGCCGGGTGACGACAGCGTGACGGTAGAGTGTAAGGCCGACGGCAGCCAGCATATCCGCTACCAGTTCAGCGGAACCTGGAGCGGCCCGGACGGGTTGATGCCGTCTGACGACACGCTGAAGAACTGGAAAATCAGCAAAATTATCTGGCAGCAGTAAATTGCGCCTGGACAAGCCGCCTCGCTGAAAAAGCGGGTATAATCGCCGCCAACAATGCCACGACGTCGTGGCATCTTTTTTTTCAGGAGGAGCGATGTCTCAGGTTCAGAGTGGCATTTTGCCAGAACATTGCCGCGCGGCGATTTGGATCGAAGCCAATGTCAAAGGGGATGTTGATGCCCTGCGTGCGGCCAGCAAGGTGTTTATCGATAAACTGGCCACCTTCCAGGTCAAATTCCCGGATGCCCACTGCGGCGCGGTGGTGGCATTTGGTCACGACGTCTGGCGTCAACTGAGCGGCGGGGAAGGGGCCGAAGAGCTGAAGGACTTTGTCCCTTACGGCAAAGGTCTGGCACCGGCCACCCAGTACGACGTGCTGATCCATATTCTCTCCCTGCGTCATGATGTGAACTTCTCCATTGCCCAGGCCGCGATGGCCGCCTTTGGCGACTGCGTGGAAGTTAAAGAAGAGATCCACGGTTTCCGCTGGGTGGAAGAGCGCGATCTGAGCGGCTTCGTTGACGGCACCGAAAACCCGGCAGGGGATGAAGTTCGTCGTGACGTAGCGGTAATCAAAGAGGGCGTGGACGCGGGCGGCAGCTACGTGTTCGTCCAGCGCTGGGAGCACAACCTCAAGCAGCTCAACCGCATGAGCGTTCACGACCAGGAGATGATGATTGGCCGCACCAAAGAGGCCAACGAGGAGATCGACGGCGACGAGCGCCCGGCGACGTCGCACCTGAGCCGCGTGGATCTGAAAGAGGACGGCAAAGGGCTGAAGATTGTGCGCCAGAGCCTGCCGTACGGCACCGCCAGCGGTACGCACGGTCTCTACTTCTGCGCCTACTGCGCGCGTCTCTATAACATCGAACAGCAGCTGCTGAGCATGTTTGGTGACACCGATGGCAAGCGTGACGCCATGCTGCGCTTCACTAAGCCGGTGACCGGCGGCTACTATTTCGCGCCGTCAATTGAGCGTCTGCTGGCGCTGTAATTGCCTTTCTCCCTCTCCCTGTGGGAGAGGGTTGGGGTGAGGGCATCAGGCCGCACCCTTATTCCCTTTTCTGCTTGCAAATCACCAAACGGTATATAAAACCGTTACTCCTTTCGTACTCGTTATAAATATGATGGCCCTGACAAAATCATCACAACGTTTAGGGTGCGCAATGGCCGTTACTGTACTGAAAAAAGGATCACTGGTGCTGGCAGCTTCCGTGTTGCTGGTCGCGCAGGCGCAGGCAACCGAACTGCTGAACAGCTCTTACGACGTCTCCCGCGAGCTGTTTGCCGCCCTGAACCCACCGTTTGAACAGCAGTGGGCGAAAGACAATAACGGCGACAAGCTGACCATCAAACAGTCTCACGCCGGTTCGTCCAAACAGGCGCTGGCGATCCTGCAGGGGCTGAAAGCGGATGTGGTGACCTACAACCAGATTACCGACGTGCAGATCCTGCATGACAAAGGCAAGCTGATCCCGGCCGACTGGCAGAGCCGTCTGCCGAATAACAGCTCGCCGTTCTACTCCACCATGGGCTTCCTGGTGCGTAAGGGCAACCCGAAGAATATCCACGACTGGAACGATCTGGTGCGTTCTGACGTGAAGCTGATCTTCCCGAACCCGAAGACCTCCGGCAACGCCCGCTATACCTATCTGGCCGCCTGGGGCGCAGCGGATAAAGCGGACGGTGACGATAAAGCCAAAACCGAACAGTTTATGACCCAGTTCCTGAAAAACGTCGAAGTGTTTGATACCGGCGGTCGCGGGGCGACCACCACCTTCGCGGAACGCGGTCTGGGTGATGTGCTGATCAGCTTTGAATCGGAAGTGAACAACATCCGCAAACAGTATGAAGCCCAGGGCTTTGAAGTGGTGATCCCGAAAACCAACGTGCTGGCGGAGTTCCCGGTCGCCTGGGTAGATAAAAACGTTCAGGCCAACGGCACCGAGAAGGCGGCCAAAGCCTACCTCAACTATCTCTACAGTCCGCAGGCGCAGACGGTGATCACCGATTACTACTATCGCGTCAATAACCCGGACGTGATGAACAAGCTGAAAGACAAGTTCCCGCAGACCGAGCTGTTCCGCGTGGAGGACCATTTTGGCTCCTGGCCTGAAGTGATGAAAACGCACTTCGCCAGCGGCGGTGAGTTAGACAAATTGTTGGCGGCGGGGCGTAAGTAATGTTTGCAGTTTCCTCCAGACGTGTGCTGCCGGGCTTTACCTTAAGCCTCGGGACCAGCCTGCTGTTCGTCTGTCTGATTTTGTTGTTACCGCTCAGCGCGCTGGTGGTCCAGCTCTCTGAGATGAGCTGGTCCCAGTACTGGGAGGTGATCAGCAACCCGCAGGTGGTGGCGGCCTATAAGGTGACGCTGCTGTCGGCGTTTGTCGCCTCGATCTTCAACGGCGTGTTCGGCCTGCTGATGGCGTGGATCTTAACCCGCTACCGCTTCCCGGGCCGCACGCTGCTGGATGCGCTGATGGATCTGCCGTTTGCCCTGCCTACCGCGGTGGCCGGTTTAACCCTCGCCTCGCTGTTCTCGGTGAACGGCTTATACGGCGAGTGGCTGGCGAAGTTTGATATCAAAGTGACCTACACCTGGCTCGGTATTGCGGTGGCGATGGCCTTTACCAGCATCCCGTTTGTGGTGCGTACCGTGCAGCCGGTGCTGGAGGAGTTAGGTCCGGAATACGAAGAGGCGGCAGAAACGCTCGGCGCGACGCGCTGGCAGAGCTTCCGCAAAGTGGTCATGCCGGAACTCTCTCCGGCCCTGCTGGCGGGGGTGGCGCTGTCGTTTACCCGCAGCCTCGGTGAGTTCGGCGCGGTCATCTTTATCGCCGGCAACATCGCCTGGAAAACGGAAGTAACCTCGCTGATGATCTTTATCCGTTTGCAGGAGTTTGATTACCCGGCAGCGAGTGCTATTGCCTCGGTGATCCTCGCCGCCTCGCTGCTGCTGCTGTTCTCGATTAACACTCTGCAAAGTCGCTTTGGTCGACGCGTGGTAGGTCACTGATGGCGGAAATCACTCAATTGAAACGCTACGACGCGCCCCGCATTAACTGGGGAAAATGGCTGCTGATTGGCACCGGCGTGCTGGTATCGGCCTTCATTCTGGTCGTGCCGATGGTCTACATCTTCGTCCAGGCGTTCAGCAAAGGGATCATGCCCGCGCTGCAAAACCTGGCCGACCCGGACATGCTGCACGCCATCTGGCTGACGGTGATGATCGCGCTGATTACCGTGCCGGTGAACCTGGTGTTCGGCATTCTGCTGGCCTGGCTGGTGACGCGCTTTGACTTCCCGGGTCGCCAGCTGCTGCTGACCCTGCTGGATATTCCGTTTGCCGTGTCCCCGGTGGTGGCCGGTCTGGTCTATCTGCTGTTTTACGGCTCCAACGGTCCGCTGGGCGGCTGGCTGGATGAACATAACTTACAGATCATGTTCGCCTGGCCGGGCATGGTGCTGGTCACGGTCTTTGTGACCTGTCCCTTTGTGGTGCGCGAGCTGGTGCCGGTGATGCTCAGCCAGGGCAGCCATGAAGACGAAGCGGCGGTGCTGCTGGGTGCTTCCGGCTGGCAGATGTTTCGTCGCGTGACCCTGCCTAACATTCGCTGGGCGCTGCTGTATGGCGTGGTGCTGACCAACGCCCGTGCGATTGGTGAGTTTGGTGCGGTGTCGGTGGTTTCCGGATCGATCCGCGGCGAAACCCTGTCGCTGCCGTTACAAATTGAATTGCTGGAGCAGGACTATAACACCGTCGGTTCCTTTACCGCCGCAGCCCTGCTGACGCTGATGGCTATTTTGACCCTGTTTTTAAAGAGTATGGTGCAGTGGCGTTTAGAGAATCAGGCCAAACGCCAGCATCAGGAGGGAAATCATGAGCATTGAGATTGCCAATATTAAGAAGTCCTTTGGTCGCACCCAGGTGCTGAACGATATCTCGCTGGATATCCCTTCCGGACAAATGGTGGCGCTGCTGGGACCCTCTGGCTCCGGTAAAACCACGCTGCTGCGTATTATCGCCGGTCTGGAGCATCAGACCAGTGGGCATATCCGCTTCCACGGCACCGACGTCAGCCGCCTGCACGCGCGCGACCGTAAGGTGGGCTTCGTGTTCCAGCATTACGCCCTGTTCCGCCACATGACGGTGTTTGACAACATCGCCTTCGGCCTGACGGTGCTGCCGCGTCGTGAACGTCCAAACGCCGCCACTATCAAAGCGAAAGTGACCAAACTGCTGGAGATGGTGCAGCTTGCTCATCTGGCGGACCGTTTCCCGGCCCAGCTGTCCGGCGGGCAGAAACAGCGCGTGGCGCTGGCCCGTGCTCTGGCAGTTGAGCCGCAGATCCTGCTGCTGGATGAACCCTTCGGTGCGCTGGACGCCCAGGTACGTAAAGAGCTGCGTCGCTGGCTGCGTCAGCTGCACGAAGAGCTGAAATTCACCAGCGTCTTTGTTACCCACGATCAGGAAGAGGCGATGGAAGTGGCCGACCGGGTGGTGGTAATGAGCCAGGGGAATATCGAACAGGTGGATGAGCCAGAGCAGCTCTGGCGCGAACCGGCCACCCGTTTTGTGCTGGAGTTTATGGGCGAAGTGAACCGCCTGCACGGCACCGTTCGCGGCGGGCAGTTCCACGTCGGCGCTCATCGCTGGCCGCTGGGGTACACCCCTGGCTATCAGGGGCCGGTGGATCTTTTCCTGCGCCCGTGGGAAGTGGACGTCAGTCGTCGCACCAGCCTCGACTCGCCGCTGCCGGTCCAGGTACTCGAAGCCAGTCCGAAAGGTCACTACACCCAGCTGGTGGTGCAGCCGTTGGGCTGGTATGACGAACCGCTGACGGTAGTAATGCGCGACGACGCGCCGCCATACCGCGGCGAACGTCTGTTTGTCGGCCTCCAACATGCACGCATTTATCACGATAAGGATCGCATCGTAACGCGGGGAGATCTTGCTCTGGCAGAATCTGCCTGATAGGTTATTGACCATGTTTATCGCCCGGTGGCGCTACGCTTACCGGGCCTACAAAAGCACGGACGTAGGCCGGGTAAGCAAAGCGCCACCCGGCTTTTTTATTGAGTAAATATCGTGAACACACTCGAACAAACCATCGGCAACACCCCTCTGATCAAACTGCAGCGCATGGGGCCGGACAACGGCAGCGAAATCTGGATCAAACTGGAAGGCAATAACCCGGCGGGGTCGGTCAAAGATCGCGCGGCGCTGTCGATGATTGTCCAGGCGGAAAAGCGCGGCGAAATCAAACCAGGCGATGTGCTGATCGAAGCGACCAGCGGGAACACCGGCATTGCGCTGGCGATGATTGCCGCCCTCAAAGGCTATCGCATGAAGCTGCTGATGCCGGATAACATGAGCCAGGAGCGCCGTGCCGCGATGCTGGCCTATGGTGCCGAGCTTATTCTGGTCAGCAAAGAGCAGGGGATGGAGGGGGCCCGGGATCTGGCCCTCGAGATGGCGAACCGCGGCGAAGGCCGACTGCTGGATCAGTTCAACAATCCCGACAACCCGTACGCACATTACACCACCACCGGCCCGGAAATCTGGCAGCAGACCGCAGGTCGCATCACCCATTTCGTCTCCAGTATGGGCACCACCGGCACCATTACCGGCGTCTCCCGTTTTCTGCGCGAGCAGGAAAAGGCGGTCACTATTGTCGGCCTGCAGCCTGAAGAGGGCAGCAGCATTCCGGGTATTCGTCGCTGGCCTGCGGAGTACATGCCGGGGATCTTTAATGCCTCGCTGGTGGACCAGGTGCTGGATATTCATCAGCGCGAGGCGGAAAATACCATGCGTGAACTGGCCGTGCGTGAAGGGGTCTTCTGCGGCGTCAGTTCTGGCGGCGCGGTAGCCGGCGCTCTGCGGGTTGCCGCGGCAACGCCGGGGGCGGTGGTAGTGGCGATCATCTGCGATCGCGGGGATCGCTACCTCTCTACCGGCGTGTTTGGTGAGGAGAGCTATGCGCAGGGCGCAGGGATCTAAAGGCTATGGAAATGATTTTATTCCGGGACAAAACCCGGGCGCAGCAGACCGATATTGTGGCGGTTCAGTCCCAGGTGGTGTACGGCAGCGTCGGTAACAGCATTGCGGTACCCAACATTCGTCAGCATCACCTTAACGTGACGGCGATCCCGACGGTGCTGTTCAGCAATACCCCACACTACGACACCTTTTACGGCGGGGTGATCCCCGACGAGTGGTTCAGCGGCTACCTGAAAGCGCTGGGCGAGCGCGACGTGCTGCGTGAACTGAAGGCGGTCACCACCGGCTACATGGGCAGCGCCAGCCAGATTGCCCTGCTGGCGGAGTGGCTGCGCGCGGTCAAGGCGCAGCATCCCGATGTACTGATCCTGGTGGACCCGGTGATTGGTGACACCGACAGCGGAACCTACGTCAAACCGGAGATCCCGCAAGCTTACCGCCAGCACCTGCTGCCGCTGGCCCAGGGGATCACCCCGAACGTCTACGAGCTGGAAGTGCTGAGCGGCAAGCCGTGCCGGGACAATGCCAGCGCCATCGCTGCCGCCCGAGGGCTGCTGTCCGATACCCTGCAGTGGGTGGCGATCACCAGCGCGCCGGTTGCCGGTGATACCGACAGCATCCACGTGGTGCTGGTCTCCCACGACAACGTGACGGTCAGCGCCCATCCGCGCATCCAGGCCGATCTGAAAGGCACCGGGGATCTGTTCTGTTCCGAGCTGATAAGCGCCCTGGTACAGGGGGAGAGTGTGGCGGCTGCAATAAGCCGGGCAGGGGACAGGGTGACGCTGGTGATGCAGTACACCCAGGAGAAAGGTTACGACGAGCTGGTTCTGCCAGCCTGACAAATAAAAATGGCGCCCGAAGGCGCCATTTTTCTGTGCGGCAAGAAATTACTTCTTGATGCGGATAACCGGGGTTTCACCCACGGTAACGCTGCCGGACAGTTTGATCAGTTCTTTGATTTCGTCCATGTTGGAGATAACAACCGGAGTCAGGGTAGACTTGGCTTTCTCTTCCAGCAGTGGCAGATCGAATTCAATGACCGGGTCGCCAACTTTAACGCGCTGGCCTTCTTCAGCGATACGCTTGAAGCCTTCGCCTTTCAGCTCGACGGTGTCGATACCGAAGTGAACGAACAGCTCAATACCGCTATCAGATTCGATAGAAAATGCGTGGTTGGTTTCAAAAATCTTACCGATGGTACCATCAACCGGTGCAACCATTTTGTTACCGGTCGGTTTGATAGCAATGCCATCACCAACAATTTTCTCTGCAAACACGACATCCGGCACGTCTTCGATGTTGACGATTTCACCAGACAGCGGAGCAACAATCTCAATAGTTCCGGTGTCGCTGTTGCCTTTGTCACCGAACAGTTTACTAAATAACCCCATTAGCCATCTCTCCTAAGCAGTAAATTGGGCCGCATCTCGTGGATTAGCAGATTGTTTTTTCTTCAATGAACTTGTTAACCAGCGTCATTAACTCGTCCGTTGTCGGTTGAGCAAGAGCCTGCTCTGCTAATACCTTCGCATCTTCGAAGTTCGTGTTACGGATAATCTTCTTAATGCGCGGGATGGAAATGGCACTCATTGAGAACTCGTCCAGACCCATACCCAGCAACAGAAGTGTAGCACGTTCGTCGCCTGCAAGCTCACCACACATACCAGTCCATTTGCCTTCGGCATGAGAAGCATCAATAACTTGCTTGATAAGCGTCAGCACGGACGGGGACATTGGCTGGTAAAGATGTGAAATCATATCATTACCACGGTCAACTGCCAGGGTGTACTGGGTTAAATCGTTGGTACCAATACTAAAGAAATCGACTTCTTTCGCTAAATGACGAGCAATCGTGGCTGCGGCTGGGGTTTCCACCATAACGCCAACTTCGATAGCTTCGTCGAAGGCTTTACCTTCGTCGCGCAGTTCCTGTTTGTAGATTTCGATCTCTTTCTTCAGTGCACGCACTTCTTCAACAGAGATGATCATTGGGAACATGATACGCAGTTTACCGAAAGCGGAAGCACGCAGGATGGCACGGACCTGGTCGCGCAGGATCTCTTTACGATCCATGGCGATACGCACGGCACGCCAGCCCAGGAACGGGTTCTCTTCTTTCGGGAAGTTCATGTACGGCAGCTCTTTGTCGCCGCCAATGTCCATGGTACGGACGATAACCGCCTGCGAACCGCATGCTTCAGCAACGGCTTTATAAGCAGCAAACTGCTCTTCTTCGGTTGGCAGGGCGTCACGATCCATGAACAGGAATTCGGTACGGTACAGGCCTACACCTTCTGCGCCGTTGCGCTCAGCACCGTCAACGTCACGTACGGTACCGATGTTGGCACAAACTTCAACCTGATGGCCGTCCAGCGTGATCGCTGGCAGATCTTTCAGTTTAGCCAGTTCGGCTTTCTCGGTGGCAACCTGTTCCTGAACGGCACGCAGCTGTTCGATTTGGTCGTTCGTTGGGTTGACGTAAACCAGATTGTTTACGGCATCCAGAATCAGATAGTCGTCGTTTTTAACCTGCGCGGTCACGCTACCGGTACCCACGATGGCAGGCAGTTCCAGAGAACGCGCCATGATAGAGGTGTGGGAGGTACGGCCGCCGGCGTCAGTAATGAAACCCAGCACCTTGTTCAGGTTCAGCTGTGCGGTTTCTGACGGGGTCAGGTCAGCAGCAACCAGGATCACTTCGTCCTGAATCGCGCTCAGATCGATGATGGCCAGGCCGAGGATGTTACGCAGCAGGCGCTTACCGATATCACGCACGTCAGCCGCACGCTCTTTCAGGTATTCATCGTCCAGCTCTTCCAGGGCAGTCGCCTGACCTTCGATAACTTCATGGGCAGCCGCGTCGGCCGTCATGCCTTTATCTTTAATCAGGGCTATGATTTCCTGCTCCAGCTCCTCATCTTCGAGCAACATGATGTGCCCTTCGAAGATGGCTTCTTTTTCTTCACCGAAAGTTTCGCCAGCTTTAGTTTTAATCGTTTCCAGCTGCGCAGATGCTTTTGCACGGCCACTCAGAAAACGTTCAACTTCCTGATTTACCTTATCAGCAGAAATTTTTTTCCGGTCGATGACGATCTCGTCTTCTTTCAGCAGCAGTGCTTTGCCGAAAGCGATACCCGGGGATGCTAAAATGCCTGAAATCATAACCCTACCTTACTTGTGACTGATTTTTACAAAGAACCCGGATACTTACTCGAGCTCAGCCATCAGTTTTACCAGATGCTCAACTGCTTTCTGCTCGTCTTCGCCTTCTGCGGAGATGGTCACAACAGTGCCCTGAGTCAGGCCCAGAGTCTGCAGTTTGAACAGGCTTTTTGCGCTCGCGCTTTTGCCGTTGGAAGTCACAGTGATCTCAGAAGTGAAGCCTTTCGCTTCTTTAACAAACTGAGCAGCAGGGCGGGTGTGCAGACCGTTCGGAGCGGTAATGGTAACTTCTTGCTGGAACATTGTATTTCCCCAACTTATTGGTTTAGTGTTGTGGAACTAAAGTCTAGCCTGGCGGCAGGACTTTAGCCTGTATAGTTAGCACCGGCTTAACGGCACGAGGCACAGATGTGTCAAACGTATTCCGGTACTGGCATGTCAGGCTGCTGACGTCTCGTTCGACATTAAACATTATGCCGCGAAAGCAAGACTTGAACCAAATCATAAAATCGATTCAGCAGCGGGAATTCATGTATCGATTAATTTCGAGCTTCAAAATAATTGCCAGCTTAAATACCAGAGCTAACAGGGTGAAGCAATGCCAGACGAGATAAAACTTTGAAGCAGGCCACAAAAAAGCACCCGAATGGGTGCTTTTTTACGCGATATTTACATTCTGGTACTACTGTTGCAGCTCTTTCTCTGTGAAGAGATCGGCAAACAGTGCAGTACTCAAATAACGCTCACCCGAGGAGGGAAGAATAACCACGATATTCTTATTGGTAAAGGTTTCATCTTCAAGTAACTGCAGCGCTGCGGCAACGGCAGCACCGGAAGAGATCCCCGCCAGAATACCCTCTTCTTCCATCAGTCGACGGGCAGTAGAGATGGCTTCATCGTTGGTGATAGCCACCACTTTATCAATCAGTTTCAGATCCAGGTTGCCCGGAATAAAGCCTGCGCCGATACCCTGAATTTTATGCGGGCCAGGTTTCAGCTCTTCACCGGCCAGCGCCTGAGCAATGACCGGCGAGTCGGTAGGTTCAACCGCAACGGTAATCAGATCTTTTTTGCCTTTTGTGCCTTTAATATAGCGAGACACGCCGGTCAGCGTACCGCCGGTACCCACGCCGGAAATAAAGACATCAACCTGACCGTCGGTATCTTCCCAGATTTCCGGACCGGTAGTCTTCTCGTGGATCTCCGGGTTAGCCGGGTTGCTGAACTGCTGCAGCAGCAGGTATTTGGCCGGATCGCTGGCCACAATCTCTTCCGCTTTCTGAATCGCGCCCTTCATCCCTTTTGCGCCTTCGGTTAACACCAGGTTCGCACCCAGCGCTTTCAGCAGCTTGCGGCGTTCGATACTCATGGTTTCAGGCATGGTCAGCGTCAGCTTGTAACCGCGCGCGGCAGCGACGTAGGCCAGAGCAATACCGGTGTTACCGCTGGTTGGCTCAACCAGCTCAACGCCAGGTTTCAACACGCCACGCTTTTCCGCATCCCAAATCATATTGGCACCGATACGGCATTTTACGCTGAAGCTTGGGTTACGAGATTCTACCTTCGCCAGAATGCGTCCATTACCGATACGGTTCAGTCGAACCAGGGGCGTGTGACCGATAGTCAGCGAGTTGTCTTCAAAAATCTTACTCATGGCCTGTCCTTAACTGTTTGAAATTGGGATACCGACCCAGCATACCTGTTGCATAAGTATGGGGAAGTAAGGAATTCGCATATCTATATGCTGATGAGAAATAATGCTATCCAGTATGGAATAAGGGATGGCATAAGCCATCCCTTTATTTAACTTATTTCCACAAGGCGTGTTTATTACGGTAACAGTCGACCCACATCGCCGTCGCACCGCACACCGCCACCGGCATGATGAACAGATTGAGGAGCGGGATCATGGTAAACAGGCTGGTGAGCGCGCCAAATTGCATGTTGGTCATTTTGCGGGCACGCAGGGCGCTGCGCATCTCTTTGAACGGAACCTTATGGTTATCGAACGGGTAGTCGCAGTACTGGATCGCCAGCATCCAGGCGCTGAACAGGAACCAGAGCACCGGGGCCACCGTCTGTCCGATACCCGGAATAAAGTAGAGGATCAGCAGCACGATGGCGCGGGGCAGGTACCAGGCGAACTTCTGCCATTCGCGCTTCATAATGCGCGGCAGATCTTTCATGATCCCCAGCACGCCGGTGTCCGGCGGCGTGGCCCCCGTCAGTCGCGCTTCCAGTTGTTCAGCCAGCAGGCCGTTAAACGGCGCGGCTATCCAGTTAGCCAGGGTTGAGAAAAAGTAGCCAAACACCAGCAACACCGAGACGATCGCCACCGGCCACAGCAGATAGCTCAGCCACTGCAGCCAGTCGGGGACGTAGCTCATGAGCGCCGGGATCCAGGTGTCCAGCCGGGTGAACAGCCACCAGAAGGCACCGCCCATCAGCAGAATGTTAATCAGCAGCGGGAGGATCACAAAGCGCCGGATGCCCGGCAGCGAGACCAGTTTCCAGCCTTGAGAAAAGTACCAGACGCCGCTGCGGGGAGGGGAAGATGTTGATGAAACCATAACCAGGTTGAGCTCCTTTTATCACAACCAGTGAAATTGCCTGCCTATATTAGCCAGTTGCGGCCCGTTGACCAGTTCGGAAATGTTCGAAAAAACAGCAAAAAGCACGATTTAGTTCATCTTTATGCTGCGAATGCTCCGCATACACTTGCACTTGACGTAATCGGCAAATACTCTTAGTGAGTAAATGTTTGCCGTGGTGGCAAGGTGTTAGAACAACAGAGAATATAATGATGCAGGATTTGCGTCTGATATTAATCATTGTTGGCGCGATCGCCATAATCGCTTTACTGGTCCATGGGTTCTGGACCAGCCGTAAAGAGCGCTCTTCTATGTTTCGCGATCGCCCACTGAAGCGCATGAAGTCTACTCGTGACGACGATAGCGATGACGATATCGAAGAAACGGAAGACGAGGGTGTGGGTGAAGTACGCGTTCATCGGGCCAACACTGCGCCCGGCGCAGGCCATGGGGAGCAAGAAGCGCCTCGTCAGCCTCCGCAGCATCAGTACCAGCCGCCTTACGCATCTGCTCAGCCACGTCCCGCTGCACCGCAGCCAGTGGTCGAGCCGGTACACCAGCCGCAACCGCAACCGCAGCAGCATCAGCCTGTGCGTCAGCAACCGGTGCAACAGCCGGTGCAGCAGCCTCCGTATGCCGCTCAGCCTGAACCGCAGCCGGTCGTGCAGCAGGCCCCTCAGCCTGTCGCGCCAGCACCGCAGCCGCAACCTGCTCCCGCGCCTGCTGTTGAGCCGGAGCCGGTCGTCGAAGCGGCGCCAGTGGTTGAAAAACCGCAGCGCAAAGAGACGGTGATTGTCATGAGCGTGGCGGCCCATCAGGGCACCACCATCAATGGCGAAGTGCTGCTCAACAGCATCCATCAGGCGGGCTTTAAATATGGCGATATGAACATCTTCCATCGCCACCTGAGCCCGGACGGAAGCGGTCCTTCGCTGTTCAGCCTGGCGAACATGGTTAACCCGGGTACCTTTGATCCGGAGATGACCGGTGATTTCACCACCCCGGGCATTACCATCTTTATGCAGGTGCCGTCGTATGGCGATGAGCTGCAAAACTTTAAGCTGATGCTGCAGTCTGCTCAGCATATCGCAGACGAAGTTGGCGGTATGGTGCTCGACGATCAGCGTCGAATGATGACCCCGCAGAAACTGCGCGAGTATCAGGACCGTATCCGCGAAGTTAAAGAAGCTAACGCGTAAACTTCCGCGTTTTGTTTCACACCTCCTCAACCCCCGCATGTCGGGGGTTTTTCTCATTAATGGTGCGACACATGGACTCAATCGAACAACAACTTACCGAACTGCGAACCACGCTTCGCCACCATGAATATCTCTATCATGTGATGGATGCGCCCGAAGTGCCGGACGCGGAATATGACCGTCTGATGCGGGAGCTGCGGGAGCTGGAAGCCCAGCGTCCCGATTTAATTACGCCGGACTCACCGACCCAGCGTGTCGGTGCCACGCCGCTGGCCTTTTTCAGCCAGGTGCGTCATGAAGTGCCGATGCTGTCGCTGGATAACGTTTTCGACGAAGAGAGCTTCCTCGCCTTCAACAAGCGCGTCCAGGATCGCCTCAAGCAGACCGATGCCCTGAGCTGGTGCTGCGAGCTGAAGCTGGATGGCCTGGCCGTCAGCATTCTGTATGAAAACGGGGTGATGACCCGGGCGGCAACCCGCGGCGACGGCACCACCGGCGAGGACATTACCACCAACGTGCGCACCATCCGCGCCATCCCGCTTAAGCTGCATGGCGAGAATATTCCGGCCCGCCTGGAAGTGCGCGGGGAAGTGTTCCTGCCGCAGGCGGGCTTTGAAAAAATTAACGAAGAGGCGCGCCGCACCGGCGGGAAAATCTTCGCTAACCCGCGCAACGCCGCTGCAGGTTCGCTGCGCCAGCTGGACCCGCGCATCACCGCGAAGCGACCGCTGACCTTCTTCTGCTACGGCGTAGGCATTCTGGAGGGGGGCGAGCTGCCCGATACCCATCTGGGCCGCCTGCTGCAATTTAAGGCCTGGGGGCTGCCGGTCAGTAACCGCGTCCAGCTGTGCGACTCACCGGAGGCGGTACTGGCGTTTTATCGCCAGGTCGAAGCTGACCGCCCGACGCTGGGCTTCGATATCGACGGGGTGGTAATCAAAGTTAACTCCCTCGCACTGCAGGAGCAGCTGGGCTTTGTCGCCCGTGCGCCTCGCTGGGCGGTCGCCTTTAAGTTCCCGGCCCAGGAGCAGATGACCTTCGTGCGCGACGTCGAGTTCCAGGTCGGGCGTACCGGGGCGATCACGCCGGTGGCGCGTCTGGAGCCCGTCCAGGTCGCCGGGGTGCTGGTCAGCAACGCGACACTGCATAACGCCGATGAGATCGACCGTCTGGGGCTGCGTATTGGCGATAAAGTGGTTATCCGCCGGGCCGGGGATGTGATCCCGCAGGTGGTTAACGTGGTGGAGTCAGAACGTCCTGAGGACACGCGCGCGGTCGAATTCCCGACCCACTGCCCGGTGTGCGGCTCCGACGTTGAACGCGTCGAAGGTGAGGCCGTCGCCCGCTGTACCGGTGGTTTAGTCTGCGGAGCCCAGCGCAAAGAGTCCCTGAAGCACTTCGTCTCTCGCCGGGCGATGGACGTCGACGGCATGGGCGACAAAATCATCGACCAGCTGGTTGAGAAAGAGTATGTCCACACGCCGGCTGACCTGTTCCGCCTGACACCGGGTAAGCTGACCGGGCTGGATCGGATGGGGCCAAAATCCGCGCAGAACGTGGCCGACGCACTGGAAAAATCCAAAGACACCACCTTTGCCCGTTTCCTCTATGCGCTGGGTATCCGTGAAGTCGGAGAGGCGACCGCGGCGGGTCTGGCGGCGTACTTTGGAACCCTGGAGGCGCTTGAAAAGGCGACGATTGACGAGCTGCAAAAGGTGCCGGACGTGGGCATTGTGGTGGCGACGCATGTCTTCAACTTCTTCTCGGAAGAGAGCAACCGCGAGGTGATCGGCCAGCTGCTTAACGAAGGTATTCGCTGGCCCGCGCCGGTGGTTGTTAACGCCGAAGAGATCGACAGCCCCTTCGCCGGGAAAACCGTGGTGCTGACCGGCAGCCTGAGCCAGCTTTCACGCGATGATGCTAAAGCGCGGCTGGTGGCGCTGGGGGCTAAAGTGGCGGGCAGCGTGTCGAAGAAAACCGACCTGGTGATTGCCGGGGAAGCGGCGGGCTCAAAGCTGGCGAAGGCGCAGGAGCTGGGGATTGACGTGATTGATGAAGCAGAGATGCTGCGTCTGTTAGGAGAGTAACGTGGATAAAGCGCAGCTTATTGAGATAGCCAATACCGAGATGCCGTTCGGAAAGTATAAAGGCCGTCGGCTGATTGATGTGCCGGAAGAGTATCTGCTGTGGTTTGCCCGGAAGGATGAGTTTCCTGCCGGGCATCTTGGCGAGCTGATGGCGCTCACGTTACTGATTAAAACCGAAGGGCTGACCCAGCTGGTTCAGCCCCTGCGTCGTCCTTAAACCTTCGCCGTGCTGGCCTGTTCCCGGGCCTGCAACTCGTCGGTCTGGCGTTTGTAGCGACGCGCCATGACCGCGCAAATCATGAGCTGCAGCTGGTGGAAGATCATCAGCGGCAGCACCATCATCCCAATCACCGAGGTCGGAAACAGAATATTGGCCATCGGGATCCCGTTCGCCAGGCTCTTTTTCGACCCACAGAAGACGATGGTAATTTCATCGGCTTTGTTGAACCCGAAGCGGCGTGCGGCAAAAATGTTAATCGCAATCACAATCGCCAGCAGTACCAGGCTCACCACCACGATAAACAGCAGCGACCCGATCCCGACTTTATGCCAGATCCCATTGACCACGGCTTCGCTGAAGGCGGAATAAACCACCAGCAGAATCGATGACTGATCGGTTTTGGCAATCCACTTCTTATGCTTCGCCACAAAGCCCCCGATCCACGGGCGGGAAAGATGCCCCAGCACGAACGGCAGCAGCAGTTGCAGCATGATTTTGCCCACCTGCTCCAGACTGCCCTCCGCGCCGTGCATGTCCATCACCAGCCCAACCAGCAGCGGCGAGAGGAAAATCCCCAGCAGGCTGGAGGCGGACGCCGAACAGACGGCCGCCGCCACGTTGCCACCCGCCATGGAGGTAAAGGCAATCGCAGACTGCACCGTGGCCGGCAAAATACAGAGGTACAGGAAGCCGGTATAGAGAGTCGGATCGACGTTAACCGGTGCCCACCAGGCAAACAGCACGCCCAGCGCCGGGAAGACAACGAAGGTGCTACACATTACCCACAGATGCAGTCGCCAGTGGCTACCGCCTGAGATAATCGCTTCCCGGGAGAGTTTTGCCCCGTGCATAAAGAACAGCAGCGCGATGGCGGCAGTGGTGAGACCTTCAAAAAAGGGCACAAAGCCACCCTGGGCAGGGAAGAAGGAGGCGAGCAGGACAACCACGATAAGGGTGATAGTGAACGGATCGAGAATGCGGAAAAGTTTCATAAACACTCCTGAAAACAGATAGCGCTATTGTGCTTTCTTCCTTTTGAGAAATAAAATTGATTTATTGCATTAATTCATGAGCAAAACAGATGAATTACTCGTTACGACAGCTGCGTGTGTTTGTCACCGTCGCACAGGCGAAAAGTTTTAGCCGTGCCGGGGAGATTATCGGCCTGAGTCAGTCGGCGGTCAGCCACAGCGTGAAAGAGCTGGAGCAGCAGACCGGCGTGCGGCTGATCGACAGAACCACCCGGGAAGTGATGCTTACCGAGGCGGGTCATCAGCTGGCGGCCCGGCTGGAGAGGATCCTCGATGAGCTTTCCAGCACCCTGCGGGACGTGGGCAGAGTAGGGCAGCAGCTCTCCGGAACGGTGCGCGTCGCCGCCAGCCAGACCATTTCTGCGCATCTCATTCCACACTGCATCGCCCAGAGTAATCGTCAGTATCCGGATATCAATTTTGTGCTGCACGATCGACCCCAACAATGGGTGCTGGAGAGCATCCGCCAGGGGGAGGTGGATTTCGGGATTGTTATCGATCCGGGTCCGGTGACAGATTTAGAGTGCGAAACGGTGTTGTCCGAACCCTTCCTGCTGTTATGTCGTGACGACCATTCATTTGCCGGGCGGGAAGAGGTGAGCTGGCAGGAACTTCAGCATCAACGACTGGTGTTACAGGACTACGCCTCCGGTAGCCGACCGCTGATCGACGCTGCCCTGGCGCGATTCTCCGTCGTCGCGAACATCGTGCAGGAGATAGGGCATCCGGCCACTCTGTTTCCGATGGTGGAGGCCGGGATTGGCATCAGCGTATTACCGGCGCTGGCGTTACCCCTGCCTCAGGGAAGCCATTTGCGGGTGAAACGCCTCACTCCGGTGGTGGAACGACAGCTGATGCTGGTCCGGCGCAAAAATCGCTCGTTATCGACCGCAGCACAGGCCTTGTGGGATGTCGCAAGATTGCAGGCAGGCGCCTTAACCGCAGGCCGTGCAGAGGATCCGCTGTACCGGATCTGTTAACGCATTTTTGCTGTGGCATCAATACCAAAACGCTATCGATCAACACGAGAAAGTGTATTGGTCACGGGTTATCTACTCTCGCTATAACAGGAAGGTACTCAATTTCTGTTTCAATTACTTAGCCTGAAGGATCCCGCATGAGCCACTCTCCTCTTTCCCAAAATCCCTGGCATAGCGCTGACATTATTCGTGGTTACAAACCTGACTTTACGCCGCGCGTGGCGTTTATTCTTGGCTCAGGGTTGGGGGCCCTGGCAGAACAAATTGAAGACGCGGTGGCTATCTCTTACGAGAAGCTGCCGGGTTTCCCGGTCAGTACCGTTCATGGGCACGCCGGAGAACTGGTCCTCGGCCATCTGGCCGGTGTGCCCGTTGCTTGCATGAAGGGGCGTGGGCATTTTTACGAAGGCCGCGGCATGACCATCATGACTGATGCCATTCGCACGCTTAAGCTGCTGGGTTGCGAGCTGCTGTTTTGCACCAATGCAGCAGGTTCTCTGCGTCCGGAAGTGGGGCCGGGCAGCCTGGTCGCGCTCAGCGATCACATCAACACCATGCCGGGCACCCCGATGGTTGGCTTGAACGATGAACGCTTTGGCGAACGTTTCTTCTCGCTGGCGAATGCCTACGATGCGGATTATCGCGCCGTACTTCAGACTGTGGCGGCAGAAGAAGGATTCCCGCTGACCGAAGGGGTCTTCGTCTCCTATCCGGGACCGAACTTCGAAACGGCGGCAGAGATCCGCATGATGCAGATGTTTGGCGGTGACGTAGTGGGAATGTCAGTAGTACCCGAGGTGATCAGCGCGCGTCACTGCGGGCTTAAGGTGGTAGCCGTTTCGGCTATTACCAATCTGGCCGAAGGGCTGGGTGACATCAGGCTTTCCCATGCACAAACCCTGGCGGCGGCTGAACTTTCGCGGCAAAACTTTATTACTCTCATCTGCAGCTTCTTACGCAAGCTGGCCTGAATCCCATAATAATAAGGACCCCCAGCGCGGGGTCTTACCCTACGGCAAGGAACACGAAAATGGGTATTGCATCCCGATTAAAGGTCATGTCGTTTTTACAATATTTCATCTGGGGTAGCTGGCTGGTGACCCTGGGTTCTTACATGATTAACACCCTCAATTTTACGGGGGCGAATGTGGGCATGGTTTACAGCTCAAAAGGACTGGCGGCGATTATTATGCCCGGCATCATGGGGATTATCGCCGATAAATGGCTGCGGGCGGAGCGCGCCTATCTGCTTTGCCATCTGGTGTGCGCTGGCGTCCTGCTGTATGCGACGACCGTTACCGACCCGGATACGATGTTCTGGGTCATGCTGATTAACGCCATGGCCTATATGCCCACCATTGCGCTCTCCAACAGCGTCTCCTATGCGTGCCTTGCCCAGTCCGGACAGGATCCGGTCACCTCCTTTCCCCCCATTCGCGTATTCGGCACGGCAGGCTTCATTCTCGCTATGTGGACGGTCAGCCTGATGGGGCTGGAACTGAGCAGCGCTCAGCTGTATATCGCCTCCGGTGCGTCGTTACTGTTGGCGATCTATGCCCTGACGCTCCCGAAGATTCCGGTGGCCGAAAAGAACGTCACGACGAGCCTGGCCAGCAAGCTGGGACTGGACGCCTTTGTGCTGTTCAAAAATCCGCGTATGGCTATCTTCTTTCTGTTTGCGATGCTGCTGGGAGCGGTGCTGCAAATTACCAATGTGTTTGGTAATCCGTTCCTGCACGATTTTGCCCGTAACCCGGCCTTTGCCGACAGCTTTGTCGTCCGGTATCCCTCGATTTTGCTGTCGGTTTCGCAGATGGCTGAAGTGGGCTTTATCCTGACCATCCCGTTCTTCCTCAAACGTTATGGCATCAAAATGGTAATGCTGATGAGTATGCTGGCATGGACGTTGCGTTTCGGTTTCTTCGCGTTTGGCGATCCTTCTCCCACGGGCGTCGTTCTGCTGCTGATGTCGATGATTGTGTATGGCTGCGCGTTCGATTTCTTCAATATTTCGGGATCGGTCTTTGTCGAGCAGGAGGTGAACGCCAGCATCCGCGCCAGCGCGCAGGGGCTGTTTATGACGATGGTCAACGGGGTAGGGGCGTGGGTCGGCTCCATTCTGAGCGGGATGGCGGTGGATTACTTCTCCGTGGATGGCGTGAAACAGTGGCAAACCATCTGGTTGTTATTTGCCGCATATGCCCTGGTGCTGGCGGTGATCTTTGCGTTGTTCTTTAAATATAAGCATGAGCCGGACAAGCAGGCGCAGAAAGTCCTGACGCACTGATCCTCTCCAGCGGCGGGGTACGTTGCCTGTTTGGTAAGGCAATGTGGTAACGTTGCGCATTATCCTTCGCCACTGGAGCGCATTGCGGATGGAACACTTGCCCCGTATCGATCTGAAGCTACTGCGTTATTTTCTTGCTGTCGCGGAAGAACTCCATTTTGGACGGGCTGCGGCCCGTTTAAACATGTCTCAGCCACCCTTGAGCTTGCATATTAAAGAGCTGGAGCAACAGCTTGGCACGTTGCTGTTTATTCGCCACTCCCGCAGCGTGGCGTTAACGCATGCCGGTAAGATCCTGATGGAGGAGTCGCGTCGTTTGTTGAGCAGTGCCAACCAGGCGCTGTCGCGTGTTGCGCAGATTGGGCGCGGTGAGGCAGGGCGTATTGAACTTGGCGTGGTGGGAACCGCCATGTGGGGAAAGATGCGTCCGGCGATGCACCGTTTTCTGAAAGAGAACCCCAACGTTGACGTCATTTTCCGCGAAAAGATGCCTGCAATGCAGATTGCGCTGCTGGAGCGGCGTGAACTGGACGCCGGAATATGGCGGATGGCGACGGAACCGATGGATGGGTTTAGCTGCTTGCGTTTACATGAGTCCTCTTTTCTGGTGGCGATGCCGGAGGATCATCCGTTAACCGCTCGCGATGCGGTGCCCATTGCGGCGCTACGTAATGAATATTTCGTCACCATGCCCTCCCGGCATACCGACTGGGCATTTTTACAACGCGTCTGCCAGACGGCCGGCTTCTCACCGATGATCGTGCGTGAGGTGATGGAGCCGCAAACGGTGCTGGCGATGATCAGCATGGGGATGGGGATCACCCTTATTGCGGATAGCTATGCGCAAATGAACTGGCCTGGCGTGGTGTTCCGTCCGCTGGAAGAGCGTATTCCCGCAGATTTGTATATTGTCTATGAAGAGCAGCAGGCCACGGTAGCCTTACTGAAGCTGATTGAGGCGCTGACGGATCCGCACGTATGCAGGCGGCAGGCCTGCATACGTTAAGCCACCGATCAGACGTAAATATCAATCTGGTGATCGGCTGAAGGGGAGTTTACGCCTTCTGCTTTTGCTTGCTGTTTATCCTGCTTCTGCTGCGCTTCTTCTGCCTGGCGGCGCTGCAACTGCGCCAGTTGCGCCTGCAGCATTTTGATCTGCGTTTGCAGCAGCTCTTGCTGTTTCTTTTTGTCTTCTACTGAGCCGCTGCCGTTGGCAACATCCTTCAGCTGCTGGGTCAGTTTGGTAATTTGTGCGGTAAGACGGCTGATCTGTGAGGAGAGATCGTTCCCGCTGGAACTGCCGCCGCTGCTTTGAGTCTGTACGGACGGCGTGGATGCCTGAATGGTTGTCATGCTGATTTCCTCTGCCTAAAGAAGAGGTATCGGCAGGAAATAGAAGGACTTGAGTAAACCTACCTGTATTGGCAGGAATTGCAGAATGGGCGGGAAGCGCAGATAGCAAAAAAGCGCCTTTAGGGCGCTTTTTTACATTGGTGGGTCGTGCAGGATTCGAACCTGCGACCAATTGATTAAAAGTCAACTGCTCTACCAACTGAGCTAACGACCCGAAATGGTGGGCGATGACGGGCTCGAACCGCCGACCCCCTCCGTGTAAAGGAGATGCTCTACCAACTGAGCTAATCGCCCATTTCGGAACTGCTGTCGATAAGGTAAGAATGGTGGGCGATGACGGGCTCGAACCGCCGACCCCCTCCGTGTAAAGGAGATGCTCTACCAACTGAGCTAATCGCCCATTCTTAATGCTTATCTACACTGCGGCATCTATCGAAGTAGATGGTGGGTGATGACGGGCTCGAACCGCCGACCCCCTCCGTGTAAAGGAGATGCTCTACCAACTGAGCTAATCACCCCCGCTGTGTGGAGTCGCATTATAGGGAGAGTTGAAAATGAGTCAACGGCTTTTCTAAAGATTTTGTTTGTTCGTCGTAAAATTAAACAAAACGATCGCGAAAGCACCAGTGATGCATGATTTCTAAACAAAAACGGCTATCAACAAGGATCTGACAGCAACAAGATTGAGGAATCAGGCTGGAGTGATAGAATATTGCCCACTTTAGTTTCCAGGATATGCCGGTTGTCGGCATCTTTATCACTGTAAGGCCACTTCATGAAAATCAAAACTCGCTTCGCGCCAAGCCCGACCGGCTATCTGCACGTCGGCGGCGCGCGTACTGCTCTCTATTCCTGGCTGTTTGCTCGCAACCAGGGCGGTGAGTTTGTGCTGCGTATCGAAGATACCGATCTCGAACGCTCCACGCCGGAAGCAATCGAAGCCATTATGGATGGTATGAACTGGCTTAATCTGGAGTGGGACGAAGGCCCGTATTTCCAGACCAAACGTTTCGATCGCTACAACGCAGTTATTGATGAGATGCTTGAAGCGGGCACGGCGTATAAGTGCTACTGCTCGAAAGAGCGTCTGGAAGCCCTGCGCGAAGAGCAGATGGCAAATAATGAGAAGCCACGTTACGACGGCCGCTGCCGCCACGATCATCAACATCACGCCGCGGACGAGCCGTGCGTGGTGCGTTTCGCGAACCCGCAGGAAGGTTCGGTGATCTTTGACGATCAGATCCGTGGCCCGATCGAATTCAGCAACCAGGAGCTGGACGATCTGATCATCCGCCGTACCGACGGTTCTCCAACCTATAACTTCTGCGTTGTGGTTGATGACTGGGATATGGCGATCACCCACGTGGTGCGTGGCGAAGACCACATCAACAACACCCCGCGTCAGATCAACATTCTTAAAGCGCTGAATGCCCCGGTTCCGGTCTACGCGCACGTGTCGATGATCAACGGTGACGACGGTAAAAAGCTCTCCAAACGTCATGGCGCAGTCAGCGTGATGCAGTACCGTGATGACGGCTATCTGCCGGAAGCCCTGCTGAACTATCTGGTGCGTCTGGGCTGGTCCCATGGCGATCAGGAGATCTTCAGCCGTGAAGAGATGATTAAACTCTTCACCCTGAGCGCCGTAGGGAAGTCCGCCAGTGCGTTCAACACCGATAAGCTGCTGTGGCTGAACCATCACTACATTAATACCCTGCCGCCAGAGTACGTTGCGACCCAGCTGCAGTGGCACATTGAGCAGGCGAACATCGACACCCGCAATGGCCCGCAGCTGGCGGACCTGATTAAACTGCTGGGTGAACGTTGTAAGACTCTGAAAGAGATCGCGGAAAACTGCCGCTACTTCTATGAAGAGTACGACGAGTTCGATGCCGACGCGGCGAAGAAACACCTGCGTCCGGTGGCGCGTCAGCCGCTGGAAGTGGTTCGTGACAAGCTGGCCGCTGTTACCGACTGGAGCGCTGAGAATGTGCATCACGCTATTCAGGCGACAGCGGATGAGCTGGAAGTGGGTATGGGTAAAGTCGGTATGCCGCTGCGCGTAGCCGTTACCGGTGCGGGTCAGTCTCCTGCACTGGACGTGACGGTGCACGCGATTGGCAAAACCCGCAGCGTGGCGCGTATCAACAGAGCGCTGGAGTTTATTGCTGAACGCGAAAGCCAGCAGTAATCGGTACGCAAAAAAACAAAACGGCAGGTTTCCCTGCCGTTTTTTATTCCTCTGGCCGATGAATGTTCAGCCGCACCAGAAAACCTTGTATCCCTTCCCGCGTAAGCAGCGTTTCAAGGCGCTCTTGTTCCGCTAAGGTCATATTCTCCAGCGCGTTGATGATCCCAGGAAGCACAGCAACGGGCTTAGCGTCACCGTAGCTGGCCGTGGTCTCTGCCAGCTGGTAGAGCGCCTGGCGTTTACGAATGGCCGGAATATTCATAATGTGCCCACGCACCTGAGCATCAATATGGATGAGGCGCGCGCGTCCACCTTTTACGCCGTTAATCCCTTCCGTCTTCCAGCCGTTTTTACGCACCCAGCGGTTTACGGTCTGCCTGGCGACCCCAAGCGTCTCCGCAAGCTCCTCGGTGGTCATTTTGCTACGTAATTTTTTCATATCAGTTCTGATCGCGAATCCCTAAGCGTTGCAACAATCCGGTGATTCCTTCCCGGAGTAATAAAGAGGTCAGCTGTTTTTGCTCCGTCGGCGTCATTTCATTAGCCAGCGTTATCAGCAGAGCCTGCAGGGAATTATCCGCAGAGGCATCTGTTAATGCCGCGGCCTCGGGGGCGCGACGCGCATTGCGAATAAATTCCCGTACTTTCTCATTAACATGGACCAGACGCGCCTTACCGCCCTGAACACCGGGTTTTGGTGACGTGGACCATCCCTCTTTACGTACCCATTTATTGATGGTCTGTCGGCTATAACCAGTGAGCCGGGCCAACTCTTCTGGCGTCATTCGTTCCTTGATCATGCAATTTCCTGAGTAAGAGTGTGGGTAATTAATGATTCATTTTATAACACCGTTTTACTGGAAAACGTGACAAGATTAACTCATGGCTGCGAGCATCCTCGCAATGTGATTCATTTGCATGAATTTTCAGCGGTTGAACGCCAGAGTAAGAATTTGCCGTTGACACTCAGCTATGGAATTCATATTATGCCGCCCGTCAACACGACACGCTTTACGCGATGGGGCTATAGCTCAGCTGGGAGAGCGCTTGCATGGCATGCAAGAGGTCAGCGGTTCGATCCCGCTTAGCTCCACCAAACTCTGAACCCAACAGAGTCTGGTGCGTAAACAACATTGTGGGGCTATAGCTCAGCTGGGAGAGCGCTTGCATGGCATGCAAGAGGTCAGCGGTTCGATCCCGCTTAGCTCCACCAAAATTTAAACCCTCGCCGAATGGCGGGGGTTTTTTTATGCCTGCAATAAATCCTTTACTATCACCGCATTGACAAATAATTAGCGTTTATAGCTAAAAACTTTACTTTATGTAATGACTTTTCCTGGCCTGGAATGTTGTGTGATGGTTTTAAACTATCTATTATTCATATGAATTTAATATCGCCAGGTAAACAGTTAAATAATCTTAATGAAAAGCATAATTAATATTAACGGCAAGAGCTTCCTGCTTGCTCTGGCGTTATGCATGATCGTCGTGCCTTTTTCCCGCCTTATTTCACCCAAATCTGTTGTCGATGGCTTTGAGGTTTATCTTGCCTGGATGCCGCTGAGCGTCATGCTGGCGATCGTATTATTATTTGGCCGTCAGGCCATCCTGCCGATTATTATCAGTTTTGCCATACTTAACGAATGGAATTTAGAACTCTCGGCAAAGCAGGATGTTATCCTGCTTTTTTGTCAGGTATTTAGTACTTTAGCGGTATGCGCCATACTCCGTTGGCAGGTGGGGTCACGCTGGCGTTACCATGTCCCCAACCGGTTCATGGCGGCACGCATATCATGGCTGGGATTTGCCCTGCCGCTGGCAATAAAACTGTCGATGTACCTGGCAGGCTATTTCTGTGATTTCCCCGTTACCCTCGCTAATTTCACGGATCGGGGCTCGGTAATTTATCATATTGTCGATATTCAGAGCCTGGTTTGCGCCGTCATCATCTTTACGATGCTGTTCTATTATCCATTAAGAATGATTATTAATCCGAATTATGCGCGCGCCTTCTGGCGCAGGAATATGCATAATTCCTTCTCATCCCGAAACCTGTTATTTACATCTGCATTACTTTTCGTCCTTATTTCTGTGCTTTTTTTGCTCTGCATACCCTTTACCTCCGATATTATTGCCGGTTATCTGGTTCCTGTTATTTTCATTTTGTTTACAATTGGCATCAGTCGTTTTCGCTATCCCCTCATTGTTCTGGGCTGGGCGATAAGTGCATTGCTGCTGCTGACCTATAACAGCAACTTTCTCCAGGGGGTGCAGAACGGCTACTCGCTGGCGTTTGTACTGTCCGTCCTGATCTCCTTTGCCATCTGTCTGGCTTACATGTCGCGCATTTATCAGCGCAGTGAATGGCTGAAACGCGGCTGGCAGGAGAGGGCGCTGGTCGATCCGCTGACCGGTTTACGTAACCTGCGCGCCCTGGAATCCTTTCTGACGGACAATAAGGGCACCACCCTTTGCTGTTTGCGGATGGATAATCTTGAGTTCCTGAGCCGTCATTACGGTCTGATGATGCGCGTGCAGTGTAAACGCGCCATTATTCGCCAGCTGCAGCCTCTGCTGATGCGTAATGAACAGGTTTTCCAGATCCCTGGTAATGAACTGGTGATAGTGCTTAGCGGCCCGGAACCGGGGGCGCGGTTACAGCACATCGTGGATCATCTGAACAGCCGTAAAATCTACTGGAACAACACCGGGCTGGATATTGAGTTCGGTGCCGCCTGGGGTGGCGTGGAGTACAAGTGCGGTGAAAGTCTCTACCATATGCTCGGACAGCTCAGCTGGCTGGCGGAGAAGTCCTGCCCGACGCATCAGGTCCTGTCGCTGAACAACAGCCAGGAGACCGTCTCCGGGCAGACGACGGAGCGCGTCCTGATGCTCAGTCGGGTGAAACGGGCGCTGGAAGAGGGCGGCTTACGCCTGTACGCGCAGCCTATTCAGCGAGGCGATGGCGCGGGCTACCACGAAATCCTTTCCCGTCTGGAGAGCGACGGAGAGATCCTCACGCCCGATAAGTTTCTGCCGCTGGTGGCGCAATTTAACCTCAGCCGGCGCTTCGATATCAGCGTGGTGGAGGCGCTGCTGACATGGTTGCGGGATCACCCCTCAGACGCCCTCTGCGCGCGTTTCTCGGTGAACCTGATGCCCTTGACGCTGATGCAAAAAGAGGTGGCGGCGGAGATCATTGCTCTGTTTGAAGGCTACAAGGTAAAACCGCAGACGGTGATTATCGAAGTGACCGAAGAACAGGCATTCTCCAACTCGGAAGTCAGCATTGCCAACATTCAGCAGCTGCGTCACTACGGCTTCAAGCTGGCCATCGACGACTTCGGTACCGGCTATGCCAATTACGAACGTCTCAAGCGCCTGCAGGCGGATGTCATCAAGATTGATGGCTGCTTCGTGAAAGATATCTGCAGCGATACGATGGATGCGATGATTGTGAAGTCCATCTGCAATCTGGCGAAGACCCGGTCGCTGTGTGTGGTGGCGGAGTATGTCGAAACGGAAGAGCAGCGCGAGATGTTGCTCGCCTCTGGGGTGGACTATCTGCAAGGGTATTTAGTGGGTAAACCGCGCCCGCTCAGTGAATTACAGGCGTAAAAAAACCGGGGAGCACAGGTCCCCGGTTTTTTTTAGGCTGATTACAGAACCAGTGCAGCGATAGACGCAGACAGGACGCTGACCAGCGTAGAACCATAAACCAGTTTCAGACCGAAGCGGGAAACCACGTTACCCTGCTCTTCGTTCAGGCCTTTAATCGCGCCAGCGATGATACCGATTGAAGAGAAGTTAGCGAAGGAGACCAGGAAGACGGACAGAATGCCTTCAGCGCGCGGTGAGAGGGAACCGGCGATTTTCTGCAGATCCATCATGGCGACGAATTCGTTAGAAACCAGTTTGGTTGCCATAATACTGCCCACCTGCAGCGCTTCGCTTGCCGGCACACCCATCACCCAGGCGACCGGGTAGAAGATGTAACCCAGAATACCCTGGAAGGAGATACCCAGTACGGCAGCAAACAGGGCGTTCAGTGCAGAGATCAGGGCGATAAAGCCGATCAGCATGGCCGCAACGATAACCGCTACTTTGAAACCTGCCAGAATGTATTCACCCAGCATCTCGAAGAAGCTCTGACCTTCGTGCAGATTAGCCATCTGCAGGTTCTCTTCACTTTCATCCACGCGGTACGGGTTGATCAGCGACAGAACGATAAAGGTGCTGAACATGTTCAGAACCAGCGCAGCAACCACGTATTTTGGCTCCAGCATGGTCATATACGCGCCCACGATAGACATGGAAACGGTAGACATTGCGGTGGCCGCCATGGTGTACATGCGGTTGCGGGACATTTTGCCGAGGATATCTTTATAGGCGATAAAGTTCTCAGACTGACCGAGGATCAGGGAGCTTACGGCGTTGAAAGATTCCAGTTTGCCCATGCCATTCACTTTGGACAGCACGGTACCGATAGCGCGGATCACAATCGGCAGAATGCGAATGTGTTGCAGAATACCGATCAGAGCAGAAATAAAGACGATAGGGCACAGAACTTTCAGGAAGAAGAATGCCAGACCTTCATCGTTCATTTTACCGAACACGAAGTTGGTCCCTTCATTAGCAAATCCGAGCAGTTTTTCGAACATCTCAGAGAAGCCCTTCACAAAGCCCAGACCCACGTCTGAGTTCAGGAAGAACCAGGCAAGCAGCACTTCAATGACGAGCAACTGAATAACATAACGAATACGGATTTTTTTGCGATCGCTGCTGACCAGCAACGCAAGCACGGCAACGACAACAAGTGCCAGGACAAAATGTAGGACGCGGTCCATATTTGCTCCAAATATGAGGCAGGTTTAATTTCGCTGCACATTCTATGAAACAAGCGTAAAGAAAACGAGATCAAAGACACACTATAGTCACGTCCTGTGACGAGACTCAAAAATAGTGACACAACATACATTTTTGTTATGTTATGTAAATGCGTGAAAAGTTAAGTTTGTGTGCTACGCTTCACAAAGGTGTGTGCTTTTTGCCCGCCTGCCTGTACAACATCCAGCCTGCTGATTGTTCTTCGCTATCACTGTAATCACGATAATCCCTTTAAATGAACTTGATAATCATTCGCATTTTGATAGCATTAAACATAGCAAAGGCTATATTACTGAGGCAAAAATGAGCAACAGTCGCGTTGATGAGAGTAGCAGTGGCAGAGCAGCACGCAAAATGCGGTTTGCATTAATGGGACCTGCGTTTATTGCCGCCATTGGCTACATCGATCCCGGTAACTTTGCGACCAACATTCAGGCCGGGGCCAGCTTCGGCTATAAACTGCTGTGGGTGGTGGTGTGGGCCAATCTGATGGCGATGATGATCCAGGTGCTGTCGGCAAAACTGGGTATCGCTACCGGCAAAAACCTCGCGGAACAGATCCGCGACCATTATCCGCGTCCGCTGGTCTGGTTTTACTGGGTGCAGGCCGAGATTATCGCCATGGCGACCGATCTCGCGGAATTTATCGGTGCCGCGATCGGCTTTAAGCTGATCCTGGGCGTATCGCTGCTGCAGGGGGCGGTGTTGACGGGTATCGCCACCTTCCTGATCCTGATGCTGCAACGACGCGGGCAGAAGCCGCTGGAGAAAGTGATTGGCGGTCTGCTGCTGTTTGTGGCGGCGGCCTATATTGTTGAGCTGATCTTCTCCCAGCCAGACTTCGTACAGTTAGGCAAAGGGATGGCGATCCCGAGCCTGCCTACCACCGAAGCGGTCTTCCTGGCGGCCGGGGTGCTGGGGGCGACCATTATGCCGCACGTGATCTATCTGCACTCCTCCCTGACCCAGAACCTGCACGAGGGGTCGCGGCATGAACGCTACTCCGCAACGAAATGGGACGTGGCGATTGCCATGACCATCGCCGGGTTTGTCAATCTGGCGATGATGGCCACCGCCGCGGCGGCCTTCCACTTCAACGGCCATACCGGCATTGCCGATCTGGATCAGGCTTATCTGACCCTGGAACCTTTACTCAGCCATGCGGCGGCGACCATTTTTGGCCTGAGCCTGGTGGCGGCGGGTCTGTCGTCGACAGTGGTTGGTACCCTGGCCGGGCAGGTGGTGATGCAGGGCTTTGTGCGCTTCCATATTCCGCTGTGGGTGCGTCGTGCCGTCACCATGCTGCCGTCATTTATTGTGATCCTGATGGGGCTGGATCCGACCCGTATTCTGGTGATGAGTCAGGTGCTGCTGAGTTTTGGTATTGCGCTGGCGCTGGTGCCGCTGCTGGTGTTTACCAGCGACAAGAAGCTGATGGGCGATCTGGTCAACAGCGTGATGGTCAAACGGGCAGGGTGGGCGATAGTGGTGCTGGTGGTGGCGCTGAATCTGTGGCTGCTTATCGGCACGGCACTGGGGTTATAAAAAAAGGCGCCGCGAGGCGCCTTTTTCATATTAGTGACGATGACCGTGTCCGCCATGACCGTGACCTTTACGGCCGCGATGGTCATCACGATCGCGCCAGCCTTCGCGGTAGCCGCGCTCATAGGCGTTACGTTTATCCCAGCCACGATGGTAGCCGTTGTCATGTTTGTGCCAGCGTTTATCACGCCATTCATAATTACGATGCCAGTAGCCGCGGTCACGCCAGCCGCCACCGTCCCAGTAGTTACCGTAATTATCGCGATCGCCAATTTGTAATTTTACGGATGGCAACAGGGTGATTTCGCCAGCATTAGCGACCAGCGGGGCTGAAGCCATTAATACTGCTGCCAGAATCAGGGACCTGAACATTATTATTCTCCTTCACGATCGGAGCCGTAACCGGCTTGTTAATGCAATTTTAAGGGGCGGTAAAGCCCCGGATAATCGCTTTAACTCCTAATTCAGAAGGCGTAGCACTTTTTGCTAAAAGTGCTTTTAATCTGCGCGGGTCAGGATTGATTCTATTTCGTTCAGCTCGTCAGGCGTGAAGTGACGATTCGCCAGCATGCCTACGGCATCTTCGATTTGCGTTGTTTTGCTGGCGCCAATCAGCACCGAAGTGATGGCCTCGTGATGTAGTACCCAGGCCAGCGCCATCTGCGACAATTTCTGGTTCCGGCGTTCAGCCAGTGCATTGAGCCTGCGCACCTTGACCAGCTTCTCTTCGGTGATCTGATCCGGGTTCAGGAAGCGGCTGCCGCTGGCGGCGCGGGAATCTGGCGGAATGCCGTTCAGATAGCGGTCGGTGAGCTGGCCACCCGCGAGTGGCGAAAAGGCAATGCATCCCACCCCTTTCTGCTTCAGCACATCCAGCAATCCCTCTTCAGGCGTGCGTTCCAGCATCGAGAATTTTGGCTGGTGGATCAGGCAGGGGGTGCCCAAATCGTCGAGGATTTCGATGGCCTGTCGGGCCAGCTCTGCCGGGTAGTTGGACAGCCCGACGTACAGCGCCTTGCCCTGACGCACAACATGGTCGAGCGCTTTCATGGTTTCCTGCAACGGCGTTTCCGGATCCGGGCGGTGGTGATAGAAGATATCGACATACTCCAGCCCCATGCGTTTCAGGCTTTGATCGAGGCTGGCGATCAGGTATTTACGTGAGCCCCAGTCGCCGTACGGCCCGTCCCACATGGTATAGCCCGCTTTGCTCGAGACGATCAGTTCATCACGCAGGTTGCTGAAGTCTTCCTGCAGGATCCGCCCGAAGTTACGCTCTGCCGAACCCGGCGGCGGACCATAGTTGTTGGCAAGGTCGAAATGGGTAATGCCCAGATCGAAGGCACGATGTAAAAGTTGACGGCTGTTTTCAATCAAGGTGGCATCGCCAAAGTTGTGCCACAGCCCGAGGGAGATGGCAGGCAGCTTAAGACCGCTGTGCCCACATCGTTGATAATTCATTGACTGATAACGATTTTGATCTGCCTGGTAAACCATGAGTTATATCCCTCTGCGTCAGATAGTCATTCAGTGTATACGTTTACACCGCGACCGGGGCACACAGATTAGCGCGCAAAAATACGTAAAGCATGGTTTCCATGATCAGATTATCCCCATTCCTGGACAGCTATCACGCTTCTTCAATACTCAAAGTGAAGTCAACATTATAAGGATAATAGTCATGCTTACCCCCTACACCGTCGCCGATTACCTGCTGGACCGCCTTACAGATTGTGGTGCCGATCATCTGTTTGGTGTGCCAGGCGACTATAACTTACAGTTCCTCGATAACGTGATCGCCAGCCCGGATATTGGCTGGGTGGGTTGTGCCAATGAGTTGAACGCCGCCTACGCCGCGGATGGCTATGCGCGCTGCAAAGGGTTTGCCGCGCTGTTGACCACCTTTGGGGTGGGCGAGCTTAGCGCCATGAACGGCATCGCGGGCAGTTTTGCCGAGCATGTTCCGGTTCTGCATATCGTGGGTGCGCCGGGAAGCGCCTCGCAAAAAAGAGGGGAGTTGCTGCACCATACCCTCGGTGACGGCGAGTTTCGTCACTTCTACAAAATGAGTGAACCTGTTACCGTCGCGCAGGCGCATCTCACTGAACAGAATGCCTGCTATGAAATCGACCGGGTATTAACGGAAATGCTCCGGGAGCGCCGTCCCGGCTACATCATGCTGCCAGCCGACGTGGCAAAAAAACCTGCCAGCCCGCCTGTCAGCGCGCTTATGGATCGTCTTTATGAGAGCGACAGTTTCCGCCTCGATGCCTTCCGCCAGGCGGCGGAGAAAAGACTGGCTGCGAGCGAGCGCACCGCGCTGCTGGCCGATTTCCTCGTTCTCCGTTACGGTCTGCAAAAACCGCTCCAGCGCTGGGTGGAGCAGACGCCAATGGCGCACGCCACGCTGCTGATGGGGAAAGGGATTTTTGACGAGCGTAAACCGGGCTTCGCGGGCACCTACAGCGGTTCCGCCAGCGCCGGGGATGTCAACGAAGCCATTGAAGGTGCCGATACGGTGATCTGCGTGGGAACCCGCTTCACCGATACGCTCACCGCCGGTTTTACCCACAAGCTCACGCATCAGCAGACGATTGACGTTCAGCCGCACGCCTCGCGGATCGGGGATATCTGGTACACCGGGATCCCGATGAGCCAGGCGATTGAGGTGCTCGCCAGCCTGTGCCATCAGTACGTTAACCCCACCACAACACCCCGTCCGGCCCGGCAGCTGCATGCGGTGCATCCCGGCTCGTTGACGCAGGACAGCTTCTGGAAAACCCTGCAAACCTTTATTCGCCCGGGAGATATCATTCTGGCGGATCAGGGGACATCGGCCTTTGGCGCGGGCGCGCTGCGGTTACCCGAGGATGTGAACTTTATCGTTCAGCCGATCTGGGGCTCGATTGGCTATACCCTTGCCGCCGCCTATGGCGCGCAGACGGCCTGTCCGGATCGTCGCGTGATTGCGATCACCGGTGACGGCGCGGCGCAGCTCACCATTCAGGAGCTGGGATCGATGCTGCGGGACAAACAGTGCCCGGTGATTATGGTCCTGAACAACGAGGGTTACACGGTGGAGCGCGCCATTCATGGCCCAAATCAGCGCTATAACGACATCGCGCTGTGGAACTGGACGCAGATCCCGCAGGCCCTCAGCCTGGACTGTCAGGCCGAGTGTTGGCGGGTGAGTGAGACGGTGCAGCTGGAAGAGGTGCTGGAGAGAGTGGCGCACCCGGAACGGCTTTCGCTGATTGAAGTCATGCTGCCGAAAGCCGATGTGCCGCCGCTGCTGAGCGGCATCATCCAGGCGCTGGAAGCGCGTAAAAGCGCCTGATTATTTCTCCTCGCGAGAGGCTGCCATCATCGGTCTGCCCGCCAGCAACAGCCAGGCGGGCAGCATCACGATACACAGCAGCGGCAGCAGGGTGGTGTCGGGCACCACCACTGCCGCCATGAACAGGCTCAGCCAGGCATCCCGGGTGACAACCAGCACCAGCCCCAGAATCGAACAGGAGATGGTGATCGCCGCCGGCACGGCTTCGACATGCTCATGCAGCATCAACCCCAACGCGGCACCGACAAACACCGCCGGGAAGATCCGCCCACCGCGAAAACCACAGGCCGCTGCCACCACCAGCGCCGCCAGTTTGATCAGCGCAAAGAGCAGGTAATCTGAAACGCTGAACAGCTGACCGAAGGCCATCTGCTGCATCTCATCCAGCCCTTTAAACAGCGTAATGTTGCCCCCGATAGCCCCGAGGATCCCCAGAATCAGTCCACCCATACCGAGGATTAGCACCGGATGCTTCAGGCGATGCATCAGCCGGTGCAGACGAGGCAGACACCACACCGCTACCATCCCCAGCGCAATGGCGATGGCGACGACAATCGCCCCGCTAAAGATGTCCACCAGCTGCATCTGGCTGTAGTGGGCAATGGGTAGCGAGAAGTGGGGATGGAAAAAGAGGCTGGTGGTCAGGGCCCCCGCGGCCGCGGAGAGCAGCGGGGCGAACAGGCGGTCCCAGAGGGGGATCTCGGTGTTGCCGCTCAGGGTCTGGGAAAAGATCAGCGCCGCCGCGACGGGGGTGCCGAACAGCGCGCCGATGGTGCCCGCCGAGGCGAGAATGGTCCAGTCCAGGGCATTCACCCGGGGGAAAATACGCGAGCCTACGGCAACGGCGAGGGCGATATTCACCGCCATCACCGGATGCTCCGGCCCGAGGCTGACGCCGCCCGCCAGGCCGATAATCAGGGCGATAATCAACCCCGGCAGGGCTGTGGCATCCACCGGGGCCCCAATCAGCGGCTCGCTCGCCGGGTCCGGCCCGGCATGACCCGGGCTGTAGCGGATCACCAGCCCTACGGCAATACCGGTCAGGGTCAGGGTTAAAATTACCCAGGTCGGCGAACTGGCGCTGAGGCCAACCGTAGAAGGTAATGACGTCCAGAGTATCGACTGTAATACTGAGGCGACTTTCATAATTACAATCAGAATCAGGCTGGAGGCGACGCCAATAATCAGCGCGGGTGGGGCCAACAGCAGCATCGTTCTGGCTCGCGGATGGAGCATGATGATTTCCTTGTAAAAAATGGCGGTCTTTACTTTGCACGCTCAGACTGATGCTAATAGTGCAAATGGTGCTGAAACGGTAAAGTTATTCTGTGACGAAGATCGACTATCCTGGGGTGCTTTTATTCAGGTCGTTGTTGTTATCGGGCCTTGAATTTAGAGTGTGCCAAAGAGTTATTTTGACTTTAGCGGAGCAGTAGAAGAATGACAAAGTATGCTTTGGTAGGTGATGTAGGAGGCACTAACGCGCGTCTGGCGTTATGTGACGTCAATACGGGGGAGATCTCCCGCGCCAAAACCTATTCCGGGCTGGATTATCCCAGCCTTGAAGCGGTGGTTCGTGTCTATCTGACCGAGCATGATGTCAGCGTGGAGGATGGCAGTATCGCCATTGCCTGCCCGATTACCGGTGACTGGGTGGCGATGACCAACCACACCTGGGCGTTTTCCACGGCGGAGATGAAAGCCAACCTCGGCTTTGCGCATCTGGAAATTATTAACGACTTTACGGCAGTGTCGATGGCGATCCCGATGTTAAAGCCGGAGCATCTGATCCAGTTCGGCGGCACCCAGCCGGTGGAAGGTAAGCCGATCGCCGTTTATGGCGCCGGTACCGGTCTTGGCGTCTCGCATCTGGTGCACGTCGACAAGCGCTGGATTAGCCTGCCAGGCGAAGGCGGTCACGTGGATTTCGCGCCCAACAGCGAAGAAGAGGGCATTATCCTTGAAGAGCTGCGAGCAGAGCTGGGCCACGTCTCGGCGGAGCGCGTGCTCTCCGGCCCGGGGCTGGTGAATCTCTACCGGGCCATCGTCAAGTCCGACGGCCGTCTGCCGGAAAACCTGCAGCCGAAAGACGTCACCGAACGCGCGCTGGAAGATAGCTGCACCGACTGCCGTCGCGCGCTGTCGCTGTTCTGCGTCATCATGGGGCGTTTTGGCGGCAACCTGGCGCTGAATCTGAGCACCTTTGGCGGGGTCTATATTGCGGGTGGGATCGTGCCGCGCTTCCTTGAGTTCTTCAAATCCTCCGGTTTCCGCGGCGGCTTCGAAGACAAGGGCCGCTTCCGCGACTACGTTCGGGACATCCCGGTGTACCTGATTGTGCATGACAACCCGGGCCTGCTGGGCGCCGGGGCGCATCTGCGCCAGACCCTGGGCCAGGTACTGTAACCCTTTCTCCCGGTGAACGTCCGTTCACCGGGGATCTCCCTTACAGGTGCATCAGCTGGCGAAACTCTTTCACCTTGCTGCGACTCACCGGCACCTGAAAATCCAGATCCTTTAGCCGCAAAATGTAGGTGTTGTTGAACCAGGGCTCGATCTCGCGGATCTTGTGCAGGTTGACGCAGAACGAACGGTGACAGCGGAAAAAATGGCTCGTTGGCAGCTTGCTGCAAAATTCGGTGATGTTCATCGGCATGACGAACGACTCGCGACGGGTATAGACAAAGGTCATCTTCTCATGCGCTTCGGCGTAATAAATATCGTCTACCGGCGTCACAATGATGCGCTCGTCTTTAATCAAATTAATGGTGTCGTTTTCGCGCGTGACCGTTGAGGCGGCGGCCTGCCCGGTGCCAGACTGATGCTGCCAGGCTTGCTCCAGCTTTTGCAGCATGCTGACGATCCGCGACTCCTGATACGGTTTCAGAATATAGTCGAAGGCTTCCAGCTCAAAGGCCTCCACCGCATGCTCTTTCCAGGCGGTGACAAAGACGATAAAGGGCTTAGTGGCGAACTGGCTGATGTTTTGCGCCAGCAGCACCCCGTCCAGCGACGGAATATTGATATCCAGAAAAATGGCATCAACTCTGTTGTGCTGAAGGTATTTCAGCACGTCCAGCCCGTCCTCAAAGGTGCCGACGATCTCCATCTGGCTGTGCTCTTTGATCAGCCAGCTCAGCTCCTGTTGCGCGAGTATTTCATCTTCCACAATGATGACTTTCATGGGTCACTCTCTCTACGGCAATAACAACGTCTGCGCATGAACGGCGGCGCGTTCATTAGGAATATAAAAGGCGATCTCGGTACCCGGCTCGAGGCGGCGAATGTGTAGCCCTTCACCGTAGAGCAGCTTAACGCGGTGGTGAACATTCAGCAGGCCGATTTTATTGCCGGGCATCTCGTTCGACTCCACCCGTTCAATCACCTTCGGATCGATCCCGTGGCCGGTGTCGCGCACTGCTACCCGCACGCGGTTGCCGCACTCCGCCACGCTTATCGTCACCACGCCCTTGCCCTTGCGCGGCTGAATGCCGTGGACAATGGCATTCTCCACCAGCGGCTGGATCAGCAGGCTCGGGATCACGCAGTTCACCTCCTCATCAATGTCATAGATGACGGTGAGCTTATCGCCAAACCGCGCCTGCTCGATGGCGATGTAATCCTTAATCTGGTAGAGCTCTTTTTTGATGTCGATCTGCTCGTCATCTTTCAGCTCAATGTTATAGCGCAGGTAGCGCGACAGATTGAAGATCAGCTGACGGGCGGTGTCCGGATTAAGCCGGATCGACGAGGAGATGGCGTTCAGGGCGTTAAACAGGAAATGGGGATTAATTTTACTTTGCAGGGCGCGCAGCTCGGCTTTATTTGCCATCTCCCGCAGCTGCTCGGCACGGGACACCTCCAGCTGGGTAGAGATAATCTGTGACAGCCCGACCGCCATCTCCTGTAAGGACGAGGTGATCTGGTGCGCGTGGCAGTAATAAATTTTTAGCGTGCCGGTGACGACCCCTTTTTCCCACAGCGGGATCACCAGCATGGAGTGGATTTCCGGGGTGCGGTGAGCTTCGTCGTTATTTTTGATGATGATTTTGCCGTCGCTGATGGCCTGGCGGGTAGTGGGGCTGACGGTATCGTCATTATCCCGGTAGTTATGCTCGCCCACGCCCACGTAGGCCAGCACCCGGTCAATATTGGTAATGGCGACGGCATCGGCGTGGATATCGCTGCGGATGATGTCGCACACCTGACGCAGGGATTCGGTATTAATATCGCGAAACAGCGGCAGGGTTTTATTGGCAATATCCAGCGCCAGCTTGGCCTGCCGCGCGGCACTGGCCTCTTTTTCGCCCTCCACGCTCTGCACCAGCAGCACGATAAAGCCGATGCAGACGGTGCCGAGGATCATTGGGATACCGATTTTCGATACAATATCCAGTCCCAGTTCGACGGTCGGTGCCCAGGCCACCACCAGGATCATGGTCATGCTTTCACAGACCATCCCACCGATAATTCCCGCCCGCCAGTGCTGCTTTTTGGGGAATTTACGGTTAATCCAGCCCGACATCACGCCCGCGATGACGCAGGTGATCAGGCAGGGAACCGCCGTCACGCCGCCGATATCGATCAGGTAACGGTGGAGCCCGGCGATGACGCCGGTGATGATCCCCACCCAGGGGCCAAACAGGATCCCGCCGGACATCACGGCAATTATGCGCACGTTGACCAGGGAGCCTTCCACCGGCACCCCGGACCAGGTGCTGAACAGGGCAAACATCGAGAAGATGACGGTCACCGCCAGCAGCTCTCGCGGCGAGTGGGCTGATTTATGCAGCAGCTCGCGGAACAGGCGGATCCGGATCAGGAAGAAGAGGCAAATCAGCATTAATGCCGCGCGATCGAAGACCGCCAGCAGCATATTGAATATTTCGTGCACGGGTGAACCTGGGAAAACGGGAAACAACCATGATAAAAAACCTGACGCCCAATGACCAGTTATCCGTCAATTTTATGAAATGGGGAGAGACCATACTTTTCAAAGGGGATAGTCTCAGGTTGACCTGAACAGGGCGCCTGGAAAAAAGACCACCCGAAAGTCGTAAATGTATTGATATTAAAGTGTTAACAAAAAGGCATTATTGATGCCTCTTTTACATTTCACTTCCCGTTTTAGCTGCAGCAGTGTTCCCGTTTTAGCGCTACGTTTTTTTTTATTATTGCCTCTCGACAAGCGGATTTTTTTCAGGTTATTTTCTAAGCACGCCACACACCGTGGCGACGTCGCTCGGACGGGTCCGGGCGCTAACGTAATCTGAGGAATTTATGGCTGACTCCAGTCCTGAACGCCGTTTTTCGCGTATCGATCGTCTTCCCCCGTATGTATTTAATATTACCGCTGAACTGAAAATGGCTGCGCGTCGGCGCGGCGAAGACATTATTGATTTCAGTATGGGCAACCCGGACGGCGCAACACCGCCGCATATCGTGGAAAAACTCTGCACGGTCGCCCAGCGCCCGGATACGCATGGCTACTCCACCTCCAAAGGGATCCCGCGTTTACGCCGCGCCATCTCGCGCTGGTATCAGGACCGCTATCAGGTTGATATCGATCCTGAGAGCGAAGCTATCGTCACCATCGGCTCGAAAGAGGGGCTGGCGCATCTGATGCTGGCGACCCTGGACCATGGCGATACGGTGCTGGTGCCGAACCCCAGCTACCCGATCCATATCTACGGCGCGGTCATCGCCGGAGCGCAGGTACGCTCCGTGCCGCTGGTGGAGGGCGTCGACTTTTTCAACGAGCTGGAACGCGCTATTCGCGAAAGCTATCCGAAGCCGAAGATGATGATCCTCGGCTTCCCCTCCAACCCAACCGCCCAGTGTGTCGAACTCGACTTCTTTGAAAAGGTGGTGGCCCTGGCGAAGCGTTACGACGTGCTGGTGGTCCATGACCTGGCCTACGCCGATATCGTCTATGACGGCTGGAAAGCGCCGTCGATTATGCAGGTCCCGGGTGCGCGCGACGTGGCGGTAGAGTTCTTCACCCTGTCGAAAAGCTACAACATGGCGGGCTGGCGTATCGGCTTTATGGTCGGCAACAAGACGCTGGTAAACGCCCTGGCGCGCATTAAAAGCTATCACGACTACGGCACCTTTACCCCGCTGCAGGTGGCGGCCATTGCTGCCCTCGAAGGGGATCAGCAGTGCGTGAAGGATATCGCTGCTCAGTACAAACGCCGTCGCGATGTGCTGGTCAAAGGGCTGCATGAAGCGGGCTGGATGGTTGAACTGCCGAAAGCCTCGATGTACGTCTGGGCAAAAATCCCTGACGCCTACGCCGGAATGGGTTCGCTGGAGTTTGCCAAAAAGCTGCTGCAGGACGCGAAAGTCTGCGTTTCACCGGGCGTAGGCTTTGGTGAGTACGGCGATACGCACGTGCGTTTCGCGCTGATTGAGAACAGCGACCGTATTCGTCAGGCGGTGAGGGGCATCAAAAGTATGTTCCGTGCCGACGGGCTGTTGCCGCAGACGACAAAAACCTCGCCAGAGCAGGCCGGGCAGTAAGCACCAAAAAAAACAGGCGCCGGGGCGCCTGTTTTTTTGACTGCATTTTCTTTGCTCAGTTCATCATCAGGGCAAACGTACCGACCCAGGCGAACAAAATCACTGAAAAACCCATCAAGAAATATTTCACGTTCATCGCTCCGCGTATTTCGTGATACGCATAAAAAAACAGAGTCCAACTGATTATAGAGAGATGAAGTCAGGCCAGGGCGGAAATGAGAATTATCCCCGTTATGGCGTCAACTCCAGCTCAGAATTCTGTGCTTTCAGGCTGCCAGACGGCGCTAATGTACGCTTAAATTTTAGGGGTGACAAGAGGCATTTTTTTAAATAATTTCCACGACTTACGAGTGTCGTGGAACGGCGACAGTTTAATTTCATCGGGTAATAAATTGCCCCTGAGCAACATAGCCTGCTAAAGATAAACCGGCGTGATTACAGGTGATTGAAAAGGTTAGTTTCATCAGGAAGCTAACCTTTAGCGGAGAGTTAGCTATAGAGGGATGACTCGCCTTCCGGACGGGTTTTGAAACGGCGATGCACCCACAGATACTGCTCCGGCGCACGCATGATCTCGCTCTCGATCACCCGATTGATGTAAGCCGCCGCGGCGACTTCTTCCTGCGGATAGTTTTCCAGTTCCGGCATGATAAACAGGCGATAACCGCTGTTATCGGTTTTTCTCACCATCGTCACGGTCAGCATCGCGGCTTTGGACAGGCGGGAAATCACAAATGTCCCGTTGGTGGTGGCGACATCTTTCACCGCGAAGAACGGGGCGAAGCTGCTGCCGTTGCGGCCGTAATCCTGGTCGGGGGCAAACCATACCGCTTCCCCTTTTTTCAGGGCGCTGACCAGCCCGCGTAAATTATTACGGCTGATCATCGCCTTATTGGAACGCATACGACCGCGGGTCTGCACCCACTCCATCAGCGCGCTGTTGTGCGGTCGATAAGTTGCCATCATCGGCTGGCAAAGCCCCATCACGCGGCCGCCCAGCTCCAGCGACATAAAGTGCACGCCGATCACCATCACGCCGCGGTTTTTGGCCTGCGCGCGCTGTAAATTTTCCAGACCTTCCACATCGAACCACTTGCGCACCCGTTCGTCCGGCCAGAACCAGGCCATTCCTGTTTCCAGTAACGCCATGCCGATGGATTTGAAGTTTTCAGCGATCAGATGTTCGCGCTCTTCAGGCGACAAGGCCGGGAAACAGAGCTCGAGGTTTCTGCGGCCGATGGATTCCCGGCGTTTCAGGAAACGACGCGAGAGGCTACCGAGGGTGGCACCCAGCCAGAGCAGTGCCGGGTAGGGAAGTTGTACGAGCAGCCACAGGACACCCAGACCAAACCACGTAAACCAGTAACGCGGGTGTAAAAGGGCGAGGGTGAATTTGCATTGAGACAAGATAAAACAACCTTTATGAAGAGTGTGTTGGTAGCGTCAGACGGGCGATGCGCCGTACTGATTATATGACCCGTATTTATAGTAATGGTTCCGGGCTGTTACCGTACAGGTCGACTGGTCTGATAATGCGAATTGCCGTTGGGCGGCGTAATGTAGCACTGAATATATCTTAACGGCTATCACTACTTTGTGCATAAAAATACAGCAATAAACAGGCCTGTTTATTGTCCATGAAAAGACCTTATTTTTCACGCGTTTCATAGCCAAAATCAAAGCCCATCAACAGATTCTGGCGTAGGGCGTGGTTGAGCGGATAGCTGTAACTTTGCCCGATGCTCACCGCATGAATGACCCGCAACAGCGTACCGCCGCTCAGCGCCGACGGCTCCCCGGTAATCGCCACGTCCGCCCCCTGTAAACCCTGGCGCAAGGCGTGATAAGCCGGTGAGGCCGTGATGCCGTTATTCATCACGCTGAACATCCCCAGCAGGAGGCAAATTAGCAGCACCGGGAAGGTCAGCGGATGGCGGTTAAGCAGGCGAACCGGACGCCACGAGGTGATATAGAGCAGGGCCGCGCTCAGGGGGAGCAGCAGCAGATAGAGCAGTTTTGCCAGATGGGTGAGGGCGCCGAGCAGCGAGAACATCAGCGCAATCGGCGGCACAAGTACCGCCCGCGCCGCATCCTCTCCCCGTTTTTCATTTACGCCTCCCGGGCCGTAGCTCGCCAGCGCGCCCTGCAGGCGCGGGAGCTGCTGTTGCACGGCGTAATCAAGATGGGGAGCCTGTAGCGCCAGCGCAAACTGTTTCAGGGCGTCATCTTTGGGGTATTCAGGACGAATCGTGCTCTGGCGGGGGAGGGACAGCCTGTCACGCAGCGTGGTCTGCACTCCCTCCAGCATGAAAAATGCCTCCCAGTCGAGTCGGGCAGGGATGACCTCCCCGTGATAACGCGTCTCTTTCTGTGAAACCTGGGCGTAGTGGAGATAGTCCTGATAAATTTCCGCACGCGCCGCCAGCCAGGCTTTGTAATAGCCGAGGATCCCCCCTTCCTGCACGCTGATGCTATCACGCAGGTTCTGCGCCGCCTCGCGCTCGAGCAGCGCGTGATAGCGGCTGACGGAACTCATCAGCAGCGGCAGCATCGCCAGAAACGCTTTCCCCGAGGGGCTGGTCCAGGTCTGCCGCTGTCCGCCGTCGGGATCCAGCGGGATACCTTCCAGCGTCTGCTGTCCGTCGATTAAGGATTGCTGGTAGAGCTGCGCCAGCAGCGACTTCTGCCGGAATTCGCCGGTACTTTGCGCGACCTGCTGCTCAATTACCCGCTCCACCGTCTGCCAGGTCACCACTCCGGTCAGCAGGCAGAGCGAAAACACCATGCTTGCCACGTACAGCGGGGGAAAATCGATGCCGCGTCTTTTCAGCCGGGCGTTGCCCGCCAGCACCAGCTGTAGTACCAGCAGAGCCGCGGCGATGGCGGTTAACGCCCGCCCATAGCGTTCCATGCTGTGGATTTCGTCAGGGGTGGAGAGGCTTCCCACCAGATCCAGCAGGCGCGAGTTGAAGGCCAGCTCGCAGATGAGGTAGGTGAGAGTGATGATAATCACCAGGCCGTTCTGCCAGAGCGGCAGCGTCGGGCGCTTAATCGCCGGACGGCTGCCCAGTTCACCGATGACGCGTTCGGTCATGATTTCAGCTCCAGACTCGTCTGGCGGGTTATCGCCGGTTGCCAGATCTGCTCGGGCAACGAATTATCCAGCACGGGAACCGCCCCTGGCTGACGTTGTTCCGCAGCCTGAACCTGCGGCCGTTTTTTCGCTTTCACCGGCGGCGGCGCCTCTTCTGGCGCGGCTATGTACGGCTCCTGCACGCGCTGGACGGGCATCGCCGGGGGCTGAACGTACCCGGGGCGATAATATTTTTGCACCGGTCGCCCCCGGGTGGCGGCATTGTCATGGGAAGAACACCCGCTGACGCCCAGGAGTAGCATTAACAGCATAAGCTTTTGCAGTGGCACGCTCATCAGTTTGTCCTGACCCTGTATCACAGCGAGGGGTGTCTCCTTAACTGTAATCGGGAATTCTCATTCCGGCAGTTATCTCGCCTGAAAATCCCCCTGTGCGCCGCTCCGTTTGGGCGGCGACAAGGTCAGTATGTATTCACCACCAACATTCACTCCTCATGATTTTGTCGTATTCCTTCCCCGCTCCTCGTCCGGGGGCATGAGACCAAAGCGGTCATCCAGTGCCATCACCAGCCTGCATTCGCCCTCCACGCTGACGGCGCGCCAGCCCGCGCCGCTCTCGTCAATCACCATGCCCTGGGATTTCAGCTGGGCGATCAGATCGGCAAACTCAGCCTCGTTAACCGGGCGCGGCTGCCAGAAGGTGCGCTTATTGTCGGTAAAAATCGGCAGGAGCTGGATCTGCGGCACCGGGTGACCGAGCAGCAGGCGGACAACAAAACCGTAGGCGGGCATGCCGCGCGCCTGATACTCGCCGTTACTGTTAAATACGGCGTTACCGATGCTGTAGACCACCAGGCTCTCCCCCAGCCGGGCGGCGTCGCCAACCATATGCGGCCCGGACCCGACGATCAGGTCGGCTCCGGCCTCGCTCAGCCGTTTCGCCAGCGCCCGCTGTCCGGCGGTGGTCCAGCGGTAGTCCAGCCCCCAGTGGGCCAGCACGATGGTGGTGGCCGGACGGGGACTCGCTTTCTCCTGACGCAGCTGTTCAATCAGCCCGCCGCTCAGGCAGGCGACGCCCGCGCGGCGTGGGCGGGCGTAGAAGGCGCACTCCTGTTCCATGTAGCGTCGATACCAGTAGGCGCTGAAAATCTTGTACTGCCTGTCGCCCACCGTCAGCACCAGCGGGGCATGCGACTGCCGGGCATTGAGACCGGCTCCGATGCAGGCGATCCCGCTCTCGTGAAACGCCGCCAGGGTGCTGTGCAGACCCGGTAATCCGGCATCCATGGCGTGATTGTTGCCCAACGCCACCGCATCGATACCCTGCTTACGCAGGGCGGCAACCGAGGCGGCCGGATCCCCGGTCAGACAGAACGGCTTTCGACCCTCCAGGCTGGCGCTAAGGTCGGTGGTCAGGGCCGCTTCGACGTTGGCGAGGGTAAAGTCGCTGCCGCGCAGCAGCGGGGCGATCGCCGCGAAGCTGTGGTCGTAGCCGTAGCGCTGGAGGGCGTCATCAATTCCGCGCGCCTGTCGCCTGCGGGTGTACCACTCGCCAAAATAGGTGTCGCCCAGCAGGGTGAGGGTGGCGGCTGGCTTGTCGATCTGCCGTGTGACGGGCTCCGCCGCGGTCGGTCTGCCTTCGGTCCGGGCCAGCAGGGCATCCAGCAGATAGTCGAGATGAAAAGCGTCATCGGCCCCGGCGGCGCAGGCCAGCCACAGCTCGCCAGCAATCCACTGCAGCGCCACGCCCCACTTCCCCGTACCGAATTGCCCCCAGGCGCTGCCGTCGCTGTGCAGGTTGCTGCTCTTGCGGTACACCCGCTCGCCGATGACCGCCTCATGCTCTCCCAGCCACGGCAGCAGGTGCGGGTAGCGCTGGTGGAAATGGCGCACCAGCCGGGCGATGTCCCCCAGCGTGGTCCGCTGTCCGGGGCGAGGGCGGCCTGAGACGGTATTGAGATGGGTATGGCGCATCCCCAGAGTGGCGCTCAGCGCCCGGAGCTGTTGCAGCGCCTCTGCGCTGCTGCCCGCCAGCCGCTCCGCGAGGTGAATGGCGGCATCGCAGGCGTTATTGATCAGCATCCCCTGCACCAGCGATTTAACGGTAACTGTGCTGCCTCGCGGCAGGCCGAGCGCCGGGTTGCCCTCCAGGACGGTAGCGGCGATCTCGCGTACCTTAACCGGGGTTTCGAGGGTGATGTTTTTCGCCAGCAGACGCTCCGCCACGCAGACGGTCAGCATTAGCTGGCTGAGATAGCCCGGCGCAAAGGTGCTGTCGCTCAGCTCAGAGACCCGCTGTTCGCCGGTAGAGAGGTTGATCAGCAGGCGGGCAGTTTGCCCCTTCCCGAGGGCAGGGGGCGAGGCGAGCCGGGTTTTCAGCAGGCCGACGACCCGCTTAAAGTCGGAATTGCGCGCACTGCCTTTGACCAGCACGATATCGCCGTCGCGCAACGCGGGCGCGGCGGCCTCCACCAGCGCCTCTGCGGTGAGAAAGTAGCCGCCGCGCACATCCTCCGGCAGGGCATCGTGCAGAGCCAGCATCTCCTCACCGTGCAGAAATGCCCGCTGGCAGCTCGCCGCCAGCAGGGGTTCCGCCAGCGCGCGGTGGATCGCTCCGGCCTGTTCGCCGAGATTAACGATCCGCCCGAGCAGGGCCACGACCCGGCCACCGTCGGTCCGGGCGCGCTGGGCCGCCACCTCAAAGGCGTTGAGCATCGACAGGTATTCGGCGTTGTAGCTGTCATCAATCAGGGTGATGGCCCCGCCGCCCGGCAGCGGCAGCGCGGTCATGCCCATATGCTGCCCGTCGCCACGCCAGGCTTCGAGGCTGGCGACGATCTGCTCCACGCTTATCCCCAGCAGGCTGGCGGCAATCAGGGATGCCACCGAGTTGAGCGCAGCGCCCTTGCCGGGCACCGCCAGCCGGTAATTCAGGATCTGATTGCGAAAAGCGAGGGTAATCCGGCTCCCGCCCTCATCCGGGGTAAAGGCCGTGATGGGCACGTCCGCCGCGGGGTCGAATCCATAACTGATGATGCGGGCACCATCGCGGGTAACGCTCTCCGCCACGATGTCATACCCGGTCATATCGCGGTTTAAAATGGCGTAGCCGCCCGGTATCAAACCGTGGCTGATGCGCGCTTTAAAGCGTGCCACGTCTTCCACGGAGGTGACGCTCTTGCCCACCTGGGTTATGCCGGTTTCGGTTACGATAACGATATGCGGTTTGATCCGCGGGCCGATCCCGCCGTTGCGCATCCACAGGGCCGAGATCGCCACCTCCATCACCACCGCCTGCGGGTTACCGACCGCCCGCGCCAGCGTAACCGAGGCCCCCGTGCGGGTATTATGGTTACCGCGGCTCGCCAGCACCGACTTATGGGGGGCAAGAATGCATTCCAGCATCTCTTTGGTGGTGGTTTTTCCTACCGTACCGGTGATCGCCACCAGTTTGCCGTCCAGCCGCCGCCGCGCCTCTTCCGCCAGCCACTGCAGCGCCTGATAGCTGTTGCCGATGACCAGTTGCGGGAAGTCAGGAGGCAGATCCTCAAGGCGTCGCTGGACGATTGCTCCGCAGTAACGCGAGGCGTGACGCGAAAGTGACAGATGGGTATCGGTCCAGCCAGCGTAAATCCCGGTATTGCCGGACCCCTGCCGCCAGGTATCGGGGTCGATAGCGACAAACAGGCAGGGGAGAGAGAAGGGCGTATTGTCGTGCATAATGGCAATGTCCCCGGCACGCCAGTCAGCCTGCGGGCGATTATGCCAGACACTACCCGGCAGCTTTTCGAGGTCGGCGGCCGTCCATCCCGGTGCGTCAGCAGGGTATTGGCGGGGCGATGTCTGGCTCATGGTTATGTCCTTAGGGGGTTGAGGTATGCCCGCGCTGCGGACAACGCTGAATGGCGTTGATGGCGGCATTACCCAGCAGATCGTGGTACTCCGGCGGAGCGGCGGGGCGCTCGAGCAGCATCACCCGGTGGCCATGCTCGCGCAGCGCAGTGGCAAAGCGCGCCTGCAGATCGAACGGCGTATTGCGATCCTGCGGGTTGCCGATCACCAGGATCAACCGCAGGGGATCGGCAGCGATCCCGGCGATATGGTCGAGAGGATCCCAGGGGTGAGGCAGTCCGGTGCCGTCCAGCGCGGGGGCGGGGAGCTCATTACGCTGCTGGCGCAGGCGCTGCGCCCGTTCCAGTAGCCCCCAGGCACCGGAGGTCAGCACCGCGCAGTCGATATCCCGGCGGCCGGTGGTCAGCAGCGCCGAGGCCGCAGTCGCGCCGCCGCTGTGTCCGCTGAGGATAAAGCGCTGAATGCCGTAGCGGGCTTTGATGGCGTCGAGGGCGGCGGCGATCGCCTGAAACTCTTCCGCCTGGCGGCGACGGTAGTGATTGCCGCTGGAGCCGTAGGTGCCGGGACGGGCGATAATAATTGTCGGCAGGCCGGTCTGGCGCAGCATGGCCCTGGCTTGATGGCGCTGGGCGTCGGCGGTATTGCCGGGGATGGCGTCGGGGGATCGCTTAATCTGTGAGACCCGGTCGCCTTTCAATACTATCAGCGCCAGCGGGGCGTCGCGCAGCGTGCCCGCGCTGAAGTAGCGCATACAGGCCTCGCCGTTCGGGTACTGTACCCAGACGGCGTCGTTGCTGGTCGGGCAGTGGTGTCGGCTGGCCGGTTGATTCCACAGCAGCGGGGTCTCAGCCTGAGCGAAAACGCTTATCAGCAGCAGAACCCATAACGTACACCATCGACTCACAACATCGCCCCGGGGGAAACTATAGACATACAGAATACACAACTTGTCATACATAATGTTATCATCGTCTAAGAATTTTCTGACAGGGTTCCTCTGGCGTTATCAGGAGTTAACATGCCGCTCAGCGACTTACTTGCGCAAACCCGCCCGGCGATGGAGTTGCTGGACGTTGCGCCTAAACCAGCGATTTTCCCCGCCTGGGCACTCTTTTTTAGTGCCTCTGACAGTCAACACCGCGCGCACATTGTGCAGGGTCGCGGCGACACCTTTGAGCAGGCCTGGCAGCAGGGTGCTCAGGCGCTACAGCAGTGGCAACAGCAGAGCGGTACCGACGTCTGCTGGCTGCGGGTTGACCTTGTCGATAAGGTGGAGGCGCTGCGCTGGGAGACGCTGGAAGCCCGCTTAGCCAAAACCAAACGTAACTACTTTCGCTATGGCCTGAGCCTCGATCCGGCGTTTCGCTACGCCATGCTGGAGCAGGAAATCGCCGCCAACGCGCTGCTCTATCACGGGGACCACGGCGTCGCCACGCCAAATGCCAACAACCTGGCCCATTTCTCCCGCCGTCGCTTCGGGGCGGTGCTGAGCTGGCCCGAACAGCCTGACCAGACGCTCTGGCGCTTCACCACCCGGGCGCTGTTTTGCGACGGCGAGCAGCTGCTGCCCATCGAGTCGACCGGGCGCAACAGCGGCTACCGCCAGCTTCCCGACTGGCAGGCGACGGCGCTGGAGCCGATGATCGCCTCGGCCACCGACTATCTGGCCCGTCAGATCACCGCTTCCGGGCGCTACCAGTACGGCTGGTTCCCCTGCTTCGATCGCGCTATCCCAACCTATAACGCCCTGCGCCACGCCAGCTCCACCTATGCCCTACTAGAAGGCTGGGAAGTGACGCGAGAGCCTGCCCAGTTCGCGGCGATTGAGCGGGCGCTAAACGATCTCTGCGACAGCTTTATTCGCACGTACACTCTGCCGGACGGCAGCGAAGCCGATTTCCTGGTGGATACCGGCGATGAGATCAAGCTCGGCGGCAATGCGGTGTGCATCCTGGCGATGGCGAAATACAGCGAGCTGACCGACGATCCCCGCTACCTGGCGCAGATGGCGCGGCTGGCAAACGGGATCGGCTTTATGCAGGACCTTAAGACCGGCGGGTTTGTCCACGTGCTGAACGCCGGAGATCTCTCCCTCAAGGCGGCGCACCGCATTATCTATTACGACGGCGAAGCGGCCTTCGCGCTGATGCGTCTCTACGGCCTGACGAAGGCGCCGCGCTGGCTGGAGATGGTCGAACGGGCGATGGAGCACTTCATCGAACAGAAGCACTGGCAGGCCCACGATCACTGGCTCAGCTACTGCGTAAACGAATTGACGCTGTATCGGCCGCTGGAGCGCTACTACCAGTTTGGCCTGGATAACGTGCGCGACCATCTCGACTTTGTCCAGAACCGGGTGACTACCTATCCCACGCTGCTGGAGCTGATGATGGCGGCATCAAAGATGATCGCCCGGCTTGAGGACTCGCCGCATAAGCAGCTGCTGGCGGGCTTCGATATGGACGTGTTTAACCAGGCGCTGGAGACCCGCGCCCGCTATCTGGCCAACGGCTTTTTCTGGCCAGAGCTGGCGATGTTCTTTAAAAATCCGCCGCGTATCCTCGGCAGCTTTTTTATTCGTCACCACAGCTACCGGGTGCGGATCGACGATGTTGAGCACTATCTTTCTGGCTATGTCGCGTATCGCCAACGCTGGCGCGCCCGGTCAGGCGAGCAGTAAGCCGACCCTATGCGACCTCTTCGTTCCCTCCCCTCAGTACGTTGTCGACGCTGGCTGTCGCTCTGGCTGGTGGTACTGCTGGCTATTTCGCCCGGGCTTGGTGCCGGGTGGGATTTTAGCGCCATCAGCACCCGTACCGAACGGCTGTATGGTCCGGCCACTCCCGCCGCCCGCCAGCGGATCGATGAGTGGGCGGCCTTGCTTAACAAACCGTCGCAGGGCAGGATCCAGGATACGTTAAATCAGGTTAATCAGTTTTTTAACGCCAGAATGGCTTTTCGGGATGATATCGTCGTCTGGAAGCAGCAGGATTACTGGGCAACGCCGATTGAATTTCTGCGTAAAGGGGCAGGGGACTGCGAGGACTTTGCGTTAGCGAAATATTTCACCCTGCGCGAAATGGGCGTTCCCGCAAACCAGTTACGTATTACCTACGTAAAAGCACTCGAACTGAATCAGGCGCACATGGTGGTGACATGGTACTCCACCCCCACGGCGATCCCGCTGGTTCTGGATAATCTGAAAACCGCCATCCTGCCCGCTACCCAGCGTACTGACCTGCTTCCGGTCTACGCGTTTAACGGCGAAGGGCTCTGGCTGCCGCAGTCCGGCGGCAACAAACGCGTGGGCGACAGCAAACGGCTCTCCCGCTGGCAGGATCTTCTCACCCGAATGCGTGCAGAAGGATTTGTAATTAATGAATAGGATAGGGCCATGTCTCTTTATAAACAGCTACTGATCGGCATCTGTTTATTTACGTTCGTCATTTTCTGCGGAAACTTCGTGGTGACCCTCGAAAGCTCGCGGGAGCAGTACCGCAACCAGCTCAGCGCCCACGCACAGGATGCGGCGACGGCGCTGGGGTTGTCCCTGACCACCCATATCGACGACCCGACCATGACCGAGCTGATGGTGAACTCCATCTTCGACAGCGGCTACTTTTATCGCATTCGCGTGGTCGATATTAAGACCAATAAATCGATTATCGAGCGCAGCGATGTGCCCCAGAATACCCGCGTTCCCCAGTGGTTCGTGCGGCTGGTGCACCTCAGCCCCGGCGAAGGTGATGCCATTGTGATGCGCGGCTGGACGCAGGTCGCCCGGGTCGAGGTGGTCAGCCATCCGATGTTCGCCCTGGCCCGCCTGTGGAACAGCATGGTCGCCAGCTTTTTGTGGCTGACCGGCTGTAGCCTGTTGTTCCTGCTCGCCGCCACCCTGCTGTTACGCCGTACCCTGCGCCCGCTTAACTATATTGTCGGCCAGGCGATGGCCATCTGCCGCCGCGAGTTCCTGAATGTGTCGGCGCTGCCGAAGACCCCGGAGCTGCGCCGGGTAGTTGAGGCGACCAACATGATGGTGACCCAGCTTAAGGCGTTATTCGGCGAGCAGGCCCGGCGCACCGAATCCTTGCGTCAGGAGGCTTATCACGACAGCCTGACCGGGCTGAGCAACCGCCGCGCGTTTGACATGCAGCTGCAGTCGCGCCTGAGCGATGAAGAGAATGCTGGCGGACACATCCTGCTGCTGCGGGTCCAGGATTTGATGGGCCTCAACCAGCGTCTCGGCGGCGCAAAATCCGATCAGTTGCTGGTGGCGGTAGCGGATATTCTGACCGGCCTGCAGCGCAACTATTTTCACAACGAAGGCTTTGTCGCCCGCGTGCGCGGCGGGGAGTTCGCCATTATCGCCCCGCCGATCCTCGGGCAGGATCTCGATAACCTGAGTAATACCCTCAGCACCCAGCTGAAGGCGCTGTCGGAGACGGGCATGAGCGACCTTTCGCCGGTTGCCCACTTCGCGCTGGTCCCGTTTAACGTGGGCGATACCCCACAGGCGGTGCTGGCCCAGGCGGATCAGGCTCTGGCGAGAGCGGAAACCGAGATGCGCTTCTTTGCCAGCTCCGATTCCGTATCCGCCGGTGAGGGCGAAGAGGATCATCACAGCTGGTACACTCGCCTTGACGCGGTGCTGACCAACGGGGCCTTCGAGCTGTTCTCGCAGCCGGTGTATGCGTGCAACAACGCCCACGAGGTGCTGCATCACAAGATCCTCGCCCGGATTAAAACTCAGGAGGGGGAGCTGGTGCCGGCGGGGCGCTTTATGCCGTGGATCCACCGTCTCGATCTCAGCCGCCGCATGGATATCGTGATGCTCCAGCAGACCCTGCGTGAGCTGGCAAAATCACCGCGCCCGCTGGCGCTAAGCATCAGCGGTGCCAGCGTTGCCGACGATCAGAGCCTGAACGCTCTGCTGCAGCCGCTGAAAGGCGTACCGCAGCTGGCGGGTTTGCTGACCCTTGAACTTGATGAGAACGAGCTTCCGGACGTTGAACGTGTAAACGTGCTGGTCAGTCGCCTGAAGGCGTTGGGCTGCCGTCTGGGGATCCAGCATTTTGGGGGGCGTTTCCACCTTATTGGCAATTTACCGCAGTGGGGTCTGGCCTGGATTAAAGTTGATGGCAGTTATATTCGCGATATAGACAGTGAGGATGATAAAAAACTGTTTATTGAGGCTATTTACTGGGCGACCCGCCAGATTAATCTGCCGCTTATTGCCGAACGTGTGGAAACAGCGGGCGAGCTGGCGGTTCTGGAAAAAATTGGTCTGCATGGCGCGATGGGGCGCTATTTCGCTGATGCCAGTACGCTGGGTGGAAAATAACCGCATAGTTTGAATGGAGAATGAAAATGTATTACGTAGAAAGGGATACTGAAAGCCGAATTATTCGGGTGGAATTGACGCCTTTTTCCACAATGACGGAACAGCATGACCTCTGTACACCCGAGATTGACGAGTGGATGCGCCAGCGAGAGATCCGCGAAGCGACGCTGTATCAGCTACGGCAGAGCGACCTTGAGATGGTGCGTGTGCTGGAAGACCTGATTGAGGTGCTAATGAGCAAAGGCGTCATCACTATTACCGATCTGCCACCGGCCGCGCAGGCAAAACTCAACAGCCGCGCGCAGGCGCGCCGTTCGCTGAGTGGTCTGGAAGGATTAATCGCGGATGACGATGAAGGGCTTATTTAGCCACTTTCATTATCAGGCGGGGTTAATAATAACCGGGAGTTATAAATCTGGCGCTCTGTGGCGATAATACAGGCCGTTTTGATTTCAATTCATTCATGCCATCAATTAATATAAGGCCCTGACCCGGACCTGAATCAATAAAATTGTGACTGAAAGGCGTATCCTTATCAGTGTTGCACAGCAAATTACTAATAAAGATTTAATTCTCTTTTAGCATTCTAAGCCTGAGCAATGGATGAATTGGGCGTGAAAAGGATGAAGGAAACAATATATGAGCGGCGTATCCGGAATCGTCAAAGCAGTAATAGGGCAGGTATTCGCAGTCAGTCCTGATGGCAGCACGCGGTTGCTGACGGAAGGTGACAGGATCCTCGATGGGGAACAAATCCAGACGGGCGCGACTGGCGCGATAACGCTATCGCTGGCGGACGGCAAACAGCTCGATCTGGGCCGTGACAGCCACTGGGACAGTTCAGGGCACGTGACCACTGATACCACGGCGGCCCAACAGCAGGATGTTGCGGCTATTCAGCAGGCCATTGCGGACGGGCAGGACCCGACGCAAATTCTGGAAGCGCCAGCCGCAGGTCCGCAGGCCGCGAGTACTGGCGGTGAGCCTGGCGGCAGCGGCGGCGGGTCGCATACCCACGTCGTCCTCGATTTAACCGCTGAGATTGTTGACCCCAATGCGGGTTACCCGACGATCGGCCTGGATTTCCCCGACGATGAGCGGCCGGAAGAATTAACGCTGCTTGATACTGACGATTCGGATGCGGATTCCGATGCCGATGCCGATGCCGATGCCGATGCAGATGCAGATGCAGATGCAGATGCAGATGCAGATGCAGATGCAGACGCCGATGCCGATGCAGACGCTGATGCCGATGCAGACGCTGATGCCGATTCTGACGCTGATGCGGATGCGGATGCAGATTCCGACGCCGATGCAGATGCGGACGCTGATGCAGATTCTGACTCTGACTCTGACTCTGATGCAGACGCTGATGCGGATGCGGATGCTGATTCCGACGCCGATGCAGATTCCGACGCAGATGCGGACGCTGATGCCGATGCCGACGCAGATGCGGATGCTGATTCTGATGCCGATGCGGATGCGGATGCCGACGCAGATACTGATGCCGATGCGGACGCTGATGCCGATGCGGATGCCGACGCAGATGCGGATGCTGATTCTGACGCCGACGCGGATGCTGATGCGGACGCCGACGCAGACGCAGATGCGGATGCGGATTCTGATGCGGATGCTGATTCTGACGCCGACGCTGATGCGGATGCTGATGCGGATGCTGATTCCGATGCCGATGCAGATGCGGATGCTGATGCGGACGCTGATGCCGACGCGGACGCCGATGCAGATTCTGATGCTGATGCTGATGCTGATGCTGATGCCGATGCTGATGCCGATGCTGATGCTGATGCTGATGCTGATGCTGATGCTGATGCTGATGCAGATGCAGATGCAGATGCAGATGCCGACGCAGATGCTGATGCAGATGCCGATGCAGACGCCGATGCTGATGCTGACGCTGATGCAGATGCCGATGCCGATGCAGATGCGGATGCGGATGCCGACGCCGATGCGGATGCAGATGCCGACGCGGATGCTGATGCAGATGCCGATGCTGACGCTGACGCTGACGCTGATGCGGATGCGGATGCGGATGCTGATGCAGATTCCGACGCAGATGCCGATGCAGATGCTGATGCCGACGCCGACGCCGATGCGGATGCGGATGCGGACGCCGACGCCGACGCTGATGCCGATGCCGATGCGGATTCTGACGCAGACGCTGATGCCGACGCCGACGCCGACGCCGATGCGGATGCGGACGCCGACGCGGATGCAGATGCAGATGCTGACGCCGACGCCGACGCCGATGCTGACGCTGACGCCGACGCTGATGCTGACGCCGACGCCGACGCCGACGCCGATGCAGATTCTGACGCAGATGCAGATGCGGATGCTGATTCCGACGCCGATGCGGATGCCGATGCGGACGCCGATGCGGACGCCGATGCGGATGCGGATGCGGATGCGGATGCCGACGCCGATGCGGATGCCGATGCGGACGCCGACGCCGATGCGGATGGGGATGCCGATGCAGATGCCGACGCGGACGCAGATGCAGATGCAGATGCGGATGCGGATGCTGATTCCGATGCAGACGCTGATGCTGATGCTGATGCCGATGCAGACGCAGATGCTGATGCAGATGCTGATGCGGACGCTGATGCCGATGCCGATGCGGATGCGGATGCTGATTCCGACGCCGACGCCGATGCAGATTCTGACGCAGATGCAGATGCGGATGCTGATTCCGACGCCGATGCGGACGCGGATGCAGATGCGGACGCGGATGCTGATTCTGATGCCGATGCCGATGCGGATGCCGACGCCGACGCCGACGCCGATGCAGACGCCGATGCCGATGCTGATGCCGATGCGGACGCAGACGCCGATGCCGATGCTGATGCCGATGCGGACGCAGACGCAGACGCAGACGCCGACGCCGACGCGGATGCAGATGCGGATGCCGACGCAGATGCTGATGCAGATGCTGATGCAGATGCTGATGCAGATGCGGACGCTGATGCCGATGCCGATGCAGATGCGGATGCTGATTCCGACGCCGACGCCGACGCCGACGCCGATGCGGATGCAGATGCCGACGCGGATGCAGATGCCGACGCGGATGCTGATGCAGATGCCGACGCGGATGCTGATGCAGATGCCGATGCCGATGCGGATGCTGATGCCGATGCGGATGCTGATGCCGACGCAGATGCGGATGCTGATTCTGACGCCGACGCCGACGCCGATGCAGATGCAGATGCGGATGCTGATTCCGATGCAGACGCTGACGCTGATGCGGATGCGGATGCGGATGCGGATGCAGATTCCGATGCAGATGCTGATGCCGACGCCGACGCCGACGCCGACGCCGACGCCGATTCCGATTCCGACGTCAAACTGACCGTTACCGTTACCCCTGGCGATAAGACGACCGAGACGTCAGATGACAAGATCATCCACATTAACGGCGGTAGCGGCGATCCTAACGGGTACGATATCCAGAACGGCGTGATCGTGGCGATCGGCAGTAACGTGCACGTCTGGCTGACCCCGGATAGCCCGGACGGTAAGATTCAGGGCGATTTCGTGCCTAAGGCCGACAGCCCGGATCAGATCCACTACTACGACAGCCAGGGCAATGCCAACGGCAGCTCGTCGGGTCATACCGACATCTTCGTGGTGGGCGATCATACCGGCGGCTACTACCAGCAGGGTGACTGGTCAAACGACCACTATGAATTCAAACCGCTGAACGGCATTACCGGCAACCAGGGCGTGCCGGAAGGCGATGCGGGCAAGGACTATATCTTTGTCCAGGGCAATGCTGACGATTACACCGTAACGGGTGTCGATCATCCGCAGAACCACCAGAACAATGACATGGATAATATTCATGTCACCGATAAAGACGGTCATTCGCCGTTCCAGAATGCCAATGGTATTGAAGGGATTGTTTTTGGGGATGGGCCTTCTGAAACGCACGGCGGCAATACTACCGTTACTACAACGGCTACCCTGAACCTCGACGTCAATCTCGAAAGTTCAGACAGCAGCGACCACCTGAACAGCATTACCCTCGGCGGCATTCCTGAGAATGCGACCTTTACAGGCAACTACGCCAGCGTCACTTACGACGCGGAACACAAGGTCTACATCCTGACCTTTGATAATGATACCTCGCACTTTACCGGCCAGGTCAGCGTTGAGCTTCCGGACGGTAAGAGCGATTTCGGTGATATCTCGCTGGAAGTGGATTCTACCGCCTCCGATCAGCACGAAACCCACTTCACCTTTGATGGCGAAGAGGGCGGAACCATCGTCAGCGAAAGCCACGGTGGAGAAGAGTATGCCGATGACGCTACCGACGACGACCACTCTCTGATGGCCAGCCACAGCGTTGAGGACAATCATGCCGATCATAACGGCGAGGAGAGCGATAAGCAGACGCATTCCAGTAGCCTGGATGCTGACGATCACGCTACTTCGTTAATCGACGATGACAATCTGATGCTCAGCACTACGACCCCAGACAACAGCGAAGCGGGTAATACGCAGTTGGGCGACACCCAGAGTGAAACGCTCGCCACGCTACAGAGCGCCAGCCCGGGTCAGGACGAGCAGCTGAACTTCAGCGATCTCATTCACGACGACGAGCATCACGATCTCAGCAACCTGATCCAGGCAGGGCCGCAGAGCGACGCGGCGGACGCCCCGGCGGAGGTCGAACATGTTCCTGCTGAAGGCGGCGAGATAGCCGGAGCGGACGGTTACGATGCCGGTAACGAAGAGATGCTGGATAACCTGATCGCCAAACCGGAAGAGCATGTCTGATCGATCGCCGCGCAGGGGCAGTCTGCCTCTGCGCGGCAAACAGTAAGATGTTAATTCAAATCGGACGAGGGATGCCGTCTGACCACAAAATCGCAGGATGCATTTTTTCCCTCGGTCTAATGGGATTTTCTCTGGTGGGTATTGACCAACAATCAAGGGATATGAAGGAAAGACAGCAAGATGAAACAGTATAGTCAGATTATTATGGGTGCGGCGCTGGTGTTGAGCGCCACGCAGAGCCAGGCCACTACCCTGGAGCAGGCCGTAAAAGACAGCCTGCTCTGGCACCCGGAAGTTAACGCGTCGGTAAACAGCCGCTATTCCGCCGATCAGGATCTCCGCGCTGCCAAAGGCGGTTATCTGCCGTCGTTGGATCTCACCGCCGGTACCGGCTGGGAGCAAACCGATAACGCCAGCACCCGTGCGGCAGGCGATCATCTGCGTGATTTGCATCGCAGCGAGTCCGCCATCAACCTGCGCCAGAACGTCTTCAATGGGTTTGCGACCACCAGCGAAGTGGGCCGCCAGAAAGCGACCGTCAACTCGCGTGCCTGGACGGTGCTGAATACCAGCGAATCCACCGCTCTGCAGGCGATCCAGAGCTATCTCGACGTGCTGATGCGCCAGAAGATGGTGGCGCTGGCAGAAGATAACCTCAAGAATCACGAGCGGGTGTTTGATCAGATCCGCCTGCGTACCGAGCAGGGCGTGGGCCGTCAGGCTGACTTTGAGCAGGCGCAAGCCCGTCTGGCGCAGGCGCGCAACAACCTGCTGACCGAGCAAACTAACCTCGAAGACTCCCGTGCTAACTACCAGAGCATCACCGGCAAAGAGCCGGATACCCTGGTGATGCCCGCTAAAATCGCGGTGCCCGCCTCGCTGGACGCCGCGCGTTCGGTGATGATGGAAAACAACCCGCTGCTGAAGCAGGCGGATGCCGATGTGGAAGCCACCCGCCAGCAGTACGAGGCGGCAAAATCGCGCTTTTACCCGGATGTGAACGTTGAGGTCGGTCGCACCATGGATAACAACATTGATGGCACCCGCGGGCACAGCCAGGAGTGGCAGGCGATGCTGCGCATGCGCTACAACCTCTATAACGGCGGCAGCGACCAGGCCACGCTCACCTCTTACGCCTACAAAATGAAAGAGGCGCAGGATGTGAAAAATAACGCCCAGCGTCAGCTGAATGAAGATCTGCGTCTGGCCTGGAACGCCCTCAAAAACGCCAAACAGCAGGTGCCGATTGCCAAAGAGTATGCCGATCGCAGCGTGCAGGTGCGTAGCGCCTATCAGGAGCAGTTCAGCCTTGGTGACCGTACCCTGCTCGATATGCTCGACAGCGAAAACGAAGTGTTCAGCGCCCAGCGCCGCTACGTTGAGCTACAGTTCGTCGACATGTTTACCACTTACCGCATCAATGCCCGTACCGGCGAACTGCTTAAGAGCCTGAACATTCAGGCACCTTCGGCAGCGCAACCGATCGATCAGGCGCAGCGTTCACAGACCGAGCTGCCTGAAATAAAATAAGCCGCCCTTAAAAGCTGACGGGGTTATTGCTGGCAGAACGACCGGCAATATCCCTCTTTTTTATCCCTGCGACCGCCGTCCGCAGAACACTGAGGCAGAGAATGACGCCTGATAATGACTCCCCGGATCGCATCGAGATGACCCCGCAGGCGCAGGGCAGACAGGATCCGCGGCAAAGCCATGACGATCCGCTGCTGGATGCGCTGATGATCGTCTGTAAGTTGCATAACATCGCCACCAGCCGCAACGTCCTGACCACCGGTCTGCCGCTGGAAGCTCACACCCTGACGATAGAGAGCTTTCCCCGCGCTGCTGGCCGGGCGGGGCTAAAGGCGCGAGTGGTGCAGCGACCGCTGGAGAACATCACCGCGATGTCACTGCCGGCCATTCTGCTGCTGAAAAACAATCAGACCGCGGTGTTGATTGGCTGGGACGATCAACAGCGCGCGCGCCTGCTGCCCAGTGAAACCGAAGGCGGTGAGATTACCGTATCGCCCGAGACGCTGGCGGAGAACTACAGCGGCCGGGTGATCTTCATCTCCCCGAAACATGAGTTTGATGCCCAGCCGACGGCCACGCTGCCGCGCACCAAAGCCTGGTTCCAGGACACGCTCAAACTGTCGAAATTCCTCTACCTGGATGCGGTGGTCGCCAGCTTCCTCGTTAACCTGGTGGCCCTCGCCGCGCCGCTGTTTGTGATGAACGTCTATGACCGGGTGGTGCCCAATCAGGCCACGGCGACTCTGTGGGTGCTGGCCATCGGCATCAGCATCGCGTTTGTGTTCGACTTTGTGCTGAAGATCCTGCGGGGCATTTGCCTCGACCTGGCGGGGAAAAAGACCGACCTGGTGGTCTCCTCAGCGCTGTTCGAGCGGCTGCTGGGGATGAAGATGAAGCTGCGCCCGCAGCGGGTGGGTAGCTTCGCGCAGAACTTTCAGGAGTTCCAGTCGATCCGTGACTTCCTGTCGTCGCTGACCCTGACCGCCTTTATCGACCTGCCGTTTACCCTGCTGATCCTGCTGGTGATTGGTATCATCGGCGGCCCGCTGGTGTTTATCCCGCTGCTTTGCTACCCGCTGGCGCTGCTGGTGAACTGGCTGATCCAGCGCCCGCTGATGTCGCGGGTCAAGAAAACCTATCAGCTCTCCAACGAACGTCAGGCTATGCTGGTGGAGACGCTCACCGGCCTGGATGCCATCAAGATCAACAACGCCCAGAGCGAGCGCCAGTATCAGTGGGAACACCTCACCGGCCAGCTCAGCAAGCTGGAGCTGCGGGTGAAGTCGCTCTCCTACGTGGCGGTGAACTTTACCACCTGGCTGCAGCAGTTCAGCGGCGTGGCCATTATCGTAGCCGGGGTCTACATCATTATTGGTGGCAACCTGAGCATGGGCGGGCTGATCGCCTGCTACCTGCTGCACCGTCGCGCCATGATGCCCATCGGCCAGCTTTGCAGCCTGATCACCCGCTACCAGCGGGCGCGGATGACCAAAGCCACCATCGACCGGATGATGGGCCTGGAGCAGGAGGTGCAGGACGACGAGGTGCCGCTGAAGCGTGAAACCCTCTCCGGTGCCATTGAGCTGCGCGACGTGACCTTCGTCTACCCCGGCAACCAGTACGCCTCGCTCAGCAACGTCTCGCTGACCATCCAGCCCGGCGAGAAGGTGGGGATCATCGGCCGCAGCGGGTCGGGTAAAAGCTCGCTGGCGAAACTGCTGGTTGGTTTTTATCAGCCGGACAGCGGCAATGTGCTGATCGACGGGATTGATGCCCGCCAGATCGACGTCCACGATCTGCGCCATAACATCGGCTACGCCCCGCAGGATATCCACCTGTTCAGCGGAACCCTGCGGGAGAATCTGGTCTACGGGGCCAGCTACGTGGATGACGAAACCATGCTGCGGGTCGCCACCCTGACCGGGGTGCACGAGTTCGCCCGTCGCCATCCGTCCGGTTACAACATGCAGGTGGGCGAGCGGGGGATGAGTCTCTCCGGCGGCCAGCGGCAGGCGGTGGCGCTGGCGCGCGCGCTGCTTCTCGATCCCCCGGTGCTGCTGATGGATGAGCCCACCAGCTCCATGGATAACACCAGTGAAGATCTGATTAAAAAGGCGCTGATACCGGTCATCAGTAACAAAACGCTGCTGATGGTGACGCATCGTGCGTCGTTGCTGACCCTGGTGGATCGTCTGATTATCGTCGACAACGGCAAAATCATTGCCGACGGTCCGAAAGAGAGCGTCATGAGCGCGCTGAAGAAGGGACAAATTCATGCGAATCGTTGAGTCGCTTAGCCGCCTGATGCGCTGGCTGTCAGGCGATAAACAGCCCGCGCCATTCACCACCAATGAGGTGAACAAAGCCTTGCTGGATGATGCCCCGCGGGTGGTGCGCGTCACGCTATGGGCGATCTTCGCCTTCTTTATCGCCATGATCCTCTGGGCATCGCTGGCGAATATTGATGAGGTGACGCGCGGGGAAGGGCGGGCCATTCCCTCCTCCCGCCTGCAAAAAGTGCAGAACCTCGAAGGGGGGATCGTCGCTGAGGTCTTTGTGCATGAAGGCGAGGTGGTGAAAGCCGGAGCACCGCTGCTGCGTCTGGACGATACCCAGTTTCGCTCCAACGCCGGGGAGTCCGATGCCGATCGGCTGGCGCTGCAGGCGCGGATCCAGCGTCTGACCGCCCAGCTTGACGATGCGAAAACCCTGACCCTGGCGCCGGAGATTGTGCAGAAGGCGCCGGATATTGCCAGCGGCGAACTGGAGCTGTTCGCCAGCGTGAACAAACGTATCCAGAGCGAGCTGGACGGTCTCAACGAACAGCTGGTGCAGAAGAAGCAGGAGCTGCTCGACTTCCAGGGCAAGGTCAGCCAGTACCGCCGTAGCCTGGGGCTGCAGCAGCAGGAGGTCAGCATGTCTGAACCGCTGGTGGCCAAAGGGGCAATTTCAAAAGTAGAGGTGCTGCGTCTGCGGCGCGGGGTGGTAGAAACTCAGGGGCAGCTGGACTCGGTGCTGCTCGCCATTCCCCGGGCGGAAGCGGCCATCAAGGAGATTGAGAGCAAGGTGAGCGAAACGCGGGGGCGTTACCGCAGCGAGGCGCTGGGGCAGCTCAACGAGGCGCGAACCGATCTCAGCAAAATTGAGGCCTCGGGCAAGGCAATTTCCGACCGGGTGAACCGCACCCTGGTGACATCGCCGGTGCGCGGCGTCGTCCAGCAGCTGCTGGTCAACACCATCGGCGGCGTGATCCAGCCGGGTAATGACCTGGTGGAGATTGTTCCGCTGGACGACACGCTGCTGGTGGAAGCGAAGATTCGTCCGCAGGACATCGCGTTTTTACGTCCGGGCCAGGAGGCGACGGTGAAGTTCACCGCTTACGATTACACCATCTATGGCGGACTGAAGGGTACCCTGGAGCAGATCAGCCCCGATACGGTGACCGACAAAGACGGGAAGAGTTTTTACATTATTCGTCTGCGCACCGACAAAAACCATCTCGGCACGGATGAGAAACCGCTGTTGATTATTCCGGGGATGGTGGCTTCGGTGGATATCATTACCGGCAAGAAGACGGTAATGGCCTATCTCCTGAAACCTATTCTGCGCGCCAGAGCAGAGGCGTTCCACGAGCGTTAAGGATGGATACAGCCCCCCTCCGGGGGAGGGGGGCTGGAAGGGTTACCACATCAAATCGTCTGGTACGACAAAATCGGCGTACGGATCGTCCTCGTCCTTCGCTTCCTGCGTCAGCTCGCTGCTTAACACGATATAGCTCGCATCACGCTGGGAAATTTTCTCGGCAACGATGGCGGGGATAATCGCATATTCGCTCTCACGGCCCGCGTCGGCAACCAGACGGGCAATGGCGAGACGGCCATTGATCAGCTGTGCCTGGGTAGTCTTATCGACGTAGATCTTTTTAATCAGGTTATTATCGGTGAAGTTAAAGCCGATATCGCCTTTTGCCACCACAATCCGGTTCATCTCAATTAACTGCTTAATCTGCGCTTTGTACTCTTTCGCCAGCGTGGCCTGCTTCTGCTGCTCGCTCAACTCTTTGTCGCGTTCAATTTGCGCCTGCTTGTTCACTTCCACCGCTTCGCGCGCTTCCCGCGCCTGAACGCGGGATTTTTTGGCGGTACGCTGCACTTTCGCCATTTTCTTGCTGGAGACTAAGCCAGCTTTAAGCATCTGTTCCTGGAGTGTGAGTTTGGTCATGTTCGTTTCTGAAGTCTGTCAAATGATGGGCAGATTATACCCTGGAGCGCAGAGCTCAGTGGACGTTTAATTCCTCTGTGGCGATAACCTGAGCAAAACCGGCCCCGAGCAGCGCCAGAGTGACATCATGAATAGCTTTCGCGCTGAGCTGAGATTTTTCCAGCTCAAAGCTGAGCACCGCATCGTTTATCACCGTCATTTTTAATCCAAGGTCGGCACCCATTCTGACGGTGGAGTTAACGCAAAATCCTGCCACGGCACCGATAACCACTATCTCTGAAATAGCGGCCTCCCGGAGATGCGCCAGTAATCCCGTGGAACTGAATGCAGAGGAGGTGTGTTTGATAAATACCGGTTCGCCAGGGCGCTCTTCAAATGATTCCAGGGGCTGGCTTGCTGGCGAGCTGTGATGAAGAGGCGAACCCTGCTCAGGCGTCTGATGGCGCACATGGATGACCGGGCGGCCAGATGCTCTGAATTGTTCAATGACCGAAGCCATGTTTTCGATGCCGGTAGGAGGGAAGTGATCCACGCCCTGTTGAATTCTCTCTTTTACAAAATTCTGCATATCGATGATGAGTAGCGCTTTTGACATATTACCCTCCTTAAACCGTGCCAGTGGCAGGGTTATTCGCCGTTCATGGACGTCGTCGTCACCCCGGATTGCACTAACATATCCGGAAAAACGTACGGCACCCCCCTACTAAATTTGGTTAAGATCCAAATAAATCATCAACTAACCAAGATTACGGCCGATAACCTCTCCAGACAAACCTGTACCGGTATATCGGAATGTTAAGCCTAAAAACGAATTTAATAGCGTTAACGATTCAGGGAAGATCCGCAAAAAATACGTCTGCCCTTGACCAGGCCATCCGCAATCTCTCCTCTGGCCTGCGGATCAACAGTGCGAAGGATAATGCGGCCAATCAGGCGATTGCTAACCGCATGACCAGCCAGCAGAATGCGCTGCAACAGGCGCAACGTAACGCCGGGGATGGATTATCTCTGGTGCAGACTGCCGAAAGCGCAATGAGTGAAATTAACAACCGATTGCAGCGCGTTCGTGAGCTCACGGTACAGGGGCTCAGTGAGTCATATACCCTGCTGGATGCCGATGCCATTCAGGCCGAAATCAATTTAAACCTGAAAGAGATAGATCGACTGAATACCGCTGTCGACTTCAACGGTATTAACCTCCTGGACGGCAGCGCGGGTACGGTCGGTTTTCAGGTTGGCACCCGTGATAATGAAAAGATCTTCCTCGATTTATCTAAAAATTTCAGCGTGGATAATATCGGCCTGAAAGATTTCGTGCTTCGCGGGATCAGCGGAACGGTTTCAGATATAAACCAGGTCGCGGGCAGCGCCAGTAATATCGATCTTACCAGCGGCAATGTCAGCGTCACGTATTCGCCGTCAGGCACCTTAAATTCGCCGCAGCTGGTGCGTAATGCTTCTAACAATCTCTATTACATTCAGGACACGGGAAGCGACGGCAAGCCGGTTTATTATCAGGCCACGTATAGTGCAAGCTGGGATACCGCCAGCGGAACCGGAAGCGTAAATATCAGCGCTACCAATGGAACGCCAGTCTACAGCGGCGTCACCCAGCTCAATGGGCGGTCGATTCCTTCCGTAAATTATCTCGACACCAGCGGCGGGGCATTAAGCAACAGCCCCGTGCCCACACTGCGAGAATCCAACGGCCAGTATTATATTGAGCAGGACGATTTCTATTATCCCGCCACGCTAACCTACGGTGCGACCGGTGCCATCACCGCGCAAATGACCAGTGCCAGTGGACTCCTGGAGACGGATTTTGCCGTTATTCCTGCAGTCGCAACATCGACACCCAATATAGATACCACTACCGCAGCGCTGACGTTTAACGATGCCAGTAATAATCCCGTTTCTGGCGCGAATGCCAGGCTGCTGAAATCGGGTAGCCAGTACATTATGGAAGTGGACGACGGCAGCGGTCATTTCAGCTATTACAATGCCTCGGTGTCGGCGACGACCGATGGCACAACCCATTCCCTTGTTGTCACGGCGAATAACGCTACCAGCCTGAATAATTTCTCTGACGTTACTCGCGTTAGTGGGTCATCACGCGTGACGATGGATCCTGCGAAGGTCAATGTCCGCTATACCGATGCTGACGGCAATACGTCGAACGATGTGCTGCGCCTGGATGCGGACGGCAACTACTACATGGATGTGGTAAATGGCGTGGAGACAAAAAGAGTCACCCTGGTTTTACCCGATGATAATTCAGGCCAGATCATGCTTAAGACGCAGAACGGCGTGGGCGATCTGGTGCTTTATTATAATGCGTCTATTGGATCATCCACGGATGCCGCAACCAACTACACCACTCTGAATATCGCTGAAGTCGGGAATGAAATACGGCTGAAAAACCCGGTTAATCCCCTGGCGGCGATCGACAATGCCATTAAGCAGATTGATGAAAGACGCAGTACGCTGGGTGCCGTGGCTAACCGTCTGGAGTCCACGCAAAATCTTCAGGGGAAAATGACTGTTGCCGTTAACGCTTCTCGCTCACGTATTGAAGACGCTGATTATGCGCTTGAAGTGACCAATATGGCGCGTGCGCAGATGTTCCAGGAGTCGATGGCGTCGTTATTGACGAAAGCCAATCAGACGTCGCAGGTGGTGTTGTCGTTACTGAATGATTCGATGAAGTAAAGCTCCGGTACTCCGGAGCTCAATAAATCTTAGCGAACCACGTTACCGTGCTGTACGCAGCGGCCATCGTTGCAGTTAACCGCATCCACTGTGGCGGCGCGGCGGTTTCGTGCCTGAGCGGTAACCGTCGCGGCAGCTACCGGGTGGTCGGAGTTTGCTACCACCGCAGCGCGCTCAACCGGGTGAAAGATAACGCCGGCAAACGCAGAGCACGGGGCGAGGAGTGCCATCGCGATCAGGATTCTTTTCATGCCATTTCTCCGTTGTTTTTTCTGAGAGGTGAATTCGTTTTAACGGCGCGAGAGTACATCACAGCGATACATAAAGTTGTGTGTATGGGTGCTATTGGCTGGGAAGCGTCGGATAGAAAGCAGGTAAGGAGAGTGGGCAAATGTCCCCTGCAGGAATCGAACCTGCAACTAGCCCTTAGGAGGGGCTCGTTATATCCATTTAACTAAGGGGACGAAGCGGCACGAGTATAACGCCATTTATACAAGGCGTTAAGCTCGTCACCGCCTGACTGCTTAAAGTGTCGCCATTCAGGCCGATTTTTTCCCTTCTTCCGCTTCCTGCCGCTGGGCCTTCTCTCTGGCTTTCATCTCGGCTTTACGCTTATTCGACATATCGTTACGGATTTGCGCATGGCTCAGCAGGGCAAAAATAAAGGTGCCGCCGCAGATATTGCCTGCCAGAGTAGGGATCGCAAAGGGCCAGAAAAACTCGCTCCAGTGGATGGTGCCGTTAAAGACCAGATATAAAATCTCTACCGTGCCCACCACAATATGGGTGGTATCGGCCAGCGCGATAAGCCAGGTCATCAGAATGATAACCACGATTTTGGCCGAGCCGGCAGACGGGAACATCCACACCATGGTGGCGACGATCCAGCCGGAGATAATGGCGTTGGAGAACATCTCGAGCGGGCTGTTTTCCATCACCCCAGTCCCGATTTTTACAAAGGCATCGCGGGTGGCCTCGTCAAAAATCGGCATATATTCAAACGCCCATGCCGCGACGCCGGTGCCGATAATATTCCCGAATAATACCACGCTCCACAGGCGCATCAGCAGGCCGAAATTGCCCCATGTCGGGCTCTGCATCACCGGCAGCACCGCGGTAACGGTATTCTCGGTAAACAGCTGCTGGCGCGCCATAATCACAATGATAAAGCCAAAGGTATACCCGAGGTTTTCCAGCACCAGCCCGCCGGGGATGCCTTCAAACTGGACGTGAAATATCCCTTTTGCCAGAAAGGAGGCGCTCATCGATAGCCCGGCGGCGATGGCCGACCACAGCAGGGCCATGGCGTCACGCTCCAGCTCTTTTTCACCGTCCTGGCGAATATGTTCGTGGATGGCCATCGCGCGCGAGGGGAGCTGGTCCTCATCGACCTCAATCTCCTTTCCCCGGCGTTTCTCCTCGCTTTCAACTTCCAGTTCTTCAGTATGTTTGTCTATTTTCTCTTCTTTGAGTTCGTCCATTATGGTGCTCCAGATGTGGCTGATACCTTTAAGCGTAGCGGTTTTTGCCCCAACGCCCGTGGGTATGCTCTTAAATTCCTGATATGGCAATAAAGGCGATACATCCCCGGCAAAGGCCGTATAAAATTGCCAGCCTAACGAAAACCTAAAGCCAGGCTATTCTGAGATCATAAAGAGGGTGTTTTGTTGCCCCGATTTGTGGTCGTAGACATCAGTAAGCGTGCTGATACAATCACTTGCATGTTTACAGACGGAGCGCGAAAGCTCCAGTACGGATGGCTTTCAATGATAGCCATACTTAACAGGGAGAAAGATATGAAACTTCGGCTTTCGGTGGTTGCGCTGGGCACCACGTTGCTGATGGGTTGCGCCAGTTCTTCTGGCGAGCAGCAGGGGCGCTCCGATCCTCTGGAAGGATTTAACCGCACCATGTACAGCTTCAACTATAACGTGCTGGATCCTTATCTGGTGCGTCCGGTTGCGGTGGCATGGCGTGATTATGTTCCTCAACCTGCCCGTAACGGGCTGAGCAACTTCACCAGCAACCTTGAAGAGCCTGCGGTGATGGCGAACTTCTTCCTGCAGGGCGATCCCTATCAGGGGATGGTCCACTTCACCCGCTTCTTCCTGAATACCCTGTTAGGGATGGGTGGCTTTATTGACGTTGCCGGAATGGCGAATCCGAAGCTGCAACGCGAGCAGCCGCACCGTTTCGGTAGTACTCTGGGTCATTACAATGTGGGTTACGGCCCGTATGTTCATTTACCGTTCTACGGCAGCTTCACCCTGCGTGATGATGGCGGTGATGCGGTGGATACCCTCTATCCGGTGCTGTCGTGGCTGACATGGCCGCTGTCGGTGGGTAAATGGACGCTGGAAGGTGTGGAGTCGCGCGCACAGCTGCTGGATTCAGACGGTCTGCTGCGTCAGTCCTCCGATCCGTACATCATGGTGCGTGAAGCCTACTTCCAGAACCATGACTTCATTGCCAACGGCGGCAAGCTGAAACCGGAAGATAACCCGAACGCGAAAGCGATCGAGAATGAACTCTCTGAGATTGATGCGGAATAAAAAAGAAAAGGTGAGCGCGAGGCTCACCTTTTTTTATTGCTACGTAATTAGAACGCGTAGTTAAAGTTGGTTCCGAACAGCCACGCCTTGCCTTCAGAAGTGAAGTTATACGCAGCCGGGCCTTCGCCCTCGGTGAAGCTGACCTTCTGGCCATGCATATAAGATGCGCCCACGTCGATAGAGGCATCATCATTGAAGGCGTAGGTCATACCGGCGCTCAGCCACAGACGGTCCTGATCCGGGATGGAGATGGAGCGCTTGTCGGCCGGAACCGGGCTGTCATCAAAGGCGATACCGGTGCGGAAGGTCCAGTTCTTATCGTAGTAGTAGGTAGTACCCAGCGCGATACGGTACGCATCTTTAAAGCTTTCATCTTTATAGAACAGGGTTTGACCGTTGTTGCCGGTGGCCTTCAGCTCCTGGAACTGGCTCCAGCTGGTGTAGGTCAGGCTATAGTGAACAGCCCACTGCGGTGCCACGAGGTTATACCCGGAGACTTCCCACATTTCTGGCAGATGCAGCGACAGAGAACCGTTCTCGGTATTGCCGCCGGTTCCCGCCGGAAGACCGGCCAGACCCATACTGCCAAAGATGGCACTCAGGTTAGGGTTGATGGAGCTCTTATAGTCGCCGTCGAAGTCGATCTTCACTTCTGAACGGTAGGTCAGACCCCAGCGGTTGTTTTTATCCAGCTCATACAGAATACCGGCGTTCCAGCCAAAGCCCCACTCGTCACCTTTCAGGTAGGCAATCTGGTCGTCAGGCTCGTTGATCCCACCCAGATAGGATGGTGGCACACGGCCGGTCAGCTGACGCGTCAGCAGTGGACCCAGTGAGCCCGCATAACGCTCAATTTTAGCTTTCGCGTAAACGGCATCAAAGCCCAGGCCAAAGCTCCAGTTGCTATTCAGACGATACGCACCGCTCAGATTCAGGTTGAGGGTTTCCAGATCGGTTTTACCGCCGTAGATCCCCGCCGCGTAGCTGTCGTTAAATTCGGTTGCCAGACCATAGTTGGAGGTGACAGACGCACCCCAGCCGAACTGATCGTTGATTGGCATAACAAAGTGCACGTTTGGCACCCAGGCGGTTGGGGCGATATTGTCCTGGTCTGCACTCTGTCCTGTTAAGGCGGAGTTACCCGTGACGTTCACATCAGGATCGATATAAACGGCACCGATAGAGAAGGTCGGGCGATCAAACATGGTGATCAGCGCCGGGTTACGGCTCGCATTCCCTGCGTCATCAGCGATAGCACCTTCCCCGGAATAGGCGCGGCCCAGACCTGAGGAAGAGAACTCATTCAGCTGAAAGCCCGCAGACCAGGCGGAGGTGGAGACGATTGCCACTGCGATTGCGAGCGCAGTTTTTTTGAACAGGGTTTTCTGGCTCATGACCATAACCTCATTGAGTTATTTTTATTCAATATTTGTTACACACCGTAACAGGAGCGCGAAGTGTAGGGTCTGTGGTAACACTTAGAAATCAGACCAGTGGCGAGAGTATAGGTCTGACCAGATGGAATGTTGCAAGTCTGTTTATTAATTTTTACCGAGATGTTTTACGAAACGGGATCTGGTTGGCAAAATTGTGACCAGTTCAGTTACTCCGAATGGGTGATTTTTGTTTTAGATCATTTTTACGTGTGATATTGCTCACTTACCGCCTTTTACGCCATTAACGACTGGAGCCGCTTTCGGGCGGGGCGTAAAATATCAGCATCGTATCTATTTCGCGCCGTGCGCGACGACAGAGGAAATCTACTATGAGTAAATGCAGTGCTGATGAAACCCCGGTTTGCTGCTGTATGGATGTCGGTACCATCGTGGATAACACGGATTGCACCGCCTCTTACAGCCGTGTGTTCGCCAGTCGTGCCGACGCCGAAGAGACGCTGGCTGCACTGACCGCCAAAGCCCGCGGCGTTGAGTCTGAACCTTGCGATATTACCTCCACCTTCACCGAAGTGGACGGCGGAGTACGTCTGGACATCGATTTCGTATTCAGCTGCGAAGCGGAGTCCCTGATCTTCCAGCTCGGTCTGCGTTAATTTCCCTTCAACGCCCCCTTTCATGGGGGCGTTTCATTTGTGCTCTGTGGCTTCGCTCGCAATTTTTCTTCTCCCCGATTGGCTAATGTAAAAATTTGGTTAAGACTGTTATCAGGTCAGACCACTTTGCGCATTTGTTATTCACAGGGGAGCGTTATGAGTCAGGCATTACCGCTAATCACCCGTCAGGGCGATCGCATTGCCATTGTCAGTGGATTACGTACGCCATTTGCCCGTCAGGCGACGGCGTTTCATGGCATACCTGCCGTCGATCTGGGAAAAATGGTGGTGGGGGAGTTGCTGGCTCGCAGCGAAATACCGCCGGAGGTGATTGAACAGCTGGTCTTCGGCCAGGTGGTACAGATGCCGGAAGCGCCCAACATCGCCCGTGAGATCGTGCTGGGCACCGGCATGAACGTCCATACCGACGCTTACAGCGTTAGCCGCGCCTGCGCCACCAGCTTTCAGGCGGTGGCGAACGTGGCAGAAAGCCTGATTACGGGCACCATTCGTGCCGGGATCGCCGGGGGGGCCGACTCCTCATCCGTATTACCGATTGGCGTCAGCAAAAAGCTCGCCCGCGTGCTGGTGGACGTCAACAAAGCCCGCACCACCGGACAGCGCTTATCCCTCTTCTCGCGCCTGCGGTTGCGCGATCTGCTTCCCGTCCCGCCTGCGGTCGCGGAATACTCCACCGGCCTGCGGATGGGCGATACCGCCGAACAGATGGCGAAAACCTACGGCATCACCCGCGAACAGCAGGATGCCCTGGCGCACCGCTCGCACCAGCGTGCGGCGCAGGCCTGGGCGGAAGGCAAGCTGGCGGAGGAGGTGATGACGGCCTACACCCCGCCATTCCGCGAGCCCTTAACCGAAGATAACAATATCCGCGGCACCTCGACGCTGGCGGATTACGCGAAACTACGTCCGGCATTCGACCGTAAGCACGGCACCGTCACTGCCGCCAACAGCACGCCATTAACCGATGGCGCGGCGGCGGTGATCCTGATGACCGAATCGCGGGCCAAAGAGTTGGGCCTGATTCCGCTCGGCTACCTGCGCAGCTATGCCTTTACCGCCATTGATGTCTGGCAGGACATGCTGCTCGGCCCGGCCTGGTCCACGCCGCTGGCGCTGGAGCGTGCCGGGCTGACGATGGCTGACCTGACGCTCATCGACATGCACGAAGCCTTCGCCGCCCAGACCCTGGCTAACCTGCAGCTGCTGGCAAGCGATCGCTTTGCCCGCGACGTGTTAGGCCGCGCCCAGGCTACAGGCGAGGTTGATGAAAGCAAATTTAACGTGCTGGGAGGCTCCATTGCCTACGGCCACCCCTTTGCGGCGACCGGGGCGAGGATGATCACCCAGACGCTGCACGAGTTGCGCCGTCGCGGCGGCGGTTTTGGCCTGGTGACCGCCTGCGCGGCGGGTGGACTGGGTGCCGCAATGGTTCTGGAGGCTGAATAATGGAGATGACAACGGCGTTTACCCTCAATGTGCGTCCGGACAACGTGGCAGTGGTGACCATCGATGCGCCAGACGAAAAGATGAATACCCTGAAAGCCGAGTTTGGCGGTCAGGTCCGCGCGATCCTGAAGCAGGTGCGCGAAAACAAAACCCTGCGCGGGCTGGTGTTCATCTCGGCCAAGCCGGACAATTTTATTGCCGGGGCTGATATCAACATGATTGCCCGCGCCAGCAGCGCCCAGGAAGCGGAAGCGCTGGCCCGTCAGGGGCAGCAGATCATGACCGACATTCATGCCCTGCCGATCCCGGTGATTGCGGCGATCCATGGCGCCTGCCTTGGCGGCGGTCTGGAGCTGGCGCTGGCCTGCCACGGGCGAATCTGTACCGACGATAGCAAAACGGTGCTGGGCCTGCCGGAAGTGCAGCTCGGCTTGCTGCCCGGCTCGGGCGGCACCCAGCGTCTGCCGCGGCTGGTGGGCGTCAGCACGGCGCTGGAGATGATCCTCACCGGCAAACAGCTGCGTCCACGTCAGGCCCTGAAGGTCGGGCTGGTGGATGAGGTGGTTCCGCATGCCATTCTGCTGGAGGCCGCGGTGGCGCTGGCGCTGAAAGATAGACCGGCTGGTCGTCAATTACCGGTGCGCGAGCGCGTGCTGGCAGGTCCGCTGGGCCGTACGCTGCTGTTCAAAATGGTAGCGAACAAAACCGAACAAAAAACCCACGGCAATTACCCGGCGGCAAAACGCATTCTTGAGGTTATCCATACCGGTCTGACGCAGGGCAGCAGCAGCGGCTATGCCGCAGAAGCCAAAGCCTTTGGCGAGCTGGCGATGACTCCGCAGTCCCGGGCGCTGCGCAGCCTTTTCTTTGCCACCACGGAGATGAAAAAAGATCCCGGCAGCGAGGCAGAGCCTGCGCCGCTCGACGCCATCGGCGTGCTGGGGGGCGGGCTGATGGGAGGCGGTATCGCCTTTGTGAGCGCCAGCAAAGGCAAATTACCGGTGCGGATCAAAGACATCAATCCAAAAGGGATCAACCACGCCCTGCAGTACAGCTGGCAGCTGCTTGATAAGAAGGTCAAGCGCCGCCATATCAAAGCCAGTGAGCGCGATCGCCAGCTGGCGCTGATCTCCGGGACCACCGATTACAGCGGCTTCCGCCATCGCGACGTAGTGATTGAGGCGGTATTTGAAGATCTGGCGCTGAAGCAGCAGATGGTGGCCGAAGTGGAAACGCACTGCGCGCCGCACACCATTTTTGCCTCCAACACCTCGTCGCTGCCGATTGGCGATATTGCGGCGCAGGCGGCGCGTCCTGAACAGGTGATCGGCCTGCATTTCTTTAGTCCGGTCGAGAAAATGCCGCTGGTGGAGGTGATCCCTCACGCCAGCACCAGCCCGCAGACCGTCGCCACCATTGTAAAACTGGCAAAAATGCAGGGCAAAACGCCGGTGGTAGTGGCCGATAAAGCCGGATTCTACGTCAACCGCATCCTGGCACCCTATATCAATGAAGCTATGCGCCTGCTGACCGAAGGGGAGAAGGTGGATCACATTGATAACGCGCTGGTGAAGTTTGGTTTCCCGGTCGGCCCGATCCAACTTTTGGATGAGGTGGGAATCGATACCGGCACTAAAATTATACCTGTGCTGGAAAGTGCTTACGGGGAACGATTTAGCGCCCCTGCAAACATTGTTTCTGCAATTTTGAATGACGATCGCAAAGGCAGAAAAAATGGACGCGGTTTCTATCTTTACGATCCAAAAGGGCGTAAAAGCAAGAAGCAGGTAGACCCGGCAATATATGGGCTTATTAAGCCCACCGGCGAGGGTAAACTCTCTGCCACACAGTGTGCAGAACGCTGCGTGATGATGATGCTCAACGAGGCGGCGCGCTGCTTTGGTGAGCAGGTGATTAGAAACGCGCGCGACGGCGATATTGGCGCGGTGTTTGGCATTGGTTTTCCACCTTTCCTGGGTGGCCCGTTCCGCTATATGGATAGCATTGGTGCGGGTGAAGTTGTTGCGATTTTACAACGACTGGCTGTGCAATATGGGCCGCGGTTTACACCGTGTGACACATTATTGCAGATGGCGGATCAGGGGCTGCGATTTTGGCCAGCAAAGGAAACTGACCCGGTAAATTAAGGTCAAATAAGAGTAAATCCGCCGTTGAAGGGTCTGGTCCTGTCTAATTTATAAACTGACATTGACTATACTTACGCCGTTGAGGTAAAAAACAGCGTTTCATTCAACGGATGGATCAGGCACAATGCCCGGCCATCGGGTTTTCTCCCTCGTGATGTATTCACGCGGGGTGTTAACGCCGGTGATCCTGGTCAACAAAAGCGGTGCAATATGCAAGTTTTTATCATGCGTCACGGTGACGCGGCACTCGATGCTGCCAGTGACTCTGTTCGTCCTCTGACGCCTTGCGGCTGTGACGAGTCCCGTCAAATGGCAACCTGGCTGAAAGGGCAAAAAGTGGATATTGAACGTGTCCTCGTCAGCCCGTTCCTGCGTGCTGAACAGACACTGGAAGTGGTAGGGGAGTGTATGAACCTGCCTGCCGGCGTCGATGTTCTGCCCGAGCTTACCCCCTGTGGCGATGTGGGGCTGGTCAGTGGCTATCTCCAGGCCCTGAGCAATGAAGGCGTTGCCTCTGCGCTGGTGATTTCCCATCTGCCGCTAGTCGGCTACCTGGTGTCCGAACTCTGCCCGGGTGAAACCCCGCCGATGTTCAGTACCTCTGCCATTGCCAACGTTACCCTCGATGAAAAGGGCGTCGGCGTGTTCAACTGGCAAATGAGTCCCTGCAATCTGAAGATGGCGAAAGCTATCTGACGTAAAGCCCATCCAGGCGGGTAGCCTCAGCCACCCGCCTGCCTGTCAGGGCAGCTCAGGCGGTTGCCACTCTTCTACTTCAATCAGCACCAGCAAGGCGGCATCACCGCCGTACTCTTTCGGTGCCTGATGAAAAGCCATCACGTGCGGATGCTGGGCAAGCCACAACGGGGTTTGCTGCTTGAGGATATGCTTTCCGTGGCCGTGCATCACGCAGGCGCAGAACAGATGTTCCCGGCGGCAGGCCGCAATCAGCGCGCCCAGCTCCTGTTTGGCCTGCATCTGGGTTAACCCGTGCAGATCGAGAAACAGCTCCGGCGAATAATCTCCCCGACGTAATTTTTTCAGCTCGAAATGGCTGACGTCCGCGCGCACATATTTTACCGCGCCCTCGGTGTTCAGCAGCGGCTGAAACTCATCGGAAAAATAGTGGCTGGCATCGGCCTGCTCCTGAATCAGCCGTTTTACCGGCACTTCACTCACTTTTTTGCGTAACGGAGGGTGGACGATGGTGTCCTGCTTGATTTTACGCGTGCCGGTCATCAGCTGACGAAACAGCGTTTGATCCTCCTCGCTCAGCGATGTTTTCTTTTTCATGGGTCCGTCTCATCTCTTATTTCCGACAGTGTACCTGACTCGCCGCACGGCAAAACGCATTTTTTACCCGCAAGGCGTTAGCGACAGTGCTGATTTATCGCCGTCTTCGTGGCACACTAGCCGCCGAAAATTTAGCGAGCATGCCCTGGAGAATATAATGGATAAAATTTTTGTCGATGAAGCGGTGAATGAGCTGCAAACCATTCAGGACATGTTGCGTTGGGCGGTCAGCCGTTTCAGCGCGGCCAATATCTGGTACGGTCACGGCACCGATAACCCGTGGGACGAAGCGGTGCAGCTGGTCCTGCCGTCCCTCTATCTGCCGCTGGATATCCCGGAAGACATGCGCTCTGCGCGTCTGACCTCCAGCGAGAAACACCGCATCGTTGAGCGCGTGATCCGCCGCGTTAACGAGCGTATCCCGGTGGCCTACCTCACCAATAAAGCCTGGTTCTGCGGCCATGAGTTCTTCGTTGATGAACGCGTGCTGGTGCCGCGCTCGCCGATCGGGGAACTGATCAATAACCACTTCGCCGGTCTGATTGACCATCAGCCGGAGCACATTCTGGACATGTGTACCGGCAGCGCCTGCATCGCCATTGCCTGTGCCTACTCGTTCCCGGATGCGGAAGTGGACGCGGTCGACATCTCCCCGGATGCGCTGGCGGTAGCGGAACACAATATTGAAGAGCACGGCCTGATCCATCACGTAACGCCGATCCGCTCCGATCTGTTCCGCGATCTGCCGAAAGTGCAGTACGACCTGATCGTTACCAATCCGCCGTACGTTGATGCAGAAGATATGTCCGATCTGCCGAACGAGTATCGCCACGAACCTGAATTGGGTCTGGCCTCCGGCTCTGACGGTCTGAAGCTCACCCGTCGCATCCTCGCCTGCGCCCCGGATTATCTGACCGATGACGGCATTCTGATTTGTGAAGTGGGTAACAGCATGGTACATCTGATGGAGCAATATCCGGATGTGCCGTTCACCTGGCTTGAGTTCGACAACGGTGGCGACGGCGTCTTCATGCTGACCAAAGCGCAGCTTCTCGCCGCGCGCGAGCACTTCAGCATCTACAAAGATTAATCCAACGGGCTTCGGCCCGTTTCACATTGCGCAAACACAGAAAGCTCAAACACAGAACAACGAAAACGGAGCCGTGATGGCAGGAAACAGTATTGGACAATTATTCCGCGTGACCACCTTTGGTGAGTCGCATGGTCTGGCGCTGGGTTGCATCGTTGATGGCGTACCGCCAGGCATCGAACTGACTGAAGCCGATTTACAACACGATCTCGACAGACGCCGCCCGGGGACATCGCGCTACACCACCCAGCGTCGCGAGCCGGATCAGGTCAAAATCCTGTCAGGCGTCTTTGAAGGACGCACCACCGGCACCAGTATTGGCCTGCTGATTGAGAATACCGATCAGCGTTCACAGGACTACGGCGCCATCAAGGACGTGTTCCGTCCGGGTCATGCCGACTATACCTACGAACAAAAATACGGCTTCCGCGACTATCGCGGCGGCGGACGCTCCTCCGCCCGTGAAACCGCCATGCGCGTCGCCGCTGGCGCTATCGCCAAAAAATACCTGGCGCAGAAATTTGGCATCGTTATTCGCGGCTGTCTGACCCAGATGGGCGATATTCCGCTGGCGATCGCTGACTGGGATCAGGTTGAGCAGAACCCGTTCTTCTGCGCGGATGCCTCAAAGCTGGAGGCGCTGGACGAACTGATGCGCGGCCTGAAGAAAGAGGGCGACTCCATCGGGGCCAAAGTCACGGTGGTGGCTGATGGCGTCCCGCCGGGCTGGGGTGAGCCGGTCTTTGACCGTCTCGACGCCGACATCGCCCATGCGATGATGAGCATCAACGCGGTGAAAGGGGTCGAGATTGGCGACGGTTTTGACGTGGTAGCCCTGCGCGGCAGCCAGAACCGGGATGAAATTACCAAAGAGGGCTTCCAGAGCAACCACGCGGGCGGCGTGCTCGGCGGGATCAGCAGCGGGCAGCAGATTGTCACCCATATTGCGCTGAAACCGACCTCCAGCATTACCGTGCCGGGGCGTACCCTGAACCGTGCGGGCGAAGAAGTCGAAATGATCACCAAAGGACGTCACGATCCCTGCGTCGGGATCCGCGCGGTGCCGATCGCAGAAGCGATGCTGGCGATCGTGCTGATGGATCACTTCCTGCGCCAGCGTGCGCAGAATGCGGATGTGACGACCCCACTTCCACGCTGGTAACCATGAAAAAAACCGCAATTGCTCTGCTGGCGCTGCTGGCCAGCGGGGCCTCGCTGGCGGCAACGCCGTGGCAGAAAATCACCCAACCGGTCGCGGGTAGCGCCCAGTCGATTGGCGCGTTTTCCAATGGTTGTATCGTCGGTGCCCAGGCGCTGCCGCTGCAGTCCGACACCTGGCAGGTGATGCGCACCGATCAGCGCCGCTACTTCGGCCACCCGGATCTGGTGCTGTTTATCCAGCGGCTGGGCAATCAGGTGCATAACCTGGGGCTGGGCACGATGCTGATTGGCGATATGGGGATGCCGGCAGGCGGACGCTTCAACGGCGGCCACGCCAGTCATCAGACCGGGCTGGACGTCGATATTTTCCTCCAGCTGCCGAAAACGCGCTGGACATCTTCCCAACTGCTGAAGCCGCAGGCGCTCGATCTGGTCGCCAGCGATGGCAAGCGCGTAGTGCCGTCGCTCTGGTCGCAGGACGTCTCCAGCATGATCAAACTGGCGGCGAAAGATAACGAGGTGACGCGCATCTTCGTGAATCCGGCCATCAAGCAGCAGCTCTGCCAGGATGCCGGTACCGACCGCGACTGGCTGCGCAAAGTGCGGCCCTGGTTCCAGCATCGCGCGCACATGCACGTGCGCCTGCGCTGCCCGGCGAACAGCCTCGAGTGTGAAGATCAACCGTTACCGCCGCCAGGCGATGGCTGCGGCGCGGAATTACAAAGCTGGTTTGAGCCAGCGAAACCTGGACCTAAGCCTGAGAAGAAGACACCGCCTCCGTTGCCGCCTTCCTGCCAGGCGCTACTGGATGAACATGCCCTGTGATGGACCAATTTACTGAGTTGTTTATGGTGTCGCCGCTGCTGCTGGCGGCGCTGTTTTTTATCGCCATGCTGGCCGGATTTATTGATGCTCTGGCCGGTGGCGGCGGATTGCTGACCGTTCCGGCGCTGCTGGCGGCAGGGATGAGCCCGGCCCAGGCGCTGGCCACCAACAAGCTGCAGGCCTGCGGTGGGTCATTATCCGCGTCCATCTACTTTATTCGCCGCAAGGTGGTGAGCCTGGCCGATCAGAAGCTCAATATTCTGATGACCTTTATCGGCTCAACCAGCGGCGCGCTGCTGGTTCAGCACGTGCAGTCCGATATTTTGCGCCAGATTTTGCCGATCCTTGTCATCTGTATTGGTCTCTACTTTTTGCTGATGCCAAAGCTCGGGGAAGAGGATCGTCAGCGCCGCCTGCACGGTCTGCCGTTTGCCCTCGTCGCTGGCGGCTGCGTCGGCTTCTATGACGGCTTTTTCGGCCCCGGTGCCGGGTCGTTTTACGCCCTGGCCTTTGTCACCCTGGCCGGGTTTAATCTCGCCAAATCCACCGCTCACGCCAAGGTACTGAATGCCACCTCGAATCTGGGCGGCCTGCTGCTGTTTATCATCGGCGGGAAGGTGATCTGGGCGACCGGCTTTGTGATGATGGCCGGACAATTTCTGGGCGCACGGGTTGGATCGCGCCTGGTGTTAAGTAAAGGGCAACAGCTCATCCGTCCGATGATTGTCATTGTTTCGGCCGTCATGAGTGCCAAACTTCTTTATGACAGCCACGGACAGGAGATCCTCCACTGGTTGGGGATGAACTAATGAACAGTACGCATAAGTATGAACAGCTGATCGCCATTTTCGACGGCTGTTTTGCCGATGATTTTAATACCCGTCTGATTAAAGGCGACGACGAACCGATCTATCTTCCTGCAGATGCTGAGATTCCGTATAACCGGATCGTCTTCGCGCACGGCTTTTATGCCAGCGGTTTGCATGAGATATCGCACTGGTGCATTGCCGGAAAAGCGCGTCGCGAGCTGGTGGACTTTGGCTACTGGTACTGCCCGGACGGGCGTGACGCGGCGACCCAGGGGCAGTTTGAAGATGTGGAAGTGAAACCCCAGGCGCTGGAGTGGCTGTTCTGCGTGGCGGCAGGATTTCCGTTCAACGTCAGCTGCGACAACCTCGAAGGCGACTTCGAGCCAGACCGTATTGTCTTCCAGCGCCGCGTTCACGCGCAGGTGATGGAGTATCTTGAGAAAGGCATCCCGGAACGTCCGGCGCGCCTGATCAAGGCTTTACAGAATTATTACCACACGCCGGAGATCACGGCGGAATGCTTCCCGTGGCCGGAAGATTTATAACTGAGGAAAGAAGATGATCGCAGAATTTGAATCACGCATTCTGGCGTTAATTGATGACATGGTAGAACACGCCAGTGACGATGAGCTGTTCGCCAGCGGTTATCTGCGTGGACACCTGACGCTGGCCGTCGCCGAGCTGGAAGCCGGGGACGACCATTCGCCGCAAGCGGTACACACAGAAGTGTCCCGCAGTCTGGAAAAAGCCATTCTGGCGGGCGAACTCTCCCCGCGCGACCAGTCGCTCGTGCTGGGGATGTGGGAGACGCTGTTTCAGAAAGCCAGCCTGAACTGATCGGGCATCGCCCGGTGGCGCGACGCTTACCGGGCCTACGCTTTTACCATCTTCCCCTTCAACAACTTCCTCACCCATAACCGGTTCGGATTCAGGGCCGCCAGCGTATGTGCATCCAGCGGGATCGGCTCATGGCTCATCTGCGCGGCAAGCACTTCTGCGGTCAGCGGTGCGGTACAGAGTCCGCGTGAACCCAGCCCGCCCAGCATAAACAGATTGCGGAATTCCGGGGCACTCACTGCCTGATCCTTGTTGTTGGCTAAATCCTGATACGCCACCAGGGTGGCCTCATAGTCCGGGACCGCCCCGGTCATCGGCAGATGATCCCGGGTGGCGCAGCGAATACCGTTGCGCGCCTCGCCGGCGCTAATGTCAACCTCACGCGCCCATGCCGCCTGGGGTAAACAGTCGATCAACCGCTGGCGGTTATGCTGCTGATCCCCGTCGCTGTACTGCGGCTCCGTCTGCCCACGGTGATAGCTTGCCCCGATACAGTGCTGGCCGTTGGCCGGGTTTTGCGGGGTCAGATACCCGTCGTAGCACAGCACCTGGCGCAGCTGGCTTAGCTGCGGTGCTGCCGGGATATGGCTTACCTGGCCGCCCACCGGATAAACCGGCAGCGGGGCGGTCTGGCTGAACTGGTTGATGCCGTGCCCGTTCGCCAGCACCACGCTGCCGTGCCGGGCATGCTCGCCCTCCGCGAAGTGCAGCGTCCAGTGCGCGTCGCTCTGCTCGAGGGAGGTCACCCTGCGGCCGTAGTGCACCTGCAGGCCAAGGGCTTGCGCCTGGGCAATTACCGCCGCGGTAAGCTGGGCCGGGCACAGCCAGCCGCCGAGCGGATACTGGATCCCGCCGCAGCCGGTTGGCACCCCAATGCTCTCTTCCACCTGGTGGGCATCGACCGCCACCGCGATCTGCTCGGGCAGGCCCAGAGCGAGCATATGGTTAATTTTCTGCTGGCTCTTCTCATCCCAGCCAAGCTGGGTCACGCCGCACCAGGCGTGATCAAAGGCGACCGGCAGGGCATCGTACAGGCGACGGGCGAAGGTAAAAGCCGTCGGGAAAAACTGGCTCAGCGCCGCATCATGCGCGCTCAACAGGGGGTAAAGCGCCCCCTGACGATTGCCGGAGGCACCGGTGGCCGGGGCGTCGTCAGCACAGTAGAGCGCCACCTGCCAGCCGCGGCGCAGCAGCGCCAGCGACAGCAGAGCGCTGGCGATCCCGCCGCCCACCACGGCGGTTTCTCGCCCGTCGCTGGCGCTGCGGGCAAACCACGGCGTGCGGGCAGGGGTGGGGCGATCCTGCTCCATCACCCCGACGAGCATTTCGCGCTTGCGGCCAAAGCCTTTGGTTTTTTTCATGGTGAAGCCCGCTTCCTGCAGGCCGCGACGGACAAATCCGGCGCAGGTGAAGGTGGCAAGCGTCGCCCCAGGCCGTGCAAGGCGGGCCATCGCGGCAAACAGCGTCGGGCTCCACATGTCCGGGTTTTTGGCGGGAGCAAAGCCGTCGAGGAACCAGGCGTCAACCTGCTGGTTGAGCGAATCGTCCAGTCTGTCAGTGAGGTCGTTGATGTCTCCCAGCCAGATATCGAGAGTGACGCGCCCGTCGTCCAGCAGCAGACGATGGCAGCCCGCGATGGGCAGCGGCCACTGGGCCTGAAGCTGCTCTGCCCAGGGGGCTAATTCCGGCCAGCGCTGATGCGCCAGGCGCAGGTCGTCGGCGGCCAGCGGGAATTTCTCAAAACTGATGAAATGTAACCTTTGCAGCGTAGCCTCAGGGTGAGCCACCCGGAAGCGATCGAACGCCTGCCAGAGGGTAAGGAAATTCAACCCGGTGCCAAATCCACTCTCCGCCACCACGAACAGATCGCGGGGATGCGCCGGAAAACGGGCATTCAGCTGGTTTCCGTCGAGGAAAACATAACGTGTCTCTTCCAGTCCGTTATCATTAGAGAAGTAGACATCATCAAAATCTCGGGAAACAGGTGTACCCTCAGCGTTGAATTCGAGGTTGGCAGGTTGTATGGCGTTTTGTTTCACGTAAGTTACTCGTCTGACAGGCTGTGCCGCGATCTTAACGATGTGCGTCTGATGGTGCAAATTTCCGCAGAAATTGGCTGATCGGACTTGTTCGGCGTACAAGTGTACGCTATTGTGCGACTCGAAACTTAAAATAGTGCGACTTACAGAGGTATTGAATGAAACGTGCAGTGATTACTGGCTTGGGCATCGTTTCCAGCATCGGTAATAACCAGCAGGAAGTCCTGGCATCTCTGCGTGAAGGACGCTCCGGGATCACCTTCTCTGAAGAGTTTAAAGATTCAGGTATGCGCAGCCACGTCTGGGGTAATGTCAAACTGGACACCACGGGCATGATCGATCGCAAAGTGGTCCGTTTCATGAACGATGCCTCTATCTACGCCTACCTCTCCATGCAGGAAGCGATTGCTGATGCGGGCCTGAGCGAAGAGGTTTATCAGAACAACCCACGCGTGGGCCTGATCGCCGGTTCCGGCGGTTCATCAAAAGCACAGGTGTTCGGTGCTGACGCCATGCGTAGCCCGCGCGGCCTGAAAGCGGTGGGTCCATACGTGGTGACCAAAGCGATGGGCTCAGCGGTATCCGCGTGCCTGGCGACCCCGTTCAAAATTCACGGCGTAAACTACTCCATCAGCTCCGCCTGTGCGACTTCCGCTCACTGTATCGGTAACGCGGTAGAGCAGATCCAGCTGGGCAAACAGGACATCGTGTTTGCTGGCGGCGGCGAAGAGCTGGGCTGGGAAATGGCCTGTGAGTTCGACGCGATGGGCGCTCTGTCCACCAAATACAACGAAACGCCAGAAAAAGCCTCCCGTACTTATGATGCAAGCCGTGACGGCTTCGTTATCGCAGGCGGCGGCGGTATGGTGGTGGTTGAAGAGCTGGAACACGCTCTGGCCCGTGGCGCACACATCTATGCTGAGATCGTTGGCTACGGCGCAACCTCCGACGGCGCAGACATGGTTGCTCCATCCGGTGAAGGCGCGGTGCGCTGCATGAAGATGGCGATGCACGGCGTTGATACCCCAATCGACTACCTGAACTCCCACGGGACCTCTACTCCGGTAGGCGACGTGAAAGAGCTGGGTGCAATCCGCGAAGTGTTCGGCGACAACAGCCCGGCGATCTCCGCGACCAAAGCCATGACCGGTCACTCGCTGGGTGCGGCTGGCGTGCAGGAAGCCATCTACTCCCTGCTGATGCTGGAACACGGCTTCATCGCCCCAAGCATCAACGTGGAACAGCTGGATGAGCAGGCTGCTGGCCTGAACATCGTTACTGCACCAACCGAGCGTGAGCTGAACACCGTGATGTCCAACAGCTTCGGTTTCGGCGGCACCAACGCCACGCTGGTAATGCGTAAGCTGAAAGCATAAGCGTTTGAATGTATAGTAGAAGGGAGCCTGATGGCTCCCTTTTTTTATGCCTGAACATGGAGTTATGCATGACGGCCGTTACCTCAGATAAAAACGCCTCCTCCGGAAACGTCTCGCTGTTCCGTATCGCCTTTGCGGTATTCCTCACCTATATGACCGTTGGTCTGCCGTTACCAGTGATCCCGCTGTTTGTTCACCAGGAGCTGGGCTATGGCAACACCATGGTCGGCATCGCCGTGGGTATTCAGTTTTTAGCCACGGTGTTAACCCGCGGCTACGCCGGACGGCTGGCGGATCAACACGGCGCAAAGCGCTCGGCGCTACAGGGCATGCTCGCCTGCGGGCTGGCGGGCGGCGCATGGCTACTGGCCGCGCTGCTGCCGGTAGAGGCTGCGTATAAATTTGCGCTGCTGGTGGTGGGGCGCTTGATTCTCGGTTTTGGTGAAAGCCAGCTGCTGACCGGCACCCTGACCTGGGGGATGGGGCTGGTCGGGCCCGCGCGTTCCGGCAAAGTGATGTCCTGGAACGGAATGGCGATCTATGGCGCGCTGGCCGCTGGTGCACCGCTGGGTCTGTTCATTCACAGCCATTTTGGTTTTGCGGTACTGGCGGCTACCACCATGGCGCTGCCGCTGCTGGCATGGGCGTTTAACGGCACGGTGCGTAAAGTGCCGGCTCATAAAGGCGAGCGTCCTTCTCTGTGGAGCGTGGTGGGGCAAATCTGGCAGCCAGGTCTGGGCCTTGCCCTGCAGGGCGTAGGTTTTGCGGTGATTGGGACCTTCGTCTCACTGTACTTTATGAGCCGTGGCTGGACGATGGCCGGCTTTACGCTTACCGCGTTTGGCGGCGCGTTTGTCCTGATGCGGGTGCTGTTCGGCTGGATGCCGGATCGCTATGGCGGTGTGAAGGTGGCGGTGGCGTCGCTGGTGATTGAAACCATTGGCCTTGTGCTGCTCTGGCAGGCCCCAACCGCGCCGGTTGCACTGCTGGGCGCAGCCCTGACCGGTTGTGGCTGTTCGCTGATCTTCCCTGCACTCGGTGTTGAAGTCGTCAAACGCGTTGCTCCCCAGGTGCGCGGCACGGCGCTGGGCGGGTATGCCGCGTTTCAGGATATCTCTTACGGGGTCACCGCGCCGCTGGCAGGGCTGTTAGCCACCTCGTTCGGCTATCCGTCGGTCTTCCTGGCGGGGGCGGTCTCTGCGGTGGTGGGGATAGTGGTAACGCTGGTGGCGTTTCGCCGGGGTTAGCCTTTGCCCGGTGGCGCTACGCTTACCGGGCCTACAAGGACCGTAGGCCGGGTAAGGCGAAGCCGCCACCCGGCAAAATATCACACGACCAGCCAGAAAATCGCCAGCGCAATGAGTAACGCAACCAACATCAGCCCCGGACGGGCAGAGAGGGTTCTGAAGGTTTCCACTACCGGGGCAAACAGCGGGCTGTAGATCGGCTGGATATTGCGCACTTCCGTCACGCCAGCTTCACGCTCGGTGCGGCGGGTAAAGATTTCATTAAGCAGATCCTGAACCTGGGCGGTGGTCAGCACCGTCTGCGGCGTCGCCTGCCAGTTCTGGCGGGCATAGTCCTGAATAGTGTTCCACTCCTGGGGTTCCAGCGGCTGTTTCAGCGCCGCCTGCAGGCTGTGCAGCGTCGGCGCGCTCTGGGTGCTCAGGGTCTGACGTGCCTGCAGCCAGGTGGCAAGATGGGTAAACTGCCTGGCCGGGATCAATTCTCCCGCCTTCACTCCTGACAGCTCCAGCATCGACTGCCAGATCAGCTTGGTCGGCTCGCCCGTGGCGGCGGCCAGCTTGGTCACCATCTGCTTGAGCGTGTTGTGTTCGGCAGGCAGCAGCGGGCGTTCGGTGGCCGGACGCTGCTGCGGCTGCGGAATGGCGAGCTGGTTATTTTGCAGCAGCGTCAATACCGTCTTAAGCTGCTCGGGCGTCAACTGGTTGAGTGCCGTCTGGCCGTACTGCTGGCGAATAAAATCGCTGGCCGCCTGACGGTTATTCCCCTGGCTTAACAGCTCCGTCAGTTGCGAGACCATCTGCCGGGTGGTGTGGTTAAGCTGCGCGGTGTTCAGGCGCTGGTTCAGGTTTTGCTCTGCAGCAGGGAAGTGGCGCGACAGCATAGGCGTATCGCTCTTCAGGCCCAGATCGTGTTTGACCCCGGCCCACACTTCCGCACTCTGCTGCGACGTCAGGGCAATCAGCCGGGTGATCAGGCGTTCCAGTACGGTGCGCTGCTGGGTGGAGAGGGGCTGTTCGCCTGCGACGTGAGACGGACGCGGGCCGTCACCCGGAGGTTGCGGCGGCGTACCTGAAATGGGCTGCATCGTCAAAAAATCCTTAAAGTCGTTACTCAGCGTAAACCAGGTTACGTATATGCCTGGCGGCCAGATTATGGCACACTTGGCCGGTTAACTTCCTCTCAAACAGGTACTCAGACGTGAAAATCCTCGTTGATGAAAATATGCCTTACGCCCGCGAGCTGTTCAGCCGCCTGGGTGAGGTTAAGGCCGTTCCCGGACGCCCGATCCCGCTCGCTGAGCTGGATGATGCCGACGCGCTGATGGTGCGCTCAGTGACCAAAGTGAATGAGGCGCTGTTGTCTGGCAAAGGGGTGAAGTTTGTCGGTACGGCAACCGCGGGAACCGATCATGTGGATGATGCCTGGCTGAAGCAGGCGGGGATCGGGTTTTCCGCCGCGCCGGGCTGTAACGCCATCGCGGTCGTGGAGTATGTTTTCTCTTCCCTGCTGATGCTGGCCGAGCGTGACGGGTTCACCCTGGCCGATCGTACCGTCGGTATTGTCGGGGTCGGTAACGTAGGCAGTCGCCTGCAAAAGCGCCTTGAGGCGTTAGGCATCCGCACGCTGCTGTGCGATCCCCCGCGCGCCGACCGTGGCGACGAGGGCGATTTCCAGAGCCTGGACGCCCTGGTGGCGGAATGTGACGTGCTCACCTTCCATACCCCGCTGTTTAAAGACGGGCCTTATAAATCCCTGCATCTGGCCGATGAGGCGGTGATTAGCCGCCTGAAGCCGGGCACTATCCTGATCAATGCCTGTCGTGGCCCGGTGGTGGATAACGCCGCGCTGCTGAAGCGTCTGGACGCCGGTCAGGATCTCAGCGTGGTGCTGGACGTCTGGGAGCCGGAGCCGGATCTCAACGTGGCGCTGCTGGAGAAAGTGGATATTGGCACCGCGCACATCGCCGGTTACACCCTGGAAGGCAAAGCGCGTGGCACCACCCAGGTGTTTGAGGCCTTCAGCACCTTCATTGGCAAATCGCAGCAGGTGGCGCTGGATACCCTGCTGCCGACGCCGGAATTTGGCCGCATTACCCTCCATGGCCCGCTGGATCAGGCAACGCTGAAAAGGCTGGTGCATTTAGTGTATGATGTGCGCCGCGATGACGCGCTGCTGCGAAAAGTAGCGGGTATGCCGGGTGAATTCGACAAGCTGCGCAAGCACTATGTGGAACGCCGGGAGTGGTCTTCCCTGTATGTCATGTGTGATGACGCTGCGGCGGCTTCACTGCTGCACAAGCTGGGCTTCAACGCCACTCATCATCCGGTTCGTTAATGTCTTCTTAATGCTCCCTGGCGGATAATCCGCCGGGGACGCTTTTTTATTTCTGGAGTAAACCACCATGTCTGAAGGCTGGAACATTGCCATACTGGGCGCAACGGGCGCCGTGGGCGAAGCCCTGCTTGAAACTCTTGCTGAGCGTCAGTTCCCGGTGGGGGAGATCTTTGCCCTGGCGCGTAATGAGAGCGCAGGTGAACATCTGCGTTATGAGGGCAAATCGGTACGCGTTCAGGATGCGGCTGAATTCGACTGGACCCAGGCGCAGCTGGCCTTTTTCGTCGCCGGTGCTGAAGCCTCCGCAACCTATATCGAAGACGCCACCAACGCGGGCTGTCTGGTGATTGATTCAAGCGGCCTGTTCGCCCTTGAGCCGGACGTGCCGCTGGTGGTGCCGGACGTCAACCCGTTCGTGCTGGCCGACTACCGCAACCGTAACGTCATCGCCGTCCCGGACAGCCTGACCAGCCAGCTGCTGACCGCCCTGAAACCGCTGATCGACGATGGCGGCTTATCCCGTATCTCCGTCACCAGCCTGCTGTCGGCCTCCGCCCACGGTAAAAAAGCGGTGGATGCCCTGGCCGGGCAGAGCGCGAAGCTGCTGAACGGTATTCCGGTGGACGAAGAGGACTTCTTTGGCCGTCAGCTGGCTTTCAACATGCTGCCGCTGCTGCCGGATCGCGAAGGTAGCGTGCGCGAAGAGCGTCAGCTCGTCGATCAGGTCCGCAAGATCCTGCAGGATGAGGGGCTGATGATCTCCGCCAACTGCGTGCAGTCACCGGTGTTTTACGGCCACGCCCAGATGGTGAGCTTTGAAGCCATGCGCCCGCTGGCGGCGGAAGAGGCGCGCGACGCCTTTGCCCGTGGCGAGGACATTGAACTGTCCGAAGAGAGCCAGTTCCCGACCCAGGTGGGCGATGCAACGGGCAACGCCCGTCTCTCCATCGGCTGTGTCCGCAACGACTACGGTATGCCGGAGCAGATCCAGTTCTGGTCGGTGGCCGACAACGTTCGTTTTGGCGGCGCCCTGATGGCGGTGAAAATTGCCGAGAAACTGGTGCAGGAGTATCTGTACTGATGTCAGAAGTGGAACAAAAGCCGGTCCATAAAATTGCTCTCGGGATTGAGTACGATGGCAGTAAATATTATGGCTGGCAGCGTCAGAACGAGGTGCGCAGCGTTCAGGAAAAACTGGAGAAAGCGCTCTCTCAGGTGGCGAATGAGCCCATCAATGTCCTGTGCGCGGGGCGTACCGATGCCGGTGTTCATGGTACGGGGCAGGTGGTGCATTTTGAAACCACCGCCGTGCGTAAAGACGCGGCCTGGACGCTCGGGGTAAATGCGAATTTACCTGGAGACATCGCCGTGCGTTGGGTCAAAACTGTGCCGGATGATTTTCACGCGCGTTTCAGCGCCACCGCGCGCCGCTACCGCTACATCATCTATAACCAGCGCCTGCGTCCGGCCGTGTTAGGCCAGGGCGTAACGCACTTTTACGAGCCGCTGGATGCCGATCGCATGCATCGCGCGGCGCAGGTGCTGATCGGTGAAAACGACTTTACCTCGTTTCGCGCGGTGCAGTGCCAGTCGCGGACTCCGTGGCGCAACCTGATGCACATTAACGTCAGCCGTCATGGGGCCTATGTGGTGGTGGATATCAAGGCCAACGCCTTTGTACATCATATGGTGCGGAATATTGTTGGCAGCCTGATGGAAGTGGGCGCCGGACACCAGCCGGAGAGCTGGATTGCAGAGTTGCTGGCGGCGAAGGACAGAACGCTGGCAGCAGCAACGGCGAAAGCGGAAGGGCTGTATCTGGTCTCGGTCGATTATCCGGATCGATTTGACCTTCCGAAACCGCCAATGGGCCCGCTGTTTTTAGCGGACTGATAGCCGTGGCAATAAAGGTTTAGACAATATGGATTTTATTCGCTTTGTAATTGATTTCATTCTGCATATTGATGTTCACCTGGCAGAGCTGGTCGCTGATTATGGCGTCTGGGTCTATGCCATTCTGTTCCTGATCCTGTTTTGTGAAACCGGACTGGTGGTCACTCCGTTCTTACCGGGCGATTCGCTGCTGTTCGTGGCGGGGGCGCTGGCCTCGCTGGAAACCAACGACATCAACGTTCATATGATGGTGGTGCTGATGCTTATCGCCGCGATCCTTGGTGATGCGGTGAACTACACTATAGGGCGCTTGTTTGGCGATCGGCTGTTCAGTAACCCGGACTCGAAGATTTTCCGTCGCAGCTATCTCGATAAAACCCATGCGTTTTATGAGAAACACGGCGGTAAAACCATTATTCTCGCCCGCTTTGTGCCGATCGTCAGAACCTTTGCCCCCTTTGTTGCGGGAATGGGTCATATGTCGTACCGTCATTTCGCGCTCTATAACGTCACGGGCGCGCTGCTGTGGGTACTCAGCTTTACCTACGCGGGCTATTTCTTCGGTACCATTCCTATGATTCAGGAAAATCTCAAGTTACTGATCGTAGGGATTATTGTGGTCTCCATTCTGCCGGGCGTAATCGAAATTATTCGTCACCGGCGCGCGGCGGCAAAACAAGCAAAATAAAGGCACGACTGCGGTTCGACCACTTTTTTATCCAAAGTTTCGGGCTGTTATGTTTTAATGTGCAACATTCATGGTCTGTCGGGGGCAAAAATGGCATTATGCGCCCCTTGCAGCAAACCTGGTTCAGGCAGAAAGGTTATCAATGAGCTGGATTGAACGAATTAAAAGTAATATCACCCCAACCCGCAAAGCGAGTATTCCTGAAGGGGTGTGGACCAAATGTGACAGCTGTGGCCAGGTCCTGTACCGCGCCGAGCTGGAGCGTAATCTGGAAGTTTGTCCGAAGTGCGATCATCACATGCGTATGTCGGCGCGTAACCGCCTGCATAGCCTGCTGGATGAAGGTTCTCTGGTTGAACTGGGCAGCGAGCTTGAGCCGAAAGATGTGCTGAAGTTCCGCGATTCCAAGAAATACAAAGATCGTCTGGCCTCTGCACAGAAAGAGACCGGCGAGAAAGACGCCCTGGTGGTGATGAAAGGCACTCTGCACGAGATGCCGGTGGTCGCAGCGGCGTTTGAGTTCTCCTTTATGGGCGGCTCAATGGGCTCCGTGGTTGGTGCGCGCTTTGTGCGTGCGGTTGAGCAGGCGTTGGAAGATAACTGTCCGCTGATCTGCTTCTCCGCCTCCGGTGGTGCCCGTATGCAGGAAGCGCTGATGTCGCTGATGCAGATGGCAAAAACCTCCGCAGCGCTGGCAAAAATGCAGGAGCGCGGTCTGCCGTACATCTCTGTACTGACCGACCCAACCATGGGCGGCGTATCGGCGAGCTTCGCAATGCTGGGCGATCTGAACATCGCTGAGCCAAAAGCGCTGATCGGCTTTGCCGGCCCGCGCGTTATCGAACAAACGGTACGTGAGAAACTGCCGCCGGGCTTCCAGCGCAGTGAGTTCCTTATCGAAAAAGGCGCTATCGACATGATCGTTCGCCGCCCGGAGATGCGCCTGAAACTGGCCAGCATCCTGGCGAAGCTGATGAATCTGCCGTCGCCGAGCCCGGATGAGCCGCGCGAAGGCGTGGTGGTACCGGATCAGGAACCCGAGGCCTGATAACTGAAAAGGGCAGGGCCAATGGCGCTGCCCTTTTGCTTTCTAACCGTAACTGAAAAGCGCGCAACATGGAAAATATCACTCTTCCCCAAGCCACGTCGCCTCTGGCCGCGTGGCTTTCTTATCTGGAAAACCTGCACAGTAAAGCCATCGACATGGGACTTGAGCGCGTCAGCCAGGTAGCGGCGCGCCTTGACGTTCTGAAACCGGCTCCCTTTGTCTTCACCGTCGCGGGCACCAACGGCAAAGGCACCACCTGCCGCACGCTGGAGTCCATGCTGATGGCGGCGGGCTACAAAGTGGGGGTCTACAGCTCGCCGCATCTGGTGCGCTATACCGAGCGCGTGCGGATACAGAACGCAGAGTTAGCCGAATCGGCGCATACCGCCTCCTTCGCAGAGATCGAAGCCGCGCGCGGCGACATTTCGCTCACCTATTTTGAATATGGCACCCTGTCGGCGCTGTGGCTGTTTAAGCAGGCGCAGCTGGACGTGGTGATCCTGGAAGTCGGGTTAGGCGGGCGTCTGGATGCCACCAATATTGTCGATTCGGACGTGGCGGTAGTGACCAGCATCGCGCTGGATCATATCGACTGGCTGGGGCCCGATCGCGAAAGCATTGGCCGGGAGAAAGCCGGTATTTTCCGCGCGGGTAAACCAGCGATTGTCGGAGAGCCCGATATGCCGCACACCATTGCCGATGTGGCCCGGGAGAAAGGGGCGCTGTTGCAGCGTCGCGACGTCGACTGGCGCTACAGCGTGACGGAGCGCGGCTGGCGCTTTGAAGATGCCAGCGGGGCGCTGGATAACCTGCCGCTGCCGCAGGTACCGCAGCCGAACGCCGCCACGGCATTGGCCGCACTGCGCGCCAGCGGTCTGGCGGTGAACGAGCAGGCCATCCGCGACGGCATTCAGCAGGCGATCCTCGCCGGGCGTTTCCAGATTGTGAGCGACTCTCCGCGTCTGATTCTGGATGTGGCGCATAACCCTCATGCCGCTGCCTATCTCGCCGGACGTCTCAAATCATTGCCAAAAACCGGGCGCGTGCTGGCGGTTATCGGTATGCTTCATGATAAAGATATTGGCGGCACGCTGGCCTGCATGGAGACTGTGGTCGATAGCTGGTATTGTGCACCTCTGGAAGGCCCGCGCGGGGCAACGGCTGAACAGCTGATGGAACACCTCGGCCAGGGCCAGACGTTTGCCAGCGTGGAGCTGGCATGGCGCGCGGCGATGGCGGATGCCAGACCAGAAGATACCGTGCTGGTGTGTGGATCCTTCCACACGGTGGCACATGTCATGGACGTAATGGATGCGGGGAGAACCGGTGGCAAGTAAGTTTCAGAACCGTTTAGCAGGCACCATTGTGCTGGTGGCGCTGGGGGTGATTATTCTCCCCGGGCTGCTTGATGGACAGAAAAAGCATTATCAGGATGAGTTTGCGGCGATCCCGCTGGTGCCGAAGCCTGGCGACCGGGATGAGCCGGACATGCTGCCGGCGGCAACGCAGGCGCTACCCGCTCAACCGCCTGAAGGGGCGGCGGAAGAGGTGCGGGCGGGCGATGCCGCAGCACCATCCTTAGATCCGTCGCGTCTGGCGGCCAGTAACAATAACGAACTGGATCCGGCACCGGTCGAGCAGTATGCGCCAAAACCGGTGCAGAAGCCGAAGCCGGTAGATAAGCCGAAACCGCAGCGCGATAACACCAGCCAGCAGCTGGCGGCGGCTACGGAAACGCCACCGGCCAAACCGGCGGCAGAAGAGAAACCGGCTCCGACCGGTAAAGCCTATGTGGTGCAGCTCGGGGCGTTGAAAAACGCCGACAAGGTCAACGAAGTCGTGGCTAAACTGCGGGGCGCGGGGTATCGCGTTTACACTTCACCTTCAACGCCGGTACAGGGTAAAATCACCCGTATTCTCGTCGGCCCGGATGCATCGAGAGATAAGCTGAAGGGATCGCTTGGGGAGCTGAATCAACTCTCCGGCCTGAGCGGCGTGGTGATGAACTACAGCGTGAATTGAATTTTCTCTGACTAAAAAACAGGCGTAGCAGATTGCCTGAGAAGGTAACCCGCCTGGGGCGCTGAACATTTTTTCAGCGCTTTTTTTATTTACGCGCGGGAAGGAAATCCCTACGCAAACGTTTTCTTTTTCTGTTAGAATTCGCCCCGAACTGGATGACAGGGCGTTTAATCGTGGGACGTATATGGTCTGGATTGATTACGCCATCATTGCGGTGATAGGTTTTTCCTGTCTGGTTAGCCTGATCCGTGGCTTTGTTCGTGAAGCGTTATCGCTGGTAACCTGGGGCTGCGCCTTCTTTGTTGCCAGTCATTACTACACTTACCTGTCTGTCTGGTTCACGGGCTTTGAAGATGAACTGGTCCGAAACGGAATCGCCATCGCGGTGCTGTTTATCGCGACGCTGATTGTAGGCGCCATTGTTAACTTCGTGATTGGCCAGCTGGTTGAGAAAACCGGTTTGTCAGGAACGGACAGGGTGCTCGGGATCTGTTTCGGTGCCTTGCGAGGGGTGTTGATTGTCGCCGCGATACTGTTCTTCCTTGATACCTTTACCGGGTTCTCAAAAAGTGAAGACTGGCAGAAATCGCAGCTGATCCCGCAGTTCAGCTTCATCATCAGATGGTTCTTTGACTATCTGCAAAGCTCGTCGAGTTTTTTGCCCAGGGCATAAACCCTGAGATGTGGCTTAACGAGGAAATGACGAATGTGCGGTATTGTCGGTATCGCCGGTTTCATGCCGGTAAACCAGTCTATTTATGACGCATTATCGGTGCTTCAGCACCGTGGGCAGGATGCTGCGGGTATCATCACCATTGATGCACACAACTGCTTCCGTTTACGTAAGGCCAACGGCCTGGTCAACGATGTGTTTGAAGCCCGCCATATGCAGCGTCTGCAGGGTAACATGGGTATTGGTCACGTTCGTTACCCTACCGCAGGCAGTTCCAGCGCCTCTGAAGCGCAGCCTTTCTACGTTAACTCCCCGTATGGCATCACGCTTGCCCACAACGGCAACCTGACCAACGCCCACGAGTTGCGTAAAAAGCTGTTTGAAGAGAAGCGCCGCCACATTAACACCACTTCAGATTCTGAAATTCTGCTTAACATCTTTGCCAGCGAACTGGATAACTTCCGTCACTATCCGCTGGAAGCCGACAACATTTTTGCTGCCGTGGCAGCCACTAACCGTCTCATTCGTGGAGCCTATGCCTGCGTAGCGATGATTATCGGCCACGGTATGGTCGCGTTCCGCGATCCGAACGGTATTCGTCCTCTGGTACTGGGCAAGCGTGATATCGGCGATGGCCGTACCGAGTATATGGTGGCCTCCGAAAGCGTGGCTCTGGATACCCTGGGTTTTGAGTTCCTGCGCGACGTTGCGCCGGGCGAAGCGGTCTACATCACTGAAAAAGGCCAGCTGTTTACCCGTCAGTGTGCCGAAAACCCGGTCAGCAATCCGTGCCTGTTCGAGTACGTCTACTTTGCCCGTCCGGACTCCTTCATCGACAAGATCTCCGTCTACAGCGCCCGTGTGAACATGGGCACCAAGCTCGGCGAGAAGATTGCCCGCGAGTGGGAAGATCTGGATATCGATGTGGTCATCCCAATCCCGGAAACCTCCTGCGATATCGCACTGGAGATGGCACGCATCCTGGGTAAACCGTATCGCCAGGGCTTTGTGAAAAACCGCTACGTTGGCCGTACCTTTATTATGCCAGGCCAGCAGCTGCGCCGTAAATCGGTGCGCCGCAAGCTGAACGCCAACCGCGCTGAGTTCCGCGATAAGAACGTGCTGCTGGTGGATGACTCCATCGTGCGTGGCACCACCTCTGAGCAGATTATCGAGATGGCCCGTGAAGCAGGTGCGAAGAAGGTTTATCTGGCCTCTGCGGCACCGGAGATTCGCTTCCCGAACGTCTACGGTATCGATATGCCGACCGCCAACGAGCTGATCGCCCACGGTCGTGAAGTGGACGAGATCCGCCAGATCATCGGTGCCGATGGCCTGATTTTCCAGGATCTGAACGATCTGATCGACGCGGTGCGCGCTGAGAACCCGGATATCCAGCAGTTTGAGTGCTCGGTGTTCAACGGTATTTACGTCACCAAAGATGTGGACCAGAAGTATCTGGACTACCTCGACTCTCTGCGTAACGACGATGCGAAAGCCGTGCAGATGGCGAACGATCTCGAAAGCTTAGAGATGCATAACGAAGGTTAATCCCGATCGCAGGCGAGGGCGTCCGCCCTCGCTTGCAACTCCCGCCAAAATCCTGCACAGTCTGCCCTGTTACGGTAAGGGCGATAATCATGAAACGATTGATAGTAGGGATCTCAGGGGCCAGCGGCGCGATTTACGGTGTCCGTTTGCTGCAGGTATTACGCGACGTCGCTGACGTTGAAACCCATCTGGTGATGAGCCAGGCTGCGCGTCAGACCCTCTCTCTCGAAACCGATTACTCCCTGCGCGACGTTCAGGCCCTGGCCAACGTGGTGCACGATGCCCGCGATATCGCCGCCAGCATCTCCTCCGGGTCGTTCAAGACCGCGGGGATGGTTATCCTGCCCTGTTCCATCAAAACTCTCTCCGGCATCGTCAACAGCTATACCGATACCCTGGTGACCCGTGCCGCCGACGTGGTGCTGAAAGAGCGCCGCCCGCTGGTGCTCTGCGTGCGCGAAACCCCGCTCCATCTGGGCCACCTGCGTCTGATGACCCAGGCCGCCGAACTGGGGGCGGTGATCATGCCGCCGGTGCCGGCGTTTTACCACCGTCCGCAGAGTCTGGATGACGTTATTAATCAGACTGTGAACCGGGTTCTCGACCAGTTCGACATTGAGCTGCCGGACGATCTCTTCACCCGCTGGCAGGGCGTCTGACGGGAAAGGTGTCCTACCCTGGGGCAGGTCAGCGCAACATGCCCTGTTTCAGGGCAATTCTGCAACCGCGATCATATCCTCAACATTTAATTCCTCTTTTCCTTTTTTCCCACTGCGGTTCGTTTGGCAGACCTGCTATCTTTCACCATTAAGGCAATCCTGCAACCTTTCGTTAACATATTTAACGCCGAAATTTTGCGCTAATTGCAATCTGGCATAAGACCTGCAAGGGATCGCCTGCAGCAACACACAACATCATCTATTACAAAATAAAATCACGACACTTGAGGGTAATGTATGAAGAAGACGGTTCTGGCTCTGTCTTTGCTGGTGGGATTAAGCGCAGCGGCAAGCAGCTATGCGGCGCTCCCACAGACCGTACGTATCGGTACCGACGCGACCTATGCGCCGTTCTCATCGAAAGATGCGAAGGGTGAATTCGTCGGGTTTGATATCGACCTGGGGAATGAGATGTGCAAACGCATGTCCGTGAAATGCACCTGGGTGGGAAGCGACTTCGATGCGCTGATCCCGTCCCTGAAAGCCAAGAAGATCGACGCGATTATCTCTTCGCTCTCTATCACCGAGAAACGCCAGCAGGAGATCGCCTTCTCTGAAAAACTGTATGCCGCGGACTCACGCCTGATTGCGGCGAAAGGCTCCCCTGTGCAGCCGACCATTGATTCGCTGAAAGGCAAACATGTGGGCGTCCTGCAGGGCTCCACCCAGGAAGGCTTTGCCAATGCCAACTGGCGTGAGAAGGGCGTGGATGTAGTGGCTTACCAGAACCAGGATCTGATCTATTCCGATCTGGCAGCAGGGCGTCTGGATGCTGCTTTCCAGGATGAAGTCGCCGCAAGCGAAGGCTTCCTGAAGCAACCGGCAGGGAAAGAGTTTGCCTTTGCCGGCCCGTCTGTAAAAGACAAAAAGTACTTTGGTGACGGCACAGGTATTGGCCTGCGTAAGGATGACACCGAGCTGAAAGCGGCGTTCGATAAAGCCTTTAACGAACTGCGTAAAGACGGCACCTACGACAAACTGGCGAAGAAATACTTCGACTTCAATGTGTACGGCGACTAACCGTTACTGACGGGTGCGCACCATAATGGCTCACCGTTATGGTGCGCCAGCGGTGTTTGCGAACCATAACGGTGCAAATCGTGCGCCCTGTTGGTTATAAAGTGAATAGTTAAGCACTTGCAATGCACTTTTTCGCGCGAGCGGGGCATAATCTTTTGCCTTGCCGCGGCGATTAATGGCACATTAATGGCACCCCCGTCGGCGTTAAAATCCCGTAAGAAGACAGTCTGTTGAGGATAGATATGAAAAAACTGGTGTTGTCACTTTCTCTGGCTCTGGCATTTTCCAGCGCTACTGCGGCATTCGCAGCAATTCCGCAAAAAGTACGTATTGGTACTGACCCGACTTATGCCCCCTTCGAATCGAAGAATGCACAGGGTGAACTGGTAGGATTTGATATCGATTTGGCGAAAGAGCTGTGCAAACGTATCAAAACAGAGTGTACCTTCGTTGAAAACCCACTGGATGCGCTGATCCCTTCGCTGAAAGCGAAAAAAATCGACGCCATTATGTCTTCTCTCTCCATCACCGAAAAACGCCAGCAGGAGATTGCCTTCACCGACAAACTTTATGCAGCGGATTCCCGTCTGGTGGTCGCAAAATCCTCTGATATTCAGCCAACCCTGGAATCCCTGAAAGGGAAGCGCGTGGGCGTGCTGCAGGGCACTACCCAGGAAACTTACGGCAATGAGCACTGGGCACCGAAAGGGATCGAGATCGTCTCTTATCAGGGTCAGGAGAATATCTACGCTGACCTTACCGCAGGCCGTATTGATGCCGCCTTCCAGGACGAAGTCGCTGCCAGCGAAGGCTTCCTGAAGCAGCCGGTAGGTAAAGATTACAAGTTCGGCGGTCCGTCCATTAAGGACGAGAAACTCTTCGGCGTGGGCACCGGCATGGGGCTGCGTAAAGAGGACAACGAACTGCGTGAAGCGCTGAACAAAGCCTTTGCCGAGATGCGCGCGGACGGGACTTACGAAAAACTGGCGAAGAAATACTTCGACTTTGATGTCTACGGTGGCTAAACGCCCCACTGAATAACGTGCGGCCCCTCCCGCAGTGGGAGGGGAAAAGACACGGCGACACCACTCACGACACGACAGGGCAGGCGGTATGCTGTACGGATTTTCTGGCGTAATTTTACAAGGCGCACTCGTCACCCTTGAACTGGCTCTCAGTTCGGTGGTGCTGGCGGTGTTAATAGGCCTGGCGGGCGCGGGCGCGAAGCTGTCGACCAATCGGGCCATGGTTCTGCTGTTTGAAGGCTATACCACTCTGATCCGAGGCGTGCCCGATCTGGTTCTGATGCTGTTGATTTTCTACGGGCTGCAAATCGCCCTCAACGGCATTACGGACGCCATCGGTATGGCGCAAATTGATATCGATCCTATGGTGGCCGGTATCATCACCCTGGGCTTTATCTACGGAGCCTACTTTACTGAAACCTTCCGCGGAGCCTATCTCGCGGTGCCGAAAGGGCATATCGAAGCAGCCACGGCATTCGGTTTTACCTCCTCTCAAACCTTCCGCCGAATTATGTTTCCGGCCATGATGCGCTTTGCGCTGCCGGGTATCGGCAACAACTGGCAGGTTATCCTCAAAGCGACGGCGCTGGTCTCGTTACTGGGGCTGGAAGATGTGGTGAAAGCCACGCAGCTGGCGGGTAAAAGCACCTGGGAACCGTTCTACTTCGCCATCGTCTGCGGGGTGATTTATCTGGTGTTTACCACCGTCTCCAATGGTGTGCTGCTGCTGCTCGAGCGTCGCTACTCCGTGGGTGTGAAGAGGGCTGACCTGTGATCGAGATTATTCAGGAGTACTGGAAATCACTGCTGTGGACCGACGGATACCGCTTTACCGGTGTGGCGATCACCCTCTGGCTGCTGATTTCATCCGTGGTGATGGGCGGCATTCTGGCGATATTTCTCGCCATCGGCCGCGTGTCGAACAACAAATACATTCGCTTTCCCATCTGGCTGTTTACCTATATTTTCCGCGGTACACCGCTCTATGTGCAGCTGCTGGTGTTCTACTCGGGGATGTACACCCTGGAGATCGTGAAAGGCACCGAGATGCTGAACGCGTTCTTCCGCAGCGGGCTGAACTGTACGGTGCTGGCGCTGACGCTGAACACCTGCGCCTACACCACCGAAATCTTCGCCGGGGCGATCCGTTCCGTTCCCTATGGCGAGATTGAGGCGGCGCGGGCCTATGGCTTCTCCTCCGTGAAGCTCTATCGCTGCATTATTCTGCCGTCGGCGCTGCGCATTGCGCTCCCCGCCTACAGCAACGAAGTGATTTTAATGCTGCACTCCACCGCGCTGGCCTTTACCGCCACCGTGCCGGATCTGCTGAAGATTGCCCGCGACATTAACTCGGCAACCTATCAGCCGTTTACCGCCTTCGGCATCGCGGCGGTGCTGTATTTAATTATTTCTTACGTCCTGATTAGCCTGTTCCGCAAAGCGGAAAAACGCTGGTTGCAGCACATAAAACCTTCTTCGACGCACTGAGAATTAAGATGGCTGAGAACAAATTAAACGTTATCGATCTGCACAAACGCTACGGCGAACATGAAGTGCTGAAAGGGGTGTCGCTGCAGGCAAATGCGGGCGATGTGATCAGTATTATCGGCTCCTCAGGGTCGGGTAAAAGTACCTTCCTGCGCTGCATCAACTTCCTCGAAAAGCCGAGTGCCGGCTCGATTGTGGTCAGCGGTGAAAATATCAATCTGGTGCAGGACAAAGACGGCCAGCTGAAGGTGGCAGATAAGCACCAGCTGCGGATGTTGCGTACCCGTCTGACGATGGTGTTCCAGCACTTCAACCTCTGGAGCCACATGACGGTGCTGGAGAACGTGATGGAAGCGCCGGTGCAGGTGCTGGGCTTAAGCAAGCAGGAAGCCCGTGCCCGTGCCGAGAAATACCTGGCGAAAGTGGGTATTGACGAGCGCCAGCAGATTAAATATCCGGTGCATCTCTCCGGCGGTCAGCAGCAGCGTGTCTCCATCGCCCGTGCGCTGGCGATGGAACCCGAAGTACTGCTGTTTGACGAACCCACCTCTGCGCTCGATCCCGAGCTGGTGGGCGAGGTGCTGCGTATCATGCAGCAGCTGGCCGAAGAGGGTAAAACGATGGTGGTGGTGACCCACGAGATGGGCTTCGCCCGTAACGTCTCCAACCACGTGATTTTCCTGCATCAGGGCGTAATCGAAGAGCAGGGGCACCCGGATGAGGTGCTGGCGAATCCGAAGAGCCCGCGCCTGCAGCAGTTCCTGAAAGGATCGTTGAAGTAGTTTATTGCCCGGTGGCGCTGCGCTTACCGGGCCTACGGGTTTTGTCGGCCGGGAAAACGCAGTGCCGCCCGGCAGTCAGGCCGCACCCTGCTCAAGCCGGTACACCCAGTCGTCATACCGCACGCCGTTAATCTCATACGCCTGTTCCAGCACCTGGGTGCGCACAAAGCCCGCTTTCTCTAACACCCGTACCGAACCGCCGTTATCCGCCAGCACGTACGCGTTAACCGCCTTCACGCCGACCCGAATAAAAGCATATTCACAGACGGCACACAGCGCCTCGCTGGCAATTCCGCGGCCCTGGGCGGCGGGGATCACCGTGTAGCCAATGTCGGCCTCTTCAGGATACGTTGCGCTGATTTGCAGCCCAATATCCCCCAGCGGGGTGGCATCATCGTGGGTGCGAATGACAAAAGTGTGTGGAGCCGTCAGACGGGCAGCAAACAGGCGACGGGTCTCTTTCTCCGGGACGATAGCGGCCATATAGCGCATGATCTCGGGTGATTCACGAAGCCGCAGGAAAAAGGGCCAGTCGGAGGGCTCAAAGGGGGAGAGCGTCAGTCTGGGAGTGGTAATCTTTGTCATTGTTACGCCTTAACCCACCACATCTCCCAGGGCCTCTTCTAAATCGTACCACCGGAAGGCAAACCCGGCGGCCTCCAGACGTTTTGGCAGCGCGCGCTGCCCGCCCAGCACCAGCACGGAGGATTCCCCCATCAGCAGGCGGACTGCGGTCGCCGGGGCACGAATCACGGCCGGGCGGTGCACCGCATGCCCCAGGGCATGAGCGAACTGTTCGTTGCGCACCGGATAGGGCGAGACCATATTGAACGGGCCGCGCAGATCGTTATCCAGCAGCCAGAGAATGCCATTCACCATATCGTCGATATGGATCCACGCCAGATACTGACGGCCATTGCCGATTGGCCCGCCGAGCCCCAGCTTAAACACCGGCAGCATCTTCGCCAGAATCCCGCCTTTGGGCGCCAGCACCACGCCGGTACGCAGCAGGCAAACGCGGGTTTGTTCGTTCTGCGCGCCGCAGGCGATCTGCTCCCAGCGGGCGCACAGCTTATGGGTAAATTCGTTGTGCGGCGGCTCCTCTTCGGTAACCACCACTTCGCCTAAATCGCCGTAATAGCCCGATGCCGAACCGGAGATAAACACCGACGGCGGCGTGTCGCTGGCCTTGAACATATCCACCAGCCGCTGGGTGATAGTCCAGCGGCTGTTGCACAGCCGCTGCTTCTGATCGTCAGTCCAGCGTTTGTCGGCGATGGGTTCCCCCGCCAGATTGATGACGGCGTCAAAGCCGTTGAGATCCTGATGCTCGGTGAGCCCTTTCCAGATATCGATGCCGGAGCCGAGTGTCTGGCGCGCTTTTTCGGGACTGCGCGTCACCACCGTCAGCTCATGGCCCAGCGTCTGTAAGCGGGGGATCAGATGCCGGCCAATCAGGCCGGTACCGCCGGTTATCAGGATCTTCATACAACCTCCAGGGTTGCGCTTAGCGTTGCCAGCTTAACGTCATTGAGACGGAGTCGGCATAGCGCAGCGCGTGAAGTTTATCGATCTCTACTTCAGCATAGGTGACCCAGTGATGTTCGCGTGCGATATCCAGCACATCCTGAGTTAATTTTTCCAGCAAAGAGAAGCGGTTACTCTCGACATGTTGAATGATGCTTTTGGTGACGGTGCGGTAGTTCAGGGCGTCATTGATATCCTCACTGTCCCGGGCCTTGTCGGCCGGGTAGTGGATCACCACATTAACCACGATATCCTGACGGTTAGCGCGCTCCTCCTCTTTGATACCGATGTAGGTGCGCAGGCGTAAATTTTTAATACGAATAATCGCGTCTTGCTGGGACATTGCAGGCTTCCTCCGTGTCATTATCGCCACCATAATACATGAGGAAAGCGTTTATATCTGCTGTGCTTTTTGCATGGCGCGCTCGGTTGCCGGACGGGTGCGAATGCGCTCAAACCAGTTGTTCACCGCTGGCCACGACGCCAGGTCGACGCGGTGGCTTTCATGGGTATTAACCCACGGCCAGCATGCGATATCCGCAATGCTGTAGTGATCGCCCCCCAGCCACGGCGATTTTTCCAGACGCTTATTCAGCACATTATAGAGCCGCTGCGTCTCGACCTGGAAACGTTCGATGGCGTAGGCGATCGGCTGCGGCGCAAAGTGGTTAAAGTGATAGTTCTGGCCGATCATCGGCCCCAGTCCGCCCACCTGCCAGAAGAGCCACTGCAGGGTAACGTGGCGTTCCCGTAATTCCCCACTCAGCAGCTTGCCGGTCTTCTCCGCCAGATAGAGCAGGATCTCGCCGGACTCAAACAGGCTCAGTGGCGCACCGCCATCGTCCGGTTCGTGGTCGACGATGGCCGGGATTTTATTGTTGGGTGAAATGGCAAGAAACTCGGGGCGAAACTGTTCGCCTTTACTGATATCAACCGGCAGGATGCGGTAGTCCAGCTGGGCCTCCTCCAGAAACAGAGTGATTTTATGCCCGTTGGGGGTAGGGGCGTAGTAAAGGTCAATCATCGCAACTCCTGTCATAACGATTATCGCGGCATAGGATCGAGTATAGGTGGTGGTTATAAATCGTGAGTTTTCATCAAGTGACAGCCGGGACAGGAGGTTATATTTTGGATATCAACCCATCCCCCGACGTCTTACGAGGACCTTATGAGCCAACCTGCGATTACCCTGTGGTCAGATGCCGATTATTACTCCCCCTATGTCATGAGCGTGTATGTCGCACTGGCCGAGAAAGGACTGCCCTTTACCCTGAAGACCGTTGACCTCAGCCGGGGCGAGAATCGCCAGCCGCAGTGGCGAGGCTATGCCCTGACCCGTCGCGTGCCGGTGCTGGAGCATGACGGCTTTGAACTCAGCGAATCCTCGGCCATTACCGAATATCTTGAGGAGCAATTTGCGCCGCCGGAGTGGGAGCGGATCTACCCTCACGATGGGCAAAAACGTGCCCGCGCGCGTCAGATCCAGGCGTGGCTGCGCAGCGATCTGGTGCCGATCCGCACGGAGCGCTCTACCGACGTGGTCTTCGCCGGGGTAAAAAAACCGGCCCTGAGCGAAACCGCGCAGCGGGCGGCAAACCAGCTCTACGATACCGCCTCCTCGCTGCTTGCCCACGGCCAGCAAAATCTGTTCGGGGAGTGGTGTATTGCGGATGCGGATCTGGCGTTGATGCTCAACCGTCTGGTGCTTAACGGCGACGACGTGCCGCAGCCGCTGGTGGATTACGCTAACTTCCAGTGGCAGCGTGCCTCCGTGCAGCGTTACGTGGCGCTGTCAGCGAAGCGGGCGGGCTGATATTCCGGTATGATGGGGCAGCTTTTCGACATAAGGAGTTTCTGATGAAGCTGATGTTTGCATCGGACATCCACGGCTCGCTGCCGGCGACCGAACGGGTGCTTTCGCTGTTTGAGCAGAGCGGGGCGCAATGGCTGGTGATCCTCGGGGATGTGCTGAACCACGGCCCGCGCAATCCGCTACCCGAGGGCTACGCGCCTGCTGAGGTCGCCGATCGGCTCAACGCCTACGCGTCGCGGATTATCGCCGTGCGCGGCAACTGCGACAGCGAAGTCGACCAGATGCTGCTGCATTTTCCCCTTACCGCCCCCTGGCAGCAGATCCTGCTGGAGAACAGCCGCCTGTTTGTGACCCACGGTCATCTGTTTGGCCCGGATAACCTGCCCGCGCTGAATGCTGGCGATGTGCTGGTTTACGGCCATACTCATATTCCGGTAGCCGGTAAACAGGGCGATCTTCTGCATTTCAATCCTGGCTCGGTCAGCCTGCCCAAAGGCGGCTTCCCCCCCAGCTACGGTATGCTGGAAGGCAACCATTTGTGCGTTATGACGCTGAATGACGGCCAGGTTATTGCGCAGTCAGAGATTAATCCGTAATTTACTCCTCAACAGTAAACGCGCCGCGAGAGCGCTTTAAAGAGAAGGTTTCCCGATGGTGGAGCAGAGTCATTTGGCAAGTACGGAATGGGTGGATATTGTCAACGAAGACAATGAGGTAATCGCACAGGCGAGCCGCGAGCAGATGCGGGCGCAACGCCTGCGTCATCGCGCGACCTATATCGTCGTGCATGATGGGATGGGCAATATTCTGGTTCAGCGCCGTACCGAAACGAAAGACTTCATGCCCGGGATGCTTGATGCAACCGCCGGTGGCGTGGTGCAGGCCGATGAGCTGCTGCTCGATTCCGCCCGCCGTGAAGCGGAAGAGGAGCTGGGGATTGCCGGCGTACCGTTCGCCGAACATGGCCAGTTCTATTTCGAAGATCCGCACTGCCGCGTCTGGGGTGGCCTTTTCAGCTGCGTCTCCCACGGGCCGTTTGCGTTGCAGGAGGAAGAGGTGAGTGAAGTCTGCTGGATGACCCCGGCTGAGATCACCGCCCGCTGCGATGAATTCACACCAGATTCGCTGAAAGCGCTGGCCCTGTGGATGAGCCGCAATGCCAGCAACGAGCCGCTTAAGCACGAAGAAGCATAAAAAAAGGGCGACCATCTGGTCGCCCTTTTACTTTTCAGTGTTGCTTACTGCTGGGAAGACTGGATCGCGGTCAGGGCGATGGTATAGACGATATCGTCTACCAGCGCGCCACGAGACAGGTCGTTCACCGGCTTGCGCATACCCTGCAGCATCGGCCCGATGGAGATCAGGTCGGCTGAACGCTGTACCGCTTTGTAGGTGGTGTTACCGGTGTTCAGATCCGGGAAGATGAACACGGTAGCGCGACCGGCAACCGGCGAGTTCGGCGCTTTAGATTTGGCAACGTCAGCCATAACGGCGGCGTCATACTGCAGCGGGCCATCGATAACCAGATCCGGGCGTTTTTCCTGGGCGATACGGGTCGCTTCACGCACTTTCTCTACGTCGCTACCTGCACCAGAGGTACCTGTAGAGTAGGAGAGCATCGCTACGCGCGGTTCGATACCGAAGGCAATCGCGGAGTCAGCAGACTGGATCGCAATCTCGGCCAGCTGTTCAGCGGTTGGATCCGGGTTGATCGCACAGTCACCGTAAACGTAAACCTGTTCCGGCAGCAGCATGAAGAACACGGAAGAGACCAGAGAGCTGCCTGGTGCAGTTTTGATCAGCTGCAGCGGCGGACGGATGGTGTTCGCAGTGGTGTGAACCGCACCGGAAACCAGACCGTCAACTTCGTCCTGCTCCAGCATCAGGGTACCGAGAACCACGTTGTCTTCCAGCTGTTCGCGGGCAACGGCTTCAGTCATGCCCTTGCTCTTACGCAGCTCGACCAGACGGGCAACGTAGCTTTCACGCACCACTTCCGGGTCAACGATTTCGATACCAGAACCCAGCTCAACGCCCTGAGAGGCAGCAACGCGGGTGATCTCATCCGGGTTACCCAGCAGCACACAGGTCGCGATACCGCGCTCGGCACAGATGGCGGCAGCTTTCACGGTACGCGGTTCGTCGCCTTCTGGCAGCACAACGCGTTTGCCCGCTTTACGCGCCAGCTCGGTGAGCTGATAACGGAAAGCTGGTGGAGAGAGACGACGGCTGCGCTCGGAGGTCGCGGTCAGGGATTCAATCCACTCAGGATTGATGCAACCGGCAACGTATTCCTGCACTTTCTCGATACGCTGGTGGTCATCAACCGGCACTTCCAGGTTGAAGCTCTGCAGGCTCAGAGAGGTCTGCCAGGTGTTGGTATTCACCATGAAGACCGGCAGGCCGGTAGCAAATGCGCGTTCGCACAGCTTGCTGACGCGTGGGTCCATTTCATAGGCACCGGTCAGCAGGATCGCACCGATTTCCACGCCGTTCATCGCTGCCAGGCAGGCTGCAACCAGCACGTCAGGACGGTCAGCGGAGGTCACCAGCAGGGAACCTGCACGGAAGTGCTCCAGCATGTGCGGAATGCTACGCGCACAGAAGGTCACGGACTTCACGCGACGGGTGTTGATATCGCCTTCGTTGACGATGGTTGCGTTCAGGTGACGCGCCATGTCGATCGCACGGGTGGCAATCAGGTCGAAGCTCCAGGTCACCGCGCCGAGCACGGGCAGAGAGCTGTATTCCTGCAGCTTAGCGGGATCGATTTTCACGACTTTCGCTTTGGAGGAGTCGTCGAAAATTTCAGACAGGTCAGGGCGGGTACGGCCTTGCTCATCTACCGGGGCGTTCAGTTTGTTAACGATAACGCCGGTGATGTTGGTGTTTTTCGCGCCGCCGAAGCTGCTGCGGGTCAGCTCAATACGCTCTTTCAGCTGTTCCGGGGTATCGGTACCCTGGGACATCACGAACACGATTTCCGCGTTCAGCGTTTTGGCGATTTCAAAGTTCAGGGACTGGGCAAACTGATGCTTGCGCGTTGGAACCAGACCTTCAACCAGCACCACTTCCGCATCCTGTGCGTTAGCGTGATAGTTAGCGATGATCTCTTCCATCAGCACGTCTTTCTGGTTGCTGGAGAGCAGAGACTCAACGTGGCTCATCTTCAGCGGTTCAGCCGCTGGCAGGTTAGAGTTTGCACGAACGATAGTGGTGGTCTGGTCTGGGGCATCGCCACCAGCACGGGGTTGAGCGATTGGCTTAAACACGCTCAGACGAACGCCTTTGCGTTCCATCGCACGGATCACACCGAGGCTGACGCTGGTCAGGCCTACGCTGGTTCCGGTCGGGATCAGCATAATAGTACGGGACACGATTTATCCTCTTTCGTTACCGCCAAAATCAGGCGGGCTACAAAACAGCACCGCCAGCATTGCTGGCGGTGTGGAATCAGGCAGTCAGACGGCTCGCGTCTTGCGCGATAACCAGCTCTTCATTGGTTGGAATAACCATTGCCAGAGTGGTGCCTTCTTTGTTGATGAAGCCAGACTTACCGAAGCGCGCGGCCAGGTTACGTTCATGGTCAACATCAAAGCCCAGCACGCCCAGTTTGCCCAGGGACAGCTCGCGCACCATTGCCGCGTTCTCACCGATACCACCGGTGAAGACCACGCCGTCCAGACGACCGTCCATCAGGGCAGTGTAAGAACCGATGTACTTCGCCAGACGGTGGCAGTAAACGTCCATTGCACGTTTAGCGTCTTCTTTGTCGGCGTAGTTGTCTTCAACATAACGGCAGTCGCTGGTGACTTCGGTCAGACCCAGCAGGCCAGACTCTTTGGTCAGCATTTTGTTGATATCTTCAACGCTCATGCCCAGGGTATCGTGCAGATGGAAGATGATCGCCGGGTCGATATCACCGGAGCGAGTACCCATCACCAGGCCTTCCAGCGGGGTCAGACCCATAGAGGTATCAACGCATTTGCCGTTACGGATAGCAGAAACGGAACCGCCGTTGCCCAGGTGGCAAGTGATGATGTTCACTTCTTCAACCGGCTTGTTCAGCATTTTCGCGGCTTCTTGCGTCACGTAGAAGTGGCTGGTGCCGTGTGCGCCGTAGCGACGAACGCCGTGCTCTTTGTACAGTTTGTACGGCAGGGCATAGAGGTAAGACTCTTCCGGCATGGTCTGATGGAACGCGGTGTCGAACACGGCCACGTTTTTGTCTTTCAGATGCGGGAAGGATTTCAGCGCTTCAGCGATGCCGATCAGGTGAGCCGGGTTATGCAGCGGTGCAAAAGAGGCGGAGTCTTTAATGCCCTGAATAACAGAGTCATCGATGACCACAGACTTGGTGTACTTCTCGCCACCATGAACGATACGGTGACCGATAGCGGTCAGCTGAGCGGACAGTTCTGGTTTTTGTGCCAGAATAGTGTTAACGATAAAGTTCAGCGCTTCGCTGTGAGCGGCGCCTGCACCTAAAGCCGCTTCCTGTTTGCTGCCGTCCATTTTCCACTTAAGACGTGCTTCAGGAAGATGGAAACATTCGGCCAAACCAGAAAGGTACTCTTCACCGTTGATCGCATCGATGATAGCGAATTTAAGTGAGGAGCTACCGCAGTTCAGAACCAGTACTAACTTACTCGACATGGAAGTACCTATTATTGATACGTGGCTAAAAAAACGTCAGTGAGTCAAGGATCGTAGCGCAAGATATCGCTGACATTTATGATTAACATCATGCCCGAAGTACATTTCGGCATGACGAAAGGAATACATATGATTTTATGCCATTTTGCGCATTTTTCCGGCAATGGCATAATGTGCGATAATTTGACGAGTGAACATTCCTCGTCTAAGGCCTTTGCAGGCCGGCACAGGATACCTGATACTGGGTAGTGCTGACAAAAGTTTTTGAACGATGTCATGACCAGTTGTGGTTTTGCACGAATTTTTTAATCTTTATATGTGAAGTTGAGGTAAGCCATGTCGACACCCGTGAATCCTTCCGTGAGCTTTTTTAGCCTGTTTCGCCGGGGGCAGCATTACTCGAAGACGTGGCCACTGGAGAAGCGCCTGGCGCCCGTCTTTATTGAAAACCGCGTGATCCGCGCCACCCGGCACGCTATCCGTCTGATGCCGCCCATTGCGGTCTTCACCCTGTGCTGGCAGATTGCGCTGGGTGGGCAACTCGGCCCCGCGGTGGCAACCGCGCTGTTCGCCCTGAGCCTGCCGATGCAGGGCTTGTGGTGGTTGGGCAAACGCTCGGTCACGCCGCTGCCGCCGTCGGTGTTGTCCTGGTTCTATGAAGTTCGCGGCAAGCTGCAGGATGCCGGGCAGGCGCTGGCACCGGTCGAGGGTAAACCTGATTACCAGGCGCTGGCAGATACCCTGAAGCGGGCATTCAAGCAACTTGATAAAACATTCCTCGATGACTTGTGATTGATCATCGAAACGATCTCTAAAAGAAGGCACAGTAACACCCCGTTACCGTGTCTTTTTTTTAATGCTGCCATGCGCAACAGGAGTCGAAAGATGGAAATGACCCACGCTCAACGTCTGATTTTATCGAATCAGTACAAAATGATGACGATGCTTGATCCCGACAACGCCGAGCGCTATCGCCGCTTGCAGACTATCATCGAACGTGGTTTCGGTTTACAGATGCGCGAGCTGGATCGCGACTTTGGCGAACTTAAGGAAGAGACCTGCCGTACCGTTATCGACATCATGGAGATGTACCACGCGCTGCATGTCTCCTGGACCAACCTGAAAGACGCCCAGACCATCGACGAGCGTCGTGTTACCTTCCTGGGCTTTGATGCGGCTACCGAATCCCGCTACCTGAGCTATGTCCGCTTTATGGTGAATGTGGAAGGTCGCTATACCCATTTCGATGCCGGTACTCATGGCTTTAACGCCCAGACCCCGATGTGGGAAAAGTATCAGCGCATGCTCAGCGTGTGGCACGCCTGCCCACGTCAGTACCATCTGAGCAGCAATGAGATCCAACAAATTATTAATGCCTGACGGAGGTAGATGTGCAGTGTAAAGGTTTTCTGTTTGATCTGGACGGGACGCTGGTCGATTCGTTACCCGTAGTGGAGCGCTCCTGGTGTCGCTGGGCCGACCGGCATGGCATCGACCATCAGGAAGTACTGAATTTTATCCATGGCAAACAGGCCATAACCTCTTTACGGCACTTTCTACAGGGAAAAAGCGAAGACGATATCCAGGCGGAATTTGCCTGGCTTGAGCAGGTCGAAGCCACCGATACCGACGGCATCACCGCACTGCCGGGGGCGCTTGCGCTGCTCAGGCATCTGAATGAAGCGGGGATCCCGTGGGCAATTGTCACCTCCGGCTCTGTTCCCGTGGCCCATGCGCGCCATAAAGCGGCTGGGTTGCCGGTGCCGGAGGTGTTTATCACCGCAGAGCGGGTAACGCGCGGCAAGCCGGAGCCCGATGCCTTTTTACTGGGCGCGAAGCTGCTGGGGCTGGCAGCGGAAGACTGCGTGGTGGTCGAAGATGCCGCCGCCGGCGTGCTGGCGGGTCTCAACGCTGGCTGTCACGTCATCGCCGTTAATGTTCCTGCCAACTCGCCGCGTCTGGACGAGGCGGACCTGGTGCTCACCACGCTGGAGTCCATCGTCGTCAGCCGCACTGCCGACGGGAATGTAACAGTCTCACGGAAAATGTAATCACATGATATAGCCCCACATTGCTGGGGCTTTTTTATGGCACTATCGGCTTCACTCTCTTCTGACAAGGATCTGTTTTGAACGGTGAACTTATTTGGGTTTTAAGCCTGCTCCTTATCGCGATTATTCTGTTTGCGACCGGCAAAGTCCGCATGGATGCCGTGGCCCTGCTGGTGATTGTGGCCTTTGTGCTCAGCGGTACCCTAACCCTCACGGAAGCCTTCTCCGGCTTTAGCGATCCCAACGTTATCTTAATTGCCGCCCTGTTTATCATCGGTGACGGCCTGGTGCGTACCGGCGTGGCGACCAGCATGGGCTCCTGGCTGGTTAGCGTGGCGGGCAACAGCGAAACCAAAATGCTGGTCTTCCTGATGCTGACCGTCGCCGGGCTGGGGGCCTTTATGAGCTCCACCGGGGTGGTGGCGATCTTTATTCCGGTGGTACTGAGCGTCTCCATGCGCATGCAGATCTCACCGTCACGCCTGATGATGCCGCTCAGCTTCGCCGGCCTTATCAGCGGTATGATGACGCTGGTGGCCACGCCGCCGAACCTGGTGGTCAACAGTGAACTGCTGCGCGAAGGCCTGGAAGGCTTCAGCTTCTTTAGCGTGACGCCGCTGGGGCTGGTGATCCTCGTGCTGGGTATTATTTATATGCTGCTGACCCGCTTTGCCCTGAAAAGCGATAAGCAGGATAAACCTCGCGACGGCTGGAAGCGCCGCACCTTCCGCGATCTGATTAAAGAGTATCGTCTCACCGGGCGGGCCCGTCGTCTGGCGATCCGCCCCGGCTCGCCGCTGATTGGCCAGCGCCTGGACGATCTGAAACTCCGCGAACGCTACGGGGCCAACGTCATCGGGGTGGAACGCTGGCGTCGTTTTCGCCGGGTTATCGTCAACGTTAACGGCGTATCGGAGTTTCGCGCCCGGGACGTGCTGCTGATTGATATGTCCTCCGCGGATGTCGATCTGCGCGATTTTTGCAGCGAGCAGCTGCTGGAGCCGATGGTCCTGCGCGGCGAGTACTTCTCCGATCAGGCGCTGGATGTGGGGATGGCAGAAGTGTCGCTGATCCCCGAGTCGGAGCTGCTCGGCAAAACCATCCGCGAAATCGGCTTTCGTACCCGTTACGGTTTAAACGTCGTAGGGTTAAAACGCGACGGCGTGGCGATGGATGGCTCGGTGGTGGATGAACCCCTGGCGCTGGGGGATATCTTCCTGGTGGTGGGCAACTGGAAGCTGATCACCCAACTGGGGCAGCGAGGACGCGACTTCGTGGTGCTGAACTTACCCATCGAGGTCAGCGATGCGTCTCCCGCCCACAGCCAGGCGCCGCACGCCATTTTTTGTCTGGTGCTGATGGTCGCCCTGATGCTGACCGATGAGATCCCGAACCCGGTGGCGGCGATCGTTGCCTGCCTGCTGATGGGGAAATTCCGCTGCATCGACGCTGAAAGCGCTTACAAAGCGATCCACTGGCCGAGCATCATTTTGATTGTCGGCATGATGCCCTTTGCGCTGGCGCTGCAAAAAACCGGCGGGGTGGATTTGGTAGTGAAAGGGTTAATGGAGCTGGGGGGCGGTTACGGCCCTTATATGATGCTGATGTGTCTGTTTATCATGTGCGCCACCATCGGGCTGTTTATCTCCAATACCGCGACCGCGGTGCTGATGGCGCCTATTGCGCTGGCGATGGCAAAATCGATGGGGGTATCGCCTTATCCGTTTGCGATGATGGTGGCGATGGCCGCCTCTGCCGCCTTTATGACCCCGGTCTCATCCCCGGTGAATACCCTGGTGCTGGGGCCGGGTAAATATACCTTCAGCGACTTCGTGAAGCTCGGCGTCCCCTTCACGATCCTGGTGATGGTGGTGTGCGTGGTGATGATCCCGGTGTTATTTCCGTTCTGATAGTCTTGCCCGGCGGCGCTACGCTTGCCGGGCCTACGGTGTGGTAGGCCGGGTAAGGCGCAGCCGCCACCCGGCAAAAACTACAACGGTGAATCCTGACTGATCTCATCCAGCGACAGCTGGAAGCTCGGGACAAACATTTCCATAAAGTAGTCCATCTCCTCGCTGCGGCGCGCTTCGAGCGTCTTTTCCAGGCGGGTTTTGGCCAGTAAAAACTCGTGATTGCCGGCAGAGAGCTCTTCCAGACATTTCAGGTAGGCGCAGAGCGCGTCGGCCTGCTTGACAATCAAACGCTCCTCTTCGCTGTAGCTCTGCTCGTCAATCAGCGGCTCGAAGATATCCCGCAGCTCATCCGGCACCATATCGACCAGCTTTTGCTGGGCGATTTTTTCAATCGCTTTGTACTCCTGAGCAATTTGCGAATTGAAGTATTTCACCGGGGTTGGCAGGTCGCCCGTCAGCACCTCGGAGGCATCATGGTACATCGCCAGCAGGGCGATACGTTCGGCATTGACCTGACCGTTGAACTTGCGGTTTTTGATCGCCGCCAGCGCGTGGGCGACCATAGCAACCTGCAGGCTATGCTCGGAGACATTCTCGGTGCGCACGTTACGCATCAGCGGCCAGCGGTTAATCAGTTTGAGGCGGGAAAGATGGGCGAAGAAATGACTCTGACTCATAAGTTACCTTTTGGCTTGCACAGCGACAGGTTTCATTGTGAGGGGAGGGGAAGTGAGATGCAAATGCGGGTTTTTGTAGGCCGGGTAAGCGAAGCGCCACCCGGCATTAAAGTCGTTACTGATGGTAGCCGCCGAGGAAACGGCCGAAGCGGCTGATGGCCATCTCCAGCTCATCCTCACGCGGCAGCGTAACGATGCGCACGTGGTCCGGCCACGGCCAGTTGAATGCGGTACCCTGCACCAGCAGCACTTTTTCCTGCAGCAGGAAGTCGAGCACCATCTTCTGGTCGTCAAAGATGTTGAAGCGCTTGATATCAATTTTCGGGAACATATAGAGCGCGCCGTTTGGCTTCACGCAGGAGACGCCCGGAATATCGTTGATGAGCTCCCATGCGCGTTGACGCTGCTCATACAGACGCCCACCGGGTACGATAAATTCACTGATGCTCTGATAGCCACCCAGCGCCGTCTGGATCGCATGCTGGGCCGGGACGTTGGCGCACAGGCGCATCGAGGCCAGCATCTCCAGACCTTCGATATAGCCTCGGGCGTGTTTCTTCGGCCCGTTCAGCACCATCCAGCCCTGACGGAAACCGGCGACACGGTAGGTTTTCGACAGGCCGTTAAAGGTTACGGTCAGCAGATCCGGTGCCAGCGCGGCGATGCAGTGATGCTGTGCCGCGTCGTACAAAATTTTGTCGTAAATCTCGTCTGCGAAGATGATCAGGTTATGCTGGCGGGCCAGCTCGACAATCTCCAGCAGCAGCTCTTTGGAATAGACAGCGCCGGTCGGGTTGTTCGGGTTAATGATGACGATCCCACGGGTACGCGGGGTAATTTTAGCGCGGATATCATCCAGATCCGGGAACCAGTCAGCTGACTCATCACACAGGTAATGCACTGCTTTACCGCTGGAAAGCGATACCGCAGCGGTCCAGAGCGGGTAATCCGGAGCGGGAACCAGCATTTCATCGCCGCTGTTCAGCAGGGCCTGCATCGCCTGGACGATCAGCTCGGAAACACCGTTACCAATATAGATATCTTCTACAGTCACATCGCGCATGCCCTGCGCCTGATAGTGCTGCATGATGGCTTTACGGGCAGAGTAGAGACCTTTGGAGTCGCTGTAGCCTTGCGCCGTCGGCAGGTTGCGGATCACATCAACCAGAATTTCATCCGGTGCATCAAAACCAAATGGCGCCGGGTTGCCGATATTGAGCTTAAGTACTTTATTACCTTCTTCTTCGAGACGCTTTGCCTCTTTAAGAACCGGGCCACGAATGTCGTAACAAACGTTATCTAACTTGCTGGATTTTTCGATGGGTGACATGAATCTTTGACCTTTTCGCTGTTATTGCTACTTCCTGCCGTGGAAGTCAGCACGAAACAATGTACTCCTCGCTTGGCCGATTTTGAAGCGTTGGCAGAAGAAGATTTTGTTGATTCCCAAAAAGTAACATTGAAGTTTTTAACTCTTTTTTAAGTTTGGTTGCATTTTTAAGGCCATATTTTTGTTGTTATTTGGTGATTTATTTTGGTTGTTGCGTATTAAAATGGATTTTACGCTGTAAAAAAGCCGCGTATTGAGTGACTTAGGGGGGCAGTGCTACAGTTTCCTTCAGGAACTTTTCGTAAAAGCTGAATGAAATGCAGTAGCGTTTACTTGCCTGCCTCTTTAAATAAAGGTTGTCCGTGTGAAAATACTGTTAAGTATAATTAATCATTAAGGTCAGGTTGAATTATTGGTTATTTCCAAATAAAGGCGAAATCGCAACTTTCGTTAATATAAATAAAATTAGTTTAGCGAGTTATCAACCAGGTTAAATCACTGAAAACGCAATAAGACTTATAAATAAAAAGGTTTTAGGGTAAGATGGCTTCGGGTTTAGCGAGGAGAGATAACAGGCCACTGCGGGTCTTGATGCCTGGACCTTTAATAGTTTATTGTTATTGTTAGAATTATCTCTGCCCTGAGAACCTAAGTAACATCATTGCTGCTTAACCTGTACTGCGATAAAGTTGACGTTGGAAATGCATCTTCTTTAATCGAATTTACATCATCCAGCAAACATCTATATATCTCGATCGCTTTTGAGAATAAAAATATCGTCAGATAAGTTGTTTCTGACCACTGATATACCCAGCACAATTACATTATGCAGGCACACTGCCAGACCGGGACGTCAGAAGATCTTGTTCAGAAGGAACTGTATTACTTTTACGCACACAGCTTAAACCCGGGGCAGCTCCGTATGAGCAACCTGTAAGTGAAAAGATATGATTAATGCAAATCGTCCGATACTGAATCTCGACCTCGATCTGCTGAGAACCTTTGTGGCGGTCGCCGATCTGAACACCTTTGCTGCTGCCGCGGCCGCCGTTTGCCGTACCCAATCTGCGGTCAGTCAACAAATGCAACGACTGGAGCAACTGGTGGGTAAAGAGCTTTTTGCCCGTCATGGTCGCAATAAGCTGTTAACGGAACACGGAATTCAGCTGCTGGGTTACGCCAGAAAGATCCTGCGCTTCAATGATGAAGCATGTACATCCCTAATGTTTAGTAATCTGCAGGGTGTCTTAACCTTAGGCGCGTCTGATGAGTCGGCCGATACCATTCTGCCGTTCCTGCTCAATCGTATCAGTTCGGTTTATCCGAAGCTTGCGCTGGACGTCAGGGTTAAACGCAATGCCTTTATGGTTGATATGCTGCAGGAGCAGGAGGTCGATCTGGTGGTCACTACCCACCGCACCGGCCAGTTTGAGAGCCTGACGCTGCGTACGTCACCGACCCACTGGTACTGTGCCGCAGAATTTTCTCTGCAGCGCGGCGAGCCGGTTCCGCTGGTGCTGCTGGACGATCCCAGCCCGTTCCGCGACATCGTGCTGGCCACGCTTAACGCCGCCAACGTGCCATGGCGACTTGCCTATGTCGCCTCTACGCTGCCTGCGGTTCGCGCGGCGGTTAAAGCGGGGCTTGGCGTGACGGCGCGGCCGGTTGAGATGATGAGCCCGGATTTACGCGTATTGGGCAGTGCGGATGGATTGCCTGCGCTGCCGGATACAGAGTACATGCTGTGTCACAATCCGCTCAGCAACAATGAACTGGCGCAGACCATTTTTAACGCCATGGAAAACTACCATAATCCCTGGCAGTACAATAATGTTACCCCGGAAGGGGGGGATGACCCCCTGGTGATTGAGCGCGATTTCGAATAAACGAATCACTAATAATCTGATAACAATTGTTCCAAAGAAAAGGGACCACGGTGGCTGATGACCAGCAAAGTGGTTCCTTTTTTGCATCTGTATCCGCGCAGTTTACCTTTAGTGTTTAACAATCTTGTGGGTTATCAATTTGATAGTTATCAAATCCACAGTGCCCATCCCGTTCTCCCGCTTCTATCCAATGTCAATGGGCATGTTAAAAAAGCAGCAAAGATGTTGCCGTTTTTTTGATTGAATTAACAAAAGCGTGTCACAGATCAAGAAAATACTCCTCTTTGGGGGGAGGAATCGTCGGCAAATCCTGTCAAAATAGGCGGGTAATCTTTGTGTTAGATCACTACGGACTCGATTCAACACCCCAACGCCGGAACGCGCCTCACCGTTTTTTGAGGATAAAGGGCATTAAATGTTAATGAAGTTCGAACAATGTAATCTAATGTGAAGAAACTTTTGTTAAAGTTGACAAAAGGTTATAGAAAGGAGTAAAAAACCACATCATTTTGCTGTCTATGTCTCATTTTTCGACAGTTAGTGTACGGTTATTTGTTCCTCCCCATGAATCGATGTGATGCCCATCTGCCAGAAAGAGCAGGGTTTTCAGGTATCACTTTTGATGAGTAAGCAATGAGTATGTCAACATCCACAGAAGTCATCGCTCATCACTGGGCATTCGCAATCTTTCTTATCGTAGCCATTGGCCTGTGCTGCCTGATGCTAGTCGGCGGCTGGTTCCTCGGCGGTCGCGCCCGGGCAAGGCACAAAAACACGCCATTTGAATCGGGTATCGATTCGGTAGGTACTGCGCGTTTACGCCTGTCCGCCAAGTTCTATCTGGTGGCCATGTTCTTCGTCATCTTTGACGTGGAAGCGCTTTACCTGTTCGCATGGTCGACCTCCATTCGTGAGAGTGGCTGGGTAGGCTTTGTCGAGGCCGCAATTTTCATTTTAGTGTTACTGGCCGGTCTGGTTTATCTGGTGCGTATTGGCGCGCTGGACTGGACACCTGCACGTTCACGCCGTGAACGTATCAACCCGGAAAACAGTATCTCTAATCGTCAGCAGTAACAGCGAGGCAATAAGATGGATTATACGCTCACCCGCATAGATCCTAACGGTGAGAATGACCGTTACCCCCTGCAAAAGCAGGAGATCGTAACCGACCCCCTGGAGCAAGAAGTCAATAAAAGCGTGTACATGGGCAAGCTCGAAAATGCCATGCACGATATGGTCAATTGGGGTCGTAAGAACTCCATCTGGCCATACAACTTTGGCCTTTCTTGCTGCTACGTTGAAATGGTGACGTCATTCACTGCGGTGCATGACGTTGCGCGTTTTGGTGCAGAAGTACTGCGTGCCTCTCCGCGTCAGGCTGACCTGATGGTGGTCGCGGGTACCTGCTTTACCAAAATGGCGCCGGTCATTCAGCGTCTGTACGACCAGATGCTCGAGCCAAAATGGGTTATCTCCATGGGTGCTTGTGCAAACTCTGGCGGCATGTACGACATTTATTCAGTCGTGCAAGGTGTAGATAAGTTCATCCCGGTGGACGTTTACATTCCGGGTTGCCCGCCGCGTCCTGAAGCCTACATGCAGGCTCTGATGCTGTTGCAGGAGTCGATTGGCAAAGAACGCCGTCCGCTCTCCTGGGTCGTGGGCGACCAGGGCGTGTATCGCGCAAACATGCAGTCCGAGCGCGAGCGTAAACGCGGCGAACGTATTGCAGTGACTAATCTGCGTACACCAGACGAAATTTAATTTGCGCCTGTGGGCATGGAGATAACCTTCGCATATCACTATTCAAATAGCGCGAAGCCACGCCCGACAGTCACCACGGACCTTTTGCAATGGTGAACACTATGACCGACTTAACCGCGCAAGACGCCGCCTGGCAAACACGGGATCATCTGGATGACCCGGTCATCGGCGAACTGCGCAACCGTTTTGGGCCGGATGCCTTTACTGTTCAGGCCACCCGCACCGGGGTACCCGTTGTTTGGGTGAAGCGTGAGCAGTTGCTGGAAGTGGTTGATTTCCTCAAGAAATTACCTAAGCCTTACGTCATGCTGTTTGACTTACACGGCATGGACGAACGTCTGCGAACTCACCGCCAGGGTCTCCCTGCTGCGGATTTTTCCGTTTTCTACCACCTGATCTCAATAGACCGCAACACGGATATCATGCTCAAGGTGGCATTGTCTGAAAACGACATGCATCTGCCGACGCTGACGAAACTTTTCCCGAACGCAAACTGGTATGAGCGTGAGACCTGGGAAATGTTTGGCATGACCTTCGACGGTCACCCGCACCTGACGCGCATCATGATGCCACCTACCTGGACCGGTCACCCGCTGCGTAAAGACTACCCGGCGCGCGCCACCGAATTCGACCCGTTTGAGCTGACCAAAGCCAAACAGGATCTGGAGATGGAAGCGCTGACCTTCAAGCCGGAAGACTGGGGCATGAAGCGCGGTACCGACAACGAGGACTTCATGTTCCTCAACCTCGGTCCGAACCACCCGTCGGCGCACGGGGCATTCCGTATTATTCTTCAGCTCGATGGCGAAGAGATTGTCGACTGCGTACCGGACATCGGCTACCACCACCGTGGTGCTGAGAAGATGGGCGAGCGTCAGTCCTGGCACAGCTACATTCCGTATACCGACCGTATCGAGTACCTCGGCGGCTGCGTAAACGAAATGCCATACGTGCTGGCCGTTGAGAAACTGGCGGGGATCACCACCCCGGATCGCGTTAACGTGATTCGCGTGATGCTGTCAGAACTGTTCCGTATCAACAGCCACCTGCTGTACATCTCCACGTTCATTCAGGACGTGGGTGCGATGACCCCGGTCTTCTTCGCCTTTACCGATCGTCAGAAAATTTACGATCTGGTGGAAGCGATTACCGGCTTCCGTATGCACCCGGCCTGGTTCCGTATCGGCGGTGTTGCACACGATCTGCCGCGCGGCTGGGACCGTCTGCTGCGTGAATTCCTCGACTGGATGCCGAAACGTCTGGCCTCTTACGAGAAAGCCGCACTGCGTAACACCATCCTGATTGGCCGTTCTAAAGGCGTTGCAGCCTATGGCGCGAAAGAGGCGCTGGAGTGGGGGACAACAGGAGCAGGTCTACGCGCCACCGGTATTGATTTCGACGTGCGTAAAGCCCGTCCTTACTCTGGCTATGAAAACTTCGACTTTGAAGTCCCGGTTGGCGGCGGTGTATCCGACTGCTACACCCGTGTGATGCTGAAAGTGGAAGAGCTGCGCCAGAGTCTGCGCATCCTTGAGCAGTGCCTCAACAACATGCCGGAAGGCCCGTTCAAAGCGGATCACCCGCTGACCACGCCGCCACCGAAAGAGCGCACGCTGCAGCATATCGAAACCCTGATCACGCACTTCCTACAGGTTTCCTGGGGTCCGGTCATGCCGGCGCAAGAATCTTTCCAGATGATCGAAGCGACCAAGGGTATCAACAGTTACTACCTGACCAGCGACGGCAGCACCATGAGCTACCGTACCCGTGTGCGTACGCCAAGCTTCGCGCACCTGCAGCAGATCCCGGCCGCCATCCGCGGCAGTCTGGTCTCCGACCTGATTGTGTATCTGGGTAGTATCGATTTTGTTATGTCAGATGTGGACCGCTAATTATGCACGAGAATCAACAACCACAAACCGAGGCTTTTGAGCTGAGTGAAGCAGAACGTGCCGCCATTGAGCACGAGATGCACCACTACGAAGACCCGCGTGCGGCGTCCATTGAAGCGCTGAAAATCGTACAGAAACAGCGTGGTTGGGTGCCGGATGGGGCGATCTACGAGATCGCAAAAGTGCTGGGTATCCCGGCAAGTGACGTAGAAGGCGTAGCCACGTTCTACAGCCAGATCTTCCGTCAGCCGGTAGGCCGCCATGTGATCCGCTACTGTGACAGCGTTGTCTGTCACATTACCGGTTATCAGGGCATTCAGGCCGCTATCGAGAAAAAACTCGATATCAAGCCAGGGCAGACCACCTTTGATGGTCGTTTTACTCTGCTGCCAACCTGCTGCCTGGGTAACTGCGACAAGGGGCCGACCATGATGATTGATGAGGACACTCACAGCCATCTGACGCCGGAAGCCATTCCTGACCTGCTGGAGCAGTACAAATGAAAACAGTAATTCGTACTGCTGAGACGCATCCGCTGACCTGGCGTCTGCGCGATGACAAACAGCCGGTATGGCTTGAAGAATACCAGAGCAAAAACGGCTATGCCGGGGCGCGTAAAGCCCTGGGCGGTATGGCGCCGGATGAGATCGTGAATGCGGTTAAAGACGCTGGCCTGAAAGGGCGCGGCGGCGCAGGCTTTTCCACCGGTCTGAAGTGGAGCCTGATGCCGAAAGACGAATCTATGAACATCCGTTACCTGCTGTGTAACGCCGATGAGATGGAGCCGGGCACCTATAAAGACCGCCTGCTGATGGAGCAGCTGCCACACCTGCTGGTGGAAGGCATGCTAATCTCCGCGTTTGCGCTGAAAGCCTACCGCGGCTACATCTTCCTGCGCGGCGAGTACATCGAAGCGGCAGAGAACCTGCGTCGCGCGATTGCCGAAGCCACCGAAGCGGGCCTGCTGGGTAAAAACATCCTGGGCACCGGCTTTGACTTCGAGCTGTTCGTGCACACCGGTGCCGGGCGTTATATCTGCGGTGAAGAGACCGCGCTGATTAACTCCCTGGAAGGCCGCCGTGCCAACCCGCGTTCCAAGCCACCGTTCCCGGCAAGCTCCGGCGTATGGGGTAAACCGACCTGCGTAAACAACGTCGAAACCCTGTGTAACGTTCCGGCGATCCTCGCTAACGGCGTGGAGTGGTATCAGGGCATCTCCTCAAGCAAAGATGCCGGTACCAAGCTGATGGGCTTCTCCGGTCGCGTGAAGAACCCGGGCGTCTGGGAACTGCCGTTTGGCACCACCGCACGTGAAATTCTTGAAGACTATGCCGGCGGCATGCGTGACGGTCTGAAATTCAAAGCCTGGCAGCCGGGTGGGGCAGGGACAGACTTCCTGACCGAAGCCCACCTTGACCTGCCAATGGAATTCGAAAGCATTGGTAAAGCAGGCAGCCGTCTGGGTACGGCGCTGGCGATGGCCGTCGACCACGAGATCGGCATGGTGTCGCTGGTGCGTAACCTGGAAGAGTTCTTTGCCCGCGAGTCCTGCGGCTGGTGTACACCGTGCCGTGACGGTCTGCCGTGGAGCGTGAAGATCCTGCGTGCTATCGAACGTGGCGAAGGCCAGCCTGGCGATATCGAGACACTTGAGCAACTGTGTCGATTCCTGGGCCCGGGTAAAACCTTCTGTGCGCATGCGCCAGGTGCGGTCGAGCCACTGCAAAGCGCGATTAAATATTTCCGCGACGAATTCGAAGCAGGCATCAAGCAGCCGTTCAGCAATACCCATTCAATCAATGGTATTCAGCCGAACCTGCTGAAAGCGCGCTGGTAAAAACAGAATTTTGATTAACGCTCGGTTTCGACCGAGCCAACTGGAAGCATGCTAATGGCTACGATTCATGTAGACGGCAAAGAATACGAGGTCAACGGCGCGGACAACCTGCTGGAAGCTTGTCTGTCCCTCGGCCTTGATATTCCGTATTTTTGCTGGCATCCGGCGCTGGGGAGCGTCGGTGCTTGCCGCCAGTGTGCGGTGAAGCAATATCAAAACGCGGAAGACACGCGTGGTCGCCTGGTGATGTCCTGTATGACACCAGCCACCGAAGGTACCTTTATTTCTATCGACGACGCGGAAGCCAAACAGTTCCGTGAAAGCGTGGTGGAGTGGTTAATGACCAACCACCCGCACGATTGTCCGGTCTGTGAAGAGGGCGGTAACTGCCACCTTCAGGATATGACCGTGATGACCGGGCACAGCTTCCGTCGCTATCGCTTTACCAAGCGTACCCACCGTAACCAGGACCTGGGGCCGTTCATCTCTCACGAAATGAACCGCTGCATCGCCTGTTACCGCTGCGTGCGTTACTACAAAGATTATGCCGACGGCGAAGATCTGGGCGTCTATGGCGCACATGACAACGTCTACTTCGGTCGTCCGGAAGATGGCACCCTGGAGAGCGAATTCTCCGGTAACCTGGTGGAAATCTGCCCGACCGGCGTCTTCACCGATAAAACCCACTCCGAGCGTTACAACCGTAAGTGGGACATGCAGTTTGCGCCAAGCATCTGCCAGCAGTGTTCCCTCGGCTGTAACACCAGCCCGGGTGAACGCTACGGCGAACTGCGTCGTATCGAAAACCGTTACAACGGTACCGTTAACCACTACTTCCTCTGCGACCGCGGTCGTTTCGGCTATGGCTATGTGAACCTGAAAGACCGTCCGCGTCAGCCGGTTCAGCGCCGTGGCGACGACGTCATCACCCTGAACGCCGAGCAGGCGATGCAGGGCGCGGCAGATATTCTGCGTCAGTCGAAGAAAGTGATCGGTATCGGCTCCCCGCGCGCCAGCATCGAAAGCAACTTCGCGCTGCGTGAACTGGTGGGTGCGGATAACTTCTACACCGGTATCGCCCAGGGCGAGCAGGAACGTCTGCAGCTGGTGCTGAAAGTGCTGCGCGAAGGTGGAGTTCATACTCCGGCCCTGCGCGAAATCGAATCTTATGATGCTGTGCTGATCCTGGGCGAAGATTTGACCCAGACCGGCGCTCGCGCGGCCCTGGCGGTTCGTCAGGCGGTGAAAGGTAAAGCACGTGAAATGGCAGCGGCCCAGAAAGTGGCTGACTGGCAGATCGCGGCGATCCTGAACATCGGTCAGCGCGCCAAGCATCCGCTGTTTGTAACTAACGTCGACAACACCCGTCTGGACGATATCGCGGCCTGGACCTACCGTGCTCCGGTTGAAGATCAGGCGCGTCTTGGCTTTGCTATCGCTCACGCGCTGGACAACAGCGCCCCGGCCGTTGAAGGCCTGGATCGCGATCTGCAGAACAAGGTTGATGTGATCGTACAGGCGCTGGCCGGTGCGAAGAAACCTCTGATCATTTCCGGAACTAACGCCGGTAGCGCAGAGATCATCGAAGCGGCAGCCAACGTGGCTAAAGCTTTGAAAGGTCGCGGTGCCGACGTCGGCGTGACCATGATTGCCCGTGCGGTGAACAGCATCGGTCTGGGCATGATTGGCGGCGGCTCTCTGGAAGCGGCGTTAAGCGAACTGGAATCCGGTGCCGCTGACGCTGTGGTGGTGCTGGAAAACGATCTGCATCGTCATGCTTCTGCCGCTCGCGTTGATGCCGCGCTCGCCAAAGCGCCGCTGGTGATGGTGATTGATCATCAGCGTACAGCGATCATGGACAAAGCGCACCTGGTGCTCTCTGCGGCAAGCTTCGCAGAAAGCGACGGTACCGTTGTGAACAACGAAGGCCGTGCTCAGCGTTTCTTCCAGGTTTATGACCCGGCCTACTACGACAACAGCATTGTGATGCTGGAAAGCTGGCGCTGGCTGCACTCCCTGCACAGCACCGTGCTGAGCCGTGAAGTGGACTGGACCCAGCTCGACCACGTGATCGACGCTGCCGTGGCAAAACTGCCGCAGCTGGCAGGCATTAAAGATGCGGCACCGGAAGCGAGCTTCCGTATTCGCGGCCAGAAACTTGCCCGTGAACCGCACCGCTACAGTGGCCGTACCGCAATGCGTGCCAACATCAGCGTGCATGAACCGCGTCAGCCGCAGGACAAAGACACCATGTTCGCCTTCTCAATGGAAGGGAACAACCAGCCGTCTGCACCGCGTTCACAAATCCCATTCGCATGGGCGCCAGGCTGGAACTCCCCGCAGGCATGGAACAAGTTCCAGGCTGAAGTGGGCGGTTCCCTGCGTCACGGCGATCCGGGCGTGCGTCTGATTGAAGCCTCCGAAACCGGTCTGGAGTTCTTCTCCACCGTGCCGGCAAGCTTCCAGGCGGAAGAGGGCAACTGGCGTATTGCGCCGTACTACCATCTGTTTGGTAGCGACGAGCTGTCCCAGCGTTCCCCGGTGTTCCAGACCCGTATGCCGCAGCCGTACATCAAGCTTAACCCGGCGGATGCCGCGAAGCTTGGCGTGAACACAGGCGCGAACATCAGCTTTAGCTACGAAGGCCAGACCATCAGCCTGCCGCTGATTATCTCTGAAGGTCTGACAGCAGGGCAGGTGGGTCTGCCGATGGGTATGCCTGGCATCGCGCCGGTACTGGCGGGTGCGCGTCTTGATAACCTGCAGGAGGCAAAAGCATGAGTTGGTTAACGCCGGATCTTATCGACATCCTGCTGAGCATCCTGAAAGCGGTTGTTATTCTGCTGGTGGTGGTCACCTGCGGCGCGTTCATGAGCTTTGGTGAACGTCGTCTGCTCGGTCTGTTCCAGAACCGTTACGGACCGAACCGCGTGGGCTGGGGTGGTTCACTCCAGCTGGTCGCGGACATGATCAAGATGTTCTTTAAAGAGGACTGGATCCCGCGCTTCTCGGATCGCGTGATCTTTACTCTGGCCCCAATGATCGCCTTTACCTCGCTGCTGCTGGCGTTTGCTATCGTTCCGGTCAGCCCGACCTGGGTTGTAGCGGATCTGAACATCGGGATCCTGTTCTTCCTGATGATGGCAGGCCTTGCGGTTTACGCGGTGCTGTTCGCCGGCTGGTCCAGTAACAATAAATACTCCCTGCTGGGGGCGATGCGTGCGTCTGCGCAGACCCTGAGCTACGAAGTGTTCCTGGGTCTCTCCCTGATGGGCGTGGTGGCGCAGGCCGGTTCATTCAACATGACCGACATCGTCAACAACCAGGCCGACATCTGGAACGTCATCCCGCAGTTCTTTGGGTTTGTGACCTTTGCGATCGCGGGCGTGGCGGTGTGTCACCGTCACCCGTTTGACCAGCCAGAAGCCGAGCAGGAACTGGCCGACGGTTACCACATCGAATATTCCGGTATGAAGTTCGGTCTGTTCTTCGTGGGCGAGTACATCGGTATCGTCACCATTTCCGCGCTGATGGTCACGCTGTTCTTTGGCGGCTGGCATGGCCCGTTCTTACCGCCGTTCATCTGGTTCGCGCTGAAAACCGCGTTCTTCATGATGATGTTCATTTTGATTCGCGCAGCGTTACCGCGTCCACGTTATGACCAGGTAATGTCCTTCGGCTGGAAAGTGTGCCTGCCGCTGACGCTCGTCAACTTGTTGGTAACGGCGGCTGTCATTCTCTGGCAGCAGCCATAAGGGGCTTTAGACCATGACCTTGAAAGAATTATTGGTAGGTTTCGGCACCCAGGTACGCAGTATCTGGATGATCGGCCTGCACGCGTTTGCCAAACGCGAAACCCGGATGTACCCGGAAGAGCCGGTATATCTGCCGCCGCGCTACCGTGGCCGTATCGTGCTGACGCGCGATCCGGACGGTTCTGAGCGCTGCGTTGCCTGTAACCTGTGTGCGGTAGCCTGTCCGGTCGGCTGTATCTCTCTGCAAAAAGCCGAGACGGTAGACGGTCGCTGGTACCCGGAGTTCTTCCGCATTAACTTCTCACGCTGCATCTTCTGCGGTCTGTGTGAAGAAGCGTGCCCAACCACGGCGATTCAGTTGACCCCGGACTTCGAGCTGGGCGAGTACAAGCGTCAGGATCTGGTGTACGAGAAAGAGGATCTGCTGATTTCCGGTCCGGGCAAATACCCGGAATATAACTTCTACCGGATGGCGGGTATGGCAATCGACGGCAAAGATAAGGGCGAAGCAGAGAACGAAGCCAAGCCTATCGACGTCAAGAGCCTGTTACCGTAAGGAGAGGGGCAATGGAATTCGCTTTTTATATCTGTGGCCTGATCGCCATCCTGGCTACGCTGCGAGTGATTACGCACACCAACCCGGTGCATGCGCTGCTCTATTTAATCATTTCGCTGCTGGCCATTTCCGGGGTGTTCTTTGCGCTGGGCGCACATTTTGCCGGTGCGCTTGAAATCATCGTTTACGCCGGTGCCATCATGGTGCTGTTCGTCTTTGTGGTGATGATGCTGAACCTCGGCGGCTCGGAAATCGAACAGGAACGTCAGTGGTTAAAACCGCAGGTTTGGATTGGTCCGGCAATTCTGTCGGCCATCATGCTGGCGGTGATCGTTTACGCCATTCTGGGTGTCAACGACCAGGGTATCGACGGTACGCCAATCAGCGCCAAAGCGGTGGGTATTACCCTGTTTGGGCCATACGTACTGGCGGTTGAACTGGCCTCGATGCTGCTGCTGGCAGGCCTGGTTGTCGCCTTCCACGTCGGTCGCGAAGAGCGTGCTGGCGAGGTGCTGAGCAACCGCAAGGACGACAGCGCGAAAAGAAAAACGGAGGAACGCGCATGATCCCTTTACAACACGGACTGATCCTCGCCGCGATTTTATTCGTGCTGGGCTTAACCGGTCTGGTTATCCGCCGCAATCTGCTGTTTATGCTGATTGGCCTGGAGATCATGATCAACGCTGCCGCGCTGGCCTTTGTGGTCGCCGGTAGCTACTGGGGCCAGACCGATGGTCAGGTGATGTACATTCTCGCCATCAGCCTTGCGGCTGCCGAAGCGAGTATTGGCCTGGCGCTGTTACTGCAGCTCCACCGTCGCCGCCAGAACCTGAACATCGATTCAGTAAGTGAGTTGCGTGGATGAACATGCTTGCCTTAACCATTATTTTTCCGCTGATTGGCTTCCTGCTGCTGGCGTTTTCTCGCGGCCGCTGGTCTGAGAATCTGTCTGCCACTGTGGGCATGGGCTCTATTGGTCTGGCTGCGCTGGTGACGGCGTATGCGGGTATCGACTTCTTTAACAACGGACGTCAGCCATTCAGCGTGCCGCTGTGGACCTGGATGTCGGTCGGTGATTTCAACATCGGCTTCAACCTGGTGCTGGATGGTCTGTCTCTGACCATGCTCTCCGTGGTGACCGGCGTGGGCTTCCTGATCCACATGTTCGCCTCCTGGTACATGCGCGGTGAAGAGGGTTACTCCCGCTTCTTCGCCTACACCAACCTGTTCATCGCCAGCATGGTAGTTCTGGTGCTGGCCGATAACCTGCTGCTGATGTATCTCGGCTGGGAAGGCGTGGGTCTCTGTTCTTACCTGCTGATCGGTTTCTACTACACCGATCCGAAGAATGGCGCAGCGGCCATGAAAGCGTTCGTCGTGACCCGCGTGGGTGACGTCTTCCTCGCCTTCGCGCTGTTCATTCTCTACAACGAACTGGGCACGCTGAACTTCCGCGAAATGGTGGAACTGGCGCCGGCGCACTTCGAAGCAGGCAACAACATGCTGTGGTGGGCAACCCTGATGCTGCTGGGTGGTGCTGTGGGTAAATCCGCGCAGCTGCCGTTGCAGACCTGGCTTGCCGACGCGATGGCGGGTCCAACCCCTGTCTCCGCGCTGATCCACGCCGCGACCATGGTTACCGCCGGTGTTTACCTGATTGCGCGTACCCACGGTCTGTTCCTGATGACCCCGGAAATCCTGCACCTGGTAGGTATCGTTGGTGCGGTAACGCTGGTGCTGGCAGGCTTTGCCGCGCTGGTACAAACCGACATCAAACGCGTTCTCGCTTACTCCACCATGAGCCAGATTGGCTACATGTTCCTGGCGCTGGGCGTTCAGGCGTGGGACGCGGCGATTTTCCATCTGATGACGCACGCGTTCTTTAAAGCGCTGCTGTTCCTCTCGTCCGGTTCGGTGATCCTCGCCTGCCACCACGAGCAGAACATCTTCAAGATGGGCGGTCTGCGCAAATCTATTCCGCTGGTTTACGTCTGCTTCCTGGTGGGCGGCGCGGCGCTGGCGGCACTGCCGCTGATCACCGCGGGCTTCTTCAGTAAGGACGAAATCCTGGCGGGCGCCATGGCGAATGGTCATATCAATCTGATGGTTGCGGGTCTGGTCGGTGCATTCATGACCTCCCTGTACACCTTCCGTATGATTTTCATCGTCTTCCACGGTAAAGAACAAATTCACGCTCACGCAGGGAAGGGGATCACCCACCACCTGCCGCTGATTGTGCTGCTGGTACTCTCCACCTTCGTTGGCGCGATGATTGTGCCACCGCTGCAGGGCGTACTGCCGGCAACAACCGAGCTGGAGCACGGTCACGTTCTGACGCTTGAAATCACCTCGGGTGTGGTCGCTATCGCGGGCATCCTGATTGCAGCCTGGCTGTGGCTCGGTAAACGTACGCTGGTGACTGCCGTTGCCAACAGTGCGCCGGGACGTCTGCTGGGTACCTGGTGGTACAACGCGTGGGGCTTCGACTGGCTGTACGACATGATCTTCGTGAAACCTTTCCTCGGCATTGCGTGGCTGATTAAACGCGATCCGCTGAACTCACTGATGAACACCCCGGCGATCCTCTCCCGCTTTGCAGGTAAAGGCCTGCTGTTCAGCGAGAACGGGTATCTGCGCTGGTATGTGGCGTCCATGAGCATCGGTGCGGTTGTGGTGCTGGCGCTGCTGATGGTGTTGCGTTGATCGTTAAGTGAATTTAATTCGAATTCGTTGAAAATCAGGCCCCTGCTGGGGGCCTTAAAAAGGAATGCAAATCGCCATGTTACTACCCTGGCTAATATTAATTCCCTTTATCGGTGGGTTCCTGTGCTGGCAGACCGAACGCTTTGGCGTGAAGATGCCGCGCTGGATTGCGCTGATCACCATGGGATTGACGCTTGCGCTTGGCCTGCAACTCTGGTTGCAGGGCGGCTACTCTCTGACCCAGTCCGCGGGGATCCCGCAGTGGCAGTCTGAATTCATTCTGCCGTGGATCCCGCGTTTCGGTATCACTATTCACCTGGCGATTGATGGTCTGTCGCTGCTGATGGTGGTTCTGACCGGTCTGCTCGGCGTTCTGGCGGTACTGTGCTCCTGGCGAGAAATCGAAAAATACCAGGGCTTCTTCCACCTGAACCTGATGTGGATCCTGGGCGGCGTTATCGGCGTGTTCCTTGCCATCGACATGTTCCTGTTCTTCTTCTTCTGGGAGATGATGCTGGTGCCGATGTACTTCCTGATCGCGCTGTGGGGCCATAAGGCGTCCGACGGTAAAACGCGTATCACGGCGGCCACCAAGTTCTTCATCTATACCCAGGCGAGCGGTCTGGTGATGTTGATTGCCATCCTGGCGCTGGTGTTTGTGCACTACAACGCGACCGGTGTCTGGACCTTCAACTATCAGGATCTGCTGAAGACCCCGATGTCTCACGGTGTTGAATACCTGCTGATGCTGGGCTTCTTCATCGCGTTTGCGGTGAAAATGCCGGTGGTGCCACTGCACGGCTGGCTGCCGGATGCGCACTCCCAGGCACCCACGGCGGGTTCCGTTGACCTGGCGGGCATCCTGCTGAAAACGGCGGCCTACGGTCTGCTGCGTTTCGCCCTGCCGCTGTTCCCGAATGCCTCCGCAGAGTTCGCGCCAATTGCCATGTGGCTGGGTGTGATCGGTATCTTCTACGGTGCCTGGATGGCCTTCACGCAGTACGACATCAAACGTCTGATTGCCTACACCTCCGTATCCCACATGGGCTTCGTGCTGATTGCGATCTACACCGGCAGCCAGCTGGCGTACCAGGGCGCGGTGATCCAGATGATTGCCCACGGTCTGTCCGCAGCCGGTCTCTTCATCCTGTGTGGTCAGCTGTATGAACGTCTGCACACCCGTGACATGCGTCAGATGGGCGGTCTGTGGGGCAAAATGAAATGGCTGCCAGCGATGTCGATGTTCTTCGCGGTTGCCACCCTGGGGATGCCGGGTACCGGTAACTTCGTCGGCGAATTTATGATTCTGTTCGGCAGCTTCAAAGTGGTTCCGATGATTACCGTCATCTCCACCTTTGGTCTGGTGTTCGCTTCCGTCTACTCGCTGGCGATGCTGCACCGCGCTTACTTCGGTAAAGCGAAGAGTGAAATCGCTGCCAAAGAGCTGCCGGGGATGTCGCTGCGCGAGCTGTTCATCATCCTGCTGCTGGTCGTACTGCTGGTGCTGCTGGGCTTCTATCCGCAGCCGATTCTGGATACTTCGCACTCCGCGATGGGTAACATCCAGCAGTGGTTTGTTAATTCTGCTTCTACTACAAGGCCGTAAATCGCCATGACAATAACTCCACAACAACTGATTGCGCTGCTACCGCTGCTGATCGTCGGATTGACGGTGGTGGTTGTGATGCTCTCCATTGCGTGGCGACGCAATCACTTCCTGAATGCCACGCTGGCGGTTCTGGGTCTGAACGCTGCGTTAGTCTCCCTCTGGTTTGTTGGCCAGGCGGGTGCGATGGATGTCACTCCGCTGATGCGCGTTGACGGCTTCGCCATGCTGTACACCGGGCTGGTGCTGTTAGCCAGCCTGGCGACCTGTACCTTCGCTTACCCGTGGCTGGAAGGCTACAACGACAACCGGGAAGAGTTTTACCTGCTGGTTCTGATTGCTGCCCTCGGCGGTATTCTGCTGGCGAATGCGAACCATCTGGCAGCGCTGTTCCTCGGTATTGAGCTGATCTCTCTGCCGCTGTTCGGCCTGATTGGTTATGCCTTCCGTCAGAAGCGCTCTCTGGAAGCGAGTATCAAGTATACGATCCTGTCTGCTGCTGCTTCGTCCTTCCTGCTGTTTGGTATTGCGCTGATCTACGCTCAGTCCGGTAACCTCTCCTTCATGGCGCTCGGCAAGAGCCTCGGCGACGGCATGCTGCACGAGCCGCTGCTGCTGGCGGGTCTGGGCATGATGATTGTTGGCCTCGGCTTTAAACTCTCTCTGGTGCCGTTCCACCTGTGGACGCCAGACGTTTACCAGGGTGCGCCCGCGCCGGTATCCACCTTCCTGGCGACGGCGAGCAAAATCGCTATCTTCGGCGTGGTGATGCGTCTGTTCCTGTACGCGCCGGTGGGTGACAGCGAAGCGGTGCGTGTGGTTCTGGGTATTATTGCCTTCGTCTCCATCATCTTCGGTAACCTGATGGCGCTGAGCCAGACCAACATCAAGCGTCTGCTCGGTTACTCCTCCATCTCGCACCTCGGCTACCTGATGGTGGCGCTGATTGCGCTCCAGAGCGGTCAGATGTCCATGGAAACCGTTGGCGTCTATCTGGCCGGTTACCTGTTCAGCAGCCTCGGCGCGTTCGGCGTGGTGAGCCTGATGTCCAGCCCGTACCGTGGCCCGGATGCAGATTCACTCTTCTCCTACCGTGGTCTGTTCTGGCACCGTCCAATCCTGTCTGCGGTCATGACCGTGATGATGCTGTCGCTGGCGGGTATCCCGATGACGCTGGGCTTTATCGGTAAGTTCTACGTGCTGGCCGTCGGTGTGCAGGCGGGTCTGTGGTGGCTGACGGCGGGTGTCGTTATCGGCTCCGCGATTGGTCTCTACTACTATCTGCGCGTTGCCGTGAGCCTGTACCTGAGTGCGCCTCAGCAGCTCAACCGCGATGCACCAACCAACTGGCAGTACAGCGCCGGGGGTATTGTGGTGCTGATCTCCGCGCTGCTGGTGCTGATCTTCGGTATCTATCCGCAGCCGCTGATCACCATCGTGCAGCACGCGATGCCGCTGATGTAAAAACAAAAAACCCGCCTCGGCGGGTTTTTATTGTCCAGCGGCGCTGCGCTTGCAGGGCCTACGGGGATTGTAGGCCGGGTAAGCGCAGCGCCACCCGGCAAAAAAGCGCTAATCAGGCCAACTGCTTACGACTAATCAACGGCCCATCAATCTTCTTCGTGGCGCGATCCAGCACCTCTTCAATCACCGATGACAGCTCGTTCAGCTCGAACTTCGCCACATAGCCATCCGCTTTCACCTTGCGGATATGATCCTCGTTGGCGTTACCGGAAAGGGAAGAGTGGATCACCACCGGAATGTCCTTCAGGATCGCGTCGGTTTTGATTTTGCGGGTCAGGGTAAAGCCGTCCATCTCCGGCATCTCAAGGTCGGTCAGCACCAGCGCAATTTTATCGGTGATCGGCACGCCTTCCGCCTGAGCCTGCGCCGCCAGGACACCAATCTTCTCCCATGCTTCTTTACCGGTGATATGCATCAGCGCCGGGATCTGCATCGCCTGCAACCCTTTCTCCAGCATAGAGCGCGCCACTTTGGAGTCTTCCGCCACAATCGCCACGGCACCCGGCTTGATATTGAATTTGGTGGTCTTCAGATCGGTGGCATGCAGATCGTGGTTGGCCGGGGTGATGTCATACAGGATCTGCTCCACGTCCAGCACCATCGCCAGATCGTTGGTATCGGTCTTCTCGTCCAGGCAGGCAATGCTGGTGATGTAGCGTCCGCTGACGGCGGTTTCCGCGGCGTGCACCTGCTTCCAGTCCAGACGCATGATGTTCTCGACCGACTCGACGGCAAAGGCCTGTACGCTTCGCGCATATTCGGTGATCAGCAGAATATTCAGTCCCGTGGCCGGCTTGCAGCCTGCCACGGCGGCGAGATCGATAACCGGGATCACCTGGTCACGAATATTGACCATCCCCATCAGGGGGGACTTCATCCCCGCCGGTTTGGTAAAGGCTGGCATAGGCACAATCTCGCGAAGCTTAAAGACGTTGATGCCGAACAGCTCAGATTTGTTTTCATTCAAAGATGTGCCGAGACGAAACAGCAGCAGCTCAAAACGGTTCGACAGGGTCAGATTTGCCCTGTCATCAATGTCTTTCTGGAAGTTATCCATTTTTGCCCCTAAGTGAAAAATACCTGCCTGGTAGAGTTATCGGCAGATTCGGGGAAAACCAGAGCGTTAAACGCGCACCGTCGCAAAATCTTCTGCCAGCTCGCTGTTGGCAAACAGGGTACGGCACTCGGCCAGCAGCATGGCACAGCCCTTGGCGTCATAGCGGGAGCTGACATGGGTGACGATCAGTTTTTTCACCTGCGCCTCGCAGGCAAGCCTTGCCGCCTGATGCGTGGAGCTGTGGCCCCGGCTGTTGGCTTTCTCCTCCATTGCCGCCTCAAGCGTCGCCTCATGCACCAGCAGATCGACGCCCCGGGCCAGCGCGAGGGCATTTTCGCAGGGGGCGGTATCGCCGAAGATGGCCAGCTTCTTACCGGGGCGGGGCGGGGAGAGATAGTCGGCACCGTCAATCGTCCGACCATCGTCCAGAGTTACGCATTCCCCACGTTTAAGCTGCTGGAACAGCGGGCCGAAGGGCACCCCGGCGGCAACGAGCGCCGCACCGTCCAGCGCGCCGGGTTTATCCTGCTCCTCAATGCGATAGCCGTAACACTCCACCGGGTGATTCAGCGCGGCTGCGGTCACGGTATACGCATCATCGCTGAACACCACCCCGGCGCTAATCTCGACAATCTCAAGGGGATAATCGGTCCAGGAACCGCTGATGCGCAGGCTGGTTTCGACAAACTCACGAATGCCAGTGGGGCCGTAGATGGTCAGCGGGTGGATGTTGCCCGCCATCGAGCGACTGCACAGCAGCCCCGGCAGGCCAAAAAGGTGATCGCCGTGCAGATGGGTAATGAAAATTTTATCCAGCTTGCCGGGATGGCTGGCGGTGCGCAGCAGCTGATGCTGCGTCCCTTCGCCGCAGTCAAACATCCACAAACCGCCGCGGGTCGGGTGCTGTAAATCCAGCAGAATTGAGGTGACGTTGCGCGTACGGGTCGGCACGCCAGCGGATGTTCCTAAAAAAAGCAGCTCCATAATGCATTCAGCCTCTGTGCCGGGGACGAAAAGTCATTAGTATAACGGCTACCTACACGATAAGGAGACCCCAATGATCCAGTGGCAAGATCTGCACCATAGCGAGCTGACCGTTCCCACGCTTTATGCGTTACTGCAGCTGCGCTGCGACGTCTTTGTCGTTGAACAAACCTGTCCCTATCAGGACATCGACGGCGAAGACCTGGTGGGGGAGAACCGCCACATCCTCGGCTGGAAAGACAATCAGCTGGTGGCTTATGCGAGGATTCTGAAAAGCGACGACGATTTTTCCCTGGTGGTGATTGGTCGGGTGATTGTCAGCGGCGAGGCGCGGGGCGAAAAGCTCGGCTACGCCCTGCTGGAGCACACGCTGCGATCCTGCGAAAAGTACTGGCCGAACAAGGCGTTATACCTGGGTGCGCAGGCGCATTTGCAGGCTTTTTATGCCCATTTTGGCTTTGCGCCGGTGACCGACATCTACGATGAAGATGGCATCCCGCATATCGGAATGGCGAAAGAGGTCCATCAAGCGTAGCAGGCAGAATCAGCAAGGATTGTCTATAGTTAGCGAACTGATGCAACCACAAGGAGAAAACTATGTCCTTCCAATCTTCGGAAACGCATGTTGATGACGATCTGACGCTGTTAAGTGAAACGCTGGAAGAAGTCCTCCGTTCTTCAGGCGATCCGGCCGATCAAAAATACATTGAGCTGAAGGCGCGTGCCGAACAGGCACTGCACGACGTGAAAACACGCGTCAGCCAGGCGTCGGACACGTATTATTATCGGGCTAAAAAAGCGGTCTATCGTGCAGACGATTATGTCCGTGAAAAACCCTGGCAAGGTATTGGGGTAGGTGCCGCCGCCGGTCTGGTGCTCGGTATTCTTCTCGCCCGCCGTTAACGCTACACACGCACGCTTCTCCCTGCCAAATCGGGGGTACTGCTTTTTCAGGCAACTACCCCGTATAATGTGAGGTTTTTGAGCCGGGAGAAGTTCGCGTGCACTCGATTTCCACCGCGCTGGCAGGCCTTTGCGACCAGCTAGCCGCTAATTTTCCTGATGCGCCTGGCCTGCATCACCTCGATGTCTCTTTTGCGCTCAACGATGCTTTTGACCCGCTTGCCTGGCTGAATGCCCAGCAGTGTTTCCCCCAGTTCTACTGGCAACAGCGTAACGGCGATGAAGAGTACGCCGCTCTGGGATCGACCGAACACTTCTCTTCCCTCTCCACCGCCCGGCATTTTTTACAGCGTTATCCGCAGTGTCCTGACCTTCGGGTTGTCGGCGTGAATGCATTCGATCCCCAGCAGGGCGACCTGTTCCTGCCGCGTCTGCTGTGGCAACGCACCGGCGGAACCGCAATGCTGCGGCTGGTGCTCTGCAGCGCCACCTCGCTGAAAAATGATGCTCAGCGCGCGCGTGACTTTATCCGCTCCCTTGAAGAGAGCCAGCCAGTGGATGCTGTGGTTCAGCCGGTGGTGAGCGAAACTCACCGGCCGGAAAAATCCGGCTGGCTAGCGTTAGTCCGCCGTGCAACCGACGCCATTGCTCAGGGCGAGTTCGACAAAGTGGTACTGGCCCGGGCAACGGATCTGCAGTTCGACCTGCCGCTGAACCCTGCCGCTCTGATGGCCGCCAGCCGACGGGTGAATTTCCAGTGCTACCACTTTTTAATGCGTCCTGATGCCACCCATGCCTTTCTGGGGTCATCGCCGGAGCGGCTGTGGCGGCGGCGCGGAACCCTGCTGCGCACCGAGGCGCTGGCCGGTACGGTCGCCAGCTATCCGGATGATGCGCAGGCCGCGCACCTGGGCGACTGGCTGATGAATGACGATAAAAACCAGCGTGAAAATATGCTGGTGGTTGAGGACATCTGCCAGCGCCTGCAGCGCGAGGGTGGGGTACTTGACGTCCTGCCACCGCAAATCGTGCGTTTGCGTAAGGTCCAGCATTTACGCCGCTGCATCTGGACCGCGCTGCAACAGCCGGACGATGCACAGTGCCTGATGCTACTTCAGCCCACCGCGGCGGTCGCCGGGCTGCCGCGCCAGGCTGCATGGGAGTTTATCGCCCGCAATGAACCCTTCGACCGGGAGTGGTATGCCGGATCCGCCGGGTATCTGTCGTTAGCGCAAAGCGAGTTCTGCGTCGCGCTGCGCTCGGCGAGGGTAGAGAACGCCTGCGTGCGCCTGTACGCCGGGGCGGGGATCGTAAGCGGTTCCGACCCCGAACAGGAGTGGCAGGAGATCGAAAATAAAGCCGCCGGGCTGCGCTCTCTGCTCCTAAAGGATTAATACTGAGTCGTACTTACCCGATTCATATCAAAATTACATCTTTTCCTATTATTTATACTAAGTCGCAATATTGATACCGGACAATTCCATGTCAGTGAGTTCCTTTAACCGGCGCTGGGCGGCGGTGATCCTTGAAGCCCTGACCCGCCATGGCGTCAGGCACGTTTGCATCGCACCCGGTTCGCGCTCGACGCCGCTGACCCTGGCTGCCGCTGAGAACCGCACCTTTATTCATCACACCCATTTTGATGAACGCGGTCTTGGACATCTGGCGCTGGGGCTGGCAAAAGCCAGTAACGCCCCGGTGGCGGTGATTGTCACCTCCGGTACTGCGGTGGCTAACCTCTACCCGGCGCTGATCGAAGCCGGGCTGACCGGCGAAAAACTGGTTCTGCTGACGGCGGATCGTCCCCCGGAGCTGATCGACTGTGGCGCAAACCAGGCCATTCGCCAGCCGGGACTCTTTGCCTCTCATCCCACCGAAACGCTCTCCCTGCCGCGTCCGACCCGGGATATTCCCGCCCGCTGGCTGGCCTCAACGGTGGATCACGCGCTGGGTACGTTGCGCGCGGGCGCGCTGCATATTAACTGTCCGTTTGCCGAGCCGCTGTATGGCGAAATGGATGAGACCGATCTTGCCTGGCAGCAGGCGCTGGGCGACTGGTGGCAGAGCGAAAAACCCTGGCTGAGTGCCCCTGTAGAGCTTGCAAGCCCCAAACAGCGCGACTGGTTCTTCTGGCGGCAAAAACGCGGCGTGGTGCTCGCGGGCAGAATGAGCGCGGCGGAAGGAAAAAAGGTAGCGGAGTGGGCGCAAACCCTCGGCTGGCCGCTGATTGGCGACGTGCTCTCCCAGACCGGACAGCCGCTGCCGTGCGCCGATCTGTGGCTCGGCAATGCCAAAGCGATCACCGAGCTGGAGCAGGCGCAGATTGTGGTGCAACTGGGCGGTAGTCTGACGGGGAAACGGCTACTCCAGTGGCAGGCCACCTGCACGCCGGAGGAGTACTGGCTGGTGGATCCGCGGGAAGGACGCCTGGATCCGGCGCACCATCGCGGGCGTCGGCTGGTCTCGAACGTGGCCGACTGGCTGGAACTGCATCCGGCGGAAAAACGCGCCCCCTGGGCCGCGGCGATCCCGGAGCTCTCCCGCCAGGCCTGGGAGCTGACGGCGCAACACAGCGACGAATTTGGCGAGGCGCAGCTGGCGCACCGCATTCGCCACTATCTGCCCGAGCAGGGGCAGCTGTTTGTCGGCAACAGTCTGGTGGTGCGCCTGATCGATGCCTTTTCCCGCCTGCCGGCAGGCTATCCGGTGTTCAGCAACCGGGGTGCCAGCGGCATTGACGGGCTGATCTCCACCGCCGCCGGGGTCCAGCGCGCTAACGCCCGCCCGACGCTGGCGATCGTGGGCGACCTGTCGGCACTGTACGATCTCAACGCGCTGGCCCTGTTACGTCAGGCCTCTGCGCCCTTTGTGCTGCTGGTGATCAACAACAACGGCGGGCAGATTTTCTCCCTGCTGCCAACGCCGCAGAGTGAACGCGAACGCTTCTATCTGATGCCGCAAAACGTGCAGTTCGAACATGCCGCGGCGATGTTCAGCCTCCGCTATCAGCGCCCGACGAACTGGGCCGAACTGGAGAGCGCCCTGAGCACGGCGTGGAGCAAACCCCGCGCCACGCTTATCGAAGTGGTGGTTAACGACAGCGACGGCGCGCAGATGCTGCAGAACCTGCTGGCGCAGGTCAGCCATCTATGATCCTGCAAGGCACGCAGTGCGCTGGCGCGGCAGGAAAACCCTGGCTGGTTTTCCTGCACGGCTTTTCCGGCGATAGCCGTGAATGGCAGGCGGTGGGGGAGAGTATGGCCGATTATCCCCGGCTGTATCTCGATCTGCCCGGCCACGGTGCATCGGCCTCCATTGCGGTGAATGATTTCAGTGATATGAGCCGTCTGCTAAATTGCAGCCTCATTAGTTACAACATACTCGAATACTGGCTGATGGGGTACTCCCTCGGCGGCCGCATTGCGATGTATCACGCCTGCCAGCGCCCGAAAGGACTGCGGGGGCTGATCGTCGAGGGGGCGCATCCGGGGCTACGTGACGACCATGAACGCGCAAGCCGCCGCGCCTCCGATGCGCGCTGGGCCGCACGTTTTCGCCATGAGCCTTTAGAAGCGGTGTTTGCAGACTGGTATCAACAGCCGGTGTTTGCCTCGTTAACCGAAGGGCAGCGTGAGGCGTGGGTTGCCCTGCGCAGCCGCAACAACGGCGAGGCCCTGGCTGCAATGCTGCAGGCGACGTCCCTGGCCGAACAACCCGATTTACGGGCTGCGCTCGCTGAGTGCGTGGTCCCTTTTTTCTACCTGTATGGCGAGCGGGACGACAAATTCCGGGCAATTGCCCGGGATCTTCCCGCGATTAGCTATGAAATTTTCCATGCCGGACATAACGCCCATCGGGAAAACCCCGTTGCGGTGGCCGAGCGTCTGGCTCAGATACTCCATCTACCCATAAAGGACACGCTATGATCTACCCTGATGAAAACATGCTCTACGCCCCGGTGGAATGGCAGGACTGCTCCGAAGGCTACACCGACATTCGTTACCACAAATCAGCGGACGGCATCGCCAAAATCACCATCAACCGTCCGCAGGTGCGTAATGCGTTTCGTCCGCTGACCGTCAAAGAGATGATTCAGGCTTTGGCGGATGCGCGCTACGACGACAACATCGGCGTGATTGTCCTGACCGGCGAAGGTGATAAAGCGTTCTGCTCCGGGGGCGATCAGAAAGTACGCGGTGACTACGGCGGATATCAGGACGATGCGGGTACGCACCACCTGAACGTGCTCGACTTCCAGCGCCAGATCCGCACCTGCCCGAAACCGGTAGTGGCGATGGTCGCGGGCTACTCCATCGGCGGTGGCCACGTGCTGCACATGATGTGCGACCTGACCATTGCCGCGGAGAACGCCATCTTCGGCCAGACCGGGCCGAAAGTCGGCTCCTTCGACGGCGGCTGGGGGGCCTCCTACATGGCCCGCATCGTCGGTCAGAAAAAAGCGCGTGAGATCTGGTTCCTGTGCCGTCAGTACAACGCCCAGGAAGCGCTGGACATGGGCCTGGTCAACACCGTGGTGCCGATTGCCGATCTGGAAAAAGAGACCGTGCGCTGGTGCCGTGAAATGCTGCAAAACAGCCCGATGGCGCTGCGCTGCCTGAAGGCGGCGCTGAACGCCGACTGCGATGGTCAGGCCGGTCTGCAGGAGCTGGCGGGCAACGCCACCATGCTGTTCTATATGACCGAAGAGGGTCAGGAAGGCCGTAACGCCTTCAACGAGAAGCGCCAGCCAGACTTCAGCAAATACAAACGGAATCCGTAATGCGCAGCGTACAGATCTACCGCTGGCAGGTACCGATGGACGCGGGTGTGGTACTGCGCGAACGGCGGTTAAAAACCCGCGACGGTCTGTTCGTTCATCTGCAGCAGGACGATCGGCAAGGGTGGGGCGAAATCTCCCCTCTGCCGGGCTTCAGCCGCGAATCGCTGGAGGAGGCTGAAGCCGCGCTGCGGGCGTGGAGTATCGCCTGGCGCGACGGCGAAGCACCTCTGCTGCCCGGTCTGCCGTCGGTAGATTTTGGCATCAGCTGCGCGCTGGCGGAGCTCGACGCCTCTCTGCCGGAGGCGGCGGACTATCGCGCGGCCCCGCTCTGCACCGGGGATCCTGACGAACTCTTTGCCGTCCTGGCCGCCATGCCGGGCGAGAAAGTAGCGAAGATCAAGGTTGGTCTGTATGAGGCGGTACGCGACGGCATGGTGGCGAATCTGCTGCTGGAGGCCATTCCGGATCTGCGGCTGCGGCTCGATGCAAACCGCGCCTGGACCCCGCTGAAAGCGCAGCAGTTTGCGAAGTACGTTAACCCGGCGTACCGGGATCGTATTGCTTTCCTGGAAGAGCCCTGTAAAACGCGCTCGGACTCGCTGGCCTTTGCCCGGGAGACGGGGATTGCCATCGCCTGGGATGAAAGCCTGCGTGAGGACGATTTTACGTGGAGTGCCGAGCCGGGTGTTCGCGCAGTGGTCATCAAACCCACGCTTACCGGAAGCATCGCGAAGGTACGTGAGCAGGTGGACGCGGCCCACGCCCTCGGGCTGACGGCGGTGATCAGCTCGTCGATTGAGTCGAGCCTCGGCCTGACCCAGCTGGCGCGGATTGCCGCTCAGTTCACGCCGGACACCGTTCCCGGCCTGGATACCCTGAACCTGATGCAGGCGCAACTGCTGCGGCCCTGGCCGGGCAACACCTTGCCCTGTCTGGATCGCGAGGCGCTGGAGCCGCTGCTATGACCTTTTCCGACTGGCCGTGGCGGCACTGGCGCACGCAGCATGCTGATAAACCTGCTCTGCGTCTGGAGGAAGAGACATACACCTGGCAACAGCTGTGCATGCGCCTCGACGGCCTTGCCGCAGGCTTTCAGCGTCAGGGGGTACAGGAGGGCGACGGCGTGATGCTGCTCGCCCATAACCACCCGCAGACGCTGCTGGCGTGGCTGGCGCTGCTCCAGTGCGGGGCGCGTATTCTTCCCGTTAACCCCCAGTTACCGCATCCGCTACTGGATGTGCTGCTCCCGCAGATGACGTTGCGCTTTGCGCTGGTGCTGAACGGTCGCTACGACAGCGACAGCCTCACTGCGCTGAGCATGAGCGACCAGCCAGGTGAAGGTGGCGTGGCGTGGCGGGCGGAACGCCCTGCAACCATGACGCTGACCTCTGGCTCCACCGGATTACCCAAAGCAGCGGTGCATACCTGCGAGGCGCATCTTGCCAGCGCCAAGGGCGTTCTGGCGCTCATGCCTTACGCCAATGACGACGACTGGCTGCTGTCGCTGCCGCTGTTTCATGTCTCCGGACAGGGCATTCTCTGGCGCTGGTTACAGGCAGGCGCACGCTTAACCGTACGCGAGAAACAGCCGCTGGAGCAGGCGTTAAAGGGATGTACGTATGCCTCGCTGGTACCAACTCAGCTCTGGCGTTTGCTCCAGAGCGAAAACCGCATCGCGCTGAAAGCGGTATTACTCGGCGGGGCGGCAATTCCCGTTGAGCTGACGCAAAAGGCGCGAGCGCGGGGCATACGCACCTTCTGCGGCTATGGCCTTACCGAATTTGCTTCCACTGTCTGTGCTAAAGAGGCGGACGGAGAACCTGACGTCGGCTATGCGCTGCCGGGCAGGGAAGTGCAGGTGGTGGATGGGGAAGTCTGGATCAAGGCACAAAGTATGGCCGCGGGATACTGGCGCGACGGTGCCTTGCTGTCATTGACTAACCCACAGGGCTGGTTCGCCACCCGCGATCGCGGTGAATTAGTCGATGGACGCCTGACCATTCTCGGCCGCATGGATAATCTTTTTTTCAGCGGCGGAGAAGGGATCCAGCCGGAAGAGCTGGAGCGGGTGATCGGCACCCATCCTCAGGTCAGCCAGGTGTTTGTGGTTCCCCTCGATGATGTTGAATTTGGTCAGCGGCCGGTGGCGGTCGTCGAGTGCGAAGCGGGGTCCGATATCACACAGTTGCCGCACTGGGTAAGCGATAAGCTGGCACGCTTTCAGCAGCCGGTGCACTGGCTGGCCCTGCCGGCAGAACTGAAAAATGGCGGGATTAAGATCTCCCGTCGCGCTCTGCAGCAGTGGGTTCGTCAGTCGTTAAGAGGCTGATTTGCGAGCCTGCTCGGGAAAGGACGTCAACAAGCTTACCTCTCGCACGCGCTGTGCTATTTTCCTATTTTCCGGCGAAAGGAACTCAGGCTACTTGCGCTGGGATACACTGGCAACGCCCAGTTAAAAACGTTGCTCAACTATCTTCTCCAGGCCGGTCATACCGCCGATCCAGCAGCGTTTTTGCAGGCATTAGCACACAGGACGAAGGATCATCAGCATAAGGAGACGTTAATGAACATTGCGCAATTTCTCCGGGAAGAGGGGATGGCTCAGGGATTAAACCAGGGCAGAGCGGAGGGCATCGAACAGGAGGCGCTTCGTATCGCGAAGGTGATGCTGGAAAAGGGCCTGCAGCCTGAGACCGTCTCCCAGCTAACCGGGCTGGCACCCGAGATTGTCGAGCAGGCCAGACATTAATCATGCAATAAACAACGGGAGCCTGAGCTCCCGTTCTGTTTTTACTTCTCTTCGGCTAAGCGCATCAGCGCTGCCTGGACACCCGCCCCGTAGTGCGGGTGGACTTCACTGAACAGGGCAATCTGGCGCGCCTGAATAAAGGCCGGCACCTCACGCATATCCCCGGCGATACGGTCAAACATCCGCTGATGCTCTTCCGGACTCAGCAGCTCAAACAGCTTGCGCGGCTGGCTGAAGTAGTCGGTATCCTCGCGATGATTCCAGTGATCGGCAGCACCTTCCAGCGACAGCGGCGGCTCGCTGTAGTCCGGCTGCTCCTGGAAGACACCAAAGCTGTTTGGCTCGTAGGTGGCGCCATTGCCGCTGTTACCGTCCACACGCATCGCGCCATCGCGATGATAGTTATGGAACGGACAGCGCGGGGCGTTCACCGGGATCTGATGATGGTTTACGCCCAAACGGTAGCGGTGGGCATCGCCGTAGGAGAACAGGCGCCCCTGCAGCATGCGATCCGGCGAGAAGCTAATCCCCGGCACCACGTTCGCCGGCGACATCGCCACCTGCTCAACTTCCGCAAAGTAGTTATCCGGGTTACGGTTCAGCTCCAGCACACCCACTTCCATCAGCGGATAGTCGCCGTGCGGCCAGACTTTGGTCAGATCGAAGGGATTGTAAGGTACCTTCGCGGCATCGCTTTCCGGCATGATCTGCACGTAAAACGTCCAGCGCGGGAAATCGCCTTGTTCGATGGCGGTAAAGAGATCGCGCTGGGAACTTTCGCGGTCCTCTGCGACCAGGCGTTTGGCGTCATCGTCCATCAGGTTAGCAATACCCTGCTGGGACTTAAGGTGGAATTTCACCCAGAAGCGTTCGTTATTGTGATTAATAAAGCTGAACGCGTGGCTGCCAAAGCCGTGCATGGTGCGATAGGAGCGGGGCAGACCGCGATCGCTGAAGTCAATGGTGAGCTGATGCAGCGTTTCCGGCAGGTGGGAGAAGAAATCCCATTTGTAGGTCGGATTACGCAGGTTAGTACGTGGATCGCGTTTCACCACGTGGTTAAGATCCGGGAACTTCAGCGGATCGCGCAGATAGAAGACGGGGGTATTATTCCCGACCAGATCCCAGTTGCCTTCCTCGGTGTAGAACTTGATGGAGAAGCCGCGGATATCGCGTTCCGCATCGGCGGCACCGCGTTCACCGGCCACGGTGGAGAAACGCACAAAAAGATCGGTTTTTTTGCCGACAGCCGAGAACAGCTTCGCCCGGGTAAAGGCGGTGATGTCCTGGGTAACGGTAAAGGTACCGTATGCGCCTGAGCCCTTGGCGTGCATCCGACGCTCGGGGATCACCTCCCTGTCGAAGTGCGCCAGTTTTTCCAGGAACCAGACATCCTGCAGCAGCATGGGGCCGCGTGGGCCTGCGGTGGCAACATTGTTGTTATGGACGACGGGGCAGCCGGAGCCGGTGGTTAAGCCTTTTTTACTCATATTCTCTCCCTGAATGATCAGTGTATGGGGGTCATTTCCGTTTTAAGCGAAGGTTAATCTAAATAAGTTACTCAGGTTGATTGTTGATCGGGCGCAACCTAACCGGACTCAATCTGTTTCTCTGGATTTAACATTGTTAAAACCTGTAAGTATCAACTCGTTACAATCTAATTTTTTTATTAGGTTACCTCAGCGTTGATCGCAGGCCGACTCACGTTAAAATCACGCGTTTTTGGCGTTTATCTAATAATTGTGCGGATCACGATAATGAAAAAAGTGGCATTACTGGGCCTCGGCGGCCTGATGTTTGTTTCTGCGGCAGCGAACGCAATTTCTATCAGCGGCCAGGCCGGTGAGGATTACACCAACGTTGGCGTCGGTTTCGGCACGGAAACGTCGGGCCTGGCGGCGACCGGCAACTGGACCAATAACGACGATGAAGGTGACGTGGCCAGCATCGGCCTGGGCCTGAACGTACCTCTCGGTCCGTTCCTCGCTACCGTTGGCGGTAAAGGTATCTACACCCACCCGAAAGACAGTGATGAAGGCTATGCCGCAGCGGTAGGCGGTGGTCTGCAATGGAAAATTGGCAGCAGCTTCGGTCTGTTTGGTGAGTACTACTACTCCCCGGATTCCCTCTCCAGCGGCATCGATAGCTATGAAGAGGCCAACGCCGGTGCGCGCTGGACCATCATGCGTCCGATCACCATCGAAGCGGGCTACCGTTACCTGAACCTGGCGGGCAAAGACGGCAACCGCGACAACGCCATTGCCGATGGTCCGTACGTGGGCGTGAGCGCAGGCTTCTGATCACCCGGCGCGGCGTTCTGTCGCGCCTGTTTCTCTCTTCCCCCTACAGCCGATTGCGCTATAGTGTTTTCACCACAAATGCGGGAGAACACAATGATAAACGTGGAGATGCTGTCCACTGGCGATGAAGTGCTGCATGGACAAATCACTGATACCAATGCGGCCTGGCTGGCGGATATTTTCTTTGAACAGGGATTACCGTTAACGCGGCGTAACACGGTGGGCGACTCGCTGGAGGCGCTGGTCAACGTCCTGCGTGAGCGTAGCGAACAGGCGGATGTGCTGATTGTGAACGGTGGCCTCGGCCCCACCAGCGACGACCTGAGCGCACTGGCCGCCGCTACCGCGAAAGGCGAAGAACTGGTGCTGCATACCGAGTGGCTCAGCCAGATGGAGCGTTTCTTCAGCGATCGCGGCAAGGTGATGGCCCCCAGCAATCGCAAACAGGCAGAAATTCCGGCCAGCGCGGAGCTGGTTAATAACCCGGTCGGCACCGCCTGCGGCTTTGCCGTTCAGCTTAATCGCTGCCTGATGTTCTTCACCCCCGGCGTCCCGTCCGAATTTAAGGTGATGGTGGAAAAAGAGATCCTGCCGCGCCTGCGTCAGCGTTTTACCCTGCCGGAACCCCCAGTCTGTTTACGTCTTACCACCTTTGGCCGTTCGGAGAGCGAGCTGGCGCAGAGCCTCGATCACCTGAGCTTGCCGCCAGGCGTGACGATGGGCTATCGCTCCTCCATGCCGATTATCGAACTGAAATTAACCGGCCCGGCGACCGAGAAAGCCGCGATGCTGGCCCTGTGGCCTGAGGTGCAGCGCGTGGCGGGCGAGAACCTGATCTTCGAAGGCACCGAAGGACTCCCGGCGCAAATCGCCCGCAATTTGCAGGCCCGCCAGCTGAGCCTGACCCTGAGCGAGCAATTTACCGGTGGCCTGCTGGCGTTACAGCTCTCACGGGTAAGCGCTCCGCTGCTGGCAAGCGAGGTGGTGCCGTCCCAGGAGGAGACTCTGGCGCAAACCGCCCACTGGGTGGCCGAGCGTCGGGTTAAACATTTTGCCGGTCTGGCGCTGGCGGTATCGGGTGTGGAAGAGGATCACCTCAACTTTGCCCTGGCCACTCCGGAAGGCACCCATGCCCTGCGGGTGAAAATGAGCACAACGCGCTACAGCCTGGCGGTGCGTCAGGAGGTATGTGCGATGATGGCGCTGAACATGCTGCGCCGCTGGCTGAATGGCAAAGAGGTTGCCAGCGAACATGGCTGGATCAACGTCGTCGAGTCGCTGTTCCTGCCGTGATTTTTGCGCGCCGGGCTCCCCGCCCGGCGCGTTGTTGTCCAACCTGTTGTACTCGCTCTGATTTTTTCTGCGCTGTTCGTCACAATTTTATCCTGCTGTTTGTCCAGCTGGCTGGAACCCGCTGGCGATTTGAACTCGCTCACAAATAAACCCGCCCTCAGCCGCAACACTGATTCCAGTATTCAGGACTGGAGTCCAGCATGTTGGAATCAACCAAAGTACCGGCGCTGACCCGCGCCATCGATATTCTCGACACCATTGCCCGTCTGGGGCCCTGCAGCGCCGCGACCCTTATTGATGAGCTGGGGATCCCGAAGAGCACCGCCTACCTCCTGCTGGGCGAACTGCGAAGACAGCGTTTTCTCAGCCTCGACAGCCAGGACAACTACTGCCTGTGGACCCGGCTGGTGGAGCTGGCGGGCCACGCGGTGAGCCGGATGGATCTCCGTGAGATGGCGCGCCCGCGCCTGACGCAGCTGATGGACGAGAGCGGCCTGCTGTGTCATCTCGGCATTATTGATAACGGCAGCGCCTACTACATCCTCAAAATCGAGTCGCCCGCCACCATCAGTGTCCGTTCCCACGAGGGGAAAAGCCTGTCGCTTTCCCGCTCGGGCATTGGCAAATGCCTGCTGGCGTGGCAACCCGACAGGGTGCAGGAGACCATCATCGCCAGCCTGGACTGGGAGCGGGTCACCCCGACCACCCTCACCAGTGCGCAGCAGATGCGCGACGAGCTGGCACGCATTCGCGCCAGAGGCTGGAGTTTTGACAACGGCGAAGACTACCCCGACGTGCGCTGCGTGGCGGCCCCGGTCTTTAACGCCAATAACGATCTCACCGCTGCCATCTCGGTGGTGGGCACCCGACTGCAAATCAACGAAGACAACCGCGACTACCTGGCCGGTAAAGCGATTGCCTGTGCGAAAGATATTTCCCGTTTACTGGGCTGGAAAAGCCCCTTCGAGCAAGCCTCATAATATGGAGAAGATCATGACCCTACCGAAGATTAAACAGATCCGTGCCTGGTTTACCGGCGGCGCAACGGCAGAGAAGGGCGCGGGTGGCGGCGATTATCACGACCAGGGGGCCAACCACTGGATCGACGACCATATCGCCACCCCGATGAGTAAATATCCGCAGTATGAACAGTCGCGCCAGTCGTTCGGCATTAACGTCCTCGGCACGCTGGTAGTCGAAGTGGAGGCCGATAACGGCCAGACCGGTTTTGCGGTCTCCACCGCCGGGGAGATGGGCTGTTTTATCGTTGAGAAACACCTCAGCCGCTTTATCGAGGGCAGGTGCGTTAGCGATATCAAGCTGATCCACGATCAGATGCTCGGGGCGACCATGTATTACGCCGGTTCCGGCGGCCTGGTGCTGAACACCATCTCCTGCATTGACCTGGCGCTGTGGGATCTGTTCGGCAAGGTGGTGGGGCTGCCGGTCTACAAGCTGCTCGGCGGCGCGGTGCGGGATGAGATCCGTTTTTACGCCACCGGTGCCCGCCCGGACCTGGCGAAAGAGATGGGCTTTATCGGTGGCAAAATGCCGACCCACCGGGGGCCGCACGACGGCGACGCCGGGATCCGCCAGGACGCGGCGATGGTGGCGGAGTACCGGGAGAAATGCGGTCCGGACTTCTGGCTGATGCTTGACTGCTGGATGAGCCAGGACGTGAATTACGCCACTAAACTGGCCCACGCCTGCGCGCCGTACAACCTGAAGTGGATTGAGGAGTGTCTGCCGCCGCAGCAGTACGAAGGCTATCGCGAACTGAAGCGCAACGCTCCGCCGGGGATGATGGTCACCAGCGGGGAGCACCACGGTACCCTGCAATCCTTCCGCACGCTGTCCGAAACCGGGATCGACATCATGCAGCCGGACGTCGGCTGGTGCGGCGGTCTGACTACCCTGGTGGAGATTGCGGCCATCGCGAAAGCCCGGGGGCAGCTGGTGGTGCCGCACGGTTCGTCGGTCTACTCCCATCACGCGGTGATCACCTTCACTAACACGCCGTTCAGTGAATTCCTGATGACCAGCCCGGACTGCGCCACGCTGCGTCCGCAGTTTGACCCGATCCTGCTCGATGAGCCGGTGCCGGTGAACGGCCGCATCCACAAATCGGTGCTGGATAAACCCGGCTTTGGCGTCGAGCTGAACCGCGATTGTGCCCTGAAGCGTCCTTACAGCCACTAATCCATCGCGCCGCGCGCTAGCGTGGCGTCACCCTTTACTGAGGATTGTCTATGAATATGACTCTGCTCGACAGCGTGGTCAGGAAAAACCGTGCCCGCCTGATCCCCTTCATGCTGGCGCTCTACGTGCTGGCATTTCTGGATCGCTCTAATATCGGCTTTGCCAAAGAGAGCTACCAGATCGATACCGGGCTCAGTAACGAAGCCTATGCCCTGGGGGCCGGGATCTTCTTTGTGATTTACGCCCTGCTGGGCGTTCCCGCCAACCTGCTGATGCGCAAGTTTGGCGCCCGGACGTGGATTGGCACCACCACGCTGCTGTGGGGATTTCTCTCGGCGGCGATGGCGTGGGCCGATACCGAGAGTAAATTTCTGCTGATCCGCACCCTGCTGGGGGCGGCGGAGGCAGGCTTCTTCCCCGGCATGATCTACCTCACCTCCCAGTGGTTCCCCCAGCGCAACCGCGCCAGCATTATGGGGCTGTTTTACATGGGGGCACCGCTGGCGTTGTCGCTCGGGTCGCCGCTCTCGGGGGCGCTGCTGGAGATGCACGGCTTCATGGGCCATCCCGGCTGGTTCTGGATGTTTATCATCGAGGGGCTTATCGCCGTAGGGGCCGGGGTCTTTACCTTCTTCTGGCTGGACGATACCCCGCAACAGGCACGGTTCCTCACCGCGCAGGAGAAACAGGTACTCATCGACCAGCTGGCAGGGGAGGAGCAGAGCAAAGCCACCTCGCGGCTGAGCGATGCCCTGCGCAATGGCCGGGTCTGGCAGCTGGCGTTTATCTACATGACCATCCAGATCGCCGTCTACGGGCTGATCTTCTTCCTGCCCACCCAGGTGGCGGCTCTCCTCGGCACCAAAGTGGGCTTCACCGCCTCGGTGGTGACGGCGATTCCGTGGGTGGCGGCGCTGTTTGGTACCTGGCTGATCCCGCGCTACTCCGACCGCACCGGCGAGCGGCGTAACATTGCCACGCTGACGCTGCTGGCCGCCGGTATTGGGGTGGGCGTCTCTGGGCTGGTGTCGCCGGTACTGGCGATAGTGGCGCTGTGCGTGGCCGCGGTGGGGTTCATCGCCGTACAGCCGGTCTTCTGGACCATGCCGACGCAGTTGCTCTCCGGCACCGCGCTGGCGGCAGGGATTGGCTTCGTCAATCTGTTTGGCGCGGTGGGCGGTTTTCTCGCCCCGCTTATCCGGGTCAAAGCCCAGACCCTGTTTGGCAGCGATGCGGCCGGGCTGCTGGCGCTGGCCGGGATTGCCGTTCTCGGCGCGCTGGCGATCCTGGTGCTGGGCGTGACCCGCACCACGCCGCAGGCCAACCGCGTACCTCATTAACATCAGGGAGTTTTTATGCAAAACCTTCTTTCCAACCCCTTTAAGCAGGCCCTGCTGAAGGGTGAAGCGCAGATCGGACTGTGGCTCAGCTCCACCTCGTCCTACATGGCGGAGATCGCCGCGACCTCAGGCTATGACTGGCTGTTAATCGACGGGGAACATGCGCCCAATACGCTTCAGGATCTCTACCACCAGCTGCAGGCGATCGCCCCTTATGTCAGCCAGCCGGTGATCCGCCCGGTTGATGGCGACCGCAGTCTGATCAAGCAGGTGCTGGATATTGGTGCCAGGACGCTGCTAATCCCGATGGTCGACAGCGCCGAACAGGCGCGGGAGATCGTCTCCGCCACCCGCTATCCCCCGCTGGGCGTTCGCGGCGTGGGGGCAGGGGTGGCACGGGCGGCACGCTGGGGGCGGGTAGAGAACTACATGGCCCGGGCCAACGACGAGCTGTGCCTGCTCATTCAGGTAGAGAGCAAAGCCGCGCTGGATAACCTCGATGCGATCCTGGACGTTGAAGGAATTGACGGGGTATTTATCGGCCCGGCCGATCTGTCGGCTTCGCTGGGCTATCCGGACAACGCCGGGCACCCGGAAGTCCAGGCGATTATTGAGCGCAGCATTCGCCGCATTTGTGCTGCGGGTAAAGCCGCAGGCTTTCTTGCGGTCGATCCACAGATGGCGCAAAAGGCGCTGCGCTGGGGGGCGACCTTTGTTGCGGTAGGAGTGGACACCATGCTCTACACCGACGCCCTCGACAGGCGACTGGCGATGTTCAAAACGCCGTTATCCGCAGCCAGTAAAACCAGTTATTAATCAGGGAGCAGTCCGGCAGAGACGTTCTGCCGGGCGCTGGCTTAAACCAGCGCCTGTGCCAGCAGGCTAATGGGATGTTCGCAGCGCTTGCTGGTGGACATCTCAATCTGCCACTTGCAGGTTTCGCAGTCCGTTACCACGATATCCGCGCCGCTCTCTTCTATCTGGCGGAACAGCGGGGCGCCAATCGCCTGTGACGTTTCGTAGTTTTCACGCTTGAAGCCGTAGGTTCCCGCAATCCCGCAGCAGCGCGAATCCAGAACCCTCAGCTCCAGCCCCGGAATAAGCCGCAGCAGCTCCAGCGTATAGAGCGACCAGCCCATTTTCTCCATATGACACGGCGTGTGGTACACCACTTTCAGGGGCAGTTCCCCCAGCGGTAACGTCTGCCCGCTATCCAGTTTGCGCCACAGGAAACGCGTCGCCAGCTCGATGTGCTCGCGCAGACCGCTATTATCCACGTCCAGCAGATGCGGGTACTCGTCGCGCAGGGTGAAGGTGCAGGTGGACGAGGTCGCCAGCACCGGAATCCCCTTGTCGACTATGGCTTCGCGCAGCGACGTGACGTTGCTTTTTGCCTGCCTGCGTGCTTTATCGGTAAACCCGTTGGCAATCAGCGGTACGCCGCAGCACTTCTCCTTGTTCAGTAGCTGAACGCCCGTTCCCATGGCGTTGAGCACCTTCAGCAGATCCTTACCCAGCTGCGGGTGGTTGTAGTTCACATAGCAGCCGTGGAAAAAGGCCACCTGCTCGGCATACTTCGCCTGCTCCGCGGCGACGGACTTGTACCAGCGGCGGAAGGTGCCGTGAGAATATTTCGGCAGGCTGCGGTGATGGTCAATTTTAAGCGTGGCATCCAGCAGCTGGCGCACCGGCTTGAGAGAGGTCGCGGCATTCACCAGCGGGGCGAACGGCGTAGAGACGCTGCCCATCAGATCGGTGTGGCTCAGAATGGCGTCCCGCAGCGACGGTTTTTGCGTGCTATAGCGTGCCCGGGCGCGCTGAATAATGTCGCCGATTTTAACATCCGACGGGCAGGCCACCTCGCAGCGTTTACAGTTGATGCAGTATTTCAGCGCCTCGTCGTACAGCCTGCCGTCCTTCAGGCGCAGACGCTCGCCGTCCGGCCCGGCCTGTTTCGGACCAGGGTAGCGGGGATTAACGCCGCTGACCGGGCAGACGGTGGTGCAGACCGTGCATTTGATGCAGCTTTCAAAACGGGTATCGTTCATTGTTCAGCCTCCATGCTCTGGCTAATCTGCTCTGCCACATACAGCGCGGTGACGGCGCAGACGCCACCCCCGCAGCCCTGAGCGATAGGGTCGTACCCGCCCAGCAGCGAGCCGATGGCAAAGAGATTGCTGACGGGCTTACCGGAAAGCTGCGGGTGTAGCTGGTTATCGACAATCACGCCGAACTGTTGCCAGGGCTGCGGCGAGAAGAAATCACTCTGATACCAGTCCGCGCGGGAGGCGTTTTGCCGCACATCCAGCCCCATAATGGCTTCCCGAATGCCCTCCCGGCTGCTCAGCAGTCCGTTACTGAAGAAACTGCCGCTGGCCAGCACCGTATAGCGGGCGCGAAGCGGAATATCATCGTGGTTACGCGTCCAGACTTCGCTGACCGCGCCGTCCGTGAGGGTGATTTTTTTCACCTCGTCACCCGCCATCCAGACGCCGCCCTGCGCAACAAACTGCCGCTGGAGCTGGGTATGCAGGCGAATACCGGGTACGGAAGGGGGCAGCGTTGGCAGCAGGCCGAGCGTGCAGGGCAGACGATCCGAAAGCCAGCACCAGAGCCGGTTGTCGCGTAAGCCAAAGCAGGCGGGCATCAAGAGGGCATCGCATCCTGCCGCAAGCGGGATGAGCGCCTCATACAGCAGCGACCACTTATCTTCGTTATCCAGATAACGGGCGATGTTCACCGCGCGAAACTCACTCGGGTTGTCGCGCAGGACATCAAGCTCGGGCAGCTCTATCTCTGCCGCTTCGGCATTAACCCCCTGGCGGCAGAGCGATGCCGCCGCGAGATGGGGCTGAAAATCAAGAAACCCGCTAATCCCCACGACCCGCACGCGCTCGCCGCTGAAAGGGGCAACGGGCACCTCCTCCGGACTGAGCCAGGCGGAACGCAGGGTGCCGAGCGGCGTGACGCGCTGATGATTTTGCCTGGCGCTCCCCTGCAGACGCGCACCGCAGTCCGCCAGTAGCGCTTCGGTTTCCAGCGCAAAGCGGTCAATGTTATGCGCGCCGATCAGGTGATAAGGATGCTCGGCCGGCAGTTTTTCGCGATACCTGTCATCCACCAGATCCAGCGAGCCCGACGAGAAGTGCAGGGCGCTCTGTCCCCGGGTGATAATGGCGCAGCGCAGCCCCCGCTTTGTGAGTTTGATTCCACAAAGCAGGCCTGCCAGCCCGCCGCCGACAATCACGGTATCAAATTTCATCGCGTTGCTCCTTCTCAAGACCGCAAAGCCCCTGGTAGACCCAGCGGGTAAACTCGTTTTCACGCAGAGCATCTCCCCAGGCAACAGGCTGAATCCCTTTCCAGCGCTCGTTTAAAAACGCGCTGAGCTGATCGAGCGACTGGGTGGCGGTGGTGGTATGAAAACGTTGCAGCAGACCGGCGGCACGGCAGGCGCACAGCTCGCCCTGGCAGGTCCCCATTCCGACGCGGGTGCGGCGGCGGAGATCGAGCAGGCTATTGACCGTCAGGTTTTCCACCGCGTACTGCACCTCACCAGCGGTGACGGCTTCGCATTCGCATACGAGGCTGCGGCTCAGCCGCCCTTCGCCCAGCCACTCCGGCGTCCTGTCGCCATGGCGATAGATGGCCGACCCGCGCAGGGGGGCGGGCAGCGAGATAATTTTTTGCAGCGTCTTTTCGGTGGACTGCCGCGAACCGGGCAGGGGCTGTTCTGCCGTGACGCACGGTTCGGTATTGCCCAGCTTGCGGCAGACGGCATCCGTTGCCCACTCCGCCATCAGACGGTAGGTCATCAGCTTGCCGCCGGTAATGGTGATAAACCCGTCCAGGCCGTCACGCGCGGCATGGTCGAGCAGCACAATGCCGCGGCTGACGTTACGCCCACTTGGATCGTTATCGCTGGCGACCAGCGGACGTACGCCCGCATAGGCGCGCAGGATCCGGGTCTGTGCCATCACCGGGGCCAGTTTTTCCCCTTCGCGCAGCAGGATATCCACCTCTTCGGCGGTAACGCGGTTGTAATCAATCTCGCTGTAGTCCACGTGCGTTGAGGTGGTACCTATTAACGAAATGGTATCGCCGGGGACGAGGATATCGGCGTCGGACGGTTTACGGCAGCGGTTAATCACGTGGTTATTAATGCGGTGGTCGAGGATCAGCAGGGAGCCTTTCGCCGGGAACATGCGCACCGACAGGTCGGCGTACTCTGCAATGCGCTGCCCCCAGATCCCCGCGGCATTGACGACCACGGAGGCAAACAGCTCGCTGTGTTCGTGGTATTGCGTGTCAAACACCCGCACGCCGCAGACGCGGTGGCCTTCGCGGATAAGCCCGGTCACTTCGTGCCCGGTCAGAATGCGCGCGCCATGCTCGCGGGCGTCCAGCATGTTGGCGGCGGTCAGGCGAAAAGGATCAACGGTGCCGTCAGGCACTTTTACCGCGCCCGTCAGGGTTGGGTTGACGGCGGGCTCAATGCGGCGCGCGAGGGCCGGGTCGATGGCCTCGGCCTGAATCCCCGCCGCACGGCAGGCGGTAATAAAGGTTGACTGAAAGGCGAGATCGTCTTCGGGAAGCGTAATAAAAAGGCCGTCGGTGGGTTCAATGCAGTGGCGGGCTATACGCCGCAGGATCTGATTTTCGGCGATACATTCGCGCGCGGATTCACCGTCGGTCACGGCGTAGCGGGCACCGCTGTGAAGCAGTCCATGATTGCGGCCGGTAGCGCCTGTCGCGATGTCATGGCGTTCCAGCAGCGTGACGCTTAATCCCCGCAGGGCGCAATCACGTGCGATACCAGCGCCGGTTGCGCCACCGCCAATGATAATCACATCGCTGTAACGAGGATCGTGAATGGTCATTGCTATCCCTCTGTGTTCGTTTTCTATCATTTAGCCACACTAAAACTGTGGTTTGTTTGATTTCGAGCACAAACGAGCGTAATTCGAAAATGAAACGTGATTTCATGCGCTTTTTTGCGCATTCTGTCATATTTCTGTAACAATCTGTGCGTTGATTCACAGTAACAATCACTCTGATTTCTTAACATCCCCGCCTCTGGAATTCAGGTGCGAGCCACCTGCCCATTCAATACAAGGCCACGGAGGCTGTCATGCTCAGTATCTTCAAACCTGCGCCGCATCAGGCGCGTCTGCCAGAGGCAGAAATTGATCCGCTATACCGTCGTCTGCGTTGGCAAATTTTCCTGGGGATCTTCTTCGGGTACGCGGCGTACTACCTCGTTCGTAAAAACTTTGCGCTCGCCATGCCTTATCTGGTGGAGCAGGGCTTTTCCCGTGGCGATCTGGGGTTCGCGCTGTCGGGGATCTCCATCGCCTACGGTTTTTCAAAATTCATTATGGGTTCGGTGTCCGACCGCTCGAATCCGCGCGTATTCCTGCCCGCCGGTCTGATCCTGGCGGCAGCGGTTATGCTGTTCATGGGCTTTGTGCCCTGGGCAACCTCCAGTATTGCCGTCATGTTCGTGCTGCTGTTCCTCTGCGGCTGGTTCCAGGGCATGGGGTGGCCACCGTGTGGACGTACCATGGTGCACTGGTGGTCGCAGAAAGAGCGCGGCGGCATCGTGTCGGTGTGGAACTGTGCCCATAACGTGGGTGGCGGCATTCCGCCTCTGCTGTTCCTGCTGGGGATGGCCTGGTTCAACGACTGGCACGCGGCGCTCTATATGCCTGCCTTTGGCGCCATCGTGGTGGCGATTATTGCCTTCGCCCTGATGCGCGACACGCCGCAGTCCTGCGGTCTGCCGCCGATCGAAGAGTACAAAAACGACTATCCGGATGATTACAGCAAGGAGCATGAAGAAGAGCTGACCGCAAAACAGATCTTCATGAAGTACGTCCTGCCGAACAAGCTGCTGTGGTACATCGCAGTCGCCAACGTGTTCGTTTACCTGCTGCGCTACGGCATCCTCGACTGGTCACCAACCTACCTGAAAGAGGTGAAGCACTTCGCGCTGGATAAATCCTCCTGGGCCTATTTCCTGTATGAATATGCCGGGATCCCGGGCACGCTGCTTTGTGGCTGGATGTCGGACAAAGTGTTTAAAGGCAACCGCGGTGCGACGGGCGTCTTCTTTATGACTCTGGTGACCATCGCCACCGTCGTTTACTGGCTCAACCCGCCGGGCAACCCGTCAGTAGATATGGCCTGTATGATCGTCATCGGCTTCCTGATTTATGGTCCGGTTATGCTGATCGGTCTGCACGCGCTGGAGCTGGCACCGAAGAAAGCGGCAGGCACGGCGGCAGGCTTTACCGGTCTGTTCGGCTACCTGGGTGGGTCGGTCGCGGCGAGCGCCATCGTGGGCTATACCGTTGACTTCTTCGGCTGGGACGGTGGCTTTATGGTGATGATCGGCGGTAGCGTGCTGGCGGTGCTGCTATTGATTGTCGTGATGATCGGCGAGAAACGTCACCACGCGGAAGTGCAGGCGCGTCGTCAATAAGGAACATGGCCATGAAATTATCTTACTTAACCACCGGCCTGTTGCTGGCGGGCCTGATGACCGGGTCCGCGCTGGCGGCAGATAAAATCGTCATCGCCCACCGCGGCGCGAGCGGCTATCTGCCGGAGCACACGCTGCCGGCGAAAGCGATGGCCTATGCGCAGGGCGCGGATTACCTGGAGCAGGACCTGGTGATGACCAGGGACGACCAACTGGTCGTCCTGCATGACCACTATCTCGATCGCGTGACGGACGTGGCGGAGCGCTTCCCGTACCGCGCCCGCAAAGATGGTCGCTTCTACGCCATTGATTTTACCCTGGATGAGATCCGCTCCCTGAAGTTCACCGAAGGCTTCGAGATTGAAAATGGCAAGAAGGTGCAGGTCTATCCGGGACGCTTCCCGATGGGCAAATCTGACTTCCGGATCCACACCTTCCAGGAAGAGATTGAGTTTGTTCAGGGGCTGAACCACTCCACCGGGAAAAACATCGGTATCTACCCGGAGATCAAAGCGCCGTGGTTCCACCACCAGGAAGGGAAAGACATTGCCGCGAAGACGCTCGACGTGCTGAAGCAGTACGGCTACACCAGCAAGCAGGACAAGGTGTATCTGCAGTGCTTTGACGCCGCCGAGCTGAAGCGCATCAAAACCGAGCTGGAGCCGAAGAGGGGGATGGATCTCAATCTGGTGCAGCTGATTGCCTATACCGACTGGAATGAAACCCAGGAGAAGCAGCCGGACGGCAAGTGGGTAAACTACAACTACGACTGGATGTTTAAGCCGGGCGCGATGAAGCAGATTGCGCAGTACGCCGACGGCCTCGGGCCGGATTACCATATGCTGGTGGCGGAAGGCTCCACGCCGGGCCACGTGACGCTGACGGCGATGGTGAAAGAGGCGCATGCGAGCAAGATGCAGGTGCATCCGTACACGGTGCGTGCAGACCAGCTGCCGCCGTACGCCACGGACGTGAATCAGCTTTATGAGATGTTGTATAACCAGGCGGGTGTGGACGGACTGTTTACGGATTTCCCGGATAAAGCGGTGACGTTCTTAAAGGATAAACGCTGACATTACCGGGTGGCGGCTGCGCCTTACCCGGCCTACGAACTGCGGTTTTGTAGGTCGGGTAAGCAAAGCGCCACCCGGCACAATCACATCTCGATTTCTATATCGCCTTTTGCCCGGCAGCAGCAGGGCAAAATTTCCCCTTCATTAATGAAGGCCAGCGGCTCGGTGATCCAGTCGACCTGGCCCATCACCAGACGGCAGCGGCAGGAGCCGCAGTAGCCTTCACGGCACTGGTATTCGACTTCAATCTGGTGGGATTCCAGCGCAATCAGCAGGGAAGGGTGCTCTTCCTGGCACAGAAGCTCTGTGCCAGAAAGACGAAGCGTCACGCGGCTCATCAGAGCTGGAAGTCGCTCAGGTCGTCGGTGTTGACTTCAGAGTCAATCTGACCGACCAGGTAGGAGCTCACTTCCACTTCCTGCGGCGCAACCTGCACGTTATCGGACACCAGCCAGGTGTTGATCCACGGGATCGGGTTGGAGCGGGTCTGGAACGGCAGATCAAGGCCCACCGCCTGCATGCGGATGTTGGTGATGTACTCCACGTACTGGCAGAGAATATCTTTGTTCAGGCCGATCATGGAGCCGCCCTGGAACAGGTACTCTGCCCACTCTTTCTCCTGCTGTGCCGCCTGGACAAACAGGTCATAGCTTGCCTGCTTGCACTCTTCCGCAATCTCGGCCATCTCCGGATCGTCCACGCCGCTGCGCAGCAGGTTCAGCATATGCTGGGTGCCGGTCAGGTGCAGGGCTTCATCGCGGGCGATCAGACGGATGATTTTAGCGTTGCCTTCCATCAGCTCGCGTTCTGCGAAGGCGAAGGAGCAGGCGAAGCTGACGTAGAAGCGGATCGCTTCCAGCGCGTTGACGCTCATCAGGCACAGGTAGAGCTTTTTCTTCAGCTCACGCAGGTTCACGGTGACGGTTTTACCGTTCACGGTGTGGGTGCCTTCGCCCAGCAGATGCCAGTAGCTGGTCATCTCGATCAGATCGTCATAGAAGTGGGCAATACCCTGCGCACGCTTCAGGATCTGATCGTTGGTGACGATATCATCGAACACAATCGCCGGATCGTTGACGATGTTACGGATGATATGGGTGTAGGAGCGGGAGTGGATCGTCTCAGAGAACGCCCAGGTCTCGACCCAGGTTTCCAGCTCCGGGATGGAGATCAGCGGCAGCAGCGCAACGTTCGGGCTACGACCCTGAATGGAGTCCAGCAGCGTCTGATACTTCAGGTTGCTGAGGAAGATGTGCTTTTCATGCTCCGGCAGGGCCTGGAAGTCGATGCGGTCGCGGGAAACATCCACTTCTTCCGGACGCCAGAAGAAGGAGAGTTGCTTTTCAATCAGCTTTTCGAAGATGTCATATTTTTGCTGATCGTAGCGTGCCACGTTGACCGGCTGGCCGAAGAACATCGGCTCTTTGAGCTGGTCGTTTTTCGTCTGTGAAAAGGTGGTGTATGCCATGAGTGTGTCCTGTGAGAGATTTTGTAGATCGGGCAAACAAAATCGTAGGCCGGGTAAGCGTAGCGCCACCCGGCATTTACATTAAATCTTACAAGCGCCGCTTTCGCAGCCGTCATCCTGAATGTACGGGGCCAGATCGTCCTGCGCATCTTCCGCACCGTCACGGGTGTTTTGATAGTACAGGGTCTTCACGCCAAATTTGTACGCGGTAAGCAGGTCTTTCAGCAGCTGCTGCATCGGCACTTTCCCTGACGGGAAGCGTGACGGATCGTAGTTGGTATTCGCAGAGATCGACTGGTCGATAAACTTCTGCATGATGCCCACCAGCTGCAGATAGCCGTCGTTATTTGGCATCTCCCACAGCAGCTCGTAGTTGTTTTTCAGCAGCTCGTAGTCCGGCACCACCTGGCGCAGGATCCCGTCTTTCGACGCTTTGATGCTGACGTGGCCGCGCGGCGGCTCGATGCCGTTGGTGGCGTTGGAGATCTGCGAGGAGGTCTCGGACGGCATCAGGGCAGAGAGCGTGGAGTTACGCAGGCCGTGGGTCTTGATGGATTCACGCAGGGCTTCCCAGTCAAGGTGCAGCGGCTCGTTGGCGATCGCGTCCAGGTCTTTCTTATAGGTGTCGATCGGCAGAATGCCTTTGGCGTAGGTGGTTTCGTTGAACCACGGGCAGGCACCCTGTTCGATAGCCAGATCGTTAGAGGCTTTCAGCAGGTAATACTGAATGGCTTCAAACGTCTGGTGCGTCAGGTTGTTGGCGCTGCCGTCGGAATAACGCTTGCCGTTTTTCGCCAGCCAGTAGGCATAGTTGATCACGCCAATGCCCAGAGTACGACGACCCATTGCACCGCGTTTTGCCGCCGGGATTGGGTAATCCTGATAATCCAGCAGGGCATCCAGAGCACGTACCGCCAGCACCGCCAGCTCTTCCAGCTCGTCGAGGCTGTTAATCGCACCCAGGTTGAACGCGGAGAGCGTACATAGCGCGATTTCGCCGTTTTCGTCGTTCACATCTTCCAGCGGTTTGGTCGGCAGGGCGATCTCCAGGCACAGGTTGGACTGGCGCACCGGGGCAACGACCGGATCGAACGGGCTGTGGGTGTTGCAGTGGTCAACGTTCTGGATGTAGATACGACCAGTAGAGGCGCGCTCCTGCATCATCAGTGAGAACAGCTCAACCGCTTTAACACGCTGCTTACGGATGCTGTCGTCCTGCTCGTACTGAACGTACAGGCGCTCGAACTCATCCTGATCGGCAAAGAAGGCGTCGTACAGGCCCGGGACGTCGGACGGGCTGAACAGGGTGATGTCGCCGCCTTTCAGCAGACGGGTGTACATCAGCTTGTTGATCTGCACGCCGTAGTCCATATGACGCACGCGGTTACCTTCCACGCCACGGTTGTTTTTCAGTACCAGCAGGCTTTCCACTTCCAGATGCCACATCGGGTAGAACAGGGTCGCTGCACCACCGCGCACGCCGCCCTGAGAGCAGGATTTAACTGCTGTCTGGAAGTGTTTGTAGAACGGGATACAGCCGGTGTGGAACGCTTCACCGCCGCGGATTGGGCTACCCAGCGCACGAATGCGACCGGCGTTAATGCCGATACCGGCGCGCTGGGAAACGTATTTCACAATGGCGCTGGAGGTGGCGTTAATGGAGTCCAGGCTGTCGCCGCACTCGATCAGCACGCAGGAGCTGAACTGGCGGGTAGGGGTACGCACGCCGGACATGATTGGCGTCGGCAGAGAGATCTTGAACGTCGAAACCGCATCGTAGAAACGCTTCACGTACTCCAGACGGGTAGCACGCGGGTAGTTCGAGAACAGGCAGGCGGCGACCAGAATGTAGAGGAACTGGGCGCTCTCGTAGATTTCGCCGGTCACACGGTTCTGGACCAGGTATTTACCTTCGAGCTGCTTCACCGCCGCGTAAGAGAAGTTCATGTCGCGCCAGTGATCGATAAAACCGTTCATCTGCTCGAACTCTTCTTCCGTATAGTCTTCCAGCAGATGCATGTCGTATTTGCCCAGTTCGACCATTTTCACCACGTGATCGTACAGCTTAGGCGGCTCAAACTGGCCGTAGGCTTTTTTACGCAGGTGGAAAATCGCCAGACGTGCAGCGAGGTACTGATAATCCGGCGCTTCGCGGGAGATCAGATCCGCCGCGGCTTTGATGATGGTTTCATGGATATCAGACGTTTTGATGCCGTCATAGAACTGAATGTGGGAACGCAGTTCAACCTGGGAAATGGATACGTTGTTCAGTCCTTCTGCTGCCCAGTCGAGAACTCGATGGATTTTGTCCAGATTGATACGCTCGGTAGTACCGTCGCGCTTTGTCACCAGCAGACTCTGATTCATGTGGGTTTTACCTGTCCGTGAAAAAAGAAAATATCCCCCGCTTATCCACAGACCTCTGTGGATAAATACTACATGTAGGGGTTATATGATAAGGATAACGCAAGATGGTGAGTATTCTAGTAAGGATTCTTTTCAGTACAAGAGTTGATTTTGAGGTTAAATTGAGGTTGTGAAAGAGTAAAAAAGCGTAAGTCCTCGTACCGTAAGGCCTGGACGTCATGTCAATAATCTAGAAAAAAAAATGAAAATTTGATCGACTGCTGATTTCTTCAACGGGTGGTCAAAAATGCGCAACAAAGGGTTGCGCATTCGTTAGAAAAAGAGTGGCTAACCTTAGTCTTTTTTTGCGGTGGTATGGAGCATGTAGTTCACGTCCACGCCCGGCGCCAGTTTGAACTTGTCGGTCAGGGGATTGTAATGCAGACCGGTCATGTGCTGCTCTTTCAGCCATGTGCCATCGACCCAGCTCAGTAATTCGGCTGGCTTGATAAATTTTTTCACGTCGTGGGTACCTTTGGGCACCATCCGCAGCACGTATTCTGCGCCGACAACCGCCATCAGCCACGCCTTGCCGTTGCGGTTGATGGTGGAGAAGAACACCTGGCCGCCCGGTTTAACCAGTTTTGCGCAGGCAGTGACCACCGATTGCGGATCGGGAACGTGCTCCAGCATCTCCATGCAGGTGACGACGTCATACTGATGCGCGTGCTTTGCGGCGTGCTCTTCAACCGTTTCCTGCACGTACTCGACCTGCACGCCGGACTCCAGCGCATGAAGGCGGGCGACCTGCAGAGGTTCAAATCCCATGTCCAGGCCCGTAACGGTTGCCCCTTCGCGCGCCATGCTCTCGGCGAGGATGCCACCTCCGCAGCCGACGTCCAGCACCTTCTTACCGAACAGACCGCCGGAGCGCTCCGCGATATAGCCCAGACGCAGGGGGTTAATGCGGTGCAGGGGTTTAAACTCACCTTCGAGATCCCACCATCGGGACGCCACCGCTTCGAATTTGGCGATCTCTTCATGGTCAACGTTGTGAGCCACCGGGGATTTTTCCGCATTCATGGACGCTTTTACTCCGTAATTTAAAGACGAGGAAGTATATCAGGATAACAAAGCAAATTAGTTTAAACCTAAGCGGGTGTGTTATAATTTCCGACCTTTGAATCCGGGATACAGTAGAGGGATAGCGGTTAGATGAGCGACCTTGCGAGAGAAATTACACCGGTTAACATCGAGGAAGAGCTGAAGAGCTCCTATCTGGATTATGCGATGTCGGTCATTGTTGGCCGTGCGCTGCCGGATGTCCGCGATGGACTTAAGCCGGTACACCGTCGCGTACTATACGCCATGAACGTATTGGGCAATGACTGGAATAAAGCCTACAAAAAATCTGCCCGTGTCGTTGGTGACGTAATCGGTAAATATCACCCGCATGGTGATACAGCAGTTTATGACACCATCGTCCGTATGGCGCAGCCATTCTCACTGCGTTACATGCTGGTTGATGGTCAGGGTAACTTCGGTTCAGTTGACGGCGACTCCGCCGCGGCGATGCGTTATACGGAAATCCGTATGTCGAAAATCGCCCATGAGCTGATGGCCGATCTGGAAAAAGAGACCGTTGATTTCGTCGATAACTACGACGGCACCGAGCGCATTCCGGATGTGATGCCAACCAAGATCCCTAACCTGCTGGTAAACGGTGCCTCCGGTATCGCCGTAGGTATGGCGACCAACATTCCGCCGCACAACATCACGGAAGTGATCAACGGCTGCCTGGCCTATATCGACGATGAAGAGATCAGCATTGAAGGGCTGATGGAACACATCCCGGGTCCGGACTTCCCGACCGCCGCCATTATTAATGGCCGTCGCGGCATTGAAGAAGCGTACCGCACCGGCCGCGGCAAGATCTATATTCGCGCCCGCGCCGAAGTGGAAGCCGACGCCAAAACCGGCCGTGAAACCATCATCGTCCACGAAATTCCGTATCAGGTGAACAAAGCGCGCCTGATCGAGAAGATTGCCGAGCTGGTTAAAGAGAAACGCATTGAAGGTATCAGTGCGCTGCGTGATGAGTCTGATAAAGACGGCATGCGCGTCGTGATTGAGATCAAACGTGACGCGGTAGGGGAAGTGGTGCTTAACAACCTCTACTCCCTGACCCAGCTTCAGGTCTCCTTCGGCATCAACATGGTTGCGCTGCACCATGGTCAGCCGAAGATCATGAACCTGAAAGATATTCTGAGCGCGTTCGTCCGTCACCGCCGTGAAGTGGTGACCCGTCGTACCATTTTCGAACTGCGTAAAGCCCGCGATCGCGCGCACATCCTTGAAGCGCTGGCGGTTGCCCTGGCGAACATCGATCCGATCATCGAGCTGATTCGTCGTGCCCCAACCCCTGCTGAAGCGAAAGCGGCGTTAGTGGCGCAGCCATGGGCGCTGGGGAATGTCTCTGCGATGCTGGAACGTGCGGGCGATGATGCTGCGCGTCCGGAGTGGCTGGAGCCCGAGTTCGGCGTGCGCGACGGTCAGTACTACCTGACCGAGCAGCAGGCTCAGGCGATTCTGGATCTGCGTCTGCAGAAACTGACCGGCCTTGAGCACGAAAAACTGCTCGACGAGTATAAAGAGCTGCTGGAACAGATTGCCGAGCTGCTGCATATCCTTGGCAGCGCCGATCGTCTGATGGAAGTGATCCGCGAAGAGCTGGAGCTGGTCCGCGATCAGTTCGGCGATGAGCGTCGCACCGAAATCACGGCCAACACCGCTGATATCAACATCGAAGACCTGATTAACCAGGAAGACGTTGTTGTGACCCTGTCTCACCAGGGCTACGTGAAGTACCAGCCGTTAACCGACTACGAAGCACAGCGTCGTGGCGGCAAAGGCAAGTCAGCGGCACGTATTAAAGAAGAAGACTTTATCGACCGCCTGCTGGTGGCCAACACCCACGACACCATCCTCTGCTTCTCCAGCCGGGGCCGTCTGTACTGGATGAAGGTTTACCAGCTGCCGGAAGCGAGCCGTGGCGCGCGTGGACGTCCTATCGTCAACCTGCTGCCGCTGGAGCAGAACGAGCGTATCACCGCTATCCTGCCGGTTCGCGAGTACGCTGAAGGCGTGAACGTCTTTATGGCGACCGCCAGCGGTACGGTGAAGAAGACCGCCCTGACCGAGTTCAGCCGTCCACGTTCTGCCGGCATTATCGCCGTCAACCTGAACGAAGGCGACGAACTGATTGGCGTGGATCTGACCTCCGGTTCCGACGAAGTGATGCTGTTCTCTGCCGCCGGTAAAGTGGTGCGCTTTAAAGAGAGCGCAGTGCGCGCCATGGGTCGTACCGCGACCGGCGTGCGCGGCATCAAACTGGCGGGCGAAGACAGCGTGGTCTCCCTGATTGTTCCGCGCGGCGAGGGCGCGATCCTGACCGTGACGCAGAACGGCTACGGTAAACGTACCGCTCAGGACGAGTATCCAACCAAGTCCCGCGGCACCCAGGGCGTTATTTCGATCAAAGTGACCGAGCGCAACGGCTCCGTTGTTGGCGCGGTCCAGGTTGATGATGCTGACCAGATCATGATGATCACCGATGCCGGTACCCTGGTGCGTACCCGCGTATCCGAGATCAGCGTGGTAGGCCGTAACACTCAGGGCGTGATTCTCATCCGTACCGCGGAAGATGAAAACGTAGTGGGGCTGCAGCGCGTCGCTGAGCCGGTGGATGACGAAGAGCTCGACTCTATCGACGGCAGCGTAGCGGAAGGTGACGATGAGATCGCACCGGAAGCGGACACCGACGACGATGCAGCGGATGACGCTGAAGAGTAACGTCTCCTGACGATAAAGGGCCGGTCTCCGGCCCTTTTCTTATGCTGGCACACGCAATTGCAGACAACCGAACATTGCGACCGCGCCCTTTTACCGCTACCTTAAGCCATTCCTTTTGACCCTGATGGCGGAGCCTCGCCCCCTTGAAATACCTCGTCTCCTTCCGAACCACGCTGAAAGTCTCTCGCTATCTATTTCGGGCGCTGGCGCTCCTGATCTGGGTGCTGATCGCCCTGTTTTCGGTGTTCTACATCGTCAACGCGCTGCACCAGAAGGAGTCGGAGATCCGTCAGGAGTTTAACCTCAGCTACGATCAGTCCCAGCGCTACATCCAGCGCACCGCCGACGTCATGAAAGAGCTCAAGTACATCGCAGAGAACCGTCTGACGGCAGAAAACGGCGTGCTGGCTAACCGCGGGCGCGACAGCAAAACTGAGGTGCCTAACTTTGAGCCGCTGTTCCCGGATTCTGACTGCTCGACGATGGGCCCGGCATGGCGGGGGTCGCTGGAGTCGCTGGCCTGGTTTATGCGCTACTGGCGCGATAACTTCTCGGCAGCCTACGATCTCAACCGCGTCTTTTTAATTGGTAGCGAAAACCTCTGTATGGCCAATTTTGGCCTGCGTGACGTGCCGGTAGATCGTGAAAATGCCATGAAAAGCCTGCACGAGCGGATCATGAAATACCGCAATGCGCCGCAGGATGAACGCGGCAACAACCTGTTCTGGATCGGTCAGGGCCCACGTCCGGGAGTGGGGTACTTCTACGCCATGACGCCGGTCTATCTGGCTAACCGCCTGCAGGCGATGCTCGGCACCGAGCAGACTATCCGCATGGAGAACTTTTTCACCCCCGGCAACCTGCCGATGGGCGTGACCATTCTTGATGAAAATGGCCATTCGCTTATCTCGCTGGTGGGGCCGGAAACCCGTCTCAAGGTTGACCCCCGCTGGATGCAGGAGCGTTCGTGGTTTGGTTATACCTCCGGTTTCCGCGAGCTGGTGCTGAAAAAGAGCCTGCCGCCATCGTCCCTGAGCATCGTCTATTCCGTGCCGGTGGACATGGTGCTGGAGCGTATCCGCATGTTGATCCTCAACTCGGTACTGCTCAACGTGCTGGTGGGGATTGCACTCTTTACCCTTGCGCGGATGTACGAGCGCAAAATCTTTATCCCGGCGGAGATCGACGCCCAGCGCCTCGAAGAGCATGAGCAGTTCAACCGCAAGATTGTCGCCTCTGCCCCGGTGGGGATCTGTATTCTGCGTACCCTGGATGGCACTAACATCCTCAGTAACGAGCTGGCGCATAACTATCTGAATATGCTGACTCACGAGGACCGCCAGCGGTTAACGCAGATCATTTGCGGGCAGCAGGTTAACTTTGTCGACGTGCTGACCAGCAACAACACCAACCTGCAGATCAGCTTTGTGCACTCGCGCTATCGCAATGAGAACGTCGCCATCTGCGTGCTGGTGGATGTCTCCGCGCGCGTCAAAATGGAAGAGTCGTTGCAGGATATGGCCCAGTCGGCAGAACAGGCCAGCCAGTCGAAATCGATGTTCCTCGCCACCGTCAGCCACGAGCTGCGCACTCCGCTGTACGGGATTATCGGTAACCTCGATCTGCTCCAGACCAAAGAGCTGCCCCGGGGCGTTGACCGCCTGGTGACGGCGATGAATAACTCCTCGAGCCTGCTGTTAAAAATCATCAGCGATATTCTCGACTTCTCCAAGATTGAGTCCGAGCAGCTGAAAATTGAACCGCGAGAATTCTCCCCGCGGGAGGTGATGAACCATATCAGCGCCAACTACCTGCCGCTGGTGGTGCGTAAGCAGCTGGGGCTGTACTGCTTTATCGAGCCGGACGTGCCGGTCTCGCTGCAGGGCGATCCGATGCGTCTGCAGCAGGTGATCTCCAACCTGCTCAGCAACGCCATTAAATTCACCGACATGGGCTGCATTGTGATGCATGTCGCCAAAGCAGGGGACTACCTGAGCATCCGCGTGCGCGACACCGGGGTGGGTATTCCGGCCAAAGAGGTGGTCAAACTCTTCGACCCGTTCTTCCAGGTGGGGACGGGGGTTCAGCGTAACTTCCAGGGCACCGGGCTGGGGCTGGCGATTTGTGAAAAACTGATCAGCATGATGGACGGCGATATCTCGGTGGATACCGAGCCGGGTATGGGTAGCCAGTTCACCATCCGCATACCTCTCTATGCGGCGCAGTCCCCGACCAACGGGCTGATAGAGGGATTGAGCGATAAACGCTGCTGGCTGGCGGTCAACAACGCCTCGCTGCATGCCTATCTGGAGTCCCTGCTGACGCCGCACGGTATTCGCGTGGCGCGCTACAGGGGGCAAACACCGGACGCGGAAGACATTCTCATCACCGACGATGAGCTGACGCAGCCGTGGCAGGGCAAAGCGGCGGTGATCTTCTGCCGTCGCCATATCGGCATCGCTCAGGAGCGCGCCCATGGCGAGTGGGTGAACAGCGTGGCTGCACCGCACGAACTCATTGCCCTGCTGGCGCGCATCTACCGTATAGAGTTGGACGCAGGCGATGGCTCGACGGCGCTGCCGTCACCGGAATCGGCGCAGTCGCTGAATGAAGACATGATGATCCTGGTGGTGGATGACCATCCAATTAACCGCCGTCTGCTGGCCGACCAGCTGGGCTCGCTGGGCTATCAGTGCAAAACCGCCAACGATGGCGTGGACGCGCTGAACGTGCTCAGTAAAAATCACATTGATATCGTTCTGAGCGACGTGAACATGCCGAACATGGATGGCTATCGCCTGACCCAGCGTATTCGCCAGCTGGGCCTGACGCTGCCGGTAGTGGGCGTCACCGCCAACGCGCTGGCAGAAGAGAAGCAGCGTTGTCTGGAGTCGGGGATGGACAGCTGTCTCTCCAAGCCGGTCACCCTGGACGTGCTGAAACAGACCCTGTCGGTGTACGCAGAGCGGGTGAGGAAGACGCGAGGATAAAAAAAAGCCCAGAAATGGGCTTTTTTATTGCCCGGCGGCGCTTCGCTTGCGCGGGCCTGCGGGCATTTTAGGCCGGGTAAGCGTCAGCTCCACCCGGCGTTTCGCACAATCAATCTTTATCAGCCGGACTCAGGGTCACGGATGAGAGATAGTTCAGCAGGGCGATATCATTTTCCACGCCCAGTTTCATCATCGCCGATTTTTTCTGGCTACTGATGGTCTTGATGCTGCGGTTCAGCTTCTTGGCAATTTCCGTTACCAGGAAACCTTCTGCGAACAGACGCAACACTTCGCTCTCTTTCGGTGACAGGCGTTTGTCACCGTAACCGCCAGCGCTGATTTTTTCCAGCAGACGGGAGACGCTTTCCGGGGTGAATTTCTTCCCTTTCTGCAGCGCAGCCAGCGCTTTAGGCAGATCGGTAGGTGCGCCCTGTTTCAGGACAATCCCTTCGATATCGAGATCCAGAACGGCACTTAAGATGGCCGGGTTATTGTTCATGGTCAGCACGATGATCGAAATGCTTGGGAAGTGACGCTTGATGTATTTGATCAGCGTGATCCCGTCACCGTATTTATCTCCAGGCATGGAAAGGTCGGTGATGAGCACGTGCGCATCAAGTTTTGGCAGGTTATTAATCAGTGCTGTGGAATCTTCAAATTCGCCGACTACATTCACCCACTCGATCTGTTCAAGTGATTTGCGAATACCGAACAGTACAATCGGATGGTCATCGGCAATAATTACGTTCATATTGTTCATGTATAGGGCTACCTTGCTACAGCAAGCTTTTGACATAGTCGTCAATGTCGCTGATGTATTTTTCTATGCTGGCGGCATCTTTCTCACGAATAAGATGTTCCAGCGTTTCACATAATTGCTTGCCTGGAACCAGATTAAGCATGGCAAACACCCCTTTGAGCCGGTGTGCTGTCTGAGCCAGCGCTGCGAAGTCGTTCGCGGCGGCTTCAGTATACAACCTCTTAACATCATCTGGTACTGTGTCTACGAAGAGAGAATAATAGCCGCTGGCCTGCAGTTCGGCATTTTCATTGCCGCCCAGTGGGGATTCCGGGACCGTTTCCTGCGCCAGTTGCTCCTCTATTAGTTGTAGTACAGCTTCCTGCATCGCATTGCTCATATTAAAGTTGACGCGCACCTGGCCGGGGCCAATTTTTCGCACGCCTGGCTCATCATCGCTTAAAAGCAAGCCCGAGGCAGTAAGATTAGACGGATTATCCGTTAAAAAGAGATCATATTCTTGACTTGCCAGCCTTTCGTCCGGGGAGATACAGGTTGCTCCCCAGTTTTCGAGCTGGCGCACCACAATACTGCGGATCTCATTTGACGTTACATCCACCATGATCACCACTTCGTCCAGCAGGCCCTCATCGTCCTCGGTTTCCTGCGGGGTGGCTGGCATTTTTACATGCAATGAATAACGGGTGCCCAGCGATTCACGGGCTTTAATATTCAGGTGACCGCCAAGCTTACGCGCCAGCTGATCGCAGAGCCAGAAGGTGAGGGCGTTGGCTTTGCCGTAATTGTCACCCTGGGTATCGTTGAGGAACGGGAAGTGCAGATTATCGATTTCACTGGCTGTAACCCCTTCACCGGTATCAAGGATACGGAAGGTGAGGCGATCTTCAGCCGATTCATCGCTGCTGACTTCGAGCGTAATTTTGCCGATCTGGGTGGTGGTGACCGCGTACTGGATCAGCATCAGCAGAATGCGACGCAGCGCGTCACGGTCGCCGTGGCGCTCATCATTGGCCCGCAGAGGGTTGTTGATCAGCAGCTGCAGCCCTTTACGTTTGATAACCGGCAGCACTTCCGGCACCACCTCATCGATCAGATCCTGAATTGAGAACTGGGTTGTGGTGCTCTTCCAGCTGTCGTTTTCCAGCATATTGGCGAGCTGGATCTCATCTACCAGCCGCACCAGCGTATCGGCATGACCCGACAGTTGCAGGCTTTCCGGGCTGGTTAACTGAGCGGCTTCGCTGGCCAGCGCCTTCAGCGGCAGTTTGAAAGCATCGCCAATATTCTGCATAAAGGCCGCCCGGCCCTGCTGGTTCTTCTCATACAGCCTTTGCGCCTGTTTGAGCTTTTTATTGACCATCACCTCGCGATCCTGATCGCGAATGATAAAGATCTGCGTGCGCGATGCCACCTGGCTGCGGAACTGGCGGATCTCGTAGAGCTCATTATTAATGGTGGCCTGAATCACGCCCTGATGCTGATCGGCCATGCTGGTGATGTTTTGCAGGTTGAGGTGCGGCAGCAGGTGATCGGCGATTTTGTTGCTGATCACCGTGCGGTTGGCCTCCTGGTCGTGCACCAGCAGGCCGAGCGGCAGCACCGAGACAATCTCTTCATTGAGGGCGCGCAGAACGCGCAGTTCGTTGTTGGTGCCGGCGGCAACCGGGGCATCGCTCTGGCGGCCCGGCTGCGAGCGGAAGGTGCTGTAGCCAAACAGCGCCAGCGCCAGCAGACCGATATTAAGCAGCAGCGGCAGCAGGATGTTTTGCAGGGTGTCCAGCAGCAGCGTACCGAAAGGCACCTGCCAGACCAGACGCATGCCGGTAGTGTTCAGCGAGGAGGCAATCTCGATTTTCGAGCCATTAAAGGAGATAGAGACGCTTTCCGGGCTCTCTTTGTCCGTCGGCGCACGCAGGTTTTGACCCGAGGTGTCCTGCTCCAGGCGGAAGCTCTCGAGCGGCATGTCCGGTGGGATCAGATCGTTGATCGGCAGATCGAAGGCCACCACCGTCGCCAGATGGCCTGGCTGATTGAAGGTCGTGCGCAGGGTAAAATAGTAGCCATTTTGCCAGGCCAGGCGGCGCAGGGAAGAGAAGCTTTCGCGCTCATCCAGCGCATTGGCCTGCTGCAACATCTCCGCGCGGCGGGAATCCACCACGGTGCCCACGGAGGACTCTTTAAAACCGGAGGAGAGATCTTTCAGCGGCAGGGTGGAGATCAGGATCATGCTGTTGTCCTGACCGTTGAGATAGTACATCGACCAGGGAACGGTCTCCGCGCCCCACAGCGTATCGAGATAGGTCGACATTCGCTGGGTCATATCCAGCGTGGCGCTGTCGTGCGAACCAAAAATCAGGGCTTCTGTTTTGCGGCGCGTTTTCTCGAGATAGTAGACATCCTGCTTCAGGCGCGTCTCCTGCAGCCCTTCGGCAGAAGCGGTCGTTGGCGTGGCGGCGATGTTGTCGTATATCTGCCAGGTCGCGTAGCGCCAGGTGTCGATGCGTTTATGCAGGGCGTGGCTGATATCAACAATCTGATAGCTTCTGTCTTTTAACCAGGTGTTCACCGCGCTTTGCACCATTACGCCCATGGTTACCAAAAGCACAACGATCAATAGAAGAAAGTAACGGGTAATACTGCCCGGAAGCAGGGAAAATTTGTTCGCGGCTGTGGTTTCAGACTGACTCATTGATGTGGTTAACCCGTTATGGCTGCGCTTCAGGCGAATAGGGCAGTATAAAGCGTAATAATCGAATTTCCAGCCTCACGCCACTTCCGGGACTGACTTTTTCATCCTGTTGCGCAAGTCGAAATGGATTGTCTTAAATCTGTACGCTTAAAGCATTATTGTACAAATAACTAACAATACAGTGAAAAAATAGCACGAATAAACAAGAAATTGAATTACCCATTAACTTTTCGGGACTAAAAATAGCAGGCTAAGATTTAATTAATAGTCGTTATAGTTTCGGGTGGGTAGCACAAATATTCTGGATTTGCGTAAAGAAAGGTAAAAAAAAACCGAATGCGTTGCACTCGGTTCAATTCGGGATAAACAGACATTCAAATTTGAATGACGGTAATAAATAAAGTTAATGATGATAGCGAGAGATATTTTAGTAGCCGGGTGACTTTTTGTTTTGGCAATCAGTGCTATAATTTATTTTTTCTTAAGTTGTTGATTTTGCTTAATTATATTAAGTTTTTGATTTTTGGTGCTTTATTTTTTAACTAAATGTGCGGCAAAAAAGTTCCCTGAAATTTACAAAATGAAACATCTATACGGCAATATGAAACATCTTAAAAGTTTTCGTATCATATTCTTGTTGGATTATTCTGTATTTTTGCGGAGAATGAACTTGCCGACTGGTTAAGAGGGTTAATCAGTAAGCAGTGGTAATAAAAGACATATAACAGAGGGTTAAAATAATGAAAGTTAAAGTACTGTCCCTCCTGGTACCAGCACTGCTGGTAGCAGGCGCAGCAAATGCGGCTGAAATTTACAACAAAGACGGCAACAAATTAGATCTCTACGGCAAAGTAGACGGTCTGCACTATTTCTCTGATGACGACGGCGCTGATGGCGATCAGACCTACATGCGTCTCGGCTTTAAAGGCGAAACTCAGGTTAACGACCAGATCACTGGCTACGGTCAGTGGGAATACCAGATTCAGGGCAACACCACCGAGAGCGACAACCAGTCCTGGACGCGTGTGGCCTTCGCGGGTCTGAAGTTCGCTGAAGCAGGTTCTTTCGACTACGGTCGTAACTACGGCGTGATCTACGACGTGACCTCCTGGACCGACGTTCTGCCAGAATTCGGCGGCGACACCTACGGTTCTGATAACTTCCTGCAATCCCGTGGTAACGGCGTTGCAACCTACCGTAACCAGGACTTCTTCGGTCTGGTTGATGGCCTGAACTTTGCTCTGCAGTATCAGGGTAAAAACGGTAGCGTCAGCGGTGAAAACGACACCGGTCGTAGCCTGCTGAAACAGAACGGTGACGGCTTCGGCGGCTCCCTGACCTATGATCTGGGCGAAGGCTTCAGCATTGGTGCAGCAGCAGCGTCTTCCAAACGTACCGCAGACCAGAACGGCCCACGCGTTTACGGTCGTGGTGACCACGCTGAAGTATACAGCGGTGGCCTGAAATATGACGCAAACAACCTGTATCTGGCAGCGCAGTACACCCAGACTTACAACGCGACCCGTTTCGGTAACTCTCAGTCCAGCAGCGACAACGCGGTTTATGGCTTTGCTAACAAAGCACAGAACTTCGAAGTGGTTGCACAGTACCAGTTCGACTTCGGTCTGCGTCCATCCGTGGCTTACCTGCAGTCCAAAGGTAAGGACATCGAAGGTAACGGCGACCAGGATCTGCTGAAATATGTTGATGTTGGCGCGACTTACTACTTCAACAAAAACATGTCCACCTATGTTGATTACAAAATCAACCTGCTGGATGAAAATGCCTTCACCGACCGTGCAGGCATCAGCACTGATGACATCGTAGCCCTGGGTCTGGTTTACCAGTTCTAAGTCTTACGCAGTCGTGCAAGAAGGGGCCAATTGGCCCCTTTTTTTGGTCTGACTATCAGGCCCTTACAAAGCCTGCTTTTTAGTGTACTCTTGCCGGTCTCAGGCTTGAGGATAATAACGAATGGAAATTACTTTTCTGCGCGCCGGCTTTCTGGCGACACTGTTTATGCTGTCTGCGTGCGATGCACCCACCCCTGCGGAAAAAAGCGAAACCGCTGCCGCGACGGTGCTGGAAGGCAAAACCATGGGTACCTTCTGGCGCGTTAGCGTGATTGATCTTTCGGCTGCCCGGGCAGAAGAGCTGCGCGGGAAGATCCAGTCCCAGCTGGATGGCGACGACCAGCTGATGTCCACCTATAAAAACGACTCGGCCCTGATGCGCTTTAACCAGTCCCAGAGCACCTCACCCTGGCCGGTGAGTGAAGCCATGGCAGATATTGTCACCGAGGCGCTGCGGGTGGGTTATAAAACCCAGGGCGCAATGGATATCACCGTCGGTCCGCTGGTTAACCTGTGGGGCTTTGGCCCGAACAAGCAGCCGGTGAAAACCCCCGATCAGGCGCAGATCGACGATGCCCGGGCGCAAACGGGCCTGCAGCATCTGACGGTCATCAACCAGTCCGGTCAGCAATACCTCGAAAAAGATATCCCCGATCTGTTTGTCGATCTCTCTACGGTCGGGGAGGGCTATGCCGCCGATCACCTGGCCCAACTGATGGCCGAGGAGGGGATCTCGCGCTATCTGGTATCGGTGGGCGGGGCGCTGGTCAGCCGCGGCATGAACGCCAGCGATAAGCCCTGGCGCGTGGCGATCCAGAAACCGACCGATCGGCAAAACGCCGTTCAGGCCATTGTCGATATTAACGGGCACGGCATCAGCACCTCCGGCAGCTACCGTAACTATTACGAGCTGGATGGAAAACGCATCTCCCATGTGATCGACCCCCAGACCGGGCGTCCGATTACGCATAATCTGGTGTCGGTGACGGTGATCGCTCCTACGGCGCTGGAAGCCGATGCCTGGGATACCGGCCTGATGGTGCTGGGGACCGAGAAAGCGAAAGAGATCGTGCGCGAGCAGGGTCTGGCGGTCTATATGATCATACGCGAAGGAGAGGAGTTCAAAACCTGGATGTCCCCGCAGTTCTCCAGCTTCCTCGTCAACGGGGCAAATTAAAAAGCAAGGTTGCGGGTTTTTGTCGGGTGGCGTTCAGGCAGGCTAGGGGTATGCTTATAGAAGGAGCCGATCATGAAAAAGCCGAACCTGATGAATGACGATCAACGCTGGCTGGCCGTGCTGGCCCGCGATGAGGGTGCCGATGGTCAGTTTGTATTTGCCGTACAGACCACCGGCATCTTCTGCCGCCCCTCCTGCCGCGCGCGCCACGCCCTCCGTGAAAATGTTCGCTTTTATCCCGATGCCCACCAGGCGGCACAGGCGGGGTTTCGTCCCTGTAAACGCTGCCGGCCGGAGCAACAGGATCCTCAGGCGCAGCGGATCGCCACCATCGAAAAAGCCTGCCGGTTACTGGAGCAGGAGCAGCCCCTGACTCTGGAGACGCTGGCCCAGGCGGTAGCGATGAGTCCGTATCACCTTCATCGCCTGTTCAAATCCTTTACCGGCATGACGCCAAAAGCCTGGCAACAGGCGGCCCGGGCGAAACGACTGCGCCATGCCCTGGCGCAGGGTGAAAACATTACCGACTCCGTGCTGGCGGCAGGTTTCCCCGACAGCAGCAGCTACTATCGCAACGCCGACGCCAGCCTGGGAATGACCGCGAAGCAGTACCGCAGCGGCGGGGAAGATATCACCGTGCGCTATGCGTTGAGCGACTGCACGCTGGGCCGGTGCCTGGTGGCGGAAAGCGCGCGGGGGATCTGCGCGATTCTCCCCGGGGATGACGATAGCGCCCTGATTGCCGAACTGGAGACGCTCTTTCCACATGCTCGCCGGGAGCAGGCGGATGCCCACTTCGCCGGGCGCGTCGCCCAGGTGATCGCCAGCGTGGATAACCACACCGTGGCGCTGGCCCTGCCGCTGGATATTCGCGGCACCGCCTTCCAGCGCCAGGTCTGGCAGGCCCTGCGCGCCATTCCTGGCGGCGAGACCGCCAGCTACCAGCAGGTGGCCAACGCCATGGGCCACCCTGGTGCAGTGCGGGCGGTGGCCCGGGCCTGCGCCGCCAACAAACTGGCGATTATTATTCCCTGTCACCGGGTGGTACGCAGCGACGGTGGGCTCTCGGGCTACCGCTGGGGTACAGCCCGCAAAGCAGCGCTGCTGCGTCGGGAAGCCAAAAAAGAGGAGGTGTAATGCTCGATCTATTTGCGGATGCTGAACCCTGGCAGGAGCCGCTGGCTCCCGGAGCGGTGATCCTGCGCCGCTTCGCCCTGGCGCGGGACGCTGCTTTAATGCAGGGCATCGAACAGGTTGCCAGCGCTTCGCCGTTCCGCCAGATGGTCACCCCCGGGGGCTACACCATGTCGGTGGCGATGACCAACTGCGGCGGGCTGGGCTGGACCACTAACCAACGGGGTTACCTCTATTCTCCGGAGGATCCCCTGACCGAGGCTCACTGGCCGCCGATGCCGGACGCTTTTGCCACGATGTGCCACGCCGCTGCCCGGGAAGCGGGTTATCCCGATTTTCAGCCGGATGCCTGTCTGATCAATCGCTACGCGGTGGGGGCCAAACTCTCCCTGCATCAGGATAAGGACGAGGCGGATCTGCGGGCACCCATTGTTTCGGTGTCGCTCGGCCTGCCCGCCATCTTCCAGTTCGGCGGGTTACGCCGCAACGATCCCCTGCAACGCCTGCTGCTGGAGCACGGTGATGTGGTGGTGTGGGGCGGCCCGTCCCGCCTGTTTTATCACGGCATTCAGCCGCTTAAACCGGGGTTACATCCCCTCACCGGGGAGTACCGCTACAACCTGACCTTCCGCCAGGCGGCGAATAACGAATAAAAATAAGAATTATTCTTGATGTAAGTGGCGGGCAGTTTACACTGCTGGCTGTTTTTTCTTGTCTGGATTGCTTTGTATGGAACTCCTGTTACTGGTCTGGCGGCAATACCGCTGGCCGTTTATCGCGGTGATGGCATTAAGCCTGCTGAGCGCCGCGCTGGGCATTGGCCTTATTGCCTTTATTAACCTGCGTTTAATTGAAACGGTCGATACCACCCTGATGGTGCTGCCAGAGTTTCTCGGCCTGCTGGTGCTGCTGATGGCCGTCACCCTGGGGTCGCAGCTGGCGCTCACCACCCTCGGCCACCACTTCGTCTACCGCCTGCGCAGCGAGTTCATCAAGCGTATTCTGGATACCCAGGTTGAACGTGTCGAGCAGCTGGGCAGCGCCTCGCTGCTGGCCGGTTTGACCAGCGATGTCCGCTCCATCACCATCGCCTTTGTGCGTCTGCCGGAGCTGGTGCAGGGGATTATCCTGACCTTCGGTTCGGCGGCGTACCTGGCCTGGCTCTCCACCAAAATGCTGGCGATCACCGCTCTGTGGATTGCGATCACCATCTGGGGCGGCTATCTGCTGGTATCCCGGGTGTACAAGCACATGGCGGTACTGCGTGAAACCGAAGATAAGCTCTATAACGACTACCAGACGGTGCTGGAAGGGCGCAAAGAGCTGACCCTCAACCGCGAGCGCGCCGAGCACATCTTCAATAACCTCTATATCCCGGATGCCCGCGAATATCGCCATCACATTGTGCGTGCCGATACCTTCCACCTGAGCGCGGTCAACTGGTCAAATATCATGATGCTGGGGGCGATTGGCCTGGTCTTCTGGATGGCGAACAGCCTCGGCTGGGCGGATACCAACGTCGCCGCCACCTACTCCCTGACCCTGCTGTTCCTGCGCACGCCGCTGCTCTCCGCCGTGGGCGCGCTGCCGACTCTGCTCAGCGCCCAGGTGGCCTTTAACAAGCTGCGCAAGTTTGCCCTCGCGCCGTACAAAGCCGGGTTCCCGCGCCCCCAGGCCTTCCCGGACTGGCAGACGCTTGAGCTGCGCAACGTCACCTTCAAATATCAGGACAACGACTTCTCCGTCGGGCCGGTGAACCTGACCCTCAACCGCGGCGAGCTGCTGTTCCTGATTGGCGGCAACGGCAGCGGCAAATCGACGCTGGCGATGCTGCTGACCGGCCTGTATCAGCCCCAGTCCGGCGAGATCCTGCTGGACGGTAAACCGTTGAGCGCCGAAAAACCGGAAGACTACCGCAAGCTGTTCTCGGCGGTGTTTACCGACGTCTGGCTGTTCGATCAGCTGCTGGGCCCGGAAGGCAAGCAGGCCGATCCGGCGCTGGTGGAGAAGTGGCTGGCGCATCTGCAGATGTCGCACAAGCTGGAGCTGCAGGATGGCAAGATCCTCAACCTCAAGCTGTCGAAAGGGCAGAAGAAGCGCGTGGCGCTGCTGCTGGCGCTGGCGGAAGAGCGTGACATCATTCTGCTGGATGAGTGGGCCGCCGATCAGGACCCGCATTTCCGCCGCGAGTTTTACCAGGTGCTGCTGCCGCTGATGCAGCAGATGGGCAAAACCATCTTCGCCATCAGCCATGACGATCACTACTTTATCCATGCCGACCGCCTGCTGGAGATGCGCAGCGGCCAGCTGAGCGAGCTGACCGGTGCCGAGCGCGATGCCGCATCGCGGGACGCGGTGGCCCGTACCGCGTAATCTTTCTGCCCGGCGGCACCGCGCCTGCCGGGCAATTTCCACCGCATCGCTGCTTTTTTATCCATCCCCCTCCGCCGTTTATTCTTATTTACATATCGTCACGCTATGCTTAATGCCATCACATTTAATGGATATATGATTGATGGCATTTACTAAGAAACACAGCGCAAGGCTGCGCGATGAAGAGCGTGCCCGTCTGATCTGGCTGCTCACCACCGATAAAGCGGTGGTCTCCACCCTGTTAGGCAAGCTGACCCTGGCTGAGCAATATGACGTTGGCGCCTTATCCGACAATATTGCTGAGGTAGGGGCGCTGGTGGCGCATCTGCCACCGCCCGACCTGGCCGATACCCTGGAAGCCTTACCCTCGGAAGAGCGCCACGCCCTGTGGCGGCTGGTGGAGGATCACGAGCGCGGCCAGGTGCTGCTCGAGGCCTCTGAAAACGTCTGGGACGATCTGATCGACGAGATGAGCGACAGCGCCATCCTCGATGCCCTGCAAACCCTCGATATCGACGATCAGATCTACCTGGTGCAGCATCTGCCCCGCGATCTGACGGGCCGCCTGCTGGCCTCGATGCCGGCCGACGAGCGCGCCCGCGTGCGTCAGGTCATGAACTACGAGAAAAACAGCGTTGGCGCGATTATGGAGTTCGGCGTCATCCTCGTGCGCCCGGACGTTACCCTGGGCACGGTCCAGCGCTACCTGCGTCGGCTCGGCAAAATGCCGAAGAACACCGACAAGCTCTTTGTCACCTCCCGGGATAAAACCCTGCTGGGGGAGCTGGAGCTGCAAACGATTCTGCTCAACGACGCCCACAGCCGGGTGAGCGAGGTGATGGATCCCGAGCCGACGATCTTCCTTCCCGAAGATAATGCCGAAAAAACCGCGCGCACCTTCGAGCGTGACAACCTGCTCAGCGCCGCGGTGGTGGACTCAACCGGCAAAATAATGGGCCGCTTAACCATCGATGAGATTGTCGACGTGGTGTATGAAGAAACGGGGAACGATATGCGCGCTATGGGCGGCGTGAGCGCGGAAGAGGATGTTTACGCCCCGGTCAGCAAGGCAGTGAAAACCCGCTGGGCGTGGCTGGCGATCAACCTCTGCACCGCCTTTATCGCCTCGCGGGTGATTGACGGCTTTGAACACACGATCTCCCAGCTGGTGGCGCTGGCCTCGCTGATGCCCATCGTGGCGGGCATCGGCGGCAATACCGGCAACCAGACCATCACCATGATCGTCCGCGCGCTGGCGCTGCAAAATATTCAGCCGGGCAACTTCCGCTTCCTGATCCTGCGCGAACTGGGGGTGGCGTTAATCAACGGCCTGGTGTGGGGCGGGATTATGGGTGGCATCACCTGGTGGCTGTACGACGACATGGCGCTCGGCGGGGTGATGACCCTGGCGATGGTACTGAACCTGCTGGTGGCGGCGATGATGGGGGTGATCATCCCGATGGTGATGACCCGTCTCGGGCGCGACCCCGCCGTGGGGTCGAGCGTGATGATCACCGCCATCACCGATACCGGTGGTTTCTTTATTTTTCTTGGGCTGGCGACGCTGTTTCTGCTGTAGCGGCGTTCTGGCGTCGCAGGCGGGCAGGGAGGATCGCCATGACGATAATCCCGCCCACCACGCCAATTGCCAGATTGCCGGTTGAGACGGTGGCCGCAACGGTCACCAGCATCACCAGGGTTTCCGCCACGGGCGCGCCTTTCACCGCGGCAGGGCGGATGCTCTGCCAGTTGAAGGTTTTCACCGCCACAATCGCCATGATCCCCGCCAGTACCGCCATCGGAATCCTCGCCATCACTTCACTCAGGGCGGTGACCAGCAACAGCAGCACCAGGCCTGCGGCGAACGTAGAGACGCGGCTGCGCCCTTTGCCCATTTCGACGTTAACGATGGTCTGACCGATCATCGCGCACCCGGCGATCCCGCCAAAGAAGCCCGCCATGATATTGGCCACGCCCAGCCCCATGCTCTCCCGGCGCTTGCTGGATGGAGTGGCTGTCAGCTCATCCACCAGTTTTGCCGTCAGCAGCGACTCCATCAGGCCGACAAAGGCAATGCTCAGCGCGCAGGGCCAGATAATGCTCAGGGTGTGCAGGTTAAGGGGCACCAGCATCTGGCTGATCCCCGGCAGGCCGCCACCGATAGCGCCTTCGTCGCCCACGGTCGGCAGCAGCTGGCCGCTGGTGACGGTAAACAGGGTCAGGACCACGATCGCAATCAGCGGGGAAGGAATACTTTTAATGTAGCGGGGTGCCCACAGCACAATCAGCAGGGTCAGGACAAACAGGCCGACAATCAGCGGGCTTGTGCTCCAGAAGTGCGGCACCTGGGCAAAGAAAATCAAAATCCCCAGCGCGTTCACAAACCCGGTCATTACCGCCTGGGGAATAAAGCGCATCAGGCGCGCCATCCCCAGCGCGCCGAACAGGATCTGAATCAGCCCCGCCAGCAGCACTGCCGGCAGAATATACTGCGCGCCATGCTGATGGACCATCGGCCCAATCACCAGCGCCACCGAGCCCGCGGCGGCGGTCACCATCGCCGGACGTCCGCCCATCACCGACAGCGCCAGACACAGCACCACCGAGGCGAACAGGCTCACTTTCGGATCGACGCCCGCCACCACCGAGAAGGAGATCACCTCGGGAATAAGCGCCAGGGCGGTGATCACACCGGCAAGGATTTCGCGCGTTAACAGCGAGGGCGCGCGCAGGACGGCAAGCGTCGAGGGAGAAGCGTGTGCTGGAGACATAGTTCTTCGCAGGTTAGTGGCGCAAGGCAGGATCTGTGCGCCCGATCACAAAGGGCAGCATAGTAGCGGGAAAACGCGCGCCTTGCCAGCGCAGCAGGGCTATGTCCCTACAAATTCCGCGACATTAATTATCATAATTACAATAATTATTTAACCTTTAAACAATATTTAAATATTGCTACCGTGGCGCCGCACTCGACTTCATCTGCATAAATAGCGAACAACACGCTTATTACGAAGGCATTAATTATGAAAAAAATGACTGCCCTGTTGCTGGCTGCGGCGGCAAGCCTTAGTGCTGCCCCGATGGCGGCGAAGGCTCAGGCATCGCAGGATCAGGAAACGGACGTTCTGTTAATTGGCGGCGGGATCATGAGCGCCACGCTCGGAACCTATCTGCAGGAGCTTCAGCCGGACTGGTCCATGACCATGGTGGAACGCCTGGACGGCGTGGCGCAGGAGAGCTCAAACGGCTGGAACAACGCCGGGACCGGCCACTCGGCCTTAATGGAGCTGAACTACACCCCGCAGAAAAAAGACGGCTCCATCAGTATCGAAAAAGCCGTGGAGATCAACGAAGCGTTCCAGATCTCCCGTCAGTTCTGGTCTCACCAGGTGAACAGCGGCGTGATGCACGATCCGCACAGCTTTATTAACACCGTGCCGCACATGAGCTTTGTCTGGGGCGACGACAACGTCAACTTCCTGCGCGGTCGTTATGCTGCCCTGCAGCAAAGCTCGCTGTTCCGCGGCATGAAGTATTCCGAAGATCACGCCCAGATCAAAGAATGGGCGCCGCTGGTGATGGAAGGGCGTGACCCGAACCAGAAAGTGGCTGCAACCCGCACCGAAATCGGCACCGACGTGAACTACGGTGAAATTACTCGTCAGCTGGTGGGCTCTTTGCAGAAAAAAGAGAACTTCAACCTGTCGCTGAGCACGGAAGTACGCGGCTTTAAGCGTAACGCGGACAACTCCTGGAGCGTGACCGTTGCCGATCTGAAGCACAATGAAGAAGAGCACGTCATCAAGGCGAAGTTCGTCTTTATCGGTGCGGGCGGCGCGGCGCTGAAGCTGCTGCAGGAGACCGGCATCCCGGAAGCGGATAATTATGCCGGCTTCCCGGTTGGCGGCCAGTTCCTGGTGTCGGAAAACCCGGAAGTGGTGAACCGTCATCTGGCGAAAGTGTATGGTCAGGCCTCCGTGGGCGCGCCGCCGATGTCGGTGCCGCATATTGACACCCGTATCCTCGACGGCAAACGCGTGGTGCTCTTTGGGCCGTTCGCCACCTTCTCGACCAAGTTCCTGAAGAACGGTTCCCTGTGGGATCTGCTGAGTGCTACCACCACCTCGAACGTCGGACCGATGATGGATGTGGGTCTGGATAACTTCGACCTGGTGAAGTACCTGATTAGCCAGGTGCTGCTCTCCGATGACGATCGCTTTGAGGCGCTGAAAGAGTACTATCCGGAAGCGAAGAAAGCGGACTGGCGTCTGTGGCAGGCGGGCCAGCGCGTGCAGATCATCAAGCGTGATGAGGACAAAGGCGGCGTCCTGCGTCTGGGCACCGAAGTGGTCAGCGATAAAGAAGGGACCGTGGCTGCGCTGTTAGGGGCATCCCCGGGGGCATCCACCGCGGCACCGATCATGCTGCATCTGATGGAAAAAGTGTTCAAAGATAAAGTCGCCAGCCCGGAATGGCAGGCGAAGCTGAAGACCATTATTCCGTCCTACGGCACGGCGCTGAACGGCAACGTTGATGCCACCGAGCAGGAGCTGGAGTACACCAGCCGCGTGCTGCAGCTGAAGTATGAAAAGCCGCAGGCACCGGATGTTGCGCCTCAGGCGCAGGCGACATCCCAGCCGGAAAGCAAACCGGTGGCGGATATCGCGCTCTGATACAAAAAAGCCGGGTCATCTGACCCGGCTTTTTTATTAACGCGCGACGGCGTTTTCGATTTTCTCATCTGCCTGCCAGACGCGGTATTTCACCTCAACGTTGTCCGGCGTATAAACCACAATCGGCAGCTTGCTGTTGTAGCGCAGCAGACTGTGCTCACCCAGGTTAGCGGTTACAAATTTGGCGGTCTTTTTCCCTTCCGGGCAGGCCATCATGGTGGAGACCGGCGAGGTGACCTTATCAAAGACGTAATAGTCATAGCCCCAGCCTTCCAGCGTCTTGCTGGTTAACTGCCCGCCGAGGCGGTGCACGTTGCAGTCCACTTCCAGCGTCTGGCCGATCAGCAGTTCAACTTTATAATTTGCTTCATCTTTTTGCGCCGGCAGGTCGATAACCTGACGCTTCATGCCGTGCTCCGCCTGCGGATACGGGGCCGTTTTCTCAAGCGGTTGAGCGGCAGGGGCGGCACAGGCACTGGCGGAGGCCAACGCCAGCAGGGCGACGATGCTTTTAGGTGCGTTTTTCACAGTCATTCCTTTTTATGTCAAACGAATCATGCCTACACTACCATAACTGGTGTTTTTTGCCTTTATTTTATTTTTATCTGGTTTATATCACTGATAATTTGCCTTTATTATGGTTTTAAATTCTGAGTTGGTGCTAAGGGAGCGATCGTGGTAGGGTGAGCGGCAAACATTGTTATTCATCTGTGAAGGAATAAATGCATGGTACGCCAAAAACTTAACACCCCGGCGGGGAAAAAATTTCTGCTGGCACTGCTGACGGTATTTCTCATCGCGGTGATTGGGGTGGGGCGTGTAACGATCGTCGGCGTGGTTGAGCAGTACAACATTCCGCTGACGGCGTGGACCACCAGCATGTACGTTCTGCAATCGGCAATGGTGTTGGTTTACAGCACGGTCTTTACCGTTCTGCTGGCTATTCCGCTGGGGATCTTTTTCCTCGGCGGCAGCGATAAGCACTGAGTTTCGGCATGCTCTCCCGGTTCTCTACCCTAAGCCGGATCCCGAAAGGGGTCTGGGTCGTTGGCGGCGTCAGCATGTTGATGGATATCTCCTCTGAGATCATCCATAGCCTGTTACCGCTGTTTATGGTGACCACCCTCGGTGCCAGCGTGATTTTCATCGGCCTTATCGAAGGGCTGGCGGAAGCCACGGCGCTGATTATCAAGGTCTTCTCCGGCGCTATCAGCGACTATCTCGGAAAACGCAAAGGGCTGGCGCTGCTGGGCTACGGGCTGGGTGCTGCCAGCAAGCCGCTGTTTGCCATCGCCTCGTCGTCGGGGATGATCCTCGGGGCACGCTTAATCGACCGGGTTGGGAAGGGGATCCGCGGCGCACCCCGCGATGCGCTGGTGGCTGATGTTACCCCGCCTGAACTGCGTGGAGCGGCCTACGGGCTGCGGCAGTCGATGGATACCGTCGGCGCGTTTCTGGGCCCGCTGCTGGCGGTCGGCATGATGCTGCTGTGGAACGATGATTTCCGCACCATCTTCTGGATCGCCGTTATCCCCGGCGTGCTTGCCGTCGCGCTGCTCTTTTTTGGCCTGCATGAACCCGCCTCGCCCGTCACCCATAAACGCAGCAACCCGATTAAAAAAGAGAACCTGAAACGCCTCGGCAACAGCTGCTGGTGGGTCATTGGCCTCGGTGCGGTCTTTACCCTGGCCCGTTTCAGCGAGGCATTCCTGGTGCTCCGGGCGCAGCAGTCCGGTATTCCGCTGGCGCTGATCCCGCTGGTGATGGTCGCCATGAACCTGCTTTATGCCTTTTCCGCCTATCCGTTCGGCAAACTCTCCGATGCCATGAGCCACACCCGTCTGCTGCAGTGGGGGCTGGCGGTATTGATAGCTGCGGATATCGTGCTGGCCCTGACCACCCACTGGGCGGGGATCATCCTCGGCGTGGCGCTGTGGGGCATCCATATGGGGATGACCCAGGGGTTGCTGACCGCGATGATTGCGAAAACGGCACCTGCCGACCTGCGCGGTACCGCCTTTGGCCTGTTCAGCATGGTGAGCGGCGTGGCGCTGCTGATTGCCAGCCTGGGGGCGGGCATTATCTGGGAGACGTGGGGCGCGGAGTACACCTTCTACGCCGGGGCGGCTATCTGCCTCGTGACCCTGGCTTACCTGCTCAAGCGTCCGGCGGCGTTGTAAAGCAGGCGATAGCGGAAAAGTATTCCGTAAATAATTCGGAGAGTTAGCGCCGTTTTGTTACCAATGTGGTCCTTTCTACCAGGAGATATTTATGAAAAGGACCACAGTGTATACCGCGCTGGCGTCAGCTCTGCTGCTGCCGTCACTTTACGCTCATGCCGGCCCGCAGGCGCACGTCGTCTGCGCCTACAACCACACCCTGGGCGATGATGCCGTGATGATGTTCGGCCAGGCCAACCAGGCAATGTGGCACGACTTTTTTGGCAACACCCGCACCGATGCTTACTCAACCTACGCCTCCCTGCGTCAGCAGCCAGAAACCACCTGCGATAACAAAGCCGACAGTTCGGCCTACTGGGCACCCTCCCTGCGTCTGCCGGACGGCACGGTGGTGAAGCCGGCCTATCAGAAAACCTACTATCAGGCCAGTAATGTCGATCAGTACCCGCTCAGCCCGCTCCCTGCCGGGCTGGCGATGGTGGCGGGGGATCATCACGGCAGTAAACCCAACTCGCGGATCACCTTTTTATGCGCCAACGGCAAAGGCTACAGCAACAAAATCGGTGAAGTGTGCGGCCTGAGAAAAGCCAAAGATGCGGTGCAGTTTAATATCGGCATCCAGTTCCCCAACTGCTGGGACGGCATCAACCTGAAGCCACATCACGGAATAGCCAACGCGGCCTATGATGTGAAAGGGCAGTGTCCTTCCGGCTTCCCGGTGAAGATCCCGACGGTGAATATGAACGTGGCTTACGTACTGCACGGCATTACCTCCCTGGATACCGCTAAAGCGCAGCTGTCGCTTGACCCCACCATGAATGGCGATGTACGTGAGGAGCACTGGGGCAGCCTCTATACCGCCCACGCCGACTTTATCAACGGCTGGACCGAAGACGCTGCCCGCTTTATGACCGGGATGTGCATGAATCAGGGCATGGACTGCGGCAGCAACGTGCCTTACGGCTATTCGAAGGCGCTGGCTAACGTCTGGGTGAGCAGCGAGACGCCGTCCACCCCGGTGCCGACGGCGCAGACCCTGTTAGTCCAGGATAACTGGAAAAACGGTGGCCGCACCCGTAACGTCGAGACCCTGAGCCTGGTGAAATTTAAGATCCCTGCGCTGCCGACCGGTCAGGATGCTTCTCTGTTCAAGTACAAAATCCGCATCTATGGCGGGAAAGTGGAAGCCAACGGCGCGGATCAGATCTTCTTCTATCCAGCCAGCAACGACTGGGATCCCGCTACCCTGACCTGGAGAAAACGGCCATCCTGCAATTACAGCTCAGATGCGATCCTGTATCTCAACAACAAGCGTGAGTACCGGATGGTGGATGTCGACAAGGCGGTGCGTAAAGCGCTGGCTGCAGGGAAGACGGAGATCTCGTGGTATATCGGTGGCGACCGTCAGGGCAACCACTATCAGTTCAGCCCGGCGGACTCAAAAGAGAGCCTGATGCTGATGCTGACCGGGTACAAACATACTCCGGAAATCTGACAGGCATAAAAAAACCAACCCTATGGGTTGGTTTTTTTTGGGATTTTGGTCGGCACGGAGAGATTCGAACTCTCGACCCTCGCCACCCCATGACGATGCGCTACCAGGCTGCGCTACGTGCCGAAACAGAAAATTTATACTACCCATTTCCACGTTTAATGCAAGGCCAGTTCAGGCTAACTGATTAATTTTAAATCAGTTAGCAATAAACCGTTTTTCATCCGTTAACACCTGCAACAGCAGGCTGAGCTGCGGCGTCTGGTCGTTAAGCTTCTCGCCCTGCGGATTATAGGTTTTGTAGCTGCCGTTGCTGTTCAGGACCAGCGTCAGGGTTGGGGTCGTGACGGCCAGCGTGTTGTTGCTGGCAGCGGTCACCCAGTTATGACGACGCGTGGCGCTGAACAGATCCTGCCCCTGGGAATACTCATTCGCTGGCGTGCTGACGTGAAGCAGACGCTGCATCAGGGTGGTCATCACATCTTTATGATCGGTCAGCATGTTGATGCGTTGCGATGGCGTGCCCGGCCAGTGGATTACCAGCGGAACGTGCAGGCGAGGGCGCGACCAGTCGACATCATTGCCTTCGTTGCCCAGCGGCACCCCGTGCCCCCCGGTGATCACCACCACCGTATTCTCCAGCTTGCCGGATTCACGCAGGGCGTCCAGCACCCGGGCGATCTGCGCATCCACATTCCCTGCAGCCTGGGCATAGCGGCGGGCAAAGGTTTTCTGGTTGCTGTCATCCAGGGTGGTGCCGTTGAGGGCAATCCACGAGAACCAGCGGTTATCGTCCTGGGCATAGCGGTTCAGCCAGCTGATCCACTGTCCGGCGGTCTGCGCGTCGGACTGGCTCTGGGTAGCCGGCAGGGAGAAGTCGGACAGCAAGGCCTGGCGGTACAGCGGGCTGCTGAAGCCATCAGAGGAGAACAGCCCCAGCTGATAGCCCTGTTGGTTCAGGCCGGTGATCAGCGCCGCAGGGATACGCGACGACAGGACGCCGTCCATATAGCCCGGCGAAATACCGTAGAACAGGCCGAAGAGCCCGGTATCGGTGGCGTTACCGGAACTCATATGTTGGGTAAAGTTGATGTTCTTATCGGCAAACTCCGCCAGCGCAGGCATCTGCTTCTCAAAGCGGGAGTAGTTCAGCCCGTCAACGGTGATCAGCAGGACGTTCTGACCCTGGCCCATATCACGGTAGCGCAGATCGCTGAGCGGATACTGCACGGATACCGCTTCGGGATTACCTTGCTCAATCAGGCGGCGCTGATACTCCTGCGCATCCAGCAGGCCGTGTTTCTCGAGGAAACGACGGGCGGTCATTGGATAGGAGAGGGGCAGGTTCGCGCGCTGCATGGTGATCGGCCGATAGAAGTTAGCATCAGCCCAGATATACATAAAGTGTGAGCCGATAAAGGCCACAAAAAACAGGGCCGCGACCGGTTTGGCGTAGCGGCGACGGCGCGTCAGGCTGCGCAGTTTTTGCCAGCTCCAGGTGGCAAACAGCATCTCAATCAGCAGAATAATCGGCACGCTGATAAACATCAGCTGCCAGTCGCGTGCCGTTTCGTTCTGGTCGGGGTTAATCACCAGCTCCCAGACGACAGGATTAAGATGCAGGTGGAAACGGGTAAAGACCTCGCTGTCGATGAGCAGAAGCGTCATGCCGACCGTAGCAAGGATGGCGGAGACAAACCGCATCAGCCGCTGGGACATGACGACAAACGTCAGCGGGAACAGGATCAGGAGATAGGTCGAGAACACCAGAAAGCTGAAATGGCCAATGACGCTCATCCAGGAGTAGATACGCCCGGCAAGCGTGGTCGGCCAGTCGGCGACAAACAGATAACGACTGCCAAGCACCATCGCCAACAGAATGTTGAACAGGGCAAACCAGTGCCCCCAGCTAACCATCTGGGAGACTTTTTCGCGGTAGCGCTGACGATTCGTCACCATAAACTGTCGTTCGTTTCCCTTAGTGCGCCTGGTCGTCGTTAACCGAGGACTGTAAAGCCTGAGCGAAAGATTTTGCGATCGCCTGGCGCTGGGCCGGCGCAACGCTGGTATTGATAAGGTTAGTCACCATATTGCCCAGAACCATCAGGGAAAGGTCGGTGGGTGCCTTATGTTTTTCCAGTACGTTGAGCAGCTCACTGAGCATTTGTTCAACGTGTTCATCACTATAGCGGGAGAGTTGTGGCATAAATCGAAATCTGTTTGTGGAGGAAAGGGCAACATATTACCGTAGCAACAGCTTTTTTTCCCCTTTTTTATCTTCGGTTGCATACATGACTGGCGGGTGGTTGAATACGGCCCGGTCTAAAAGGAGAGTTTATCATGAGTCTGGATATCAACCAGATTGCCCTGCACCAGCTTATCAAGCGTGATGAGCAAACCCTTGAGCTGGTGCTGCGCGATTCGTTACTGGAACCTACACCTACCGCCGTCGACATGATCGCGGAGCTGCACCGGGTTTACAGCGCTAAAAACAAAGCCTACGGCCTGTTCAGCGAAGAGAGTGAACTGGCGCAGGCGCTGCGCCTGCAGCGTCAGGGCGAAGAGGATTTTCTCGCCTTCAGCCGGGCCGCTACCGGTCGTCTGCGCGATGAGCTGGCGAAATACCCCTTTGCCGATGGCGGGATCGTCCTGTTCTGTCACTATCGTTACCTGGCGGTGGAGTATCTGCTGGTGGCGGTGCTGAACAACTTAAGCAGCATGCGCGTCAATGAGCAGCTGGATATCAGCTCCACCCACTATCTGGACATCAACCACGCGGATATCGTGGCGCGTATCGATTTGACCGAATGGGAAACCAATCCGGAATCGACCCGCTATCTGACCTTCCTGAAAGGGCGGGTAGGGCGCAAGGTGGCCGACTTCTTTATGGATTTCCTCGGTGCCAGCGAAGGGCTGAACGCCAAAGCGCAGAACAAAGGCCTGCTGCAGGCGGTGGATGACTTCACCGCGGAAGCCGAGCTGGACAAATCCGAGCGCCAGAACGTGCGTCAGCAGGTGTACGCCTACTGCAACGAGCAGCTGCAGGCGGGGGAAGAGATCGAGCTGGAGTCGCTGTCCAAAGAGCTGGCGGGTGTCAGCGAGGTGAGTTTCCAGGACTTTACGGCAGAGAAAGGCTACGAGCTGGAAGAGAGCTTCCCGGCGGATCGCAGCACCCTGCGTCAGCTCACCAAATTTGCCGGTAGCGGCGGCGGGTTAACCATTAACTTTGACGCCATGCTGCTGGGCGAGCGCATTTTCTGGGATCCGGCGACCGACACGCTGACCATTAAAGGCACCCCGCCAAACCTGCGCGACCAGCTGCAGCGTCGTACGTCCGGCGGTAAATAACGGCCATAAAAAAACCCCGCAATGCGGGGTTTTTTCTCAACCTGTAAGCGATTACGCGCGAACGAAGTCGATGTGAGCCAGTTTAGGCTTGAACGGGTGACGCTGAACAGCCTGAACCTTCACTTTTTCTTCTTTACCGTCAACAACCAGGGTCAGAACTTCGCCGTAAAAACCAGGCTTGTCCTGCAGGTTCCACACTTTGTCGTGGTCCAGTTCGATTGCGATCGGAGCAGCTTCGCCGCCATAGATGATGGCCGGGAATTTGTTTGCTGTACGCAGGCGGCGGCTCGCACCCTTGCCCTGCTCTTTACGTGCTTCTACATTGATAGTTAACATTGATTTCTCTCTGTACATATTATTCCTGCTACAGGCGACCCAGCAGCAGGTAAGTGTTCAGCCTCACGGATGTGAAGCGGGCGGCATTTTATACTCAAACGGCCCGCACATCAATGAAAAGTCCCGTTATCCGCGTAATTCATTGGCCCGGCGATAGCGGCCTTCGTAATCAAAAACTTTCTCGCGCACCTGCCAGAACTGCCCTTTTTTGCGCGCCACCACAAAGTCAGGATGGCGCAGCAGCGGCTGCTGATGCACGATGTCCGCCGCGCTGATCCAGCGCAGCGGCACCCCCGGCGTGCGGGTATGGGGGCGGATAAACAGCTGCTCAAAGGCGGTACGCTGGGCGGGCGTCTGTAGACGGAAGCGCTCACTTACATCGGCACCGTCTTCATCGTAATAGGTGATCTTCAGCCATTCGCCTTTCTCATCCGTACCATGAGCCAGCACCATCCCGCTGCAGCGCAGCACCAGCGCGTCTTTCAGCTTCAGGGCCGCTTTCAGCATATCGTCGGGATCCACCAGCACCGTATCGCAGGCGCGGCAGCGGCGGGCGGCAATGTCGTTTTCGGCGTTGCACTGCGGGCAGTTTTTAAAGCGGAAGCGGTAGTCGCACTGCTCGCGATGGCCCTCGTCATCTTCAAACCAGCCCTGACAGCGGCGGCCAAAGTGTTCAATCAGGGTGCCGTCGGCGGTGGTTTTGCCCCAGAAGGTGTTGGCAAAGCCGCAGCCGGGGCAAAACACCTGCACGGGGACGTTGTCACTTTTCCCCTTTGGCGCACCCACTTCCGGGGCGTATAGGTCGTGCGGGTTGCCGGCGTAATCCAGAATCAGGCAGTCGGTTTTGCCAGGGGCCAGACGCAGGCCGCGACCGACAATCTGTTGATACAGGCTGACGGATTCGGTCGGGCGAAGAATGGCAATCAGATCGACGTGCGGGGCGTCAAAGCCAGTAGTAAGCACTGACACATTGACCAGGTAGCGGAACTGCTGCGCCTTAAACGTTTCGATCAGCTGGTCGCGCTCGCTGCCCGGCGTTTCGCCGGTGATAAGCCGGGCCTCGCTGGGGGGCAGCAGGCCGGTGATCTCCCGGGCGTGCTCGACGGTGGCGGCAAAAATCATCACCCCTTTACGTTCGGCAGCAAACTCCATTATCTGGCTGACGATATGCGGGGTAATACGATCCTGCTTTTTCAGCTCGCGGTTGAGATCCGCCTCGCTGAACAGGCCGTTGCTCTGCACCTGTAGCCGGCTGAAATCGTACTGTACCACCGGCATGTCCAGCCGCTCCGGCGGCGTCAGGTAGCCATGTTTGATCATGTAGCGCAGCGGCAGCTCGTAAATGCAGTCGCGGAACAGCGCCTTCTCATTGCCGCGCACCATCCCGTGATAGTGAAAGCGGTAGATCCAGCCTTTACCGAGACGGAACGGGGTGGCGGTCAGCCCCAGCAGACGGATCTGCGGATTCACGCTCTTCAGGTGGGTCAGGATCTGCTGGTACTGGCTGTCGTCGTCATCGCTGATGCGATGGCACTCGTCGACGATCAGCAGCGAGAACTCGCTCTGAAATTTATCCAGATTGCGCGCCACCGACTGCACGCTGCCAAACACCACCTTGCCGTGGCTCTCTTTACGCTGTAACCCAGCGGCAAAAATATCGGCCTCAAGACCCAGCGCCAGATACTTGGCGTGGTTCTGCGCCACCAGCTCTTTGACGTGCGCCAGCACCAGCACGCGACCGCGCGCCAGCCGTGCCAGCTCAGCGATCACCAGGCTTTTGCCTGCCCCCGTGGGCAGGACGATGGCGGCCGGTTCTTTATGCTGACGAAAGTGGGCGAGGGTGGCGTCCACGGCTTCCTGTTGATAGGGGCGAAGTGTAAAGGTCATGGTTACTCAGCTTGGTTATCTCGCATATAGTATGCCACGAAACTTTTTCCCTTGAGTGGCGCACAGAGCCCGTTATACTGGGCTGTTGTTAACTGCTTCTTTTCCGGGCGCCTCGTCCGGCTCCTGGCACCTTTAAGGCTAAAATTATTTCATGCGACTTGATAAGTTTATCGCTCAGCAACTCGGCGTAAGCCGCGCTATTGCTGCGCGTCTGATTCGCGGCAGCCACGTAACCGTGGATGACGATATTGTGCGAGACAGCGCGTTCAAACTCCAGCCTGAGCATCAGGTGGAATATGAAGGCAATTCGCTGACCCAGCAGAACGGCCCGCGTTACTTCATGCTCAATAAGCCGCAAGGCTATGTCTGCTCGACCGACGATCCCGATCATCCGACCGTGCTCTATTTCCTTGATGAGCCTGTGGCGCACAAGCTGCACGCTGCCGGGCGTCTGGATATCGACACCACCGGTCTGGTGCTGATGACCGACGATGGCCAGTGGTCGCATCGTATTACCTCCCCGCGCCACCATTGCGAGAAGACCTATCTGGTGACCCTCGAATCGCCGGTGAGTGACAGCACGGCAGAACAATTTGCCCATGGCGTCCAGCTGCATAATGAAAAAGATCTGACCAAACCCGCCGTGCTGGAAGTGATCACCCCTACCGAAGTGCGTCTGACCATCAGCGAAGGGCGCTACCATCAGGTAAAACGCATGTTTGCGGCCGTGGGTAACCACGTTGTCGGTCTGCATCGCGAACGGATCGGAGAGATCGCTCTCGACCCGGAACTTGCGCCAGGCGAATACCGCCCGTTGACGGATGAAGAAATTGCCAGCGTTGGCCTCTCTTCACGCTAATCTCAGGAGTTCACTGTGACCACCAGGCCACACTCGTCGTTAAGCATTGTCTTTATCCTTGGCCTGCTGGCCATGCTGATGCCGCTGTCTATCGACATGTATCTGCCCGCACTGCCGGTGATCGCTGAGCAATTTGGCGTACCGGCAGGTAGCGCACAAATGACCCTCAGCACCTATATCCTTGGCTTTGCCCTCGGCCAGCTGCTGTACGGGCCGATGGCCGACAGCCTGGGCCGCAAACCGGTGATTCTGGGCGGGACGCTGGTGTTTGCGGCGGCGGCGGCGGCCTGTGCCATGTCGCAGTCCATCGATCACCTGATCGTGATGCGTTTCTTCCACGGCCTGGCGGCAGCGGCGGCCAGCGTGGTCATCAACGCCCTGATGCGTGATATCTACCCAAAAGAAGAGTTCTCCCGCATGATGTCCTTCGTCATGCTGGTCACCACCGTTGCGCCGCTGGTGGCACCGATGGTCGGGGGCGCGGTGCTGGTGTGGTTCAGCTGGCACGCGATTTTCTGGATCCTGGCGCTGGCGGCTCTGCTGGCCTCGGCGATGATCTTCTTCTTTATTAAAGAAACCTTGCCTGCTGAGCATCGGCAGAAGTTTCATATCCGCACTACGCTCGGCAACTTTGCCTCACTGTTTCGCCATAAGCGGGTGCTAAGCTATATGCTGGCCAGCGGCTTCAGCTTTGCCGGGATGTTCTCTTTCCTCAGCGCCGGGCCTTTCGTCTACATCGAGCTTAACCACGTCTCTCCGCAGCACTTTGGCTACTACTTTGCCCTGAACGTGGTCTTCATCTTTGTGCTGACCATGATTAATAGCCGCTTTGTCCGCCGGGTGGGAGCGCTGAACATGTTCCGCATCGGGCTGTGGATCCAGTTTGTGATGGCGATATGGATGGTAGTCACCGCCTTCTTCGACGTCGGCTTCTGGACCCTGGTGGTGGGGATTGCGGCCTTTGTCGGCTGTATTTCGATGGTGTCGTCCAATGCGATGGCGGTGATCCTCGATGAGTTCCCGCATATGGCCGGAACGGCCTCTTCCCTGGCGGGCACTTTCCGTTTCGGGATTGGTGCCATTGTCGGGGCGCTGCTGTCGCTGGCGACCTTTACCACCGCCTGGCCGATGCTCTGGGCCATTGCCCTGTGCGCTACCGGCTCAATTCTTTTCTGCCTCTACGCCAGTCGACCCCGAAAAGCGGTGAAATAACGCACAAAAAAGGGTCCCGGCGGGACCCTTTTTTGATACCGGTCAATCAAAACAGGTTTCATTAAGGCTATGTTTGTTTCTTTTATGTAAAATCTATTTGTGTAAATAGTCACAGCTTTGTAGTTAAAAAGGTTGTGTTAGATCACAGAAACGGGTACATATAGCGCCGCCAACGCGCTAAGACACTGATAAAAAGCCCTGATAAACAAGACGCCAGCGCCCGTGACAACTGGGTGTAAGCGTTTTCTTACTAAAACAGAGCAAGTGTTTAATGATGTGTTACTATAAATGTAAATAGATTGTGAAGTATATTTTCTTCCGGGGAACAAACGTGAATACATTACAGCTCTCGATTATTCATCGCTTGCCGCAGAGCTACCGCTGGTCAGCGGGTTTTGCAGGCTCGAAGGTTGAACCGATTCCGCAAAATGCCGCCAATAGCGATAACTGTCTGGTGGCGCTCAAGCTGCTGGGTCCGGAAGAGGGCAACGCATGGCCGGTAATGGAAAAGCTGAGCCAGGCGCTGACCGATATTGAGCTTTACAGCTCGGTCCTGGAGTGCGAAGGCGAGCCGTGCCTGTTCGTGAAAAGCCAGGACGAGTTCGCGGCAACCTGCCGCCTGAAAAACTTCGGCGTGGCGATCGCTGAATCCGTAGCAGGTCAGGCCCCTGTCTGAGCGTCAGCGTAACGCTAATAGCTGACGCGTGTACTCTTGCGTCGGCGCGGCAAACACGCGCTGACACTCCCCTTGTTCGACCACCTCTCCCTGACGTAACACAATCACCTGGTGACACAGCGCCCTGACCACCTGTAAATCGTGGCTGATGAAGATATAGGCCAGCCGGTGCTTCTCCTGCAGATCCTTCAGCAGCGCCAGAATCTGCGCCTGCACGGTTTTATCCAGCGATGAGGTGGGCTCATCCAGAATAATCAGCTCCGGGCGGAGGATCAGCGCGCGGGCAATGGCGATACGCTGACGCTGGCCACCGGAAAAGGCGGCGGGATAGCGATGCCGGGTCTGCGGATCCAGCCCCACTTCACTCATCACCCGAATCACCTCCTCTTCACGCGCCTGCAGGCTGAGCTCGGGCTGATGCACCCGCAACCCCTCTTCAATAATTTGCTGCACGTTAAGACGTGGATTCAGGGAGGAGTTGGGATCCTGAAACACCACCTGCATCCGGTGGCGGACGGGGAGCATCTGACGGCGATCCCAGCGGTGCAGCGGCTGGCCGTCAAACTCAATTTCCCCCTGCGAGGCGATCAGGCGCAGCAGCGCCAGCCCGGTGGTGCTCTTCCCGGAGCCGGATTCGCCCACCAGCCCCAGGGTTTCACCGGGGCGCAGGCTAAAGCTGACGTTGTTCAGCACCTGCTTGTTGTCCACCACCCGACGCAGAAGGCCCTTACGCACCGGAAACGCCACGGATAACGCTTTTACGCTCAGCAGCGGTTGCGCTGAATCAGGCAGCGGAACGGGATCCCCGGCAGGCTCGCTGTTGAGCAGCCGCTGGGTGTAGGGATGCTGTGGGGCGGCTAACAGCGTCGCGGCGCGGTTCTGTTCCACACAGCGGCCGTTCTGCATCACCGCCACCTGGTCGGCCAGCTTTTTCACGATGCTGAGGTTGTGGGTGATAAACAGCAGGCTCATGTTCAGCTCGTCGCGCAGCTCGCGTAACAGCTGCAGGATCTGCGCCTGTACCGTAACGTCCAGCGCGGTGGTCGGTTCATCGGCGATCAGCAGTTCCGGGCGGGTGAGCAACGCCATGGCAATCATCACCCGCTGGCGTTCACCGCCGGAGAGCTGATGAGGGAAATCACCCAGCCTTTTGGCGGCGTTGCGGATCCCGGTGCGCTCAAGGCAGTCGAGCATCTCCCCGCGCGCCGCCTCTTTGCGCATCCCGCGGTGCAGGGAGAGCACCTCATAGAGCTGTTTTTCGAGGGTGTGCAGTGGGTTCAGCGACACCATCGGCTCCTGGAAAATCATGGCGATTTTGTTACCACGCACCCCGCGCAGGGTGCGCTCGTCTGCATGCAGCAGCGACTGACCGTGAAACAGGATATCGCCCTGCGGGTAGACTACCGGCGGGGCAGGGAGCAGGCGCAGGACCGAAAGGGCAGTAACACTCTTCCCGGAGCCCGATTCCCCCACCAGCGCCAGCGTTTCCCCGGCATCGATTTGCAGGGAGATGTCGTTGACCACGGTGCGCAGCTCGCCCTGCTGGCGAAACGCGATGGAGAGGGCATCGATATGAAGCAGAGGCTGGGTCATCTTACACCGCCTTATTCGGGTCAAAGGCATCGCGCACCGCTTCGCCAATAAAAATCAGCAATGAGAGCAGCACGGCGACGGAGAGAAAGGCGGCGATCCCGAGCCAGGGCGCCTGCAGGTTGTTTTTGCCCTGCAACAGCAGCTCGCCCAGTGAAGGCGACCCCAGCGGCAGGCCGAAACCGAGAAAATCGAGCGAGGTCAGGGTGGTAATGGAGCTGCACAGAATAAACGGCAGGAAGGTCAGGGTCGCCACCATGGCGTTCGGCAGCATGTGGCGGAAGATGATCCCGCGATCGCTCACCCCCAGCGCCTGGGCGGCGCGGATGTAGTCGAAGTTGCGGGTGCGCAGGAACTCGGCCCGCACCACCCCCACCAGCGCCATCCAGCCAAACAACACCGTGATCGCCAGCAGCCACCAGAAGTTAGGCTGAACCACGCTGGAGAGCAGAATGATCAGGAACAGCGTCGGCATCCCGGACCAGACTTCAATGAAGCGCTGCCCCCAGAGGTCAATTTTACCGCCGTAATAGCCCTGAATCGCCCCGGCCAGCACGCCCATCACGCTGGAAAACAGGGTCAGCATCAGGCCAAACAGAATGGAGATCCGCGTCCCGTACAGAATACGCGCCAGCACATCCCCGCCGTTGGCATCGGTGCCAAGCCAGTTTTGCGCCGAGGGAGGAGAGGGGAACGGGGTCGTGGTGGCAAAGTTAATGCTGGTGGCACCAAAGCGAACCGGGGTCCACAGCACCCAGCCGTGTTTGTCGAGCTGGGCCTGCAACCACGGGTCCTGATAATCTGCCGCGGTGGCGAAGGGGCCGCCAAAATCGCTTTCGCTGTACGTTTTCACCACCGGGAAATACCAGCGATCGTTAAAGTGCACCAGCAGCGGCTTGTCGTTGGCAATCAGCTCTGAGCACAGGCTGAGGACGAAGAACAGGGCGAAGATCCACAGCGACCAGTAGCCGCGGCGATTGTGACGAAAGCGAGCCCAGCGGGCCTGATTGATGGGGCTTAAGCGCGGCATCAGCGACCCTCAAAATCAATACGCGGATCGACCAGCGTATAGCAGATATCGCTGAGGATATTCAGCAGCAGGCCAATCAGGGTGAAAATATAGAGCGTGCCAAACATCACCGGATAATCCCGCGAGACGGTGGCCTCGTAGCCGAGCAGCCCCAGCCCGTTGAGGGAGAACATTACCTCAATGAGCAGGGAGCCGGTAAAGAACATGCTGATGAAGGTGGCCGGGAAACCCGCGATCACCAGCAGCATGGCGTTGCGAAAAATGTGTTTCCACAGGATGCGCCGCTCGCTCACCCCTTTGGCGCGGGCGGTGACCACGTACTGCTTGCGGATCTCATCGAGGAAGGCATTTTTAGTCAGCATGGTCAGGGCCGCAAAACCGCCGATCACCGTCGCCAGCACCGGCAGGGTGATGTGCCACAGATAGTCGGTGATCTTCTTGTACCACGGCAGGCTGCTGAAGTCGGTCGACACCAGGCCGCGCAGGGGGAAGAGATCGAAGTAGCTCCCGCCGGCAAAAAAGACGATCAGCAGGACGGCAAACAGAAACGCCGGGATCGCATAGCCAATAATAATGAAGGTACTGCTCCAGATATCGAACCGGCTGCCGTTGTCCATTGCTTTGCGGATGCCGAGCGGGATCGAGACCAGGTAAATAATCAGGGTGCCCCACAGCCCCAGGGTGATGGACACCGGCAGGCTCTCTTTGATCAGATGCAGCACCGAGGCGCTACGGAACAGGCTGTCGCCAAAATCAAAGCGCAGATAGTCACTCAGCATTTTGAAGTAGCGTTCGTGGATCGGTTTATCAAAGCCGTAGCGCTGGGTGATCTCGGCGATCACCTCCGGATCCAAGCCGCGCCCGCCGCGATAGTGGCTCTCATTGATATTGCCCACCCCGGTGCGGGCGTGGCTGGCGCGCATCCCTTCATCGCCCCCGCCCCCGCCGGGCATTGCCCCGCTGTTACCGAACTCGATGGCGGCAATGGCCTGATCCACTGGGCCGCCCGGGGCGATCTGCACGATAAAAAAGTTGATGGTGATGATCGCCCACAGGGTGGGGATCACCAGCAGTAAACGACGAAGTAAATAAGCGCCCATTGCGTATCCTCAACGCCGCTCGGCGGGTAATTTCGCCGCTTTGTTAACGTCATACCACCAGTTTTCAAATCCGAGCGCGTAGACCGGGCGCTGGGCCGGCAGGGCGAATTTATCCCAGCGGGCTACGCGATCCTGGGCCATAAACCACATTGGTAGCATGTAATAGTTCCAGGTCAGCACCCGATCCAGCGCCCGCCCGAGAGGCAGCAGCTTCTCTTTATCGCCCTGAGCAGCCACGATCTGCACAATCAGGGCGTCGACGGCCGGGTTTTTTACCCCCGGCGCATTATAGGTTGAGTCAATATACTGTGAGGCCCAGGAGATCTGCAGGTCGGTGCCTGGCCAGGGCATGGCCCGCCACAGGCGCGGCATCATATCGTAATCGCGGCTGCGCATCCGGTTGGTGATCTGTGAATTATCCACCTGGCGAATGTTCATGGTAATGCCCAGCCGTTCAAGATTGTGCTGGAACGGCAACACCCACTGGTTATTGCCGCCGGAGGGCAGCAGCAGTTCAAAGCTGAGCGGTTTACCGGTTTGCCTGTTGACCCGCTGCCTGTTTTTGATTTCCCACCCGGCCTCGTCCAGCAGCTGGCTGGCCTTCAGCAGGTTATTACGATCGTAGCCGTCGCCCTTTGAGACCGGCGGCTGGAAGATGCTGGTAAACACCTCGGCGGGAACGGCGCTTTTCAGGGGCCCGAGGAGCGTCAGTTCCGCAGCATCCGGATAACCCTTCGCAGCGTACTCCGTGTTCTGGAAATAGCTGTTAACCCGGCTGTAGGCCCCGTAGAACAGCGCCTTATTCATCCACTCGAAATCAAAGGCGAGGGTGATGGCCTGACGCACGCGGCGATCGCTGAATACCGGGCGCTGAATATTAAACGCCAGCCAGCGGGTATCCTGAGCGGAATCGTTTTTCAGCGCCTCTTTTACGATAAAGCCGCGGTCAAAGTTTTTCCCGGTGTAGCGCGTGGCCCAGTTTTTGGCGCTGCTCTCCACCCGCATATCAAAGGCACCCGCTTTAAACGCCTCGAAGGCCACGTTGTCGTCCAGATAGTAGTCGTAGCGCAGGGTGTCAAAATTCCAGCGGCCCCGGTTCACCGGCAGGTTGGCCGCCCAGTAATCTTTCACCCGGGAGTAGATCAGATACTGACCCATCCGCCAGCTGGTGATGCGATACGGCCCGCCTGCCAGCGGTGGAGTGGAGAGCGGATCGCTGAGCTTATGGTCTTTCCAGAACTTTTCGGGCATCACCGGCAGGGTCAGCAGGCTCAGCATGTCCTCTTTATTGGGGTTAGCGAGGGTAATGCGCACCGTCAGCGGGGCGATAGCCGTCACCGTTGCCCCTTTATAGACCAGCCGGAACTGCGGCACCCCTTCGGTCATAAATTTATGGAAGGTGAAGGCCACGTCGCTGGCCTTCACCGGCGTGCCGTCATGGAAGCGCGCCTGCGGGTTAATGGTCAGCTCCATCCAGGAAAAATCATCGGCGTAGCGCGCCATCTCCGCCACCAGCGGATAGTAGCTGCCCGGCTCATCGTCAGAGGTGGTAAAGAGGGTATCGTAGAGGGCGTCGGTACGCTCGGCCGCCACGCCGCGCAGGGCGTAGCGGTTGAAGTTATCGAAGGTGCCAATAGCCGCAAGGGTAAGGCTACCTCCCTTTGGCGCGGCGGGGTTCACATAGTCGTAGTGATCGAAGTTAATGGCATATTTCGGCTCGCCAATCACCGCGAACGCGTAGCTCTCTTTGATGGTTTGCGCCTGGCTGAGTCCACTCATCATCACCAACAGCAGCACTATCATGCGCACAATCATTCCGCTACGTTTTCCTCTTCCAGTCTGGCCGGGCCGAATACCTGAATAATAAGTGACGTAGCGGTGGTTGGGAAATTATTCGCTATCCAGATGGACATCCGGTTTCCAGGTCATCAGCTGCTGCAGGCCCATCGGGCGGCTGATCCAGTAGCCCTGCAGATACCTGACCCCATGCTCGCGCAGCCATTTCGCCTGCTCGGGGGTCTCGACACCTTCGGCGACGGTCACCATATTGAGCCGCCGGGCGAGGGTCAGCACCGCGTCCAGCACCGGGGAGGTGACGGTCTCCATGCCGATAGCGTTGACGAAGCCCCGATCGATTTTGAGATAGTCCATGGTAAAACGCTCAAGATAGATCAGCGCGCTGTGCCCGGTACCAAAATCATCCACCGCGATTTCAAATCCTTCCAGATGCAGCCATTCAAAGAGCTTTGTTGCTTCCCGCTGGTTCAGCATATCGCGCTCGGTAATTTCGAGCACAATCTGGAAGTGATTCGGCGGCAGCGAGGCGGCGAATTTACGCATATCGTCCTTGAAGCTGTCGGCATGCAGATGGCCCGGAGCGATATTAATCCCCAGCTTGGAACCCGGCGGGAGGCATTTTTTCAACGCCGGGGCGTCGCGCAGGATCAGGTCGAAGAGATGCAGCGTCAGGGGCACGATCAGCTTCTGCGCCTCCGCGTAGCCTATAAAGGCATCCGGCGGGATCTCCCCGGCGCCGGGATGGTGCCAGCGCATCAGCACCTCTACACCGCCCGGCTGCAGGGTAGCCGCGTCCACGACCGGCTGATAGACCACGTGAAACTGATTCTGCTTGATGCCGGTGAGGATCTCTTTACGCGGGTTGGCGCGGTTCATCAGCCCGTAGAAGCAGAGCACCCCGATGCTGGAGCCGCACATCAGACCAAACAGCAGCGCAAATTGTAGATCGGCCAGCGTCCAGGTTTCGGCATACAGATTAATGGTCAACGGCAACCCTTCGATCCGGCTTGTGCGCGCAGGGTGGTCTTCCAGGTTCGAAATGTGGATTAAACGATTTGAATAGGTCGAAAAAGAGGTGTTGCCAATGATAAGGGCAATACCGGCAAACTCATCCTGACGGGCGGTATAGAGCAGATAAGGGGTCAGGTTGAGATTGATTGAGGTAAACACTCCGCCGTTATCCAGCAGCGGATTGCGATGCCATAACACAATAGCCGGTTTTTTCGGCATCATCGGCGTGCCGGGCAGCAGGGCCATATCGACCTCTTTAGTGATGTCGATATCCGGCACCAGCTCGCTGAGCGGAACATGCATCGGACCGGTCGCTGACGAGCAGAAGGCCATTTTATCTTTCACCAGCAGAAAGGCACGGACGTTGAGGCTGAATGCGGCGCGGGAGGTTAATTCGGAACTGACCTCGTGGCACTGGCTTAAGGTCAGCGGCTGCAGTTCATCAATAGAGACGCGCAGCTCTTTGAAATAATCCGCCATATAGTCATGGAGGTCAGTAATCAGGTTATCGTATTTCACTTGCCGTTTGTGATAACTGAAAAAAAACTGCATACCGCCGCAGAGCAGGGCGACAATAAGACCGGCAAGCACGCTGAGCATCAGCACTTTGCGACGGGTTGATAAATGGCGGGTAAACATAACTGTTATGGGATCCTGATGCGCCGCCCGCGTTATCATGACGGCAAAACACACGCTACTACCAGACTATAGCCTGGAACGACCAGACCTGAATCTCATGTTGAGATACAAAAAAAAGCACTGCCGTAGCAGTGCTTTTTTACCATGCTGTCAGCCAAGGGAAACGGACAGCACAGGCGGTTAACTGCGAGTCAGTACACGACGCGCTTCATTGTAGCGCTTCTTCCAGTAAGGCTCGTTCATATTGGAGATCGTCACACCACTGCTGGTGGACGCGTGGACAAACTGGTCGTTACCAATATAGATGCCGACATGACGGCCGGTAGAACCCGCACGGAACAGAACTAAATCGCCGGTACGTAAGCTGCTACGCGAGATCGATTTGCCCATTTCCTGTTGTTCATAGGTTGAACGCGGAAGTTCTAAACCAAACTGTTCGCGGAAAGTACGCTGTACGAAGCCGGAACAATCAATCCCTTTACGTGTGTCGCCGCCAAGGCGATAGCGCACGCCTTTCCAGCTAGCATACTGGTCCATTAATCGGGATTTAATATCCAGATTGCTGACCATCTTTTCAAATTCATCCTGAGAAGCTTGCAGTGAAGAGGCGTCTTCTGACCCCACAACACGCGTCTCAGGATGCATATTCTTTGCGGTATTCGATGCGCTACAAGCTGAAAGCAGAACCGCTACTGCAATCGCCGGGATCACCCGTGAGAAGTATCTCAAGATCGGTTGAGATTTGACCATGTTGTTTATTATCCCTTGAAGTCCTTAACGACAAATATCGTTATAAAAAATGCCAAGCGAGACGAGACTAAATACCTGCGCACTATCAGACAATTCTTTATGGTCAAATCTGTGGCGAATCGCACAAATTTATTTACAACGATAATAATTGCAGCGCTGAGGTAAAACGAGTCTGAGAGTACCCGATCGGGGCGGCCATTGCGAGCAAAAATATCCAATTTTTTATAAGAAAATGTGATACCGAAAGATGACAGGCGGGATAGCAATAGGGCGGGCTAATTTAGGTTAAGTATTGTACAACGCGTTAATTTCTAACGTGATTATTATTACAGGAAGATGACGACGGCGATATCTGCAACAAGAAAATCAATCAGGGATCGAAACTAATCCCTGACTGAAACTATTAATTTGTGTTAGTAACTTGTTTTAAGATTGTTGAATTACCCGGGGCAGGTAGCGATCAAAAAAGCCTATTAACCGCTCGCTCAAAGGGGTCATCAGACACCATGGAAGCCCAATCAACGCCACTGAAAGGGATCCAACGGCAATATCGCTGAACCAGTGCGCGCCGATCATTACCCGTGGAAAAGAGAAAACCATAAAAATAATCAGGGCTAATGCGAAAGTCTTATGACCAAAATAGCGCCACATAAAAGCGGTGAAAATAAGCAGCATCATCCCGTGATCGCCCGGGAAACTGTCTTTTGAGGCGTCTTTTGTTGAAATATGCAGCAATTCACTGACGCGGTAGATATCCGGGAAAAAGAGCGTCGGACTGGCGCGTTTCACCGGGATCAGGGCCTGCGCCAGCTGGTTCAGCACCACTGCGGTCAGCAGCATCACCAGGCCAATCATCAGAATGCGACGACGTCCGGCAGCACTCTCGTTGCGCCAGAAGGTCAGCATCAGGTAACCCATCGCCAGCAGGGAGCAGACGTCAAAGGCGCGGTTGTTGGTGATCGCCACCAGCCACAGGAAGGCGCGGCTTTCAACTAACTTGTGGTTGAAAAAGTGGAATATCCCGCTGTCCAGCGGGAACCAGAAACCATGGTTAGCCGGCAGATACCAGGACAAAAACAGGGCCAGGCCAGCAATGTTAAGCAGTAAAATAGGTAATAGTCGGGTTTTCATCATCACGCCGTAAGCAGTTAAAACAGGGCAACGTTAGTTGCCCGAACTTAAACGAAGCTTCAACAAGCTGGACTGTAAGGCGTTCCAGTCGGTGTTAACCGCACTAATTAACTCTATTCGGCTATCCGGGGGGGCCACACCCTGCGTCTCGATGTGAAAATCGGCCCCCTGGCGATTAACCTGCAGCAGCCCCTCAGGAATACGCATCACCCCTTTCACCCGTTCAACCGGTGCCAGCCGCACCCACTCCAGCAAACCGATGGTGTCGAAGCAGGTGTCGGCGTCGAACACCCAGCCGCAGGCCTGATGTCCCTGGCCGCTGTTCAGGCTGCGACGCCAGCGCTGGTGGGCTGGCAGGCTCAGCGCGGCCAGGCCCTGTTTTTCGCCGTGGCTGTGGGCGTGGGCGGCGCTGGCGGGCAGTTCAGCCAGATTACGCCGCGGCAGGTCGAGCAGGGCATTATCAATATTCCCCTGCGTGGTGTACGAAAGCTGGCGTTCGCCGCCGAAGTGCTGCCACCAGACATCCAGCGCGGCGCGGCTTTCCGCGGTGGCGCGGTCCTCTTTATTGGCGATGATGATGTCGGCGGCGGCAAGCTGATCGCGGAAATTCTCGTTCTGGACATATTTTTCGTCCAGCAGCTGGCGCGGGTCGAGCAGGCACAGGGTGGCGCGCAAATCGATCCACGGCTCATAGACCGGGGCGGTCAGCAGGTCGAGGATCTGTTTCGGATGGCCCAGCCCGGTGGGTTCAATCAGCAGCCGGTCGGGCTTGCTCTGACGCAGCAGGGTGTTCAGCCCCACCTGCATCGGCAGGCCGTTCACGCAGCACATGCAGCCCCCCGGGATCTCCTTCACCAGCGCCCCGTTATCGGCCAGCAGCGCGCCATCAATGCCGATCTCGCCAAATTCATTGACCAGCACGGCCCATTTTTCAGCAGGATCTTTATTCGCCAGCAGATGCAGTATCGACGTGGTTTTCCCGCTGCCGAGAAAGCCAGTAATGAGATTGGTTTTAGTCACAGGTGCTCCAGGGGTGATAAATGTAATGCTATAACAATTATCAGTAATCCTGCCGCAAAAGAACAGCCCCGGAAAGGGGGAGGGCGAACGGGAGGCCTCCCGCTCGCCTGAACGCACCGGTTAACCCTGAAGCGTATCGATAATGGCCTGACGCGCGCCCGACTGGCGGATGCGCTGGTAAGCCGCGCTGACGGCCTCCACGAAGGATGGATCCTGCGGCAGGTCGGTGCCGAAAATTTCAGTAAGTGCCAGCAGGGCGACGACGCGCTCCTCTTCGCTGCTGGTTTCGACAATGGCGCGGATTTTATCGCTCAGCGGATCGCGGACATCGATGGCATGACCGGCATCGTCCACGCCGCTGACGTAGCGCATCCAGCCCGCAACCCCGAGGGCCAGCAGCGGCCAGGCGGTGTCGCGCTGGCGGTGAAGACGAATGCTCTCCAGCATTCGCTGGGGCAGCTTCTGACTGCCGTCCATCGCAATCTGCCAGGTGCGGTGTTGCAGCGCCGGGTTAGCGAAGCGCGCGATCAGGCTGTCGGCATAGGCGGTGAGATCCACCCCGGTGATGCGCAGCGTCGGGGCCTGTTCTTCCAGCATCAGGCGACGGGCGGCGTCACGCAGGGCGCTGTCCGCCATGCAGTCGTTGATATGCGCGTAACCGGCCAGATAGCCGAGATACGCCAGGAACGAATGGCTGCCGTTAAGCATGCGCAGCTTCATCTGCTCCCACGGCAGGACGTCCTGCACCATCTGTACCCCGGCCACTTCCCACTCCGGGCGACCGGCGACAAAGTTGTCCTCGATCACCCACTGGATAAAGGGCTCGCAGCTGATGGCGCACGGATCCTCAACGCCCACTTCACGGGCGATCTCCGCAAGGGAGTCGTCGGTGGCGGCGGGCACGATCCGGTCCACCATGGTGCCTGGGAAGCTGACGTTGGCGGCGATCCACTCCGCCAGCTCTGGCGAACGCTTGTGGGCCATGCCCAGCACCGCGTTTTTCACCACGTGGCCATTATCGGGAATGTTATCGCAGGAGAGCACGCTGAACGGTGCCAGGCCCCGTTCGCGACGGCGATGCAGGGCTTCGACGAGGATCCCCGGCGCGGAGTGCGGCGTATCCGGATTTTCCAGATCGTGAATGATGCGTTCATTGCGGGTATCCAGCTTGCCGGTGGCCGGATCGATGCAGTAGCCCTTTTCAGTAATGGTCAGGGAGACAATCGCCACCTGCGGCTCGCAAAATTTCTCAATAATGGCCGCCAGGGAATCCAGCTTCGCGTTCAGGCATTCATGCACCGCGCCGACGATAATCGGCTGATTACCTTCGGCCCCTTTTTCCAGCACCGTAAACAGATGATCCTGCGCGCGTAGCTGGCTCATCAGCGTATCGCCGCTAAACAGGCTAATCTCACATATCCCCCAGTCGCCGCCGTTGGCGTTCAGCACCCGATCGGTCAGGAGCGCCTGATGCGCGCGATGGAAGGCACCAAAGCCGAAATGGACGATACGGGAGCGTAACGCCTGGCGATCGTACTGCGGCTGTAACACGTGAGCGGGTAGCGCGGTGGAGGCAATTGTCTTCATGAAATACACACCTGATTAACCATTAATTAACAATGCCAGTGTAAAGTTATATGACAACAAATTGAATTGGTGAGCCGTAAATATCCGGGATCTGTGAGATGGATCAATCAATATAGCGAGACACATTGACCTCTCCGGGCAGGCATGTATGGTAGTCGTCATCTTTGTAGATAATATTGGTATAACAACTTTAGAGGGTGAATCAATGGAACAAACCTGGCGTTGGTACGGGCCGAAAGACCCGGTTTCTCTTGATGATGTGCGTCAGGCTGGCGCAACGGGCGTTGTCACCGCACTGCACCATATTCCCAACGGCCAGGTGTGGCCGGTAGAGGAGATCAAAGCGCGTCAGGCGCTGCTGGCCGAGAAAGGGCTGACCTGGTCGGTGGTCGAAAGTATTCCGGTTCACGAAGAGATCAAAACCCACTCCGGGGACTACCAGACCTGGATTGCTAACTACCAGCAGAGCATTCGCAACCTGGCGGCCTGCGGCATTGATACCGTGTGCTACAACTTTATGCCGATCCTCGACTGGACGCGTACCGACCTGGAATACGAAATGCCGGACGGCTCAAAAGCGCTGCGCTTTGACCAGATCGCCTTTGCCGCTTTCGAGCTGCACATCCTGAAACGCGACGGCGCGGCGGCAGACTACAGCGCAGAGGAGCAGCAGCAGGCGCAGGCATGGTTCGACAACGCCAGCGATGCTGATATTGAAAAACTGACCCGCAACATTATTGCCGGCCTGCCGGGTGCGGAAGAGGGCTATACCCTCGACCAGTTCCGCGCGCGTCTGGCAGAGTATGGCAACATCGACAAAGCCCAGCTGCGGGAAAACATGGCCGTCTTCCTGCGCGCCATCGTACCGGTAGCGGAAGAGGTGGGCGTGCGGCTGGCGGTCCACCCGGACGATCCGCCGCGTCCGATCCTCGGCCTGCCGCGTATCGTCTCCACCATTGAGGATATGCAGTGGCTGAAAGAGACGGTCGACAGCATTTATAACGGCTTCACCATGTGTACCGGCTCCTACGGCGTGCGTGCTGATAACGACCTGGTGCAGATGATTGAGACCTTCGGCGACCGCATCCACTTCACCCACCTGCGGGCCACCTGCCGGGAAGATAACCCGAAAACCTTCCACGAAGCGGCACATCTTGGCGGTGACGTGAACATGGTGGCGGTAGTCGATGCGATTCTGGGTGAAGAGCAGCGCCGCAAGCGGGCGGGCGATCTGCGTCCGATTCCGTTCCGTCCGGATCACGGGCACCAGATGCTGGACGACCTGCGTAAGAAAACCAACCCGGGTTATTCCGCGATTGGGCGTCTGAAAGGGATGGCGGAAGTACGCGGCGTGGAGCTGGCGCTGAAGATGACGAAGTATCCAGAACTTCTGTAGGTTCAGTTGCCGGATGGCGGCTTCGCCTTACCCGGCCTACAACAGCACGAATAAAAAAACCGGCTCAATGGCCGGTTTTTTTGTAGGCCCGGTAAGCGCAGCGCCACCGGGCAAATGCCAAATTAGTCAGCACGACCCATATAGCGTTTTTCTTCGATATGGATGCGGATTTTCTCGCCTGCGGAGAGGTATTCCGGCACCTGCACTACCAGACCGGTGGTCAGGGTCGCGGGTTTGTTACGTGCGGAAGCAGAGGCACCTTTAATGCCCGGTGCGGTTTCCACGATCTCCAGATCGACGGTCTGCGGCAGCTCCAGCGCCAGCAGGACGCCGTCCCAGGTCAGGACCTGCATATCCGGCATCCCGCCTTCAGGGATAAACAGCAGCTCTTCTTCGATCTGATCTTTGGTGAAGATGTACGGGGTGTAGTCTTCTTTATCCATAAACACGTATTCGTTGCCGTCAACGTAGGAGAAGTCGACATAACGACGGGTCAGGGTAACGGTATCCACGATATCGTCGCCTTTGAAACGCTCTTCAACTTTCAGACCGGTACGCACATCAGCAAAACGCATTTTGTACAGCGTTGCTGCGCCACGGGCGCTTGGTGCCTGAATATCGATGTCTTTCACAATCAGCAGCTTGCCGTTGTAATTCAGCACCATACCTTTCTTAATTTCGTTCGCTCTTGGCATTGCAGTAATCCTGTTCACGGGAAGGTCAAAAATATCGCGTCAAAGTACTCGCGCGCGGCATTTCAGGCAAGAGGATTTCGCGGCTTTTGCTATCAATACGCAAAAGGTGTTACTGTGCGCGTCACGCCCGCGGGAGCGGCTTTCTTACAGGTTAAGTACGAATATGGATTGCCGTCCGGACTGCGGAGCATGTTGCACCGCGCCCTCCATCTCCAGCCCCATTCCCGGGATGCCCAACGGCAAGCCTGCCAACACTCCCTGCGTCCAGCTGGATGCACAACAGCGCTGTAAAATCTTCGGCTCGAGCTTGCGGCCTAAAGTCTGTGCTGGCCTTCAGCCTTCGCCCGAGATGTGCAGCACCTCGCGCGGACAGGCCATGACCTGGCTACTCGAACTCGAGGCGCTCACTGCGCCTTAAATATCTTTGATACGCGTCAGGCAAAGCGTGGTGAGGATGCACATCCCCAGCGCGATCCAGAATACCGCGTGATAGCTCCAGATCTCGGCCACTACCCCGGCCAGCGAACCGGCAATAATCCAGCCCACGCGGGTAGTATTCGTGTAAAGCGTGGTGGCGGCACCCGCCTGGCCCGGCATCAGATCCTGGAAGTAGAGCATGCCAATCCCGGCGAGAATGCCAATATAGATAGCGTTCAGCAGCTGTAACCCCAGCAGCACCGCAGGCGTGTGCGCCGTCAGCATGCCGACATAAAATAGCAGACCCGCGACGGCGGCAACGCGCATCAGGAAGCGTTTACCGAAGCGTTTTGCGTAGTAGCCGGCAATCAGCATCGTCGGGATCTCCAGCCCGGCGGCCGTCCCCATCATCACCCCCGCCAGCTTCTCGGACAGATGCAGCTCATTAATGATAAACAGCGGCATATTGATGATGTACAGGCTGTTGGTGCCCCACATTAAGGTGCAAACCGTAAACAGCAGCAGGGCGTCGCGCCGGTTGCGGCGGGGGGATTCCAGCACGCCGGTCGCCAGCTTCGGCTCTTTGCGCATCGTCGGCAGGAAAAACCACACCATCGCGCCGCAGACCACAAACGCTACGGCGGCGCTGAGATACATCGCCGTGAAACCAAACCCCATCGCCAGAGCGTAGGCCAGCGGCGGGCCGACGACCCAGGCCAGCGACACCTGGGCGCGCAGGATCGAGCTGAACATCACCGCCTCGCGCCCGGTATGGTCGGCATGCTCACGCGCTAAAGCAAAAAGCTGCGGGTTGGCGGTGGAGCCAAAGCTGCTGAGAAACACGCCGATAAACAGCAGCACAAAATAGTTACGGTTCCAGGCGAACAGCACGCAGGCAAACACGCCCATCAGGCAGCAAAAGACGATCAGCGATTTGCGGTCGCCTTTCTTGTCCGAACGCCCGGCCAGAAACTGGCTGACCAGGATGCCGATGATGGCGCTGCCGGTAAAGAAGAAGCCGACCATGGCCGGACGGACGTGCACCTCGTTGGAGAGGAACAGGCTCAGGGTAGGGGTTTGTAACGCCCCGGCAATCCCGGTAAGGAAGGCAACAATTAAAAACGCCGAGGAGGTCAAATCAAATGACTTCGGGGAGGCGGCGGCGGGGGTCGTGTGCATGTTTCTGTATCAGTGATATGAAGAGAGGCGGAGTTTACGCCGCTTGTCAGGAAATAGACAGCTATCCACATCTTCAATCCCACAAAAAATCAAAAGGGTATTTCACCCTGTCGCTGCGCTTGCTGAAGTTGCTGAAGCCGAGCGGTTGCATCCGCCCTGGCAGCGTCCGCCTGAAGCAAAAATGTGCTGTAACTCTAAATTCTGCAAGCTGAAATGACGCATTACTTGCAAGCTGACGGAGAAAGCGCAAGACTTCTTGAAACGTTTCAGCGCTAATTGGTTTATCTAACTCAAACGGATTGGCGCCTTTTTTCACAGTTAAGCTGAAACGATTCAATTTCAGCAGGAGTGGAGAACCATGTTCCAGTTATCCGTGCAGGACATTCATCCCGGCGAACAGGCCGGTAGTAAAGAAGAGGCTATCCGGCAGATCGCCGCTGCGCTGGTGCAGGCGGGCAACGTCGCCAACGGCTACGTTGACGGCATGCTGGCGCGCGAGCTGCAGACCTCAACCTTCCTTGGCAATGGCATCGCCATTCCCCATGGCACCACCGATACCCGCGATCAGGTGCTGAAAACCGGCGTTCAGGTTTATCAGTTCCCGCAGGGCGTGCTCTGGGGCGAAGGCCAGGTGGCCTATGTCGCCATCGGGATTGCCGCCAGCAGCGATGAACACCTCGGCCTGCTGCGTCAGCTGACGCACGTCCTGAGCGACGACGCGGTGGCTGAACAGCTGAAATCCGCGACGACCGCTGAAGAGCTGCGTGCCCTGCTGATGGGTGAAAAGCAGAGCGAAGCCCTGAAGCTGGATAACGACACCCTGACTATGGACGTAGTAGCGTCCGATCTGGTGACCCTGCAGGCGCTCAACGCCGGTCGCCTGAAGGAGGCCGGTGCCGTGGATACCGCCTTCGTGGCGCATGCCGTTAACGATAAACCGCTGAACCTCGGTCAGGGCGTCTGGCTGAACGACAGTGCTGAAGGCAACCTGCGCAGCGCTATCGCCGTCAGCCGTGCGGCCACCGCATTTGATACCGCCGGGGAAACCACCGCCATGCTGGTTACCGTGGCCATGGCCGATGAGCAGCCGGTTGAGGTGCTGAAGCGACTGAGCGACCTGCTGCTGAACAAAAAAGCTGAACAGCTGCTGAAAGCCGATGCCGCAACCCTGCTGGCGCTGCTGACCAGCGACGATGTGAATACCGATGAACTGCTGAGCGCCGAGTTTGTGGTGCGTAACGAACATGGCCTGCACGCCCGTCCGGGCACCATGCTGGTCAATACCATTAAGCAGTTCAACAGCGAGGTGACCGTCACCAACCTCGACGGCAGTGGCAAACCGGCCAACGGTCGCAGCCTGATGAAGGTGGTAGCGCTGGGGGTGAAGAAAGGCCACCGTCTGCGTTTCACCGCGCAGGGTGCAGATGCTGAACAGGCGCTGAAAGCGATTGGCGAGGCCATCGCGGCCGGTCTGGGGGAGGGCGCATAATGAGCAGACGTGTTGCCACTATTACGCTGAACCCGGCTTACGACCTCGTGGGCTTTTGCCCGGAGATTGAACGCGGCGAAGTTAACCTCGTGCGTACCACTGGCCTGCACGCCGCAGGTAAAGGGATCAACGTTGCGAAAGTGCTGAAGGATCTCGGGATCGACGTCACCGTCGGCGGCTTCCTCGGCAAAGATAACCAGGATGGTTTCCAGCAGCTGTTCAGCGAGTTGGGGATCGCCAACCGTTTTCAGGTAGTGCAGGGCCGTACCCGCATCAACGTGAAAATGACCGAGAAAGATGGCGAAGTGACCGACCTGAACTTCTCCGGTTTTGAAGTCACCCAGGCCGACTGGGAGCGTTTTGTGAATGACTCCCTGACCTGGCTGGGCCAGTTCGACATGGTCTGCGTCAGCGGCAGCCTGCCGTCCGGCGTCAGCCCGGAAGCCTTTACCGACTGGATGACGCGCCTGCGCAGCCAGTGCCCGTGCATCATCTTTGACAGCAGCCGCGATGCGCTGGTGGCTGGTCTGAAAGCCGCGCCGTGGCTGGTGAAACCAAATCGTCGCGAACTTGAGATCTGGGCTGGCCGTAAGCTGCCAGAATTAAAGGATGTCATTGAGGCTGCCCATGCCTTACGTGAGCAGGGTATCGCGCACGTCGTGATCTCTCTGGGCGCAGAGGGCGCGCTGTGGGTTAACGCCTCCGGCGAATGGATCGCCAAACCGCCGTCGATGGAAGTGGTCAGCACCGTTGGTGCCGGCGATTCGATGGTGGGCGGGCTGATTTACGGCCTGCTGATGCGTGAATCCAGTGAACACACTTTACGTCTTGCTACCGCCGTTGCTGCCCTGGCCGTCAGCCAGAGCAATGTCGGGATTACCGATCGTACCCAGTTAGCCGCGATGATGGCGCGCGTTGACTTGAAACCCTTTAACTGACAGCAGGAGAGGCATAATGAAAACGCTGCTGATTATTGACTCTGCCCTCGGACAGGCACGCGCCTATATGGCGAAAACCTTGCTGGGTTCGGCAGGACATAAAGCACACCTTGATTTCATCGACAACCCGGGCGATGCCGAACTGGTTATCGTGCTGGGCGACAAAATTCCGGCCGACAGCTCGCTGAACGGCAAAAAAGTGTGGCTGGGCGATATCAATCGTGCCGTTGCTCACCCGGAACTGTTCCTGAGCGAAGCCAAAGGCCATGCGGCGCTGTATACCGCCCCTGTCGCGGCGGCTGCGGCAACGGCGGTAACCAGCGGTCCAAAACGCGTGGTTGCCGTCACTGCCTGCCCGACCGGCGTGGCGCACACCTTTATGGCGGCAGAAGCCATTGAAACCGAAGCCAAAAAACGCGGCTGGTGGGTGAAGGTTGAAACCCGCGGCTCCGTGGGCGCAGGCAATGCTATCACCCCGGAAGAGGTGGCGGCAGCGGACCTGGTGATCGTGGCGGCGGATATCGAAGTGGATCTGGCGAAGTTTGCCGGTAAGCCGATGTACCGCACCTCAACCGGTCTGGCGCTGAAGAAAACTGCTCAGGAGCTGGATAAAGCCCAGGTCGAAGCGAAACCCTTCCAGCCTGCGGGCAACACCGCATCTTCGGCTTCCGAAGGCAAAAAAGAGTCCGCCGGGGCTTACCGTCACCTGCTGACGGGCGTCTCTTACATGCTGCCGATGGTGGTGGCGGGTGGTCTCTGTATCGCGCTCTCCTTCGCCTTTGGTATCGAGGCTTTCAAAGAGCCAGGTACTCTGGCGGCGGCGCTGATGCAGATTGGCGGCGGCTCGGCGTTCGCGCTGATGGTGCCGGTGCTGGCCGGTTATATTGCCTTCTCCATCGCTGACCGTCCGGGTCTGACCCCGGGTCTGATCGGCGGTATGCTGGCCGTAAGCACCGGCTCGGGCTTTATCGGCGGGATCATCGCCGGCTTCCTCGCCGGGTATGTGGCGAAGCTGATCAGCTCGAAGCTGAAACTGCCGCAGAGTATGGAAGCGCTGAAACCGATCCTGATCATTCCGCTGTTCTCCAGCCTGATTGTTGGTCTGGCTATGATCTACCTGATCGGTAAGCCGGTTGCGGGTATCCTCGAAGGCCTGACCCACTGGCTGCAGACCATGGGCACCGCCAACGCGGTCCTGCTGGGTGCTATCCTCGGCGCAATGATGTGTACCGATATGGGTGGTCCGGTGAACAAAGCCGCTTACGCCTTCGGTGTTGGTCTGCTGAGTACCCAGACCTACGCACCAATGGCGGCCATTATGGCGGCAGGTATGGTGCCACCGCTGGCCCTGGGCCTGGCGACTATTGTTGCCCGTCGTAAGTTCGACAAGGCGCAGCAGGAAGGCGGTAAAGCGGCGCTGGTTCTGGGTCTGTGCTTTATCACCGAAGGGGCCATCCCGTTTGCTGCCCGTGACCCGATGCGCGTTCTGCCGTGCTGTATCGTTGGCGGCGCAGTGACCGGTGCCATCTCCATGGCGATTGGCGCAAAACTGATGGCGCCGCACGGCGGTCTGTTTGTCCTGCTGATCCCGGGTGCGATTACGCCGGTGCTGGGTTACCTGTTTGCGATTATCGCCGGTACGCTGGTGGCAGGTCTCTCTTACGCGGTGGTGAAACGCCCGGAAGCAGAAGTGGTTGCCGCGAAAGCTGCATAATCCTTCTTCATCCGAAAAGGGCAGAGGCAACTCTGCCCTTTTTTTGCATTTAAACGTGCCGCCGATCGCACTATTTTGTCGCAGCAAAAACTGTATCTACAAATAACTGTGATTCTGTTCATATTCATTTAACGATCCTCGCTTTGCCCGCTTTACTTCCCCCTTTTACGGCATAACATAAACACATGTTTGTAAGTAAACATGTGCTCTAATAACTTTTAATGTTAACACCTCGCTTAATTATCATTGCGATGGCCAGCGTGCCAGAGGATGTTCTATGCGTGAAAAGGATTATATTGTTGTTATTGGTTCTGCAAATATGGACGTGGCGGGATATTCACATGCCTCATTGAATTACGCCGACTCTAATCCAGGGAAAATTAAATTCACCCCCGGCGGCGTAGGTCGCAATATTGCGCAAAATCTGGCGCTACTGGGTAAACAGGTCTGGCTCCTCTCCGCGGTAGGCGATGATTTTTATGGTCAGTCTCTGCTGTCACAAACCCAGGCCGCCGGGGTGCAGGTCGACAAGTGCCTGGTTATTCCCGGGGAGGGCACCTCCAGCTATTTATCCTTGCTCGACAACACCGGAGAGATGCTGGTAGCCATCAACGATATGGCGATTTCTGATCACATTAATCCGCACTATCTGGCCCAGCATCTGGCGTTTATCCGTGCCGCAAAAGCGGTGGTGGTGGACTGTAACCTCAGCGAATCCGCCCTCGCCTGGATCTTTGAGAATGCAGGCCAGACGCCGGTTTTCGTTGATCCGGTCTCGGCCTGGAAATGCAGCAAGATTAGCGACTGGCTGGGACATATCCACACCCTGAAGCCCAACCGGCTGGAGGCCGAAACCCTGAGTGGCATTCCGCTCTCCTGCGCGGCGGATGCGCCAAAGGTGGCGGCCTGGTTTCACCAGCATGGCCTGTTCCGGCTGGTACTGAGCATGGGCGGCGACGGTGTGTATTACAGCGAGAAGGCGGGCGAAAGCGGCTGGTCAGCGCCGTTTAAAACCCAGGTAGTGAACGTCACCGGTGCGGGAGACGCCATGATGGCGGGGCTCGCCTTTTGCTGGCTGGAAGAGGCCAGATTTAAAGATTCCGTTCGTTTTTCCCAGGGCTGCTCTTCGCTGGCGCTGGCTTCCGTCTTTACCAATAACCCTGATTTATCGTCTGAAAACGTTAACGCATTAATGGAGAGAGAACATGTCTGAATTAAAATTATCTGCCGGGTTCCTGCAAATTTCTCCTGAGGTTCAGGACGCTTTAAATAATAACCAACCGATTGTGGCGCTTGAATCCACTATTATTTCTCACGGCATGCCTTTCCCGCAAAATGCCCAGACGGCGCTGGAAGTTGAAGATGCGATCCGCCAGCAGGGCGTTATTCCGGCCACCATTGCCATTATTCGCGGCGTAATGAAAGTCGGGCTCAGTAAAGAAGAGATTGAATTATTGGGCCGCGAAGGCCATGCGGTGACCAAAGTCAGCCGCCGGGATCTGCCTTTCGTGGTGGCGGCGGGCATCAACGGCGCAACCACAGTGGCCTCGACCATGATCATTGCGGCGATGGCCGGGATTAAGGTCTTTGCCACCGGCGGTATTGGCGGCGTGCACCGTGGCGCAGAGCACACCTTTGATATTTCTGCCGATTTACAGGAGCTGGCGAAAACCAACGTCGCCGTGGTCTGCGCAGGGGCGAAATCCATTCTCGACCTCGGCTTAACCACAGAATATTTAGAAACCAACGGCGTGCCGCTGATTGGCTACCAGACCCAGTCCCTGCCGGCCTTTTTCTGCCGCACCAGCCCGTTTGAGGTCAGCATTCGTCTCGACAGCGCTGAGGCTATCGCCCGGGCAATGGCGGTGAAATGGCAGACCGGCCTCAACGGTGGCCTGGTGGTGGCGAATCCCATCCCGGAACAGTTTGCCATGGCGGAAGAGTCCATCAACGCGGCTATCGACCAGGCGGTGAGAGAAGCAGAAGAGCAGGGCGTGACCGGCAAAGCCAGTACCCCGTTCCTGCTCGCTCGCGTCGCGGAGCTGACCGGCGGCGACAGTCTGAAATCGAATATTCAGCTGGTCTTTAACAACGCCCGTCTGGCCTGCGATATCGCGAAAGCCTATCAGCGTATGGCGTAACCCTTTCACAGGCAGTTTGCGGTCGCCTGTCTACACAGTGGAATCAAGGATACCCGGCCCGTCGCCGGGTTTTCAGGTAAGGAAATCATTATGGACGTAATGAGAAGTCTGCTGGGTATGGCGGTACTGTTGGCGATCGCCTTCCTTCTGTCGGTTAATAAACGCCGTATCAGCCTGCGCACCGTCGGCGCCGCCTTCCTGTTGCAGGTGGCGATCGGCGGCATCATGCTCTATTTCCCACCCGGTAAATGGCTGGTGGAGCAGGCCGCCATCGGGGTGAGTAAGGTCATGTCCTACAGCGATGCCGGCAGCGCCTTTATCTTCGGCGCGCTGGTCGGGCCGAAGATGGACACCCTGTTTGACGGGGCCGGGTTCGTGTTTGCCTTCCGGGTGCTGCCCGCCATTATCTTTGTCACCGCGCTGATCAGCCTGCTGTACTACATCGGGGTGATGGGGCTGCTGATCCGCGTGCTGGGCGGTATTTTCCAGAGAGCGCTGCGCATCAGCAAAATCGAATCCTTTGTGGCGGTGACCACCATCTTCCTCGGGCAAAACGAGATCCCGGCGATCGTGAAACCCTTTGTCGATAAGCTGAACCGCAACGAGCTGTTTACCGCCCTTTGCAGCGGGATGGCGTCCATTGCCGGTTCGATGCTGATTGGCTACGCGGGGATGGGGGTGCCGATTGATTACCTGCTGGCCGCCTCGCTGATGGCGATCCCCGGCGGGATCCTCTTTGCCCGTCTGCTGAGCCCGGCCACTGAAGAATCGCAGGTCACCTTCGATAATCTGTCCTTCAGCGATACCCCGCCAAAAAGCATTATCGAAGCTGCGGCGACCGGGGCGATGACCGGGCTGAAAATTGCCGCCGGGGTCGCGACGGTGGTGATGGCGTTTGTGGCCATCATTGCGTTGTTGAACGGTATGCTGGGCGGTATCGGCGGCTGGTTTGGCATTGAAAGCCTGAGCCTGGAAGGGCTGTTTGGCTATGCCCTTGCGCCGCTGGCGTGGATCATGGGCGTTGAATGGCAGGATGCAACCCTGGCAGGCAGCCTGATTGGGCAGAAGCTGGCGATTAACGAATTCGTCGCCTATCTCAACTTCTCACCTTATCTGCAAACCGCCGGTCAGCTGGACGTGAAGACCATCGCCATTATCTCGTTCGCCTTGTGCGGTTTCGCCAACTTCGGCTCCATTGGCGTGGTGGTCGGGGCCTTTTCGGCGGTATCTCCCCAGCGTGCCCCGGAGATTGCCCAGCTTGGCGTGCGGGCGCTGGTGGCGGCGACACTCTCTAACCTGATGAGCGCCACCATTGCCGGATTCTTTATCGGTTTAGCGGGGTAGAGGGAACAGGCCGGGTAGCGACGCAACCCGGCTTTTTTACTGCGCAGTCTCCAGCAGAGACCAGGCGTTCTCCACCGACAGGGTCGGATTATTAATGCTTTCACTGGCGCGGGAGAGCGCGGCACAGGCGAGGGCAAACCGGGCCGCATCGGCAAAATCGCTCCCGTCGAGGTAGCCGTAGACCAGCCCCGCCATAAAGGCATCATCGGCACCAAAGCGGTCGACCACCGGGTGCGCAGGCGGCGTCAGCTGGAACGGCTCCGCGCCTTGCTCGCTGCACAGCACCGAATCATCTTCCAGACACACCACGATCCGCTGCACCCCTTTGTCATGCAGGACAGCCAGCGCTGCCTGACGATCGTCGCACTCCGCCAGAATCTGCAGCTCTTTCAGCGTTGGCTTGAGGGTATGGATCCGCGACAGCCAGGGCTTGATTCTGTCAGCTTTAAACTCTGACACCGTGTCGACAAACACCGGCACATCCCCGGCGAGGGTAAAGACCCACTCCAGGGATTCCGCGGTGAGATTACAGTCGGCCAGCACCACCCCGGCATGGGCCAGCAGCTCGCGCGACTGATTCAGCAGCTGCGGCGTCAGCCCCTGCAAAATATGCGTGTCGTTGATGGCCAGCACGGTGTCGTCCTGCGGGTTGGCAATCGACAGGTAGGTCGCCGTGCTTTGTCCGTGCAGGCGGATGGTGCTCTGGACGTTCACCCCCGCCAGCCGGGTTTGCTCCAGGAGGGTTTCGCCATAAAAATCGCTGCCGACGGCGGAGATCAAATGCACCTCGCGGCCCAGCAGCGCCAGATTATGGGCAATATTCCGCGCCACGCCGCCCGCGGCGCACTGAATGGCACCCGGATGGGAGGAGGGCTGAGGGAAGCGAATATCGGCCACGCCGCGAATATCCATATTGATGGCACCCAGCGCCACGCAGTAATCCTGTTCGGTAAGGATATAGCCCTTGCCCTTGATCGCCCCCTTGCGCATCAGATCCATGATGTGCGCCGCCACGCGCGAGCGGCTGATATCGAGGATCTGGGCGATTTCATGCTGCTGAATAAGAGGGTTACGCCGCAGGATCTTCAGGATCTGCTTTTCCCTTTCGTTCATCATTATGCGGTGGCCTCGGCGTGCTGTTGTGCTTTCAGCCAGGCGATCTCTTCCGCCCAGATATCCGGGTTGATGGTTTCCAGCACCATCGGAATGCCGTCGAAACGCGGGTCCTGCATGATAAAGCGGAACGCGTCGTGGCCGATGTTGCCTTCCCCCAGGCTGTGGTGACGGTCAACGCGGCTGGCAAAGGCGCTTTTCGCATCGTTAAGGTGCATGCCGCGCAGGTACTTAAAGCCCACGATGCGTTCGAATTCGGCGAAGGTTTTTGCACAGGCTTCAACGCTGCGCAGGTCGTAACCGGCGGCAAAGGCGTGGCAGGTATCAATGCAGACGCCAACGCGGGATTTATCCTCCACGCCGTCGATGATGGCCGCCAGATGCTCAAAGCGGAAACCGAGGTTGCTGCCCTGTCCGGCGGTATTTTCAATCACCGCCGTTACCCCTTGCGTCTGTTCCAGCACGATATTAATCGACTCGGCAATCCGCGCCAGGCAGGCGTCTTCGTCAATCTGCGCTAAATGGCTGCCAGGGTGAAAATTCAGCAGGGTCAGGCCGAGCTGCTCGCAGCGCTGCACTTCATCGAGGAAGGCCTCGCGGGATTTCTCCAGCGCCTCCTGAACCGGATGGCCGAGGTTAATCAGGTAGCTGTCGTGGGGCAGGATCTGGCCGGGAGTGAAATGGTATTTTTCGCAGGCCGCTTTGAACTCATCAATTACCTGAGGGGTTAACGGCGCGGCGCGCCACTGGCGCTGATTTTTGGTGAACAGGGCGAAGGCGGTCGCCTCGATTTTGGCGGCACGAATGGCGGCATTCGCCAGACCGCCAGCAGCGCTGACGTGCGCTCCAACATATTTCATAAAGGGACTCCTGTTAACCCGCAAACGCTTATGATAGCGGGTTAACAGGAGAAGGATGAAGTGGTTTATGCCAGCAGGCTATGAACCGCCAGGTTAATCGCACCCCCGCCAACAATCAGCCAGATGAAGAGCACCAGCGCCATCAGCAGCGGTTTGGCTCCGGCTTTTTTCAGGGCGCTGACGTGGGTGGTTAAGCCCAGCGCCGCCATCGCCATCGCCAGCAGCACCGTGTCCAGGGTCACCAGCATATCGACCACAGCTTTGGGCAGCAGATGGAACGAGTTGAACACCGCCACCACAATAAACAGGATCGCAAACCACGGAATGGTGATTTTGCTCTTCTCGCCGCTGCCCACCGGGGCAAGCTGTTTCACCCGCGCCGCCAGGATCAGCAGGAAGGGGGCCAGCATCATCACCCGCAGCATTTTGGCGATCACCGCCGCATTCTCTGCGTCCGGGCTGATGGCGTGCCCGGCTGCCACCACCTGGGCCACCTCATGCATTGTCGAACCAATGTAAATCCCGTAGGTCTCCGGGCTAAACCAGTGCGCCACCAGCGGATACATCGCCGGATAGAGGAAGATCGCCAGAGTACCGAAGATCACCACCGTCGCCACGGCTACCGTCACCTTGCTGGCTTCGGCCTTCACCACCGGCTCGGTCGCCAGCACTGCCGCCGCGCCGCAAATGCTGCTGCCCGCGCCAATCAGCCAGCTGGTCTGCTTGTCGAGGCCGAACACCTTCTGGCCGATAACGCAGGCCAGCAGGAAGGTACTGGTCAGGGTTAATACGTCGATAGCGATGCCGCTGACGCCTACGTCCGCAATCTGCGCAAAGGTCAGGCGGAAACCGTACAGGATGATCCCGAGGCGCAGCAGATGCTGCTTGGCGAAGATCACCCCGCTGTCGCAAGGCTTGTAGATGTGCGGATAGACCGTATTCCCGACGACCATCCCCAGCAGGATCGCCAGCGTCAGGGCGCTGAAGCCCGCCCCGGCTACCGCCGGAATACTGCCACCCCATAACGCCACGCCGGTGACCAGCGCGCTCAGCGCCAGGCCCGGAATGTAGTGCCACACTGTACGGTGATGCTGCAAAGTGAGTGTTGTCATAACCTTCTCCTTTTCTGTGGCTAAAGGTTACGGCGCTCTGGCTTAAAAATAAAATTGATTATATATTTATAATTAATCTTTATAAGTGGTAAGTGGGGCGCTTACCGTACCGGATGGTGACTATGCACATTACGTTACGCCAGCTTGAGGTCTTCGCTGAAGTGCTGAAAAGCGGGTCGACTACCCAGGCTTCCCAGATGCTGGCCCTGTCCCAGTCTGCGGTCAGCGCCGCGCTGACCGATCTCGAAGGCCAACTGGGGGTTCAGCTCTTTGACAGGGTAGGGAAGCGGCTGGTGGTGAACGAGCACGGGCGCTTGCTCTATCCCCGCGCGCTGGCGCTGCTGGAGCAGACCGTCGAGATCGAACAGCTGTTTCGTGAGGATAACGGCGCCATTCGCGTCTATGCCAGTAGCACTATCGGCAACTACATCCTGCCGGAGGTGATTGCCCGCTACCGCCGCGATTTCCCGGGTTTGCCGCTGGAGATGAGCGTCGGCAACAGCCAGGACGTCATCACCGCGGTCATCGACTTTCGGGTGGATATCGGCCTTATCGAAGGCCCGTGCCACAACGCCGACATCATTGCCGAGCCCTGGCTGGAGGATGAGTTGGTGGTCTTCGCCTCGCCGGCCTCTTCTTTATTACAGCAGGAGGTGACGCTGGAACGACTGGCGCAGGCCCCGTGGATCCTGCGCGAGCAGGGGTCCGGCACGCGCGAGATTGTCGATTATCTGCTGCTGTCACACCTGCCGCAGTTTCATATGGGTATGGAGCTGGGCAATTCGGAGGCGATCAAACATGCGGTGCGCCATGGCCTCGGCATCAGCTGCCTGTCGCGCCGGGTGATTGCCGAACAGCTGGAGAGCGGCACCCTGGTGGAGATCCCTGTTCCCCTGCCGAAGCTGGTGCGTACCCTGTGGCGCATCCATCACCGCCAGAAGCACCTCTCTAACTCCCTGCAGCGTTTTCTGCGTTACTGCGAAATGTAAGCCCGCCCGGTGGCATTTGTCCGCCGGGATCTCTTCCGCACACCAGTATCATTCTCTGCTTTACTTATAATCCTGGCCCGGTCATGAAGCTCTCTTATAACTGGGTATTTCTGCCGGAAGAGCGGACGATCGTCTGCTACAATCGCGCCTCATTTTTTGAATGGACAGCATTTTCATATGGTTTCCGAAAATAAAACCACAGAAGCGCCCGCGCTACGTCGCGAACTCAAGGCGCGTCACCTGACGATGATTGCCATTGGCGGTTCTATTGGTACAGGTCTTTTTGTCGCCTCTGGTGCGACCATTTCTGCAGCGGGTCCTGGCGGCGCGCTCTTTTCCTATATCCTGATCGGTTTGATGGTTTACTTCCTGATGACCAGCCTGGGCGAACTGGCGGCGTACATGCCGGTATCCGGTTCTTTCTCCACCTACGGTCAGAAATACGTGGAAGAAGGCTTCGGCTTCGCGCTGGGCTGGAACTACTGGTACAACTGGGCGGTGACCATCGCCGTGGATCTGGTGGCTTCGCAGCTGGTAATGACCTGGTGGTTCCCGGATACGCCGGGCTGGATCTGGAGCGCGCTCTTCCTCGGGGTGATCTTCCTGCTGAACTACATCTCCGTGCGCGGTTTTGGCGAAGCGGAATACTGGTTCTCGCTGATCAAGGTCGCGACGGTGATCATCTTTATCGTCGTCGGCGTGGCGATGATTGTCGGCATTTTCAAAGGCACCGAACCGGCGGGCTGGAGCAACTGGGCCATTGGCGACGCGCCTTTTGCCGGGGGCTTCTCGGCGATGATTGGCGTGGCGATGATCGTCGGCTTCTCCTTCCAGGGGACGGAGCTTATCGGCATTGCCGCCGGTGAATCCGAAAACCCGGAGAAGAACATTCCGCGCGCGGTGCGGCAGGTCTTCTGGCGTATCCTGCTGTTCTATGTGTTCGCGATCCTGATTATCAGCCTGATCATTCCGTATACCGATCCGAGCCTGCTGCGTAACGATGTGAAAGACATCAGCGTCAGCCCGTTCACTCTGGTATTCCAGCATGCCGGTCTGCTCTCTGCGGCGGCGGTGATGAATGCGGTGATCCTGACGGCGGTGCTGTCGGCGGGTAACTCCGGGATGTATGCCTCCACCCGTATGCTCTACTCGCTGGCCTGCGACGGCAAAGCGCCGCGTATTTTCGCGAAGCTGTCCCGTGGCGGCGTGCCGCGTAACGCGCTCTATGCCACCACCGTGATTGCCTGCCTGTGCTTCCTGACCTCGATGTTCGGCAACCAGACGGTCTACCTGTGGCTGCTGAATACCTCCGGCATGACGGGCTTTATCGCCTGGCTGGGGATCGCCATCAGCCACTACCGTTTCCGCCGCGGCTATGTGAAGCAGGGTTACGACATTAATAACCTGCCGTACCGCTCCGGGTTCTTCCCGCTGGGGCCGATCTTCGCCTTTGTGCTGTGTCTGATCATCACTCTGGGTCAGAACTACGAAGCCTTCCTGGCCGACACCATTGACTGGGGCGGCGTGGCAGCGACCTATATCGGTATCCCGCTGTTCCTGATCATCTGGTTTGGCTACAAGCTGGCGAAGGGCACGAAGTTTGTCAGCTATCGCGACATGGAATTCCCGAATAGCTTCAAAAAATAACCGCAACGCCTCTCTTTAAACCCGCTCATCCGAGCGGGTTTTTTTGTTTCCATAATCTGCACAATTGACATAACTTTTAACAATTGAATTGATAATGGTTATCGTTTGCTTTATCATTAGCGCACTAATAAAAAAGCAATAGTGAGCAGTACCTCTTTGATTTTGTAGTGTGTTTACCTCATGGAGATAGGAAATGTTTAGGTTGAATCCCTTCGTTCGGGGAGGGCTGTGTGCGTCTGCTCTGTCCCTGGCCCTGCCGGTTGTGGCGGCGGAATCTGGCGACACCCTGGTGGTGACCGCCTCGGCCAACGAGCAAAACCTGAAGGATGCCCCGGCCAGTATCAGCGTCATCACCCAGCAGGACCTGCAGCGCAAGCCGGTGCAGAACCTGAAGGATGTGTTAAAAGACGTGCCGGGCGTGCAATTAACTGACGAAGGGGACAACCGTAAGGGCGTCAGTATTCGCGGTCTGGACAGCAGCTACACGCTGATCCTGGTTGACGGCAAACGCGTCAACTCCCGCAACGCCGTTTTCCGCCATAACGACTTCGACCTCAACTGGGTGCCGGTTGACGCCATCGAACGTATCGAAGTGGTGCGCGGGCCGATGTCCTCGCTATACGGCTCCGACGCCCTGGGCGGCGTGGTTAACATCATCACCAAAAAGATCGGCCAGAAATGGACCGGCACCCTCACCGCCGACACCACCCTTCAGGAGCACCGCGACCGCGGCGATACTTACGGCGGCCAGTTCTATACCAGCGGCCCGCTGGTGGATGGCGTCCTCGGCCTGAAGGCCTTTGGCAGCCTGACGAAACGCGATAAGGACGATCCGCAGGAATCATCAACCAGCGCTACCGGGGAAACCCCGCGCATCGAGGGCTTTACCAGCCGCGATGCCAACGTGGAATTTGCCTGGACTCCGAACGAGAACCACGATTTCACCGCGGGCTACGGCTTTGACCGTCAGGATCGTGATTCCGACTCGCTGGATCAGAACCGCCTTGAGCGCCAGAACTACTCCCTGAGCCATAACGGCCGCTGGGGTGTGGGTAACAGCGAGCTGAAATTCTACGGCGAGAAGGTCGATAACAAGAATCCGGGTAACAGCAACCCCATCACCTCTGAGAGCAACTCCGTTGACGGCAAATACGTTTTGCCGCTGGGCGAGATAAATCAGCTCCTGACCTTCGGCGGGGAATGGCGTCACGACAAGCTGAAGGATCCGGTGAACATCACCGGCGGTAGCAGCAGTACGACCTCGGCCAGCCAGTATGCGCTGTTCCTCGAGGACGAATGGCGGATCTTCGAGCCGCTGGCCCTGACCACCGGCGTGCGTATGGATGACCATGAGACCTACGGCGACCACTGGAGCCCGCGTGCTTATCTGGTCTATAACGCCACCGATACCCTGACGGTAAAAGGCGGCTGGGCAACAGCGTTCAAAGCGCCATCCCTGCTGCAGCTCAGCCCGGACTGGACCACCGGCTCCTGCCGTGGTGCCTGCGAAATCGTCGGTAGCCCGGATCTGAAGCCGGAAACCAGCGAAAGTTTCGAGCTGGGCCTCTACTACAACGGGGAGGAGGGCTGGTTAGAGGGCGTGCAGGGCAGCATTACCGCCTTCCAGAACGACGTGGATGACCGCATCAGCATCCTGCGCACGGCGAACGTTAACCAGGCGCAGGGCTATCCGAACTATGTTGGACTGAATGCCGACGGCGAGCCGATTTTCCGCTACTACAACGTCAATAAGGCGCGTATCCGCGGTCTGGAGACCGAGGTTAAGTTCCCGATTGCCGAAGACTGGCGCATGACGCTGAATTACACCTATAACGATGGACGTGATATCAGCAACGGCGGGAACAAGCCGCTCTCCGAGCTGCCGTTCCATACCGCCAACGGTACGCTGGACTGGCAGGCAAGCCAGGCGTGGTCCTTCTATGTGCAGGGGAATTATACCGGTGAGAAACGCACCGTCACCGATGGCGCAGCAACGCCGGGCGGTTACGTGGTGTGGAATACCGGTGGCGCATGGCAGGCCACGAAAAACGTCAAGCTGCGTGCGGGGGTGATGAACCTGCTGGATAAAGATCTCAGCCGTGACGACTACAGCTACACCGAAGAAGGGCGCCGTTACTTTATGGCGGTGGATTACCAGTTCTGATAGTGGGTTTGCCGGGGGCGCTGCGCTTGCCCGGCCTACGGGTTCGGTGCGGTCTGTTGCCCGGCCTACGGACTACCGGCTGGTGGGGTTTTGTAGGCCCGGTAAGCGAAGCGCCACCGGGCATGAAGCTGGCACTTACTTCAACAACTGCTGCGCATGGAAGCGCAGATGATCTTCAATAAACGACGCAATAAAGTAATAGCTGTGATCGTAGCCTGGCTGGATGCGTAACGTCAGCGGCCAGTCCTTCTGGCGTGCGGCTTCCGCCAGTACTGCCGGCTGTAACTGGCTGGCGAGGAACTGGTCCGCATCACCCTGATCGATAAGCGTCGGGATCGCCTGGTCCGGCTGGCTGGCCAGCATCAGCGCGCAGCTGTCCCACGCTTGCCAGGTCCCGGCATCCTCACCCAGGTAATTCGTGAAGGCTTTCTGCCCCCATGGCACCTGGGACGGGTTCACGATTGGCGCAAAGGCCGACACGCTGACGTATTTCCCCGGATTTTTCAGCGCCATCACCAGCGCACCGTGGCCGCCCATGGAGTGGCCGCTGATGGCACAGCGATCGGCTACCGCGAACTCCGCCTGGATCAGCGCCGGTAGCTCATCGCGCAGATAATCGTACATCCGGTAATGCTGCGCCCAGGGTTGCTGGGTGGCATTCAGGTAGAACCCGGCACCTTTGCCCAGGTCGTAACCGGCATCGTCCGCTACCTCATCCCCGCGCGGGCTGGTATCGGGCATCACCAGGGCGATCCCTAACTCTGCCGCCACCCGCTGGGCACCCGCCTTGGTGGTGAAGTTCTCATCGTTGCAGGTCAGGCCGGAGAGCCAGTACAGCACCGGCGGTTTTGCCCCACCGGTAGTCGGGGGCAGAAAGATACTGAACGTCATCGCGCAGTTCAGCACCGCGGAGTCGTGACGCCAGCGCTGCTGTCGACCTTCAAAACAGTGGTGCTCTTCGAGCAGTTCCATGCAGGGCTCCTTCAGGAAGGTTGTATAAAGAGATGAAGGTCATAATACAGATAATTCAATAACGAGTGAGTAACTTTCACTTCCGCATTAACCACATATCCTGCATCATGAATTTACGAAACTTTAACAACTGGAGTGGTCATGGCGCTGCGTATCGCGCTCAGCGGATTTGTGGTTCTGGTGGTGGCGATGGGAATAGGGCGCTTTGCCTTTACCCCGCAGGTGCCGCTGATGATTGCGGCAGGGCAACTGACTCTGACCAGCGCCGGGCTGGTGGCGGCAATGAACTACCTCGGCTATCTGGTGGGGGCCTGGGATGCCATGCGAGCGCACCGGTTTGTCGAGGGCCGTCTGTGGCTGGGGATTGTGGGCGCGGTGGCGCTGACCCTGCTCTCAGCCGTTGCGGATAACGCCATCGTCCACGGGCTGCTGCGGTTTGTGATTGGCTGCATGAGCGGCTGGTCGATGGTGCTGGTGGCCGCCTGGACCAACGAGCGGCTGGCCCATTTCGGCAAGCCGGGCCTGAGCGCTGCGGTCTTCGCCGGGCCGGGGGCGGGGATCACCATCAGCGGTCTGCTGGCGGTGTGGATCCAGGCGCACGGGCTGTCGGCCAGCGCCGCCTGGCAAATCTACGGCGTGCTGGCGCTGGTGCTGATCGCGCTGGTGGCCCGCTACCTGCCGCGTGCCGGGCAGCTGCATCGCCCGGGCACCACCCCGGAGCCGCTGACCCTGACCCGCGATCTGCGGCGTCTGGTCTGGAGCTACAGCCTCGCCGGGTTTGGCTACATCCTCCCGGCGACCTTTTTGTCGCAGATGGCGGCGCTGCGCTTTCCGGGTAGCGCGTTTGCTCAGTTTGTCTGGCCGGTTTTCGGCGTGGCCTCGGTGCTGGGCATTGCCCTGAGTATCGCCCTGCGCCATGTCTCTACTTCAAACCGCAGGCTGGCGCTGGTGCTCTGGCTGCAGGCGGTGGGGGTGATTGCCGCCTGGCTGTTGCCGGGGATGGCCGGTCTGGTGACAGGTGCGCTGCTGGTCGGCGGCGGATTTTTATGTGCGGTGCAGCTCTCGTTGCTCTACGGGCGCGAGCTGGCACCGAATCACACGCGGTACATGGCCGGGTTACTCACTACTGGCTATGCGGTCGGGCAGTTGATTGGCCCGATGACCTCGGCGTTGTCGAGCTGGCTCACCCATCAGCTGGAGCCCGCTCTGGGCCTTGCGGGTATCGCCCTTTTGGTGGCGGGCGGGCTGGTCTGGCAGCGTCAGGTTGAAAGGTAACGGCAATTGGAATAATTATCGCGGTGAATACTGGATTATGCTCGCCGCCTCACGCACAATGAGTGCACATTTTGCCCCACGGAGGGCAGAAGAGCACCGCACCTGCAGGAGAAAAGAATGTCATCAATGAGTAAAGAAGCAGCTCTCGTCCACGAAGCGCTGGTTGCACACGGTCTCGAAACCCCGTTGCGTCCACCGGTTCAGGATCTGGACAACGAAACGCGTAAACGTCTTATTTCCGGGCATATGACCGAAATCATGCAGCTGCTGAATCTCGATTTGAGCGATGACAGTCTGATGGAGACCCCACGCCGCATCGCCAAAATGTATGTCGATGAGATTTTCTCCGGGCTTGATTACGCGAACTTCCCGAAAATCACCGTCATTGAAAACAAAATGAAGGTGGATGAGATGGTGACGGTACGTGATATCACCCTGACCAGCACCTGTGAACACCACTTTGTGACCATCGATGGCAAAGCGACCGTGGCCTATATTCCAAAAGACGCGGTCATTGGTCTGTCGAAGATTAACCGCATCGTGCAGTTCTTTGCCCAGCGTCCGCAGGTGCAGGAGCGTTTAACCCAGCAGATCCTTATCGCGCTGCAAACGCTGCTTGGTACCAACAACGTGGCGGTATCCATTGACGCGGTGCATTACTGCGTGAAAGCGCGCGGCATTCGCGATGCCACCAGCGCCACCACCACCACCTCGCTGGGCGGCCTGTTTAAATCCAGCCAGAACACCCGTCAGGAGTTCCTGCGCGCCGTGCGTCACCACGACTGATCGTCAGGGCAGAATAGACATGGAAAGAAATGTCACGCTGGATTTCGTTCGTGGCGTCGCTATTCTGGGTATTCTGCTACTCAATATAAGCGGCTTCGGTCTGCCGAAAGCCGCTTACCTTAATCCCGCCTGGTATGGCGATATTACCCTCAGCGACGCCTGGACATGGGCGGTGCTGGATCTGTTCGCCCAGGTTAAATTCCTCACCCTGTTTGCTCTGCTGTTCGGAGCCGGTCTTCAGCTGCTGCTGAAACGCGGTAAACGCTGGATCCAGGCCCGCCTGTCGCTGTTGGTCCTGCTCGGGTTTATTCATGGTCTGCTGTTCTGGGACGGCGATATTCTGCTGGCCTACGGGCTGGTGGGGCTCATCTGCTGGCGCATCATCCGCGATGCGCAGGATATCAAAAATCTCTTCAATACTGGCGTGGTGCTGTTCATCATCGGCGTCGCCATCCTGCTGCTGCTGGGCGTGATATCGGGCGGCTCCACCAATCGCTCCTGGGTGCCGGACGCCGCCAACCTGCAGTATGAGCAGTACTGGAAGCTGGGCGGGGGGATGGAGGCCATCAGCAACCGCGCCGATATGATTGGTAACAGCCTGCTGGCGCTTGGGGCGCAATACGGCTGGCAGCTGGCGGGAATGATGCTGATCGGCGCTGCGCTGATGCGTACCGGCTGGCTGAAAGGCGAGTTTAGCCTGCGTCACTACCGGCGTACCGGGCTGTGGCTGGTGCTGCTCGGCCTGGCGATTAATCTCCCGGCGGTGATCGCCCAGTGGTATGTCAGCTGGGACTACCGCTGGTGTGCGTTTCTGTTACAGGCCCCGCGCGAACTGAGCGCACCCTTTCAGACCATCGGCTATGCTGCGCTGATATACGGCTTCTGGCCGCAGCTCTGCCGTTTCCGGCTGGTGATGGCGATAGCCTGCGTCGGGCGCATGGCGCTCAGCAATTACCTTCTCCAGACGCTGATCTGCACTACATTGTTCTACCACCTCGGCCTGTTTATGCATTTTGATCGCCTGCAGCTGTTGGGCTTCGTCCTGCCCATCTGGCTGGTGAATATTCTGTTCTCCGTTTTCTGGCTGCGTCATTTCCGCCAGGGGCCGCTGGAGTGGCTGTGGCGACAATTGACCGCACGTGCTGCAGGGGTTTCATTAAGTAATACATCCGGATAACGATCTGGATCACAATCATTAACAAAACGGATGTAACCGTTTTCATCCTTGTGAGCTTCTTCACGTAGTCCTCCCTCTCTCGCTGCCAGAATAGTCACCTTGCTAAACACAGGGGGTGTCTGTGAGTTGCTGCAATCTAAATAAGGGTGGTGAATATGATCACCATTCGTGACGTCGCGCGTCAGGCGGGCGTTTCTGTCGCCACCGTTTCCCGGGTCCTCAACAACAGCGCGCTGGTCAGTCCGGAGACGCGCGAGAGCGTGATGAAAGCCGTCACCGCGCTGGGCTACCGGCCAAACGCTAACGCTCAGGCGCTGGCAACCCAGGTCAGCGACACCATCGGCGTGGTGGTGATGGACGTGTCGGATGCCTTCTTTGGTGCCCTGGTGAAAGCCGTAGACATGGTCGCCCAGGAGCACCAGAAAAACGTGCTGATCGGCAACAGCTATCACGAGGCGGAAAAAGAGCGTAACGCCATTGAGGTGCTGATTCGTCAGCGCTGTAACGCCCTGATCGTCCACTCAAAAGCCTTAAGCGATGAGGAGCTGTCGGCCCTGATGGAGCAGATCCCCGGCATGGTGCTGATCAACCGCATCGTGCCCGGCTATGCCCACCGCTGCGTCTGCCTTGATAACGTCAGCGGCGCGATGATGGCGACGCGGATGCTGGTGAATAACGGACATCAACGCATCGGCTATCTTGCTTCAAGCCACCGCATTGAAGATGACGAAATGCGGCGTGAAGGCTGGCAGAAAGCGTTACTGGAGCAGGGCATTACCGCCTCGGACAGCTGGATCGGCACCGGCGCGCCGGACATGCAGGGCGGGGAGGCGGCTATGGTGGAGCTGCTTGGCCGCAACCTGCAGCTGACCGCGGTCTTTGCCTATAACGACAGCATGGCCGCAGGCGCGCTGACGGCATTGAAGGACAACGGCATTGCGGTGCCACAGCATCTGTCATTGATTGGTTTCGATGATATTCCGATTGCCCGTTACACGGACCCGCAGCTGACCACGGTGCGCTACCCGATCGCCTCGATGGCCCGGCTGGCCACGGAGCTGGCGTTACAGGGTGCCGCAGGGAAGCTGGATATCTCCGCAACCCACTGTTTCATGCCGACTTTAGTGCGTCGCCATTCGGTTGCCATTCGGCAAATTGTGGCGCCGATCACTAACTAATAATCAGCGGTGATGTAACCGTTTTCAATTTGTGAGTAAATTCACAGTAAGTTAACAATGCGCTGTCTATGATGTCAGCGTTTTAGTGACTGAAACGCTATGTAACGGTGAATAATCACTTTCACTATAGCCAGGGCACGTTAAACATCCAAAAAAACGCATTCTGGAGCGTTACCGACCAAGGAAGATAGAAATTTTATAAGTGGACTTCGGCCGGCATTAACGTTTCCTTAACACTTGCCCGCCGATCGTTATTCACACGAACTACCCTGCATAAAAACCGGAGATATCATGAATAAGAAGGTGTTGACTCTGTCTGCTCTTATGGCAAGCATGCTTTTTGGTGCGACCGCTCACGCTGCAGATAGCCGTATTGGTGTGACTATCTATAAATACGACGACAACTTTATGTCTGTTGTGCGTAAGGCCATCGAAAAAGAGGGTAAATCAGCGCCAGACGTGCAGCTGCTGATGAATGACTCCCAGAATGACCAGTCAAAACAGAACGACCAGATTGACGTTCTGCTGGCAAAAGGCGTGAAAGCGCTGGCTATCAACCTGGTTGACCCGGCGGCTGCAGGCACCGTTATTGAGAAAGCGCGTGGTCAGAATGTGCCAATTGTCTTCTTCAACAAAGAACCTTCCCGTAAGGCGCTGGATAGCTACGACAAAGCCTTCTACGTGGGCACCGACTCTAAAGAATCCGGCATCATTCAGGGCGACCTGATTGCTAAACACTGGGCGGCTAACCCGAACTGGGATCTGAACAAAGACGGTCAGGTGCAGTTCGTTCTGCTGAAAGGCGAGCCAGGCCACCCGGATGCTGAAGCACGTACCACTTACGTGATCAAAGAGCTGAACGACAAGGGTCTGAAAACCCAGCAGCTGGCATTAGATACCGCCATGTGGGATACCGCCCAGGCGAAAGATAAGATGGACGCATGGCTGTCCGGCCCGAACGCTGACAAAATCGAAGTGGTTATCGCCAACAACGATGCGATGGCTATGGGTGCAGTAGAAGCCCTGAAAGCACACAACAAATCCTCTATTCCGGTATTTGGCGTGGATGCGCTGCCAGAAGCGCTGGCACTGGTTAAATCTGGCGCCATGGCCGGTACCGTTCTTAACGATGCCAACAACCAGGCAAAAGCCACCTTCGATCTGGCGAAAAACCTGGCAGAAGGCAAAGGCGCAGCTGACGGCACCAACTGGAAAATCGACAACAAAGTTGTTCGCGTACCTTACGTTGGCGTAGATCAGGAAAACCTGGCGCAGTTCACCGGTAAATAAGTTTTAGCATTCCACTGGGCGCAGTTTCTGCGCCCTTTTATCACGCGACGCGAGGCCGAGAAGGTATAATTATGGTCAGCACAACGACTCAGTCGTCCGGTGAATACTTGTTGGAAATGAGCGGTATCAACAAGTCTTTTCCCGGGGTTAAAGCACTGGATAATGTTAATTTAAAAGTACGGCCTCACTCCATTCACGCCTTAATGGGTGAAAATGGTGCGGGTAAATCAACATTATTGAAATGCTTATTTGGGATCTATCAAAAAGATTCTGGCAGCATTCTTTTTCAGGGGAAAGAGATCGATTTCCATTCTGCCAAAGAGGCACTGGAAAACGGTATTTCGATGGTTCACCAGGAACTTAACCTGGTTCTTCAACGTTCTGTTATGGACAATATGTGGCTGGGTCGTTATCCGACCAAAGGCGTATTTGTCGATCAGGACAAAATGTATCGTGATACCAAAGCGATTTTTGATGAACTGGATATTGATATCGATCCGCGTGCGCGCGTCGGTACGTTATCCGTTTCACAAATGCAGATGATTGAAATTGCCAAGGCCTTCTCCTATAACGCGAAAATCGTGATTATGGATGAGCCTACCTCTTCGTTAACGGAAAAAGAGGTGAATCACCTGTTCACCATTATCCGTAAGCTGAAGGATCGCGGCTGCGGCATCGTCTATATCTCGCACAAAATGGAAGAGATCTTCCAGCTGTGTGATGAGATCACGGTCCTGCGTGACGGCCAGTGGATCGCCACCCAGCCGCTGGAAGGGCTGGACATGGACAAGATCATCGCCATGATGGTCGGTCGCTCCCTGAACCAGCGTTTCCCGAATAAAGAGAACAAGCCGGGCGAAGTGATTCTGGAAGTGCGCAACCTGACGTCGCTGCGTCAGCCCTCCATCCGCGATATCTCCTTCGACCTGCATAAAGGCGAAATCCTTGGGATTGCCGGTCTGGTGGGGGCCAAGCGTACCGATATCGTGGAGACCCTGTTCGGGATCCGTGAGAAATCCGGCGGGACCATCACCCTGCACGGCAAAAAGATCAATAACCATAACGCCAACGAAGCCATTAACCATGGTTTTGCGCTGGTGACGGAAGAGCGTCGCTCGACCGGTATTTACGCTTACCTGGATATTAACTTTAACTCCTTAATTTCTAATATTCATAATTACAAAAACAAAATCGGTCTGTTGGATAATTCCCGCATGAAGAGCGATACCCAGTGGGTAATTGACTCGATGCGCGTAAAAACCCCAGGACACCGCACGCAAATTGGCTCGCTCTCCGGTGGTAACCAGCAAAAGGTTATTATTGGCCGCTGGTTATTAACTCAACCTGAAATTCTGATGCTGGATGAACCCACCCGCGGTATCGACGTTGGTGCAAAGTTTGAAATTTATCAGCTGATTGCTGAATTAGCCAAGAAAGATAAAGGGATTATTATTATTTCGTCCGAAATGCCGGAATTGTTAGGGATCACAGATCGTATTCTGGTCATGAGCAATGGTCTCGTTGCCGGAATTGTTGAAACCAAAACGACAACGCAAAACGAAATTTTGCGTCTTGCGTCTTTGCACCTTTAAGATCAGGGGCTCCTCATGAGTGCGTTAAATAAGAAAAGTTTTCTTACTTATCTGAAAGAAGGCGGTATTTACGTTGTTCTTTTAGTCTTGCTGGCCATTATTATTTTCCAGGATCCAACCTTCTTAAGTCTGCTGAACTTAAGTAACATTCTGACTCAGTCTTCGGTACGTATCATTATCGCGCTGGGCGTGGCGGGTCTGATTGTCACCCAGGGTACTGACCTGTCAGCCGGTCGTCAGGTCGGTCTGGCGGCAGTTGTCGCGGCAACGCTTTTGCAGTCGATGGAAAACGCCAACAAGGTGTTCCCGGAAATGGCGACCATGCCCATTATCCTGGTGGTCCTGATTGTCTGCGTTATCGGTGCGGTCATTGGTCTGATTAACGGCATCATCATCGCCTACCTGAACGTCACACCGTTCATCACTACCCTGGGCACGATGATCATCGTTTACGGTATCAACTCCCTGTACTACGACTTCGTGGGTGCCTCGCCGATTTCTGGTTTCGACAGCGGCTTCTCCACCTTTGCGCAGGGCTTTATCGCGCTGGGCAGCTTCCGTCTCTCTTACATCACCTTCTATGCCCTGATTGCGGTGGCCTTTGTCTGGGTGCTGTGGAACAAAACCCGCTTCGGTAAGAACATCTTCGCTATCGGCGGTAACCCGGAAGCGGCGAAAGTCTCCGGTGTTAACGTGGCGCTGAACCTGCTGGTGATCTATGCCCTGTCCGGCGTGTTCTACGCGTTCGGTGGTTTGCTGGAAGCAGGCCGTATCGGCTCAGCCACCAACAACCTCGGCTTTATGTATGAGCTGGATGCGATTGCCGCGTGCGTCGTGGGTGGCGTGTCGTTCAGCGGGGGTGTAGGTACCGTTCTGGGCGTGGTAACCGGTGTGATCATCTTCACCGTTATCAACTACGGCCTGACCTATATCGGCGTCAACCCGTACTGGCAGTACATCATCAAGGGCGCGATCATTATCTTCGCTGTTGCGCTCGACTCCCTGAAGTACGCGCGTAAGAAGTAATCATCCTATTGCAAAAAAAACCCGCTTATCATAAGCGGGTTTTTTTATGCTAGATAAATCTATGAGTATTTTTGATATCGGCCCACACCTTAACATCTGCTCTTTGGCATGTTTTCACCGATATTCATCCCAGCGAGCGTGAAGGCTAGCAAAAATATTAATGTCACTTATATTACTCATTAGCGAAGATAATAGAGGCTAATGTGTAGTATATCACGCATTAGTTATGGTTAGATTGCTTTCCAGTCCTGATAAAATTAACAAAAATTTTTATGATTTCAAATAGTCTATATTCATATCCTTTACGTCAGTTTAACTAATATGCATGCCACACCATTTAATATTAATTATATCTATTTGATTACGATCAACCGCACACAATGAAAATTCATCCATTCTGCCATTTTAAGATATGGGAATGCTATTTATGTGGCTGATGTTTTGCATTTTTCTAATTGTTATTATCTATTTATGTATCAAATTGACGCCCACCAGGCGTGAGCGGGAAGAAGCCAAAATGGCTAATTCTCGGGCAGAAGCTAGTAGACGCATTCTGGCTGCAGAGAAAAACCTGTACAAAGTTTTCCCTCAAAATAAAACAATCAAACCTCAGTCTGAACCAAGATCTTCTAAGAAAAAAGTCAAAGAAAAACTTTCGGTTAGAGATGCTGAGATCGAGATTTACTATGAAGACGCCAAAGGCGATATAACTCAACGCGAGATTCGAGTGATGACCTACATAGTTCGGACAGGAAGAATTACAGCGTGGTGCCATCTCAGAAACGGGTTGCGGACATTTTATATTGACAGAATAATTAGCGCTGTTGATATGAATACGGGTGAAATCATTAACGATATTGATTTATACCTCGCAGACCACATTGGCTAAAATAGCTGACTTGATAGCAGATACTGTCGTGAATGTCACTTTTCAGCTTGATAGTGCAAAACCCATCTTATTTACATCTAAGATGGGTTATTTCTATATATGTATTGAAAATGTTAAGTTTTGTTTAAATGTACTTTAGGCGGAAATACCTTAATACATACGCCATCATTATCTTCGTAGTTGAGTCAGATTGCCTAAGCATGCGTGCAATGCGGTTTTTTAAGCCCGGCGGCGCTGCGCTTGCACGGGCCTACGGTATTGCGGGTTTTGTAGGCCGGGTAAGGCGAAGCCGCCACCCGGCGGGGTTTATTTCTTCTTCTGCATTTCCAGCAGCTGCTCTGGCGTCACCGCCGGATAGCCTTGGGCGTCTTCCGGTACTTCCAGCATCGCCGGGATCGGCACCAGCGGGCCTAAGAAGCGGGGTTCGCGTTTGAAGACGTAGAGGTCGGCCAGCGCCCCCAGGCGGGCACCAAACTCGCGCACCCGGACGGTGAGCATGTCTTTCGGTGAGGGGACTGCATAGCACTGGGCCTGAATGCCCATATGCAGGGCGATAAACAGCGCGCGCTCGCAGTGGAAGCGCTGGGTGATGATGATGAAATCGTTGGTATCGAACACCTTACGGGTACGGACAATCGAATCGAGAGTTCGGAAACCGGCGTAGTCGAGCACGATATCTGCCGGATCCACGCCGGCGGCAATCAGGTCTTTACGCATGGTAACCGGTTCGTTATAGCTCTGCAGGGCGTTGTCGCCGCTCAGCAGCAGGTAGTTGACCTTGCCGCTGTTGTAGGCGTTGAGCGCCCCCTGAATGCGGTAACGGTAATACTGGTTGATCACCCCGGTGCGGTAGTACTTGGCGGTGCCGAGCACCACGCCCACCTGGCGGTAGGGCAGATCCTGAAGGTCATCAAAGATATAGGGAGCCGTTTTCCAGCTCATCCAGCGGTCGAGGCCCAGCGCAGTCAGCAGCACGATGGCGATCAGGGCAACCAGGCTGTAAAACATGCGCTTTAACATACAGATGACTCGTACCAAAGGTGAAATTTCACTCAGGCTACTTTACCCGTCTGGTAAGCGCAAGAAACGGCGGTTTAATTGGGGGGATTTTCATCAATTGTGCGGGCATTGCTGCCCGCATCAGAGACTTACGCCAGCAGCACGCGGTCGATGCTGGTACAGCCCAGCGCGCGCAGCGTGGCCGCGGTAGCGTCCCACTGGATCAGCGGAGCGTCGGCTTTTTCCGCCAGAATGGCGCGCTGGATATCCGGGTAGTCATAACCGTTGAGGCTGAGCAGGTTCAGTGCGCCCTGCAACGGCGGCAGCGTCGGGTTAAAGGCGGCGTTCTCGGCATAGCTGCCGGTGAAGATGCGGCCATCGCGACACTCCAGCGCCACCCCGCTTGGGGAGTTGCTGTACGGCGCGTGGGACTTGTTCGCAGCAAGGATAGCGGCCTGAGCCAGCGCGTCGCCGCTGACGGCGTAACCATGATCCTGCTCGTCCATCAGCAGGGATTTGATCTCCAGATCCTTCGGTCCGAAGGCGTCCGGCAGGTAATCCGCCAGAGTATGGGGATCGCGGCCCGGCAGGTTGATACGCAGCTGCAACCCGCTGTTAAGCTCGTTCATAAACTGACGACAGTGCCCGCACGGGGTGTAGTTCACGGTAATGGCCTGCAGGGATTTTTCACCGCGCAGCCAGGCGTGGCTGATGGCGCTCTGTTCCGCATGCACGGTCTGCTGCATGGTCGCCCCGAGAAACTCCATATTGCCGCCGAAGTACCAGGTGCCGCTCACGCCGCGCGCGATGGCACCCACGTTGAAATGGGACAGGTCGGCGCGGGCGCAGGCCGCCGCCAGTGGCAGAAGCGCAAAGGCCAGCGCGTCATCATCCAGATCGGTGGCACCTTTCAGTGCGGTGACCTGTTCAGCCGTCAGCAGGGCGGGGAAGTGTGCATCCGCCAGAACCGGAGCCAGGGCTGACTGCAAATTCTCTGCAAGCTGAGCGAAAGCTGATTGAAAACGTGGATGCATGGCGTTGCCTCATAAAGGTTAATGGATCGGTAGTGTACGGAGCCGTTAAGGCTTTATATGTGACTTAGATCTCATTATGTGTGCAACTTATGAAACTCAAATGAAAAATGCGCGACGCGTCGCAAATTTTAGCCCAACACCGCCAGAATAATCGGGAACAGGAACGGCGCTATCAACGAGGTCATGATCCCGCAGATCACCAGCGCCAGGGAGCTGAATGCCCCTTCCTGATAATCCAGCTCCGCGCAGCGGGCGGTACCCAGGGCGTGCGACGCGGTACCCATCGCCAGACCGCGGGCAGATTTGGTGCGAATGCGCATGGCGTTCAGCAGGGTATGGCCTAACACCGCCCCGAGAATACCGACATAAATGACGCACACGGCGCTGATAGCAGGAATGCCGCCAAGACTGCCCCCCACCGCCATTGCAATAGGGGTAGTCACCGATTTAGGTAAAATAGAGGCCGCAATTTCCGGGGTGGCCCCCATCAGCAGCGCCACCGAGGTGCCGGTGATCATTGCCACCACGCTACCCACCAGGCAGATGGTAATGATCGACTTCCAGCGGGCGCGGATCTGGTGCAGTTGCTCATATAAAGGGAAGGCCAGCGCCACCACCGCAGGCTGCAACAGATCGTTCAGCACCTTGCTGCCCTGGAAATATTTTGCGTAGGGAATGCCGGTCAGCAGCAGGAACGGAATAATCACCACCATCGCCACCAGCAGGGGGTTAAGCAGCGGGAACTTCAGGCGCACCGCCAGCTTGCGGGCGGCGAAGAATACCGCCACGCTGAGCGGCAGCGACCACCAGATATTGGCCATCATTTTTTCTGTCCTTTTTGCCCAACCAGGTTACGTTCCCCATGCGCCAGATGCGTGCTCCAGCTCACCACTAAAAATACCACCAGCGTACTGACGGTGCAGGAAACAAATATCGGACCAAACTGGGCGCTCAGCAGGTCGTAATACTGCATCACCCCCACCCCAATCGGCACGAACAGCAGCGCCATGTAGCGGATCAGCACCGAGCAGCCGGGCTTCACCCAGTTTGCCGGGAGGATTTGCAGCGCAAGCAGCACGAACAGGATCAGCATGCCAATAATGCTGCCGGGGATGGTGATGGGCAGCAGGGAGGCGAGAAAGATCCCCGCATACAGGCAGGCATAAATAAGGATGAAGGCGCGAAGGTATTGCCAGACAACGATCAGTGATTTCTTCATGGTGAAAGTCCTTAGTGGAACGCATTCATCATACAATTAAAACTGGAAACGTGCTACGGATCACATCATGACTTTTGAGCATACCAGACATTACTTTCTGGAACCCTGGGCATTTCCCCAAACCAGAAGAGACAATGCGGCGCTGACAGGATACGATCAACAGCTCAAGCTGGTGCTGTTGCAATCCGGCTTCGCCCCTTTACTGGAGATGAACAATGCCCTCAATTCTCATTAAAACCGCCGATGAGCTCGCCCGTCAGCGCCACGCGGGCGAACTGCTGGCCTCGGTGTTTACCATGCTGGACGAATTTATTAAGCCTGGCGTATCAACCATGGAGATCAATAATCGCGCAGAGGCGTTTATTGTCGACCAGCTAAAGTCTCGCCCGGCCAGCAAAGGGCAGTATGATTACCCTTACGTGCTGAACACCTCGGTGAACGACGTGGTCTGCCACGGGATCCCTAAGGAGTCGGAACACCTTAAGTCGGGTGCCATCGTTAACGTCGACATTACCCTCGAGAACGCGGGCATGATCGCCGACTCCAGTAAAATGTATCTTATTGGTGAGGTTTCGCCTCTGGCCCGCCGGCTGGTCAAAGCGACCTACGAGGGGATGTGGAAGGGGATTAAGGCCGTAAAACCGGGCGCGACGCTGGGGGATATCGGCCACGCCATTCAGTCATACGTTGAGAGCCAGGGCTACAGCGTCGTACGCGAGTATTGCGGCCACGGCATTGGCAAAGAGATGCACGAAGAGCCGCAGATCCTGCACTACGGCAAACCCGGCGAAGGCCCGGTGTTGCAGGAAGGGATGGTCTTTACCATCGAACCGATGATCAACCAGGGCGACAGCCGCATTAAAACGAAGAAGGACGGCTGGACGGTGGTCACCCGGGACAAAAAGCTCTCTGCACAGTGGGAACATACCGTCGCCGTGACGGCGGACGGGTTTGAGGTGCTGACCCTGCGCCCGGAAGAGACCCTCCCCGATTAAGACCCTAACCTACCCCTGACGCTTCCCACCTTTGGCGGGAGCGGCTACTATAGCGCGTCTTTTTTTACGGGTACTGATATGCGTGTATTACTGGCACCGATGGAAGGCGTGCTCGATTCGCTGGTGCGTGAGCTGCTGACCGACGTTAACGATTATGACCACTGCATCACCGAGTTCCTGCGGGTGGTGGATATGTTGTTGCCGGTAAAGTCGTTTTACAGGCTCTGCCCGGAGCTGCATCACCAGAGCCGCACCCCCTCCGGCACTCTGGTGCGGGTGCAACTGCTGGGGCAATATCCCGAGTGGCTGGCGGAAAACGCCGCCCGCGCCGTCGAGCTGGGCTCGTGGGGCGTGGATCTGAACTGCGGCTGCCCATCGAAAATGGTCAACGGCAGCGGCGGCGGGGCCACGCTGCTTAAAGATCCCGAGCTGATCTACCGCGGCGCGAAAGCGATGCGCGAGGCGGTGCCCTCCCATCTGCCGGTCACGGTGAAGGTGCGCCTGGGCTGGGACAGCGGCGACAGGCAGTTTGAAATTGCCGATGCGGTCCAGCAGGCGGGTGCCAGCGAGCTGGTGGTTCATGGCCGCACCAAAGAAGATGGCTACAAAGCCGAGCGCATTAACTGGCAGGCCATCGGCCAGATCCGCCAGCGGCTGACCATTCCGGTGGTGGCGAATGGCGAAATCTGGGATCGCGAAAGCGCGCTGGCCTGTATGAAGGAGACCGGCTGCGATTCAGTGATGATTGGGCGCGGGGCGCTGAACGTGCCAAACCTCAGTCGGGTGATCAAATACAACGAGCCGCGCATGCCCTGGCCGGAGGTGGTGACGCTGCTGAAGAAGTACACCCGCCTCGAAAAGCAGGGCGACACCGGCCTGTATCACGTGGCGCGCATCAAGCAGTGGCTGAGCTACCTGCGTAAAGAGTACGACGACGCCCTGGACCTGTTTCAGGAGATCCGCGCCCTGCAATCCTCGGCGGAGATCGCCCGGGTCATTCAGGCGAAATAGGCCAGATTCGATCTGCGTCACGTTTTTCAGCGGGGCGCATTGTGGCGTCGAACGAAACTGGTAAAGTGCGCTAACTGGATTGTTACTGCTGCGGCAGGCAAAACCTGATTTTCTGGCATCTGCCGGAGGTCAGGTTTTTTTGTTTCTGGGGCATGGAATGAAAATCGCCAAAATACTGAATAACAATGTGGTGGTTGTTCTGGATGAGCAGGGGCGCGAGCAGGTGGTGATGGGCCGTGGGCTGGCCTTTCAGAAGAGCCCTGGCGACCTGGTCCTGAAAGAGAACATCGAGAAGGTGTTTGCCCTGCAAAGTGACGAGCTGGTGCAGCGGCTGGGGGAGTTACTCAGCCAGATCCCGCTGGAAGTGATGACCACCTGCGACCGCATTATCGGACTGGCGGCGCAGCGGCTGGGGAAACTGCAGGAGAGTTTGTACATCACCTTAACCGACCACTGCTACTTTGCGATTGAGCGGCAGAAGAAGGGGCTGGCGATCAAAAACGTGCTGCTGTGGGACATTAAGCGGCTCTACCCGAAAGAGTTTGAGCTGGGCCAGCAGGCCCGGGCCATCATCGCTAAACGACTGGAGGTAGAGCTGGGCGAAGATGAAGCCGGGTTTATCGCGCTGCATCTGGTCACCGCCCAGCTGCACAGCGAGATGCCCGAGGTGATGCACGTCACCCGGGTGATGCAGGAGATTTTGCAGCTGGTGAAGTACAGCTTTCAGCTGGAGTATGACGAGGAGTCGCTAAGCTATCAGCGCTTCGTCACCCACCTGAAGTTCTTTGCCCAGCGGATGCTGACCCGCACCGTGGTGGAAGACGATGATGTCTCCCTGCACACGGCGGTAAAAGATAACTACGCCAAAGCGTGGAGATGCGCGGAGAAAATCGCGCAGCATCTGCAAACGCGTTATCAGCGCGAGCTGACCACTGAAGAAATTATGTTTCTCACCATTCATATTGAGCGCGTGAGAAAAGAGGGGCGCTAGGCCTCCCACAAACGGATTGTTACTGCACTGTGCAGGCAAAACCTGAGCGCGGCTCCCGAAAGGGCGTCGTTCTCGGGTTTTTTTATTTTTACGACTCAGTCAAACCCTGCCTGCGGGCAGTGAGGAAGGAAACAGAGATGGAATATCAGGCACTGGCGAAGGATATTCTCAGCCACATCGGCGGCAAAGAGAACATAGTCAGTCTGGTGCATTGCGCCACCCGACTGCGTTTTAAACTCAAAGAGAATCAAAAAGCGGACGCCGAAGGGCTGAAGAAAAACCCGGGCGTGATTATGGTGGTGGAAAGCGGCGGCCAGTTCCAGGTGGTGATTGGCAACCATGTGAACGATGTGTGGCGCGCGGTACGCAGCGAAGCCGGGCTGAGCGACGATACGCCGGTTGTGCAGGAGGGCGGAGACCAGGGCAGTCTGTTTGGCCGCCTGATCGACATCGTTTCTGGCATTTTTACGCCGTTTATTAGCATCCTGGCAGCCTCCGGTATTCTGAAGGGGCTACTGGCGCTGGCCGTCGTCTGCGGCTGGCTGACCCCCGACAGCGGCACGTACAAAATCTGGTTCGCGGCCAGCGATGCGCTGTTCTTCTTCTTCCCGCTGGTGCTGGGCTATACCGCCGGAAAAAAATTTGGCGGCAACCCGTTTATCACCATGGTGATTGGCGGCGCGCTGGTTCATCCGGTGATGATTCAGGCATTTGATGCCAGTCAGCAGGCCGGGGCGGCGGCAGAAACCTTCCTCGGGCTGCCGGTGACCTGGTTTAACTACAGCTCATCGGTCATTCCGATCATCCTCGCCGCCTGGGTCAGCTGCTGGCTGGAGAAACAGAGCGCCAGCCGCCTGCCATCCTCGATGAAAAACTTTTTCACCCCGTTGATCTGTCTGGCGGTGACCGTGCCGCTCACCTTCCTGATCATCGGTCCGGTCGCCACCTGGCTAAGCCAGCTGCTTGCCAACGGCTACCAGTGGATTTACGTGCTCGCCCCGTGGCTGGCGGGGGCTGCCATGGGGGCCTTGTGGCAGGTGTGCGTGATCTTTGGCCTGCACTGGGGGCTGGTGCCCCTGATGATCAACAATCTGGCGGTGCTGGGCCATGACTCAATGCTGCCGATGCTGCTCCCTGCGGTCTTTGGTCAGGTGGGTGCCGCGCTGGGGATCTTCCTGCGCACCCGCGATGCCCGCCAGAAGATGCTGGCGGGCTCCTCTGTGACGGCGGGGATCTTCGGCATCACTGAGCCTGCGGTGTATGGCGTTAACCTGCCGCTGCGCCGTCCGTTTATCTTTGGCTGCGTGGCGGGGGCGATTGGCGGGGCGATTGTCGGCTTCAGCAATACTCACGTTTACTCCTTTGGCTTCGCCAACATCTTCACCGTCGCGCAGATGATCCCGCCGGGCGGCGTGGATGCCACGTTATGGGGCGGCCTCCTCGGCACCCTGGTGGCGCTGGTGATCAGCTGCGGCCTGACGCTGGTGGCCGGTATGCCAGGGCGTGCGACCGCGGCAACGCCGGTGGCGGCGACCGCGGGTGAAAACGATGTCCTGTCACCCATGAGCGGAACCGTTATGGCACTGGAGCAGGTGCCGGATGCCACCTTCGCCAGCGGCCTGCTCGGTCAGGGCACGGCGATTATTCCTGCGGATAACAAAGTGATAGCCCCCTTTGCCGGGGAAGTGGCCTCGATCTTCGCCACCAAACATGCCATCGGCCTGCTCAGCGACAGCGGCATCGAAGTGCTGATCCACGTTGGGATCGACACCGTGAAGCTCGACGGCAAGCCGTTTACCGCCCACGTGAAGGTGGGGGACAAAGTTCAGCCGGGGGATCTGCTGCTGGAGTTCGATCGCCAGGCGATCCTCGATGCCGGATACGATCTGGCGACCCCGATTATTATCAGCAATAGCGACGACTACCGTCATGTGGCGACCCTGGCGGCGTCCGCCGTCCAGGCCGGCGCGCCGTTGCTTTGCGTCAGCCATCAATAACAGGAGAACCGAATGAAAACTTTCCCGGACGATTTCTTATGGGGCGGCGCGGTTGCCGCGAATCAGGTAGAAGGCGCTTACCTGGACGATGGCAAAGGCTTGTCCACCTCTGACGTGCAGCCGCAGGGGGTGTTTGGCCCGGTGGTGGAGCGCGTGGCGGGCGACAGCGGTATTAAAGATGTGGCGATCGATTTCTATCATCGCTACCCGGAGGACATCAAGCTGTTCGCCGAGATGGGCTTCAGCTGCCTGCGCGTCTCCATTGCCTGGACGCGCATCTTTCCGAACGGTGATGAACAGCAGCCGAACGAGGCCGGTCTGGCCTTCTACGACAGGCTGTTTGACGAGCTGGCGGCGCACAACATCACCCCGCTGGTGACCCTCTCACACTACGAGATGCCGTGGGGGCTGGTGAAGCAGTACGGCGGCTGGGGCAGCCGTCAGGTGATTGGCTTCTTCGAGCGCTATGCCCGCACCGTCTTTACCCGCTATCAGCACAAGGTGAAGCTGTGGCTCACCTTCAACGAGATCAACATGTCCCTGCACGCGCCGATGACCGGCGTCGGCCTGCCGGAAACCAGCAGCAAGGCAGAGGTCTATCAGGCGATCCACCATCAGCTGGTGGCGAGCGCCCTGGCGGTGAAAGCCTGCCACGAGATCGTTGCGGAGGCGAAAATCGGCAACATGCTGCTGGGTGGCCTGGTCTACCCACTGACCTGCAAGCCGGACGACGTGCTGGAAGCCCTGCAGGAGAACCGCGCCTGGCAGTTCTTCGGCGATGTGCAGTGCCGCGGGGCGTACCCGGGCTATATGCTGCGCTTCTTCCGCGATAACGGCATTCAGCTTGAGATCACCGATGCCGATCGCGAGGCGCTGAAATCGACCATCGACTTTATCTCCTTCAGCTACTACATGACCGGCTGCGTCACCACCGACGAAGCGCTGAACCAGCAGGCGCGCGGCAACATCCTGAGCATGGTGCCTAACCCGCATCTCGCCAGCTCGGAGTGGGGCTGGCAGATCGACCCGGTGGGCCTGCGCACCCTGCTGAACGTGCTCTGGGATCGCTATCAGAAGCCGCTGTTTATCGTTGAGAACGGGCTGGGGGCGAAGGACAAGCCGGACGCCGACGGCGTGGTGCAGGATGATTACCGCATCAGCTACCTCAACGACCACCTGGTGCAGGTGCGCGAGGCGATTGATGACGGCGTGGAGGTGATGGGCTACACCAGCTGGGGGCCGATCGATCTGGTGAGCGCCTCTAAGGCGGAGCTGTCTAAACGCTACGGCTTTATCTATGTCGATCGCGATGACAGCGGGGCAGGCACCCTGGCGCGCAGTCGTAAGAAGAGTTTTTACTGGTATCAGAAGGTGATTGCTACCAGAGGCGCTTCGCTGAAAGCCTGATGACCGCAGGGGCGCCCGGCAACACGGGCGCCTTTTCTGTCTGTGTAAAGGTATGACAAATTGTGCATTGCCACCGATTCCTAAAAAAATAGAGCGCAGCGGGCGTATTTTGCAGCCTTCTTTTTAATGTGAATAACACGATGAAACCTTCACGTTTTTACTGCCTCTGCCTGCCTGTTTCCCTTTTACTGGTTGCCTGTGCACCTCAACACGACACGGCGGCATCGCTGAATCAACAGATCCCCGCAGCAAAAATAGAGACCGGGCTGGCGTCCGGCCAGTGGCCAAAAAATGCCTGGTGGGAGGATTTCCACGATCCGCAGCTGACGGCCCTGATCGTCAAAGCGCAGGCCGACGCCCCGGATATGCAAATTGCCCGCCAGCGAATTGCCCTCGCTGAGGCGCAGGCCAAAATGGCGATGGCCGCAGACGGGCCCGAAGTGAATTTTTCAGCCGATGCTGAACGGCAGAAAATGTCCGCCGAAGGGCTGATGGGGCCCTTTGCCATCACCGATCCGGCGGCGGGCACCACCGGCCCCTGGTACACCAACGGCACCTTTGGCCTGACCGCCGGCTGGGATCTGGATTTGTGGGGTAAAAACCGCGCCCAGGTGGAGGCCCGCATCGGTAAGGTCAACGCCCAACAGGCGGAGCTGCAGCAGACCCGCCAGCTGCTGGCCAGCAGCGTGGCGCGCCTGTACTGGGAGTGGCAGACGCAGGCGGCCATGGGAAATGTGTTACACGCCATCAAACAGGAGCAGGAGGCGATAATCGGGACGGACCGTGAGCTGTATCAGCACGGGATCACCTCGTCGGTTGAAGGGGTCGAAACCGATATCAATGCCAGTAAAACCGAAGAGCGGCTGGCGGAGGTAAACGGCACCATGAAAGCCATTACGGCCCGTCTGGAAGCCCTGACCAATACCCCGTCGATAACTCTCAAACCGCACGCCTTACCTGCCGTTGAGACAAAACTGCCTTCCTCGCTGGGTTATGACCTGCTGGCCCGCCGTCCCGATCTGCAGGAGGCGCACTGGTATATCGAGGCGTCAATGAGTGAAGTGGAGGCGGCGAAAGCGGCGTTCTATCCCGATGTGAATCTGATGGCTTTTCTGCAACAGGATGCGCTGCACTTAAGCGATCTGTTCCGCTCTTCGGCGCAGCAGATGGGCGTTACCGCCGGTCTGACCCTGCCGATTTTTGACAGCGGACGCCTGAATGCGAACCTTGATATCGCCCAGGCGCAAAGCAACCTGTCGGTGGCTAACTACAACAAAGCGGTGGTGGAGGCGGTGAATCAGGTTGCCCACTGTGCAAGCGACGTTGAAACGCTGATGGCGAAAAACCATCATCAGCAGCAGGTTGAGGCCGATGCCGCGCGCGTTGTCGCCCTGGCGCAGGCGCGTTTCCACGCCGGGATCGTGGCGGGTTCACGCGTCAGCGAGGCCAGAATACCGGCCCTGCAGGAACGGCTCGCCGGACTCACACTCCAGGGACAGTACATTGACGCCTCCCTGCAGCTTACCTCCGCGCTCGGTGGCGGCTATCAGCACGGGTAGAAAACGAGAATTATCTATACTTACCTCTTTGCAGTTTTCTGGAGGTGAGTATGGGTTCAACCAATCGTGTGGCTATTGTGACAGCATCGGATTCGGGGATCGGCAAAACCACGGCTCTGATGCTGGCGGAGCGTGGGTTTGATATTGGCGTGACCTGGCATTCGGATGAGGAAGGGGCGTTAAAAACCTGCCGCGAGATCGAAGCGCGCGGGCAGCGGGCAGAGGCTATTCAGCTGGATCTCAGCCAGCTCCCGGAGGGGGCATCGGCAATAGAGAAGCTGATTGAACGCTTCGGGCGTATCGACGTGCTGGTTAACAACGCCGGGGCGATGGTCAAAGCCTCGTTCCTTGAGATGGAGTACGACCAGTGGCGCTCCATTTTCAGCGTCGATGTGGATGGCGCATTTCTCTGCTCGCAAATTGCCGCCCGGCAGATGGTCAAGCAGGGGGAGGGCGGACGCATCGTCAATATCACCTCGGTGCATGAGCATACCCCGCTGCCGGAGGCCAGCGCCTACACCTCGGCCAAGCATGCCCTCGGGGGCCTGACCAAGTCGATGGCGATGGAGCTGGTGCATCACAATATTCTGGTTAACGCCGTCGCGCCCGGGGCCATCGCCACGCCGATGAACGATATGGACGACAGCGAAGTGAAGCCGGGATCCATGCCGAATATCCCGCTGGCCAGGCCGGGACACACCAAAGAGATCGCCAGCCTGGTGGCCTGGCTGTGCGACAGCGACGCCAGCTATGCCACCGGACAATCCTTTATCGTCGACGGTGGCTTTATGCTCGGCAATCCACAGTTCAAACCCGCAGAGTAGTTAACTGCGATCCCGGCGTTTCAGCCACCAGCGTATCGCGAGGACCAGCACCACCACCAGGATCAGCCAGATCCAGTGGCGCAGGTGCTGGTTGAGCGAATGCAGCCATGGCTCCAGCACTTCACCCCCGACGTAACCTAAGGTGGTGAAGATCAGCGCCCAGGCGATAGCGCCGATAATATTCAGCGGCAGGAAAATTTTCGGCGGCAGGCGGCTGGCACCGATCAGCAGCGGGCCGATGATGCGGAAACCGTACATAAAGCGGGTGCCGATAACGAACAGGTAGGGGTGACGCTGGATCAGCTGCTGGGCGCGGTCGATTTTCTTCTGATGGCGAGCAAAACGGCGCAGGATCGTTGGACCAAAACGCACGCCAGCCAGGTAGAGCAGCTGGTCACCGATCATGCCCCCCAGCGCCACGGCGGCCACCACCAGCGGAAAACGGAGTAATCCCTGATGCGCCGCCACGCCCCCCAGCAGGGTAATGGTTTCGCCTTCCGCTATGCTGCCAATGACCAACGCGGCATAGCCATACTGTGCAATGAGAGTATTGATATCCATGAGGTAAGCGTAGCGCAGGAAACGCTAGTTGCCGAACAGATACCCCACAACCAGCATAATAATGAACACTGCCGCGACAAAGGCAGGCCAGGTCATAAAGGCACGTTCCGTAAGGATTTCTTCTTTTTTGATATCGGCCAGACGGGCCAGGGCATGGTGGCCGTCAGGGGCAATAATCTCTTCAAACAGCTTGTCATAGCCCTGCTCAAGCAACAATCTGGCCCCCTGCACGTCGCGCTTCTCAAGCGCAGTGGTTTTATTGCCTTTTTTGAAAAAAATGAATTCCGGCATCAGCGACTCCTTTCTGTAAGACCCTGTTTAACAGGGATTAACATACCAGAATCTCAACCCATCAGCGGCATTTTTATACTGTACAAAAAATAATCTCAGCCCTGCATTATACTTGAGTTATCGCTAGCGGGCCGACAACAAGGGGGCGTTATGAACCATGTCTGGGGACTCTTTTCCCATCCCGATCGTGAAATGCACGTTATCAGAGGCGAAAACGAAACGGTCAGTCATCACTATACGCACCACGTGTTGCTGATGGCCGCCGTGCCGGTGATTTGCGCGTTTATTGGGACCACGCAAATTGGCTGGGATTTTGACGACGGCAACGTTGTGAAGCTCTCATGGATGACCGGTCTGGCACTGGCCGTGGTGTTTTACGCGCTGATGCTGGCGGGGGTGGCGGCAATGGGGCGGGTGATTTACTGGATGGCGCGTAAATATCCGCAGCGCCCTTCGCTGACGCACTGCATGGTGTTCGGCGGTTACGTGGCGACGCCGCTGTTCCTGAGCGGAATTGTGGCGCTCTATCCGATAGTCTGGCTGTGTGCGCTGGTGGGGACGCTGGCGCTCTGTTACACCGGCTATCTGCTCTATATCGGCATTCCAACCTTCCTGAGTATCAATAAAGAAGAGGGCCGCAGCTTCTCCGGTTCGACGCTCGCCATCGGCGTGCTGTTGCTGGAGGTGCTGCTGGCGCTGACAGTTATTCTTTGGGGTTATGGATACCGTCTCTTCTGAGGTCACTGCATTGCTGGCGTAAATGCCAGCAATGCAGCATCTGTTCATGATTATCTACTGGCAGCAGGGCATCCGGACGGCTATGATGCCTAAGCCAGCCCGCGTTCGCGCCATGACCCGGGCGGTGTACGTTATTACGTGCATGAATAATTATCAGAAATCTCACCATGCTGAAATTCCGCGTTTCTTTACTGAGTCTTGCGCTGTTGCTGGCTGTGCCAGTGGCGACCCCGGCGATCTCCAAACCTGCCGCTGCGGCTACGGCGGCCCAGCCGGAGATTGCCTCCGGCAGCGCCATGATCGTCGATCTGAATACCAACAAAGTGATCTACTCCAGCCACCCGAATCTGGTGCGCCCGATCGCTTCGATTACCAAATTAATGACCGCGATGGTGGTGCTGGATGCACGACTGCCGCTGGATGAAAAACTGCGCGTGGATATCAGCCATACGCCGGAGATGAAAGGGATCTACTCCCGCGTGCGCCTGAACAGTGAAATCAGCCGCAAAAATATGCTGCTGCTGGCGCTGATGTCCTCTGAGAATCGCGCTGCGGCAAGCCTGGCGCACCACTATCCAGGCGGCTATGACGCGTTTATCCGGGCGATGAATGCCAAAGCGAAGGCATTGGGAATGGTTCAGACGCGCTTTGTGGAGCCCACCGGCCTGTCGATTCATAACGTCTCGACGGCGCAGGATCTGACGAGGCTGCTGATTGCCACTAAGCAGTATCCGCTGCTCGGCCAGCTCAGCACCACCCGCGAAGAGATGGCGACCTTCTCGAACCCGGCGTATACCCTGCCGTTTCGTAACACCAACCATCTGGTCTACCGCGATAACTGGAATATCCAGCTGACCAAAACCGGCTTTACCAACGCCGCGGGCCACTGCCTGGTGATGCGCACGGTGATTAATGGCAAGCCGGTCGCGCTGGTGGTGATGGATGCCTTTGGCAAATATACCCACTTTGCCGATGCCAGCCGTCTGCGTACATGGATTGAAACCGGGAAGGCGCAGCCGGTGCCGGCCGCGGCCCTGAGCTATAAAAAGCAAAAAGCCGCCCAGATGGCGACCGCGCAAAACGATTGAGTTTTTATTAATCGCCCGGCGGCGCTTCGCTTGCACGGGCCTACGGTTTTGTAGGCCGGGTAAGCGCAGCGCCACCCGGCAATACCGCTTTACTCAGGTGGCGTCCAGTCACCGTCGTTGAGGGGGCGCTGCAAAATCAGCGTATCGCGCCAGTCCCCTTTCTTGTATCCCACGCTTCTCAGCTGTCCCGCCACTTCGAATCCGTGCTTTTTATGCAGGCGTAACGAACTGGCATTGTTTGGCCCGTCTCCGACGATAGCGATCATCTGCCGCCACGGCCCCTCTTCGCTGCGGGCAATCAGGGCGCTCAGCAGCGCGCTGCCAAAGCCGCGTCCGGGCGTGCTGGCCTCCACGTAAATCGACTCTTCAATGGTGTAACGGTACCCGGGGCGGGGACGATAGTGAGTGGCGTAACAGTAGCCCACGACAATCCCCCGATAGAGCGCCACCAGCCACGGCAAACCCTGGCTGGTCACCGCGTTCATACGCTGGCGCATTTCGTCTACGGTAGGGGGAACCTCTTCAAAGGATGCGCGCCCGTTAAGGACGTGCCAGGCGTAGATGCCCGCAATAGCATGCGCGTCCTCCGCCTCAGCATCGCGAACCTGAACGTCAGTTTCGGAGAAAGTTTCAACAGCCGACATAATATGTCCGCTCCTCATCAAAAAAAGCCAGAGAAACGATTCTCTGGCGACCCGTGGCTACTCTAGTACGATTTGAATGGGCTTAACAGCGGGCCCAATCGGGCTAACTGGTTTGATCAGTGGCTTGCAGGTCATTACTTACTGTTTCAGGTTCCCCTTTCCAGTTTTTCTGCTTGCTTGTTTTGCCAATCCCCGGGTTCATGCTGTTTGTCGGGTCATTTTCGCGATAAAACTGCTTTAATGCGGCCGGGGCTTCGTAAATGTGACCCACATTATGTTCCGCCGGATATTGCGCCCCACGCGCCTGCAATAACGTCAGCATCTGCGCCTTCAGGGCATGGGCATCGACCCCTTTCTTGACGATGTAATCCTGATGGAAGACGTAACACATAAAGTGGCCGTAATAGAGCTTATGCACCAGCTGGCTGTCGATCTCCGGCGGCAGTTTCTCGAACCAGTCGGTATCGTTGCGGCGCAGGGCGATATCCAGCGCCAGAATGTCTTCCACCTCGTCGGCGTGTACCGCCTGATAGCGGATCGCAGCCCCTGCGGCGGCAAAGCGGTGTAAAAAGGCCTTGCTGCCCTCTTCAGGGGTACAGGCAAAGAAGTCGCCCTCGGCGTCTTTAAAGAACTCTGCCAGCCAGGTCTGCGCTTCGGCAATGCCGTCGCCCGCCATCTTCAACAGCAGGTGATGCTCGTACTTGTCCCGCCAGCTTTTCATCCGCGGCGGCAGGTGTGCCGGGAAGGCGTTGCCCAGCTTTTGCATAAAGCGGTCGGTAAAGTGCGGCTTGAACAGCGACACCTTCTCCAGCATCGCATCGGTGCGCCCCTTCATGGTGAAGAAGAAGGGCATCTTGTCGGTGCCGAGCTTGTCGATCATCAGGAAGGTATCTTTGCCGTAGCGTTCGGCGATGTCGTAAATATCCCGGTGCATATACTCACCGGCGACCGGCAGGTGGGTGAACTCCCCGAGGATGTGGCGACGGATCCTGGTCAGCACTTCAGGCTGGTTAGTGCCGATATAAAATACCTGCTGGCGTTTCTCCGCCGGGAAGGTGTCGAGGCGCACGGCGAAGACCGCCAGCTTGCCCGCGCAGCCGGAGGATTCAAACAGGCGATCCGGATCGGCGTTATAGCGCGCCGGGGTATCGGCGTCGATCTCGCGTACCCGGCTGATGTAATCATGATCGTGGGCATGACGCCCGTCGTGCAGCACATCGCTGTCCCTGATGCGATCGTCATCCAGCTTGCTGAGGATCTGCTCCGGCGTGACGCCCAGATCGATTCCCAGGTGGTTCACCAGGGTCAGCTTGCCCTGCTCATCAATACGGGCGAACAGCGACATTTCGGTGTAGGCCGGGCCGCGCTGCACCAGCGAGCCGCCGGAGTTGTTGCAGATCCCGCCGATGACGGAAGCGCCGATACAGGACGAGCCAATCACCGAGTGCGGCTCCCGGCCCAGCGGCTTGAGCGCCTTTTCCAGCGAGTAGAGCGTGGTGCCCGGGAAGGCCAGCACCTGCTCGCCCTTGTCCAGCAGATGCAGCTTGTCGAGGCGCAGGGTGCTGATAATCACAATATCGCGGTCGTAATCATTGCCGTTCGGCGTGGAGCCTTCGGTCAGGCCGGTATTCGCCGCCTGCATCAGAATAATTTTGTCTGCCGCCACGCAGGCGTTCAGCACCCGCCACAGCTCCAGCAGGGTGCCAGGGAACACCACCGCCAGCGCGTCCCCTTGTCCGGAGCGAAAGCCCTTGCGGTAGCGGGCGGTTTTCGCGGCGTCGGTCAGCAGGTGCGCAGAGCCCACCAGTCGCGTCAGGTCATTAATAAAGTCGGTGTTATTGTGCGGTTGTTCAAAAGACATCATCCACCCCTTGTGGTCAGTCGAATACGTCGTCCAAAATCATAGCGCGATTAATGTTTAAGCGAACCAGTATTCACCAGAAAAATCAGAGAATAAACCCTGCAAGGTTCACAGGGTTTATGGCACACTGCGCTTTTCGTAATGTCTGGCCGCGACTATCCGGCGGTTATTGATGAGAGAGTAAACGAGATGAAATGGCTTTGTTCTGTAGGGATAGCTGTAAGTCTGGCGCTGCAACCTGCGCTGGCTGACGACCTGTTTGGCAATCATCCACTGACGCCGGAAGCCCGCGACGCATTTGTCACCGATCTGCTCACGAAGATGTCGGTCGATGAGAAAATCGGCCAGCTGCGCCTGATCAGCGTCGGACCGGACAATCCGAAAGAAGCCATTCGCGAGATGATTAAAAACGGCCAGGTGGGGGCGATTTTTAACACCGTCACCCGCCAGGATATCCGCAAGATGCAGGATCAGGTGATGGAACTCAGCCACCTGAAAATCCCGTTATTCTTCGCCTATGACGTGGTCCACGGCCAGCGTACCGTCTTCCCGATTAGCCTCGGTCTGGCCTCCTCCTTTAACCTCGACGCGGTGAAAACCGTTGGGCGCGTGTCGGCTTATGAAGCCGCGGACGATGGCCTGAACATGACCTGGGCACCGATGGTTGACGTCTCCCGCGATCCGCGCTGGGGCCGCGGCTCAGAAGGCTTCGGGGAAGATACTTACCTGACCGCAACCATGGGCAAAACCATGGTTGAAGCGATGCAGGGCAAAAGCCCGGCCGACCGCTACTCGGTGATGACCAGCGTCAAGCACTTCGCCGCCTATGGCGCCGTAGAGGGCGGGAAAGAGTACAACACCGTCGACATGAGCCCGCAGCGCCTGTTTAACGACTACATGCCGCCGTACAAAGCCGGTCTTGATGCCGGGAGCGGCGCGGTGATGGTGGCCCTGAACTCCCTCAACGGCACGCCGGCCACCTCGGATTCCTGGCTGCTGAAAGACGTGCTGCGCGACCAGTGGGGCTTCAAAGGCATTACCGTTTCCGACCACGGCGCAATTAAAGAGCTGATCAAGCACGGCACGGCATCTGACCCGGAAGACGCGGTGCGCGTGGCGCTGAAGTCCGGCATCAACATGAGCATGAGCGACGAGTATTACAGCAAATACCTGCCGGGGCTGGTGAAGAGCGGCAAAGTCACCATGGCGGAGCTGGACGACGCCACGCGCCACGTGCTGAACGTGAAATATGACATGGGGCTGTTTAACGATCCGTACAGCCACCTGGGGCCAAAAGAGTCCGACCCGACCGACACCAACGCCGAAAGCCGCCTGCACCGTAAGGAAGCCCGCGACGTAGCGCGCGAAAGCCTGGTGCTGCTGAAAAACCGTCTGGACACGCTGCCGCTGGCGAAATCCGGCACCGTGGCAGTGGTGGGGCCGCTGGCTGACAGCAAGCGCGACGTGATGGGCAGCTGGTCTGCGGCAGGGGTGGCCGATCAGTCCGTTACCGTGCTGACCGGCATTAAAGACGCGCTGGGTGACAAGGGCAAGGTGATTTACGCCAAAGGTGCCAACGTCACCAGCGACAAGGATATCGTCACCTTCCTCAACCAGTATGAAGAGGCGGTGAAGGTCGATCCGCGCCCGGCGCAGGAGATGATCGACGAAGCGGTTAATGCGGCGAAGCAATCCGACGTCGTGGTTGCCGTGGTGGGTGAAGCTCAGGGCATGGCCCATGAAGCCTCCAGCCGCACCGATATCACTCTGCCACAGAGCCAGAAGGCGCTGATTACCGCGCTGAAAGCCACCGGCAAACCGCTGGTGCTGGTGCTGATGAACGGCCGTCCGCTGGCACTGGTTGACGAAAACCAGCAGGCTGACGCCATTCTGGAAACCTGGTTCGCCGGTACCGAAGGCGGTAACGCCATCGCCGACGTGCTGTTTGGCGATTACAACCCGTCGGGCAAACTGCCGATGTCCTTCCCGCGCTCCGTCGGGCAGCTCCCGGTGTACTACAGCCACCTGAATACCGGTCGTCCGTACAACGCGGATAAACCGAACAAGTACACCTCGCGCTATTTCGACGAAGCCAATGGCCCGCTCTATCCGTTTGGCTATGGCCTGAGTTACACCACCTTCACCCTTTCCGACGTGAAAATGTCGGCCCCGACGATGAAAGCGGACGCTAGCGTCACCGCCAGCGTCGAGGTGACCAACAGCGGCAAGCGCGAAGGGGATACGGTGATCCAGATGTACGTTCAGGATGTCACCGCCTCCATGAGCCGTCCGGTGAAACAGCTGCGTGGCTTCGAGAAGGTGCACCTGAAACCTGGCGAAACCAAAACCGTCAGCTTCCCGATTGACGTGGATGCGCTCAAGTTCTGGAATCAGCAGATGAAATACGCCGCCGAGCCGGGCAAGTTTAACGTCTTTATCGGCCTCGATTCCGCCCGCGTGAATAAAGGCGAGTTCGAGCTGCTGTAACCTTCCTCCCTTTGCCTCCCCCTCCTGCGGGGGAGGCGTCTTACCTTATGCTAAAAAGGCATTTTGACGGTTAATTCCGCCGTTTTAAGCTACGCTTTTCTCTCAAGCCTCTGAAAAAGGCAGCAAAAAAATGAGGATAGCGGAATGACGATTGCAAAGGGGATGTTGGGATCTGCGGTGTTGCTGGCGGCGGTGAGTCTGCCGTTACAGGCGGCGGAGCCGGTGAAGGTGGGCTCAAAGATCGATACCGAAGGCGCGCTGCTCGGCAATATTATTTTGCAGGTGCTGGAAAGCCACGGCGTGAAAACCGTCAATAAAGTCCAGCTCGGCACCACGCCCGTGGTGCGCGGTGCGATCACCTCCGGCGAGCTGGATATCTATCCGGAATACACCGGCAACGGGGCCTTCTTCTTTAAAGATGAAAAGGATCCGGCGTGGAAAAATGCCCAGGCCGGATATGAAAAAGTCAAAAAGCTGGATGCTGAACAGAACAAACTGGTCTGGCTCACCCCGGCTCCGGCCAACAATACCTGGACCATCGCCGTGCGCAAAGACGTGGCGGAGAAAGGTAAACTCACTACCCTCGACGATCTCAGCCGCTACCTGAAAGAGAATGGCGATTTTAAACTCGCCGCCTCGGCGGAGTTTATAGAGCGCCCGGATGCCCTGCCGGCCTTTGAAAAAGCCTATGACTTCAAGCTGGATCAAAGCCAGCTGCTCTCCCTGGCGGGCGGTGATACGGCAGTCACCATCAAAGCGGCGGCCCAGCAAACCTCCGGCGTGAATGCGGCGATGGCCTACGGCACCGATGGCCCGGTGGCGGCGCTGGGTCTGCAAACCCTCACCGATCCTAAAGGCGTTCAGCCAATCTATGCCCCGACCCCGGTGGTGCGCGAAGCGGTGCTGAAGGCCTACCCGGAGCTGGACGCCTGGCTGAAGCCGGTATTTGAAACGCTGGATGAGAAAACCCTGCAACAGCTGAATGCCAGCATTGCGGTGGAAGGGCTGGATGCCAAAAAAGTGGCGGCAGATTACCTGAAGCAGAAAGGGCTGGTGAAGTAGCCCCCAGGATAGTTCAGTGCCGATAAGATGTCATAACCGCGTCCTGCTGCTGCTGGCGATCGTTGCCCTGGCTGCGGGCGCGTTACCTTTCGTCAATTTCGCCCCTAACCGGCTGGTGTCCGGGGAGGGGCGTGCTCTCTGGCAGGTGTGGTCGTTTTCCCCTGCGTTACTTTTACTTCCGCTGTGCCTGCTGCTGGGGTTATCCGTTGCCCGCGGACGCTGGGCGCTGGTGGCCACACTTGTGGCGTGCGAGCTGCTGTTTGCCGGCCTGATCTGGAGCGTCGGGCTGGCGGCGACCCATCTCGCCACCAGCGAGAGTCCGCTGGCGCGTACCGCGGTGGGTAGCGGCCTGTGGCTGTGGCTGGCGCTCTGCCTGCTGGCCTGCAGCGATGCCATTCGTCGGCTCAGCCTCCAGCCGCTCTGGCGCTGGCTGTTGCAGGCGCAAATCTGGATCCTGCCGCTGCTGTTGTTATTCAGCGGTGAACTCAATGCTCTCTCCCTGTTGAAAGAGTATGCCAACCGCGAGGATGTCTTTGATGCGGCCCTCGCGCAGCATTTGACTCTACTGGTGGGCACCCTGGTGCCAGCGCTGCTGATCGGCGTGCCGCTGGGGATGCTCTGTTATCGCCGTCCGACAACGCAGGGACCGGTGTTTGCGGTGCTCAACGTGATTCAGACCGTGCCCTCTGTGGCGCTGTTTGGCCTGCTGATTGCCCCGCTGGCCGGGCTGACCCGTGCCTGGCCGTGGCTGTCGTCCCTGGGAATTGCCGGAACCGGCCTGACCCCGGCGCTGATCGCCCTGGTGCTCTATGCCCTGCTGCCGCTGGCGCGCGGGGTGCTGGCGGGGCTGAGCCAGGTCCCTGCCGAAGTGCTGGAGAGCGCCGACGCGATGGGGATGAACACCCGCCAGCGCTTCTGGCAGATCCAGCTCCCGCTGGCGCTGCCGGTACTGCTGCGCGGACTCAGGGTCGTCGCAGTACAGACGGTGGGGATGGCGGTGATCGCGGCGTTAATCGGTGCCGGAGGATTTGGGGCGCTGGTGTTCCAGGGGCTGCTGAGCAGCGCCCTGGATCTGGTGCTGCTGGGCGTGATCCCGACCATCGTGCTGGCGGTGGTGGTGGATGCGCTGTTTGCCCTGTGGATCGCCCTGCTGCGAAGGAGAACCAATGATTGAATTTCATGACGTAAACAAAACCTTTGCCGGGGAGCCTGCGGTCAGCGATCTGAACCTGACCTTTGCCGAAGGGGCTTTTACGGTACTGATTGGCACCTCGGGGTCGGGTAAATCCACCACCCTGAAGATGATTAACCGGCTGGTGGAGCACGACAGCGGCCTGATCCGCTTTGCCGGCGAGGAGATCCGCAGCCTGCCGGTGCTGGAGCTGCGCCGCCGGATGGGCTATGCCATTCAGTCCATCGGGCTGTTTCCGCACTGGACGGTGGCGCGCAATATCGCCACCGTGCCGCAGCTGCAAAAATGGTCTCAGCAAAAAATCAACGATCGGGTGGACGAGCTGATGGCCCTGCTGGGGCTGGAGCCCGGGCTGCGCGAGCGCTACCCGCATCAGCTCTCCGGCGGGCAGCAGCAGCGGGTGGGGGTGGCGCGCGCTCTGGCCGCTAACCCGGAGGTGCTGCTGATGGATGAACCCTTTGGCGCTCTCGATCCGGTGACCCGCGGCGCGCTGCAGCTGGAGATGACCCGTATCCACCGCATTCTGGGCCGCACCATTATTCTGGTGACCCACGATATCGACGAGGCCCTGCGGCTGGCGGACCATCTGGTACTGATGGATCACGGCAGAGTGGTGCAGCAGGGGACGCCGCTGACGCTGCTGACCCAGCCCGAGAATGCGTTTGTGCGTGAGTTTTTTGGCCGCAGCGAGCTGGGCGTGCGCCTCCTGTCGCTGCGCACGGTGGGTGAGTCGATGCGCCGGGAGGTCGCCGCCAGTGGAGAAGGTCCGCTGCGGGCCTCCATGAGTCTGCGGGATGCGCTCTCGGCCTTTGTCAGCAGCGGCAGCGAAAGCCTGCCGGTGGTGGACGACCAGGATCGGCCCTGCGGGACGCTGTGGTTTCGCGATCTGCTGGCCCGGGAGGCGTCATGAGTCGCTTACGCGATCCGCTCCTGTGGCTGGTGGCGCTGTTTGTCGCGCTGTTGCTGGTGATGCCTTACAGCGCACCGCTGTTTAGCGCGCTGTTCCCCGAGCTGCCGCGCCCGGTCTATCAGCAAGAGAGCTTTGTCAGCCTGACACTGTCCCACCTCTGGCTGGTGGGGATCTCCAGCCTGATCGCGATTGTGCTGGGGGCAGGGGCCGGGATTGCCGTCACCCGCCCGGCTGGCCGTGAGTTTCGCCCGCTGGTAGAGACCATCGCCGCGGTCGGGCAGACTTTCCCGCCGGTGGCGGTGCTGGCGATTGCGGTGCCGGTTATGGGGTTTGGACAACAGCCTGCGATCATCGCGCTGATCCTGTACGGGGTACTGCCCATTTTGCAGGCGACGCTGGCGGGGCTGGCGTCAGTGCCCGCAGCGGCTATCAGCGTGGCGGAAGGGATGGGGATGAGCGGCTGGCAGCGTCTGCGCAACGTTGAGCTGCCGCTTGCCGCGCCGGTGATGCTGGCAGGGATCCGCACCTCGGTGATTATCAATATCGGTACGGCGGCCATCGCCTCAACGGTAGGGGCCAACACCCTGGGGACGCCGATCATTATCGGCTTAAGCGGGTTTAATACGGCCTATATCATCCAGGGGGCGCTGCTGGTGGCGCTGGCGGCGATTGTGGTGGATCGGGCGTTTGAGCGGCTGGCGCAGAGCCTCAGCCGACACCGCCACGGACAATAAACGAATACCCTGCCAGCATCACGCCGCCAATACCGCTGACGGCCATGAGAATGAACAGGGTGATAACCGCGACTTTGGTTGCCTTCATAATGTGCTCCTGATGTTAACAGGGCGATTATACGGTGAAGCGCGGCTGTTAATGAACCATTAATTGCCTTTCAGCGGGAACACGGGATACCCGTGGGCCTGCCACTGGGTGAGCTGCTGCTGCTGCGCCGCCGTCGGCGATTCGCCGCACCAGACCAGCAGCGTCTGCCCGTCGAACAGCTCCGGACGCAGCTGCACCAGCGAGTGCGCCAGCACGTCGACGCGCCAGCCATCCTGCGCGGCAATCCACGCCTCCAGCCACAGACGGGTGGTGTCCTGCACGTTCCAGCCGACGACCAGCGCATCCTTGCTGTTCTTCTTTCGCGCGGTGGCCAGACAGATGCAGATGTAGTTGATCAGCACCCCGTCGAGCGCACTCAGCAGCGCCTGCAGGGTGGGCTGCTGGGACTGCAGCCGTCGACGTAACGGGATGAACAGATGCGAAATCAAGGTTTGCGCAGGGTATTCGCTGCCGCGATCCTTGAGCCACACCCGCAGGCGATGCAGATGGCCGGACTGCAGGTAACGCAGCAGCACCTCCTGCTGTTCGCGCCAGATGTCCTGCTCCTCCTGACCCTCCGGGCTCAGTAGCGTTTTAACTTTGCCGACCTGAACGCCGTTATCGATCCAGCCCTTGATCTCACGGATGCGGTCGATATCCGCATCGGTAAACAACCGGTGTCCGCCGTCGGTTCGCTGTGGTTTCAGTAATCCATAACGTCGTTGCCATGCGCGTAACGTTACAGGATTGATATCACACAGCAGTGCCACTTCCCCTATCGTGTAGAGCGCCATGTTATCCCCCGGCTTGCACATACCCAGATTAACTGTAGACGCAGATTGACGAACCAGGAAGGATCCCTCTTTTTTTGGATTATTTACGTGAATTTAAGATTACATTGGGCAAAAGGTGTGATGCCTGACACGAAAACACATTTTTATCCTCGCGCTGCCAGGAAAGTTAATGCGCTTCGGTGTATGTTACGCGGTTTTACAGCGTGTGGTTGTGGGCATGTACGAATTTAATCTGGTGTTGCTGCTGCTTCAGCAGATGTGTGTGTTTCTGGTCATCGCCTGGCTGATGAGTAAAACACGCCTGTTCATTCCCCTGATGCAGGTCACGGTTCGCCTGCCGCACAAGCTGCTCTGCTACGTCACCTTCTCCATCTTCTGCATTCTCGGCACCTATCTCGGCCTGCACATTGAAGACTCCATCGCTAACACCCGGGCGATTGGCGCGGTGATGGGGGGCCTGCTCGGCGGCCCGGTGGTCGGCGGACTGGTAGGGCTGACCGGGGGACTGCACCGCTACTCGATGGGCGGCATGACGGCACTGAGCTGTATGATTTCGACCATCGTCGAAGGGCTGCTCGGTGGACTGATCCACAGCGTGATGGTCCGGCGCGGTCGCCCGGATAAGGTCTTCAGCCCGCTTACCGCAGGCATGGTCACCCTGGTGGCCGAGCTGGTACAGATGCTGATCATTTTGCTGATTGCCCGCCCGTTCGAGGATGCCCTGCATCTGGTCAGCAGCATTGCCGCGCCGATGATGGTCACCAACACCCTGGGCGCCGCGCTGTTTATGCGCATTCTGCTCGACAAACGGGCAATGTTTGAAAAATACACCTCCGCTTTTTCGGCGACGGCACTGAAGGTGGCGGCCTCGACGGAGGGGATTCTGCGCCAGGGCTTCAACGAAGAGAACAGCATGAAGGTGGCCCTGGTGCTGCACCAGGAGCTGGATATCAGCGCCGTCGCTATCACCGATCGCGAAAAGCTGCTGGCCTTTACCGGCACCGGCGACGATCACCATCTGCCCGGCAGACCGATTTCGTCCGCTTATACGCTTCGCGCCATTGAGACCGGTGAGGTAGTCTACGCCGACGGTAACGAAGTGCCGTACCGCTGCTCGCTGCATCCGCAGTGCAAGCTGGGCTCGACGCTGGTGATCCCCCTGCGCGGCGAAAATCAGCGGGTGATGGGGACCATCAAACTGTACGAGGCGAAAAACCGCCTGTTCAGCTCCATCAACCGCACCCTGGGGGAGGGGATTGCTCAGCTGCTCTCTGCCCAAATTCTTGCCGGGCAATACGAGCGGCAGAAGGCGCTGCTGACCCAGTCGGAGATCAAGCTGCTGCATGCACAGGTCAACCCGCATTTCCTGTTTAATGCGCTGAATACCCTGAAGGCGGTGATCCGCCGTGACAGCGAGCAGGCGACGCAGCTGGTGCAGTTCCTCTCAACCTTTTTCCGCAAGAACCTGAAGCGGCCATCGGAGATCGTCACCCTGGCCGATGAGATTGAGCATGTGAACGCCTATCTGCAAATTGAGCAGGCCCGGTTCCAGTCGCGCCTGCAGGTGACGCTCTCGGTGCCGGACGAACTGGCCTGGCAGCAGCTGCCGGCCTTTACCCTGCAGCCCATCGTCGAGAATGCGATTAAGCACGGTACCTCGCAGCTGCTGGGTACCGGAGAGATTGCCATCACCGCCAGCCGCTTTAACCGCTATCTGGTGCTGGATATTGAAGATAACGCCGGGCTCTATACCTCCGCCAAAGAGGGCGGCGGCCTGGGGATGGGGCTGGTGGATAAACGCCTGCGCGCCCATTTTGGTGAGGATTGCGGCATCACCGTCGCCTGCGAACCCGACTGCTTTACCCGCATAACCTTGAGACTGCCTCTGGAGGAACACGCATGATGAACGTGCTGATTGTCGATGATGAGCCTTTGGCGCGGGAAAACCTGCGGTTTTTGCTGCAGGAGCAGAGCGATATTGAGATTGTGGGTGAGTGCGCCAACGCCATCGAAGCCATCGGGGCGGTGCACAAGCTGCGCCCGGACGTGCTGTTTCTGGATATCCAGATGCCGCGCATCAGCGGTCTGGAGATGGTTGGGATGCTCGACCCGGAGCATCGGCCCTACATCGTGTTTCTCACCGCCTTTGACGAGTACGCGGTTAAGGCGTTTGAAGAGCACGCCTTTGACTATCTGCTGAAGCCCATTGAAGAGCAGCGGCTGGAAAAGACCCTCAACCGCCTGCGTCAGGAGCGCAACGTGCAGGATGTAACCCTGCTGGCGGAGCATCAGCAGCCGCTGAAGTTTATCCCCTGTACCGGTCACAGCCGCATCTATCTTCTGCAAATGGACGACGTGGCCTTTGTCAGCAGCCGGATGAGCGGGGTGTTTGTCACCAGCGGTGAAGGCAAAGAGGGCTTTACCGAGCTGACGCTGCGCACGCTCGAGAGCCGCACGCCGCTGCTACGCTGTCACCGCCAGTATCTGGTGAACATGGCGCACCTGAAAGAGATCCGCCTCGAAGAAAACGGTCAGGCCGAGCTGGTGCTGCGGGCCGGGCAGACGGTGCCGGTCAGCCGTCGCTATCTGAAAAGTTTGAAAGAGGCGATAGGGCTGTAAAACTGGTACACTGCGCGGCATAGCATCATCGACAGTTAAAGGCACACATGATTAGCAACGACATTCTTCGTAGCCTGCGCTACACCCTGAAAGCCAACAATAACGACATGGTGCGCATTCTTGCGCTCTCCGATATGGAATCCACGTCCGCCGGTTTCGACACCTGGATGACCAAAGAAGATGAAGAGGGCTTTGTTCGCTGTCCGGACATCATTCTGTCGGGTTTCCTGAACGGCCTGATTTACGATAAGCGTGGCAAAGATCCGGCCGCGCCAGAGCTGGCGCTGGAGCGTCGGGTGAATAACAACACGGTGCTGAAGAAGCTGCGTATCGCCTTTTCCCTGAAGACCGACGATATTCTGGCGATCATGACCGAGCAGAAATACCGCGTCTCGATGCCGGAAATCACCGCCATGATGCGCGCCCCGGACCACAAAAATTACCGCGAGTGTGGGGACCAGTTCCTGCGTAATTTCCTGCGCGGGTTGACCCACCGGGTGCATCATCCGAAGGCGTGATTTTTTGCCCGGCGGCGCTGCGCTTGCACGGGCCTACGGGTTGTGTAGGCCGGGTAAGGCGAAGCCGCCACCCGGCAAAAAGGCAAAAAAAAGCCGGAGATTATCTCCGGCTTTTTTGTTATTTCACCTGCTGACCCGGCTTCGCGCCTTCGTCAGGGCTTAACAGGAAGATATCCTTCCCGCCAGGGCCTGCCGCCATCACCATCCCTTCCGAGATGCCGAAGCGCATTTTGCGCGGAGCGAGGTTAGCCACCATCACCGTCTGGCGACCAATCAGCACCTGCGGGTCCGGATATGCAGAACGGATGCCGGAGAAGACGTTGCGCTTCTCGCCGCCCAGATCCAGGGTCAGGCGCAGCAGTTTGTCAGAGCCTTCAACGAATTCCGCGTTCTCAATCAGCGCCACGCGCAGATCGACTTTGGCGAAATCGTCAAAAGTGATGGTCTCCTGAATCGGATCGTCCGCCAGCGGGCCGGTAACCGGTGCGGCTGCGGCTTTCACCTCTTCTTTCGAGGCGTCAACCAGGGCTTCTACCTGCTTCATCTCGATGCGGTTGTACAGCGCCTTGAAGGCGTTCAGCTTATGGCCGAGCAGCGGCTGGTTGATGCTGTCCCAGCTCAGTTCGGTATTCAGGAACGCTTCGGTACGCGCGGCCAGCTGCGGCAGAACCGGCTTCAGATAAGACATCAGTACGCGGAACAGGTTGATGCCCATGGAGCAGATCGCCTGCAGGTCGGCGTCGCGGCCTTCCTGTTTTGCGACAACCCAAGGGGCCTGCTCGTCAACGTAGCGGTTAGCCAGATCGGCCAGGGCCATGATCTCACGCACCGCTTTGCCGAACTCGCGGCTTTCCCAGGCTTCGCCAATCACGGCTGCCGCGTCGGTGAAGGTCTTGTACAGCGCGGGATCCGCCAGTTCAGCCGCCATCACGCCGTCAAAACGCTTAGCGATAAAGCCCGCGTTACGGGAAGCCAGGTTCACCACCTTGTTGACGATGTCGGCGTTCACGCGCTGGACGAAATCTTCCAGGTTCAGGTCGATGTCGTCGATACGGGAAGAGAGCTTCGCCGCGTAGTAGTAGCGCAGGCTGTCGGCGTCAAAGTGGTTCAGCCAGGTGCTGGCCTTGATGAAGGTGCCGCGTGATTTGGACATCTTCGCGCCGTTCACCGTCACATAGCCGTGCACGAACAGGTTGGTAGGCTTGCGGAAGCCGCTGCCTTCCAGCATGGCAGGCCAGAACAGGCTGTGGAAGTAGACGATGTCTTTACCGATGAAGTGATACAGCTCGGCGTCGGAATCTTTTTTCCAGTACTCGTCAAAGCTGGTGGTATCCCCGCGCTTATCGCACAGGTTCTTGAAGGAGCCCATGTAGCCGATTGGTGCGTCCAGCCAGACGTAGAAGTATTTGCCCGGTGCGTTCGGGATTTCAAAGCCAAAGTACGGCGCATCGCGGGAGATATCCCACTGCTGCAGACCGGACTCAAACCACTCCTGCATCTTGTTCGCCACCTGCTCCTGCAGCGCGCCGCTGCGGGTCCACGCCTGCAGCATTTCGCTGAACGACGGCAGATCGAAGAAGAAGTGCTCGGAGTCACGCATCACAGGCGTTGCGCCGGAAACCACGGATTTCGGCTCAATCAGCTCGGTCGGGCTATAGGTCGCGCCGCACACTTCGCAGTTATCGCCGTACTGGTCCGGGGATTTACATTTCGGACAGGTGCCTTTCACAAAACGGTCCGGCAGGAACATGCCTTTTTCCGGATCGTAGAGCTGAGAGATGGTGCGGTTTTTAATAAAACCGTTCTCTTTCAGACGGGTGTAGATCAGCTCCGACAGCTCGCGGTTTTCGTCGCTGTGCGTGGAGTGATAGTTGTCATAGCTGATGTCAAAGCCAGCAAAGTCCGTCTGATGCTCCTGACTCATATCAGCAATCATCTGCTCCGGGCTGATACCGAGCTGCTGTGCTTTCAGCATGATCGGCGTGCCGTGTGCGTCGTCTGCACAGATGAAGTTTACCTGATGGCCGCGCATTCGCTGGTAACGGACCCAGACATCAGCCTGGATATGCTCCAGCATGTGGCCGAGGTGGATTGAGCCGTTAGCGTACGGCAGAGCGCACGTCACCAGAATTTTTTTCGCGACTTGAGTCATAGTGGACATTACTTCTTTTGTAGTGAAAAGGGTTTTGATAGTACCAAAAGGGGCATTATTAAGTAAGCACAAACCATGGCCTTTCAGGTAAACTTGTTCAACAAAGCTCTTATCCACAATAACAAAAGGAGTCGGGATGAGTTCTCAATCCCAGGCCAAATCACCGGAAGCCTTGCGTGCAATGGTCGCCGGGACGCTGGCTAATTTTCAGCACCCCACCCTGAAGCATAATCTCACCGCCCTGAAGGCGTTGCACCACGTGGCGTGGCTGGATGATACCCTGCATGTTGAGCTGCAGATGCCGTTCGTCTGGAACAACGCGTTCGAGACGCTGAAAGAGGAAACCAGCGCTGAGCTGCTGCGCATCACCGGGGCGAAGGCGATTGACTGGAAATTGTCCCACGCCATCGCCACCCTGAAGCGGGTGAAAAACCAGCCGGGCATCAATGGCGTGAAAAATATTATCGCCATCAGCTCCGGCAAGGGTGGGGTGGGTAAATCCTCCACCGCCGTAAACCTGGCCCTGGCGCTGGCCGCCGAAGGGGCGAAGGTCGGTATTCTGGATGCCGATATTTATGGTCCGTCGATCCCGAACATGCTGGGCGCGGAAAATCAGCGTCCGACCTCGCCGGATGGCACCCATATGGCACCGATCATGGCTTACGGGCTGGCAACCAACTCAATCGGTTATCTGGTGACTGACGACAACGCTATGGTGTGGCGCGGGCCGATGGCCAGCAAAGCGCTGTTGCAGATGTTGCAGGAGACAATGTGGCCGGATCTCGATTATCTGGTACTGGATATGCCGCCGGGTACCGGTGACATTCAGCTGACGCTGGCGCAGAACATTCCGGTAACGGGTGCGGTTGTGGTCACCACGCCGCAGGATATCGCGCTGATCGACGCCAAAAAAGGCATCGTGATGTTCGAGAAGGTTGAAGTGCCGGTGCTGGGCGTGGTCGAAAATATGAGCATGCATATCTGCAGCAACTGTGGTCATCATGAGGCGATCTTTGGTGCAGGCGGGGCAGAGAAGCTTGCGGCGCAGTATCACACCCAACTGCTGGGCCAGATGCCGCTGCACATTACCCTGCGTGAAGATCTCGACAGCGGGAAGCCGACCGTGGTCAACCGTCCTGAAAGTGAGTTTGCTGAGATGTATCGCCAGCTGGCAGATCGCGTCGCGGCCCAGCTCTACTGGCAGGGCGAAGTGATCCCGGGCGATATCGCGTTCCGCGCGGTGTAGTTGTTTTGCCGGGGGCCGCTGCGCTTACCCGGCAAAACAAGCGATTAACGGTGGTAGAAGATATCGCCGTTATACGCTTTGTAGATCTTACCGTCAGTATCACCCACTAACACGTAGTTCTCGCCCATATAGGTCCAGTGCGTGCCAGCCTGGGGTTCAGGCAGATTGCGCAGCTTATACTGCTTAATGGTGTACTCAGGTGTCAGATACTGCGCCGGGGCGAAATCACCAATCTTGAATTTCGTAAAATCGGCTACAAACTCCTGTTCCTCATAGGCCTGGATGCCAGAGGGTGCCGCTGTGGCTTGCGGTGCAGCAAAGGCCGCGCTCGCCAGGGACATCAGTACGCCCAGAAGTAGAATTTTACCTTTAGTCATTTTTTCTCCAGATTAACCGTGGCCATTACTCGTGGTCTGCTGATCCTTGACCGAGCAACAGATACTCCATTTTATGTTTTGCCGGCTGGCTGAGTGGGTAAAAAATGTAACAAATCAACACATCCCTGCACATGCCGGTGCGCCTTTAATTATATTTACCATGAATGCTTCGTTATTTAAAATCTATATTAATTATAGTTCCTTTTATAAAATCTTAAAGTAACCCCTCATCCAAATATATTCGCATACGTACTATGTTATTTCTTTTGCGGAATGATTATGATACGGCCTAATTTACTGGTTCTGTTTTTTCTTTTTGCTGCTAAAAGAAACTTCCAAACAAATGTTAGCCCGGATGGTGTATTTCTTTAATCAGGTTATTTAACTATAACCGTCTGATATTTTGTGATTTTTATTACTTATTAGAATTATCGGAGTTATCCAGAAAATAATGGGCTATAAACGTATTTTGTAGGGTGTTATTTATTAATGATAATTCCATTCCGCCGCGGTGCGGTTTTTTTTGCCGCTCTTATATTAACAGGCTGCACAATTACGCCTGGCCAACATATAAATACTTCTGGAAAAAATAACGTTGCTGTTGCCGACAATTCCGTTGATTTGGATAAAAAAGTGGACGTCTGGCCGTTAACGCCTTCCGTTATTGACAAGCTCCGGGGCGAGCGGGAGAAATCTCGGGCAAATCCGAAGCTGGACGAGGAACTAAAGCGCTGGGAATACCGGATTGGCCCCGGGGATGTGCTGATGATCACCGTCTGGGATCACCCGGAACTGACCACCCCTGCCGGGCAGTACCGCAGCGCCAGCGACACCGGTAACTGGGTCGGTGCCGACGGCACGCTCTTCTATCCCTATGTCGGTAAGCTTCAGGTGGCGGGTAAAACCCTCGCCGAGGTACGCAAAGAGATCACCGATCGGCTGGACAGGGTGATTGAAAGCCCGCAGGTCGATGTCAGTATCGCGGCGTTTCGGTCGCAGAAAGCCTACATCACCGGCGAAGTGGTCAAATCCGGCCAACAGCCGATTACGAATATTCCGCTGACCATTATGGACGCGATCAACGCGGCAGGCGGTCTGTCGGCCGATGCCGACTGGCGCAACGTGGTGCTCACCCATGATGGCCAGGATACGCGGATATCGCTCTATGCCCTGATGCAGCACGGCGACCTGACGCAAAACCGGCTGCTGTGGCCGGGGGATATTCTGTTTATCCCGCGCAATGATGCCCTGAAAGTCTTTGTGATGGGGGAGGTGGTGAAGCAGAGCACCCTCAAAATGGATCGCAGCGGCATGACGCTGGCGGAAGCCTTAGCCAGCGCTGGCGGCCTGAATCAGTCTATGGCTGATGCGAGCGGCATCTTCGTGATCCGCTCCAGCACCGGCAAAAGCCAGGACGGCAAAATTGCCCGCATCTGGCAGCTGAATGCCCGCGACGCGTCCGCCATGGTGCTCGGCACGGAATTCCAGCTCCAGCCCTACGATATTGTCTACGTGACAACGGCACCGATCTCACGCTGGAACCGGGTTGTGGCGCAGCTGGTGCCAACTATCAACGGGGTTCATGACCTCACGGAAACCGTGCGTTTTATCAAGTCGTGGCCCGAATAATGATCCAGTCCATTCTGGTGGTGTGTACAGGAAATATTTGCCGCTCCCCGCTCGGGGAACGGCTCTTACAGCAGCAACTCCCCACATTGTCTATCGCATCGGCAGGCATCTGCGGCCTGGCCGGTCATCCGGCAGACAGCCATGCCCGGCAGATCGCGGCTATGCATGGTCTGTCGCTGGCCGATCACGTTGCCCGACCGCTGACGGCGGCAATGATGCGGGAATACGATCTGATCCTTGCTATGGAGTCAGGACAAATTAACCGGATCTCGCTCATCGCCCCGGAGGTGCGCGGCAAAGCCTTGCTGTTTGGGCAGTGGCTCAGGGAAAAGGAGATCCCCGATCCGTACGGTAAAAGCATGGAAGCGTTTGACTATGTTTTTCGCCTGCTTGGTGAAGCATGTCAGGAATGGACCAACCGACTTACAGTTAAGGGATCACGTACATGTCGTCAAAAAGCGTAAATGCACAGGATTATGCTGCTGATAATCATGAGCTGGATCTGGCGCGTCTTCTGGGAGAGTTAATTGATCATCGCGTGTGTATTCTTGGCGTCACGCTATTTTTTGCGCTCTGCGGAACGATGTATGCGTTACTGGCATCGCCGGTATACGTCGCAGATGCCATGGTACAAATCGAAAGTAAACCGCAGAACAGCATTCTTAAAACCTTAAGCCAGCTGGCCCCGGAGCGGTCATCCGATTCCGGCGCGGAAATTCAGCTGCTGCGATCGCGGATGATCCTTGGTGAAACCGTAGAGGCACTGCGCTTACGCGATGAGATAACCCAGGTTCGCCTGCCGTTAATCGGCAAGGGGTGGGCGAGGCTTACCGGGCAACCCGAAGCCACGCTGATCCTCGATAAGCTGATCCTTCCCGCCGCTCAGGGCAACGGGATGGCGCTGCTCCTCACCGCTGAAGAGAACGGACACTACCGGCTGGAAGGGGAGGGCGTTAGCGCCCGCGGCACCGTCGGTGCGCCGTTACAGCACGCCGGAGTGACGATAACCGTTCGCGAGTTAACTGCGCCCCCAGGCACGCGTTTCAGGGTGCGGCAGCTTGCCCGGCTGGAGGCGATAAACACCCTGAGTCGCCAGTTTAGCGTGACGGAGCAGGGCAAAGAGAGTGGGATCCTCTCCCTGAGCCTGACGGGCGAGGATCCCGGGAACATTGCTACCGTGCTGAACCACATTGCCCAGAGCTATCTGCAACAGAACATTGCCCGTCAGGCCGCGCAGGACTCGCAGAGCCTCAACTTCCTGCAACGCCAGCTTCCGCAAGTTCGCGGCGAGCTGGAGTTGGCTGAAGAGCGTCTGAACAGCTACCGCAAGCAGCGCGACTCGGTGGATTTGAGCCTGGAAGCGAAATCGGTGCTGGAGCAGATCGTTAACGCTGATAATCAGCTGAACGAGCTGACCTTCCGCGAAGCCGAGATCTCCCAGCTCTTTAAAAAAGACCACCCGACCTATCGGGCGCTGCGTGAAAAACGGCACACCCTCGAGAGCGAGCGGGAGCGCCTGAACAAAAGGGTGGGGACGATGCCGGCCACGCAGCAGGAGATCCTGCGTCTCAGCCGCGATGTCGATTCTGGCCGGGCGGTTTACCTGCAGCTTCTTACCCGCCAGCAGGAGTTAAACATCTCCCGTTCGAGCACCATCGGTAACGTGCGCATTATCGATTCGGCGGTGACGCAGCCTGCGCCGATCAAGCCGCGCAAGGCGTTGATCCTGATCGTTACCACCCTGTTTGGCTTCCTGGTGGCGACTGGCGGGGTACTGGCAAGATCGGCACTGCGACGCGGCATCACGGCCCCGGAGCAGCTCGAAAGAGAAGGGATGAACGTCTATGCCACCTTGCCGCATTCGGCCTGGCTGCACGGTAAAACCCGGGTGGGCAACCGCTATTTCTTCCACTACTGCAAAGGGCATAAAATCACCGACGTGCCCTTCTTGCCCATAGACCGACCGCTGGATAATTTTGTCGAAGCGGTGCGCGGGTTACGCACCAGCCTGCACTTCGCCATGATGGATGCTGAAAACAACATTTTGATGTTCAGCGGCCCGGCCCAGGACTGCGGAAAAACGCTGGTCAGTACCTCGCTGGCGGCGCTGGTGACCCAGGTCGATCGGCGGGTGCTGTTTATCGATGCCGATATGCGTAAGGGCTACGTGCACAATATTTTTGGCCTGCGCAACGACGCCGGTCTGTCGGACGTGCTGTCAGGAAAAGTGGCCTTCAATGAAGCGGTTCAGACTTACGCCAGCGGGCAGTTTGATGTGGTGACCTGCGGGCACTATCCGCCTAACCCCTCAGAGCTGCTGATGCATGACCGTTTTCGCGCGTTCATGGCCTGGGCCAGCAAGCAGTACGACATGGTGATCGTCGATACGCCGCCGATTCTGGCAGTGACGGATGCCGCGCTGGTCGGGCGGGTTGCAGCCTCCACGCTGCTGGTGGCACGGTTTAACGTCACCAGCGTTCGCGAGATAGCGGTCAGCCAGCACCGTCTGCAGCAGATGAGGGTCAACATCAAAGGGGTCATTCTTAACGACGTCATGAAATCGGCGGCCAGCTACTATGCTTCCGGCTACGATGCTTACGGCTATTTCGCTACGCAGGGCGCAAACGCGAAGAAGAGATAAGGGGAATAAAGACCCGGCAGCGAGTGCTGCCGGGTTGAACAACTTACTTCGCCAGCAGCTCGTGCGCCGTGCGTTCCACCAGTGACAGCAGGACTTTGACATCCTCCAGGTTCACGATTGGGTTCAGCAGGGTCAGCTTCAGGCAGGTGATACCGTTATGCTCGGTCACGCCGACGTTGGCGCGGCCTGATTCCAGCAGCGCGTCACCGATCTTCTGGTTGAGCAGCGCAATGGCCGCATCGTCCAGATTCAGCTCAGGGCGGAAGCGGAACAGCACGCTCGCCAGCTGCGGTGGCATCACCAGCTCCAGCAGCGGCTGTTCGGTCACGTACGCGGCAACCTGCTGCGCCATGGTCACACCGTGATCGATGATCTCAGCGTATTTCTTCTGGCCCAGCGCCTCCAGGCTCATCCACAGCTTCAGCGCGTCGAAACGACGGGTGGTCTGCAGGGATTTGGACACCAGGTTCGGTACGCCAGCCTCTTCGTCAAACTCAGAGTTCAGGTACGCCGCCTGATAGCGCATCAGCTCATAGTGACGCGCCTCTTTCAGCAGGAATGCGCCGCAGCTGATGGTCTGGAAGAACTGCTTGTGGAAGTCCAGAGTAACGGAATCCACCAGCTCGATACCGTCGAGGTAATCGCGGTACTTCTCGGACATCAGCAGCGCGCCGCCCCAGGCCGCATCCACGTGAACCCAGATATTCTGCTTCGCCGCCAGCTCTGCAATCGCACGCAGCGGATCGATAGCGCCCGCGTCGGTGGTTCCTGCGGTGGCAACGATCGCCAGAATCTGTTCGCCGTTAGCATTGCACTGCTCGATTTTCGCTGCCAGATCGGTCAGATCCATACGCGAACATGCGTCAGTTTTCACCTGGATAACGGACTGGTAGCCGAGACCCATCAGCGCCATGTTTTTCTGCACGGAGAAGTGCGCGCTGTCGGAGCACAGCACCCGGATCTTACGCAGATCGCCCACCAGACCATCCTGCTGGACGGAGTGGCCCTGACGCGCGAAGAACGCATCACGCGCCAGCATCAGACCCATCATGTTGCTCTGGGTGCCGCCGCTGGTGAAGACACCGGCGTCGCCTGACTGGTAACCCAGACGGGTACGCAGCCACTCGATCAGTTTTATCTCGATAATGGTCGCAGACGGGCTCTGATCCCAGGAGTCCATGCTCTGGTTAGTGGCGTTGATCATCACTTCCGCCGCCTGGCTTACCACCAGGCTCGGGCAGTGGAGGTGCGCCACGCACTGCGGATGGTGCACCGCCAGGCTGTCTTTCAGGAAATATTCAACGGCACGCTCGATGGCGGTCTCGTTGCCCAGCCCTTCCGGGCTGAACTCCAGGTTAATACGTTCGCGCAGCTCGGCGACCGTTTTACCCTGGTACATTTCCGGCTGTTTCAGCCACTGCATAACCGCCTGGGTGCTCTGCTCGATGGCCTGCTGATAGGCTTCGATGCTTTGCGCCGACGACGACAAAATCGGGTTTAAATCTGACATTGTATCCATTGTCTCCGGTTAGACTGGGCGAACGCCCGCAGCAAGCAGCGCCTGCTCAAATTTGTCCAGGAACACGTTCAGCTCCTGATCGCTGATCAGCAGAGAAGGCAGAAGACGCACAACGTTACCGTTACGGCCGCCACGCTCCAGAATCAGACCGGTTTCGAAGCACTTCTTCTGGATCAGCGCAGATAGCTCGCCATCGCCCGGGAAGCAGCCCATATGGTCGGCAGCTTCGTGCGGTTTAACGATCTCGATACCAATCATCATGCCCAGACCGCGAACGTGACCGATAACCGGATAGCGTTTCTGCAGTTCAACCAGCTTCGCTTTCAGCCACTCGCCCTGGGCGGCAACTTTATCAGCGATGTTCTGCTCTTTGAGGATCTGCAGGGTGGTGAGGCCGGTGGCCATCGCCAGCTGGTTACCACGGAAGGTACCGGTATGGTGACCCGGAGACCATGCGTCGAACTGCTTTTTGATACCGAGAACGGCCAGCGGCAGACCGCCACCGACAGCTTTGGACATCACTACGATGTCTGGCTGGATACCCGCGTGTTCGAAGGCGAAGAATTTACCGGTACGGGCAAAGCCTGCCTGGACTTCGTCGAGGATCAGCAGAATGCCGTGCTCTTCGGTCACTTTACGGATGCGCTGCAGCCACTCAACCGGCGCCGGGTTCACGCCGCCTTCGCCCTGGACTGCTTCCAGGATCACGGCAGCAGGTTTACGCACGCCGCTCTCGACGTCGTTGATCAGGTTTTCGAAGTAGTAGGTCAGGGCTTTCACACCCGCTTCACCGCCGATACCCAGCGGGCAGCGGTACTGGTGCGGGTAAGGCATGAACTGCACTTCCGGCATCATGCCGTCAACCGCTTCTTTTGGAGACAGGTTGCCGGTTACGGACAGCGCGCCGTGGGTCATGCCGTGATAGGCACCGGAGAAGCTGATAATGCCGCTACGGCCGGTCACTTTTTTCGCCAGCTTCAGCGCGGCTTCAACGGCGTCCGCACCGGACGGACCGGTAAACTGCAGGCAGTACTCTTTGCCCTGACCTGGCAGCAAGGAGAGCAGGTATTCTGAGAACGCGTCTTTCAACGGCGTGGTCAGATCCAGGGTATGTAACGGCAAGCCGCTGGTAATGACACTTTGGATGCTTTTCAGCACATCAGGATGGTTATGACCCAGCGCCAGCGTTCCCGCACCGGCCAGGCAATCAAGATACTCTTTGTTATCCGCATCGGTGATCCACACCCCATCCGCCTTAGTGATGGCTAAAGGCAGCTTGCGCGGATAACTCCTGACATTGGATTCCATTTCGGCCTGACGAGCCAGATAGGTTTCGTTGGTTTTGAAAGAAGAGGCATTCAAAGTATCAATACGGACTTTATCCGTCATCATATCACTCCTACAACCGCAGCTCAGCACGTGGCCACGATTGAATAATTAATTAAGAAAATGAGAAGGGCATCAAAAATCGCGGCCAATATAGAGCCTTTTTGCGCGGGGCTCAATGGTTAATTGTTTGTCCTTTTGTTACGCGCGTTGAAACAACGCGCGTAAGCCGTAACCCCGCATGGCAACTGAGGTTTCCTGGGGGGCACTCCGGGTAAAAAAGTGGGGTGTTTTTGAATGCTTTAGGACTACTTTTGAACGACGTTCAGAATGCCATGATCGCGGCCATGGGTTTTATTCCATGAGGCATCGGTAACGCCGTTTGCATCCAGCGAGATCGACAGGATATAACCCGCGCCTGTAATCTCGTAGAAATTCGCATTAGAACGCTTCACCGTGGCTTTTTTGCCATTGATGGTGGCCTGAGTGAAACCATTGTTTACGGTAGCTTTGATGCCGTTTGCGCTAAAAGAGGCCTCACGCAGCGGATCGGCAACGTGGGCCGCCTGCGCATGTTGTGTTGCAGCCTGGGCATTCTCCAGAGCCTGTTTTTCAGCGGCGGCATTGATGGTGGCCTGGCGGTTCTGGTCGGCCACATAGCAGGCATCACGACTGACGCCTTTGGCTTCACACTGGGCTAAACGTTGCTCTTCTGAGACGCAGCCTGCAAGAAGCGCAGCCACCACACCCACCAACAGAATCTTTTTCATACATTAACCTTATTGAGTTGAGGAATTTCTCATTCCCTAATCATTGTTTTATTAAGTCTATCAAGCCAGCCGTAAACTGCCGGTTTCTATAGTAGTAACGCAGTAATCGCGCCGGACGACTATCGTGGAAGACGGGATTTTGCTATTTGACGAAGATCACATTTAGCACGAATAGCTAAAAAGATGGGAGGAGTCCTGGTGAGTGAGTGCAGCAACAGAAAGGCTCTTGCTATTGCCAGACGCATCCTCTACGCTGCCGGAGTTACATTATTTCATGTAATTTGACTCGGGGTGCCCTTCCACGTGAAGGCTGAGAAATACCCGTACCACCTGATCTGGATAATGCCAGCGTAGGGAAGTCAGATGCCCTCCGGGCTATCGCTTCTTCGCGCCAGGCAGGAGCGATACCATGCAGCCTGACCTGCTCAATTTACACGCCTTACACCACTTCCGAACCCGTTCTCCGCTGACCCATTGCATGACCAATGACGTGGTGCAGACCTTTACCGCCAACGTTTTACTGGCTCTCGGCGCATCACCTGCGATGGTGATTGAAGCCGAAGAGGCGGAACAGTTTTCCGCTATCGCCGATGCGCTGTTGATCAACGTCGGAACCCTGACCGCACCGCGTGCGCAGGCGATGCGCCGGGCGATTGAAAGTGCGGTGGCGGCAGGCAAACCCTGGACGCTCGATCCGGTTGCCGTTGGCCCGCTGGCGTACCGGACCCGCTTTTGTCAGCAAATTCTCGCCCTCAAACCGGCGGCCATTCGCGGCAATGCATCGGAAATACTTGCCCTGGCCGGGATGAGCGCAGGCGGGCGCGGCGTGGACACCACCGATACGGCAGCCAGTGCCCTGCCAGCGGCGCAAGCTCTGGCGCGGCAGACCAACGCCGTGGTGGCGGTGACCGGGGAGGTGGATTACGTCACTGACGGGCTGCGTACCCAGACCATCACCGGCGGCGACCCACTGATGACCCGGGTGGTGGGCACCGGCTGCGCCCTGTCAGCGGTGGTAGCGGCCAGCTGTTCGCTCCCGGGCGACCGGCTGGATAACATCGCTGCGGCCTGCGGCTGGATAAAACGCGCTGGCGCGCTGGCGGCGGCGCAAAGTCGTGGGCCGGGCAGTTTTTCCCCGGCGTTTCTGGATGCCCTGTGGCAACTGGGGGCGCAGCCATGAAACGGATTAATGCCCTGACTATCGCCGGCACCGACCCCAGCGGCGGGGCGGGGATCCAGGCCGACCTGAAAACCTTCTCCGCGCTGGGCGCATACGGCTGCTCGGTGATCACCGCCCTGGTGGCGCAAAATACCCGCGGGGTGCAGTCGGTCTACCGCATCGAACCTGATTTCGTGGCGGCGCAGCTGGAGTCGGTATTCAGCGATGTGCGCATCGACACCACCAAGATCGGCATGCTCGCTGAAACCGATATTGTCGAGGCCGTGGCGGAGCAGCTCCTGCGTCATCAGGTCAAAAACGTGGTGCTGGACACGGTGATGCTGGCGAAAAGCGGCGATCCGCTCCTGTCGCCGGCTGCCGTCGACACGCTGCGTAAAAAGCTGCTGCCGCAGGTGGCGCTGATCACCCCGAATCTGCCCGAAGCAGCCGCTTTACTGGATGCGCCCCATGCCCGCAGCGAACAGGAGATGAAAGCGCAGGGCCAGGCATTGCTGGCGATGGGGTGCGAGGCGGTGCTGATGAAAGGCGGTCATCTGGACGATCCCGAGAGCCCAGACTGGCTGTTCACCCGCGACGGGGCCACGCGCTTTACCGCCCCGCGGGTGAACACCAAAAACACCCACGGCACCGGCTGCACTCTTTCGGCGGCGCTGGCGGCGCTGCGTCCGCGCCACGCTGGCTGGGCGGATACGGTGCGCGAGGCCAAAGCCTGGCTCTCCTGCGCCCTGGCTCAGGCTGACACCCTGGAGGTCGGGCAGGGCATTGGTCCGGTGCATCATTTTCATGCATGGTGGTAGACGGCTGGCAATTTGACGGCCCGCAGACCAGGCTTATGGGGCTTGCAATCCTGTAAGCCTGGATAAAACACGCCGACGCTCGGTCGGCACTGACGGGAGGAAAACCATGACTGATATTACGCAATTGCTTGGCAAAGACGCCGACAGCCTGTTACAGCATCGTTGTATGACCATTCCAGCCGACCAGCTTTACCTGCCTGGCCACGACTACGTCGACCGCGTGATGGTGGACAACAACCGCCCGCCCGCGGTACTGCGAAACATGCAGACGCTGTATAACACCGGGCGTCTGGGTGGAACCGGCTATCTGTCGATCCTGCCGGTAGACCAGGGGGTAGAACACTCTGCGGGGGCCTCCTTTGCCGCCAACCCACTCTATTTTGATCCGAAGAATATCGTGGAGCTGGCGATTGAGGCGGGCTGTAACTGTGTGGCCTCCACCTACGGCGTACTGGCGTCCGTCTCCCGCCGTTACGCGCACCGCATTCCGTTCCTGGTGAAGCTTAACCACAACGAGACCCTGAGCTATCCCACCGAGTATGACCAGACCCTCTACGCCAGCGTTGAGCAGGCCTTTAACCTCGGTGCCGTGGCGGTAGGGGCTACCATCTATTTCGGCTCGGAGCAGTCGCGCCGTCAGATTGAAGAGATCTCCGCCGCCTTCGAGCGCGCCCACGAACTGGGGCTGGTGACCGTGTTGTGGGCCTACCTGCGTAACCCAGCTTTCAACAAAGACGGCACCGACTATCACGTGTCCGCCGACTTAACCGGCCAGGCTAACCATCTGGCGGCAACCATCGGGGCGGATATCGTCAAGCAGAAAATGGCCGAAAATAACGGCGGCTACAGGGCGGTGAAATTCGGCTATACCGACGATCGGGTCTACAGCAAACTGACCAGCGATAACCCTATTGATCTGGTGCGCTACCAGCTGGCGAACTGCTATATGGGCCGCGCCGGGTTGATTAACTCCGGCGGGGCGGCAGGCGGGGAAACCGATCTCACCGATGCGGTGCGCACGGCGGTGATCAACAAACGCGCTGGCGGGATGGGGCTGATCCTCGGTCGCAAGGCGTTTAAGAAATCGATGGCCGACGGCGTGAAGCTGATTAATGCGGTGCAGGATGTCTATCTGGATAAGAAAGTGACGATCGCGTAACCCTAATGCCGGGTGACGGCTACGCCTTACCCGGCCTACCACTTAAAACCCCATTTCATTTCATTCAACGATCCCTCCCGATCCACTTCACACTTCCCCATGCTTTTGTGAAAAGTATCACTCCCCCCCGTGCAGATGCACAAAAAACGGTCGACGCTTAGCGGAATTTGTCTAAGGCAGTGGATGAATTTTGCGCTTACAGTTAGTTTCGAAACAGCTTTTCAAAATGACAGAACATGCTGAACCTACGTTGTTTTAAGGACTGAAAATGAAAATCGAATCTGTAAACGTCACCGTCTTTCAGTATCCCACGCGCCGGGTCTCCGACACCGCCGGGCACTCCCATCCGGGGCCGGAGAGTCTGGCAAAAATGGCGATGCTGACCATTACCGCAGACGATGGCACCAAAGGGTATTCATTTGCGCCGCCGGAAGTGGTGCGCCCTTTTGTGGTCAACACCTTCTTTCGTAAAGTCATGGTCGGCCAGGACGCGTTCAATCGCGAGAAGATCTGGCAGGAGCTGGCCCACTGGCAGCGCGGCAGCGCCCACCAGCTGACCGAACGCGCGCTGGGGTTTGTTGAGCAGGCGCTGTGGGATCTGATTGGTCGCAAACTGAATATGCCGGTGTGGAAACTGCTCGGCGGCTACCGCGACAAAGTCCCGGCCTACGGCAGCACCATGTGCGGCGACGATCTGCCCGGCGGCCTCTCGACGCCGGAAGAGTACGCCAGCTTTGCCGAGACGCTGGTCGCCCGCGGATACAAAGCGATTAAGCTGCACACCTGGATGCCGCCGGTCTCCTTCGCCCCCAATCCAAAGATGGACGTCAAAGCCTGTGCCGCAGTGCGTGAAGCGGTCGGCCCGGACATCGACCTGATGATCGACGGCTACCACTGGTACAGTCGCACCGAAGCGCTGTACATCGGCAAGGAGCTGGAGAAACTCAACTTCGCGTGGTTTGAAGAGCCAATGGAAGAGGAGAGCATGTCCTCCTACGCCTGGCTGGCGGAAAACCTCTCCATTCCGATCATCGGGCCGGAAAGCCTGGGCGGGAAGCACCACAGCCGCGCCGACTGGGTCAAAGCCGGGGCCTGCGATATCCTGCGCGCCGGATCGAACGGCGTCGGCGGCATCTCGCCGACCCTGAAAGTGGCGAACCTCGCGGAGTCGTTCGGGATGGACTGCGAAGTGCATGGCAACGGCGCGGCGAGCCTGGCGGTGATTGGTGCCATCAAGAATTGCCGCTGGTACGAGCGCGGCCTGTTGCACCCGTTCCTCGATTACGACGAACCGGCGGCGTATCTGCACAGCCTGATCGACCCGATGGATGACGAGGGCATGGTCAGTCTGCCGACGCGCCCGGGACTCGGCGAAGACATTAATTTTGCGTATATCGAAGCCAATACCGTCAGCCACGACTGACAGATAAAAACGTACCCTACAGGCGATATATACATGAAACGAACCTCTCTGGCTGGAGCGTGTTTACTCGCGCTCTCGCTGATGATGGGGAGCGGTGCGGCGTACGCGAAAACGCCGCCCGATCAGCTCATCATCGGCATGAACATGAACAACCTGCTGACCCTCGATCCGGCCGCGATGACCGGTAACGAAGTGGTCGGCATCGTGGTCAATCTCTACGATTCGCTGGTGGAGCTGGATCCCAATACCCTCACCAACGTCAAACCGGCGCTGGCGAAATCCTGGGACATCTCCCCGGACGGCAAAACCCTGACCTTCCACCTTCGCGACAACGTGACCTTCCACTCCGGCAATCCGCTGACCGCCGAGGACGTGGTGTGGTCGATGCGCCGCCTGCTGCATCTCAACCTCGCTCAGGCCTCGGTATGGAAATCCTACGGCTTTTCTAAGAAGAATATCGACCAGCAGATCAAAGCCCTCGATGACCACACCGTGCAGCTCACCCTGCCGAAGGCCAACGATCCGCAGCTGGTGATCTACTCCCTCGGCGCGCTGGGCAACCTCGGCGTGCTGGACCGCAAAACGGTACTCAGCCACGAGGTCAACAGCGACTGGGGCAACCGCTGGCTGACCACCAATGAAGCCGGTTCCGGCCCCTTTATGCTGGAGACCTGGCAGGCCAAAGACGTTCTGCGCATGCAGCGCAATCCGAAATACTGGCGTGAAGAGCCGAAGATGAACCGCGTGGTCCTGCGCCATTTTCAGGAGTCGCAAACCCTGCGCCTGATGGTGGAGAAGGGCGATCTGGATATCGCCAGCAACATGGCGGTGGCCGACATCAACGCCCTGCGTAAGGATCCGCAGCTGACGGTGGAAGCCGTGCAGAAGGGCACGGTCTACTACGTGGCAATGAGCATGAAGGAGGCGCACTTCGCCAACCCGAAAGTGCGTGAAGCGGTGCGCTACTTGATTGACTATCAGGGCATCAACAAGGCGCTGATGCCGGGTTACGGCGTGCTGCACCAGCGGCCAATCAAGGCGGGGATGCCGTCAACCCTGCCGGACCCGGGCTACAGGCTCGACATCGCCCGCGCCAAAAAGCTGCTGGCGGAAGCGGGCTATCCGGATGGTTTCGACACCACCCTGCGGGTGCTAGCGGACCAGCCGTTCCTCAATATCGCCATTGCGGTGCAGTCCACCCTGATGCAGGCGGGGATTAACGCCAAAATCATCACCGGCACCGGGAACCAGATCTACGGCGCGATGCGCGAGCGTAAGTTCGACATGCTGGTCGGGCGCGGCGGCAGCGGCGTGGAGCCGCATCCGCACTCCAGCCTGCGCGCGCTGGTCTACAACCCGGACAACAGCGACGAAGCCCGGCTGACCAACTTCCAGGGCTGGCGCACCGGTTTTTACGACAAGCCGCTGAACGAGATGATCGACAAGGCCCTGCTGGAGCGCGATCCGCAGAAGCAGATCGCCGATTATCAGCAGATTCAGGTGCGTTATGACCAGCTGATCCCGGCCCTGATCCCCCTGTCGCAGATGGTCGATTCGGTGGTGGTGCGTAACGAGGTGAAAAACTTCCAGTCGCATCCGTCGGCCACCACCTTCCTGCGGGAAGTGTACAAAACCGGAGGTGAAAAATGAGCGTTGCGATCCTCGCCCCGGGCTCCCGCACCCGGCGTTTCTCGAAACGACTGACCCAGGTGCTGGTGACCCTGTTCGGCCTGCTGGTGCTGACCTTCTTTATCGGCCGCGTGATGCCGGTGGATCCGGTGCTGGCGATTGTCGGCCCGGACGCCGATCACAGCACCTATCAGCAGGTGTATCACCAGCTGGGCTTTGATAAATCCCTGCTGACCCAGTTCGGCATTTATCTTAACAACCTGCTGCACGGCGACCTGGGCAATGCCCTGCTGACCGGCAAGCCGGTGCTGGATGACATTCTGCGCGTCTTCCCGGCGACCCTGGAGCTGGCGACGATGGCGATTATCGTCGGGGCCGGTCTGGGCATTCCGCTGGGGGTGCTGGCCGCCGCGCGCCGCAACAGCGTCTCGGATTACGTGGTGCGCATCATCAGCCTCGCCGGTTACTCCACGCCGATCTTCTGGGTGGGGATGATGGGGCTGCTGCTGTTCTACGCCTGGCTCGGCTGGGTAGGCGGTGCCGGACGGCTGGATCTGGGCCTGGATGGTCTGGTGCCGCGCCGTACCGGCCTGATGACCGTGGATGCCCTGCTGGCAGGCAACAGCGCGGTGTTCTGGAATGCCATTAATCACCTGGTGCTGCCGGCCTCGCTGCTGGGCTTCCACTCCCTGGCCTACATCAGCCGCATGACCCGCAGCTTTATGCTGGCCCAGCTGTCGCAGGAGTTCATCATCACCGCCCGGGTAAAAGGCCTGACCGAGCGCCAGGTGATCTGGAACCACGCGTTCCGCAATATCCTCGTGCAGCTGCTGACGGTGGTGGCACTGGCCTACGGCTCGCTGCTGGAAGGCGCGGTGCTGATTGAAACCGTCTTCTCCTGGCCGGGCTTTGGCTCATACCTCACCGGCAGCCTGCTGCTGGGGGACATGAACGCGGTGATGGGCTGCGTCCTGCTGGTGGGGATCATCTTCGTGATGCTCAACCTGCTCTCCGACATGCTGTATCAACTCTTTGACCCGAGGACGAAATCATGACCGTTTCTCTGGATACACCCCTGCAACCCGTGCGCGGCGAAGGACGTCAGCGGCTGGCGCGGATGGCCCGTCGCACCTTCGGGTTTGTCGGGCAGATGGCGCGCAACCCGCTGACGGCCATTGGTGGCGGCATCATTCTGCTGCTGCTGATCGTCGCGGCCTTCGCGCCCTGGATCGCCCCCTACAACCCGCTGGTACAGGATCTCAATAACGCCCTGGTGGCGCCGAACGCGCAGCACTGGTTCGGCACCGACGAGTTTGGCCGGGATATCTTCAGCCGCCTGGTGTATGGCTCGCGGATCACGCTCTATATCGTGCTGCTGGTGTCGGTCACCGTCGGTCCGCTGGGGCTGCTGCTGGGCGTCACCGCCGGGTACTTTGGCGGCAAGGTGGATGCGGTGCTGATGCGCGTCACCGATATCTTTATCTCCTTTCCGAGCCTGGTGCTGGCGCTGGCCTTTGTCGCGGCCCTCGGCCCGGGGCTGGAACACGTGGTGATTGCGATTACGATCACCGCCTGGCCGCCGATTGCCCGTCTGGCCCGCGCTGAAACGCTGTCACTGCGTCAGGCTGATTTTATCTCCGCCGTGCGTCTGCAGGGGGCCTCCCCGGTGCGGGTGCTGTGGCGGCACATTGTGCCCCTGTGCCTGCCGTCGGTGATTATCCGTATCACCATGAACATGGCCGGGATCATCCTGACCGCCGCCGGTCTCGGCTTCCTCGGCCTCGGGGCGCAGCCGCCGGAGCCGGAGTGGGGGGCAATGATCTCCAGCGGCCGCACCTACATGATGGAGTGCTGGTGGGTGGTAACTATTCCGGGGCTGGCGATCCTGATCAACAGCCTGGCGTTCAATTTCTTAGGAGATGGCTTACGTGACATCCTCGATCCTCGCAGCAACTAATGAGCCGCTGCTCGACGTGCGCGATCTGCACGTCGACTTTATCAACGGACGCGCGGTGACCAACGCGGTGCGCGGCGTCTCCTTTCAGCTCGGGCGCGAGAAGCTGGCGATTGTCGGCGAGTCGGGCTCGGGGAAATCCACCGTCGGAAGGGCGCTGCTGCGCCTGCATCCGGCAAAGGCGCGGATCACCGCCACCCGGATGCAGTTTGGCGATGTTGATCTTCGCAGCGTCAGCGAGGCGCAGATGCGCGGTATTCGCGGCAAGCGCATCTCGATGATCATGCAGGATCCCAAGTACTCCCTGAACCCGGTGGTCTGCGTCGGGGATCAGATTGCCGAGGCCTGGCTGACCCACCATCCGGGGCGCAAGGCGGAGGCGAAAGCCAAAGTGCTGGAGATGCTCGACGTGGTGCGCATCCGCCAGCCTGAGCGGGTGTATCAGCTCTATCCGCATGAGATCTCCGGCGGGCAGGGGCAACGCATCATGATCGCCATGATGCTGATCACCGACCCGGAGCTGGTGATCGCCGATGAACCGACCTCGGCGCTGGACGTCTCGGTGCGCCTTCAGGTGCTGGGACTGCTCGACGACCTGGTCCAGTCCCGCGGGCTGGGGCTGATCTTTATCAGCCACGACATCAACCTGGTGCGCAGCTTCTGCGACCGGGTGCTGGTGATGTACGCCGGGCGGGTGGTGGAGTCCATTGCCGCCTGCGACCTGCACAACGCGCAGCACCCCTACACGCAGGGGCTGATCGATGCCCTGCCGGAGATGAATCACCGCCGTCCGGTGCTGCCGGTGTTGCAGCGCCAGGCCAGCTGGCTGACCGAATAAGGAGCGAAAGATGATCGAGGTAAAAAACCTGAATCTGGCGTTCGGCGAAGGCGAGAAACGCAGCCAGGTGCTGTATGACGTCAATATTAACGTCCAGCCAGGAGAGATTTACGGCCTGGTGGGGGAGTCGGGATCCGGCAAAACCACGGTATTGAAGTGTCTGGCCGGGCTGTTCACCCACTGGGACGGGGCGCTGGCGATCAACGGGCAGCCGCTGGAGCGGCGCATCAGCCCCCAGCGCTGTCGGCTGGTGCAGATGGTGTTTCAGGATCCCTACGGTTCGCTGCATCCGCGGCATACCATCGGCGATATTCTGGAAGAGCCGCTGCAGATCCACGGCATCAACGACCGGGATCGGCGCATTCATGCCCTGCTGGATAAAGTCGGCCTCAACCGCGCCTTCCGCGACCGTTATCCGCATCAGCTCTCCGGCGGCCAGCGTCAGCGCGTGGCGATTGCCCGGGCGCTGATCCTTGAGCCGCAGGTGCTGCTGCTCGACGAGCCCACCTCGGCGCTGGACGTCTCGGTGCAGGCGGAGATCTTAAACCTGCTGGCGGAGCTGCAGCGGGAGTCGAAGCTGACCTACCTGATGGTGACCCACGACCTCGGGGTGATTGCCCACCTGTGCCAGAAGGTGGCGGTGATGCAGTACGGGAAAATCCTCGAAACGCTGACGGTGGACGATCTGGTAGCGGGGCAGGCGCAAACCGATTACACCCGGATGCTGGTCAATGCCAGCCAGCAGTATTCCCGCGAGATGGCGAGGGAGGTGGCAGTGTATTAGTGCGGTTTGTTTGCCGGGTGGCGGAGGTAAAAGTTTTGTAGGCCGGGTAAGCGCAGCGCCACCCGGCAATACTCAGCGCAGAAGCGGGCAATCCGGCGGCAGCCGACACCGGATTGCGCCCGGTAACAGGGCAATGCGGAAATGGTCGCCGCTCAGCGGTTCGCCGTCCAGGTTAAAGGTCATCCCGTGCGGAGCGACGACCTCGAACCAGGCGGACTGTCCATCAATCACGTTCGGGCTCTCCTCCGGTTTGGTCAGGGTGGTCAGCAGGGCCGGAAGCAGCTCATTGGCAGAAAAAATCCGCAGCTGCAGCTGCCCGTCATTTATCAGCGCATCCGGACAGAGCTGCTGCCCACCGCCCGCCTGACGGCCATTACCGATACCAATCACCAGCGCATCACCCTGCCAGCGAAAGTTCTCGCCGCGAATTTCACAGGTGTCGGGTTTGAGCAAATCCATGCGCGCCAGCCCGTGGATCAGGTACGACACGCCGCCGAGCGCGGCTTTCAGTTTCTCCGGGGTTTCGCTGGTAATGCGGGTGCCAAATCCGCCCGTCGCCATATTGATAAAGCAGGTTTCATCATTCACCCGGGCAATATCCACCGCCGTGGCTTTACCGGCGATCGCCAGTTGCAGGGCTTTATCGAGCGCCTCCGGGATCCCCGCGCTGGTGGCAAAATCGTTGGCGGTGCCGAGAGGCAGAATGCCCAGCGCCGGACGCTGCGCCTCTGGCAGGTCAATCAGTGCCGTCGCCACTTCATTAATGGTGCCATCGCCGCCGCCCGCAATGACGGTCTCCACCCCGAGGTCGCAGGCTTCCTGAATATAACGGGCTGCATCACCTTTCTCCCATGTCACGCGGACATGGATCACCACCCCTTCTTCACGAAGAAGCGTCACGGCTTCGCGCAACAGATCGTTGCCTGTTCCTTTGCCGTTCAGAATTAATAAACTTGCCGGATAGGTCGCCATCCACATTGCTCCTGTGCTGATCTTTCAAAAGTGTATCGCAGCGCGGGGAAAAGCGGGTAAGAAGAGGATGAAAGGGTAAAAATTAAATGAGTGGCGAGCCAAAACGTGCGCCACTCGGACACTAACCGTTATGGCGCAATGGCACCATACGGGCATAACGCGAAGACACAATCAGGGTGATGCTTGCAGCGTGTCATCAAAGTGCCATCGTTACCCGGGCAGCCGGATTTGGTGACAAATGAGGACCAAAAGGTGGCGTTATAAGGAAAAGTGCGCAGGATATGTAGCTTTTTGAGTTTGCCATCAATGGCAATCCCGAAGGGACCAGTAACAAGAACCGAGCCGGTGCTGATAAAATAATCGCCTTTATACCAGATTATCAGTCTCAAATTTTTAACAGTCAGAACGTGAATGAATATGGTTCCGGTACGAGGGCACACCATCCTGTTTTCGACCACCCAGTACATAGATTTCTCCTTCTCCTTAAGTGAAATTTCATTCACATGAAGAATAGCATCATGTACGTCCTTGAATACCCAGCCTTTAATAAATTGATGATTAAACTTACTTCTCCTTGAAAATAAAGATTAATTTACATTAAGGACACTGATGGATGATGGCGGCAGGAGGGATTTTCAGGCAAAAAAATTAGCCTGCGTAAGGGAGATTACACAGGCTAAGGAGGTGGTTCCTGGTACAGCTAGCATTTATGGGTTATGTTTTTCAGCGTCATGGATAATACCCGTATCAAACGCAGCGGTATGTGATCGAATTCTAAGAATCATCTCATACCAAAAAATAACCCTTCACGCTTAGCCAACGTGCGGATTACGGGTGTTTTCCCCGGTGAAATTGCGCATCAGCAGGGCATAGTCCAGGGAAATATCCTCCGGTACCGGCAGCCAGACGGTATGACCGTCTCCCGGCGCGACGTCTACCGCTTCCCCTTTGCCATTTTCCATATGTTCGAGGGTGAAATTGACGTTGCCCTGTGGGGTCATCAACTCCAGGCTGTTGCCCACGAGGAATTTGTTTTTCACCGCTACCGCTGCCAGAGGCCCTTTGCGCTCGCCGGTGAACTCACCGACAAACTGCTGGCGCTCGGAAAGGGAGTGGCCGTAGTCATAGTTCTGATAATCATCATGGGTATGACGACGCAGGAAGCCTTCGGTATAGCCGCGGTGCGCCAGCCCTTCCAGGGTTTCCAGCAGGGTCGGGTCGAACGGTTTACCCGCCGCCGCATCGTCAATCGCCTTGCGATAGACCTGGGCGGTACGCGCGCAGTAGTAATAGGATTTGGTGCGGCCTTCAATCTTCAGGGAGTGGACGCCCATCTGGGTCAGGCGTTCAACGTGGGCGATGGCGCGCAGATCTTTCGAGTTCATGATGTAGGTGCCGTGCTCGTCTTCAAACGCGGTCATGTACTCGCCCGGGCGCTGGGCCTCTTCAATCATAAATACGCTGTCGGTCGGCGCACCGATGCCCAGCGTCGGCTCAATGGTCTGCACCGGGATCGGCTCGTGCTTATGCACGATGTTGCCCACCTCATCCTGCTTACCTTCCTGGACCTTATATTCCCAGCGGCAGGCGTTGGTGCAGGTACCCTGATTAGGGTCACGCTTGTTGATGTAGCCAGAGAGCAGGCAGCGGCCGGAGTAGGCCATGCACAGCGCGCCGTGGACGAAAATCTCAAGCTCCATTTCCGGCACCTGGCTGCGGATCTCTTCGATCTCTTCCAGCGACAGCTCGCGGGAGAGGATCACGCGGGTCAGCCCCATCTGCTGCCAGAATTTCACCGTCGCCCAGTTAACGGCATTCGCCTGTACCGAGAGGTGAATGTCCATCTCCGGGAAGTTCTCCCGCACCAGCATGATTAAACCCGGGTCCGACATGATTAACGCATCCGGTCCCATCTCCACCACCGGTTTCAGGTCGCGAATAAAGGTCTTCAGCTTGGCGTTATGCGGGGCGATGTTCACCACCACGTAGAATTTTTTCCCCTGCGCGTGGGCTTCGTTGATGCCGAGCTGCAGATTCTCGTGGTTGAATTCGTTGTTACGCACGCGCAGCGAGTAACGCGGCTGGCCCGCATAGACGGCATCGGCGCCATAGGCGAAGGCGTAACGCATATTTTTCAGCGTTCCCGCCGGGGAGAGGAGTTCCGGTTTAAACATGTTTGTTCTCGTTCTGATGACAGGTCAGATGCGCTCACAGGTGGGCGCCGGGAGGAGATCCCATACTTTAAGGGCGGGCATTGTAACGCTGTGGGGCAGGGAGGTAAACCATTCAGATAACGAAACGCCGACGGCAGGGCAGTACCGTCGGCGTTTTATTCAGCGGGGGACTCAGAGGTCGTCCTGGGTGTGATCGACAATAATTTCCAGCGTCTTACGAATGATATCGGCTTTCACGACGTCGTGAGTAGCCTCAATCTGCTTGATCAGTCGTAAAATAATCGCTTTGTTGGTCAGCGGTTCCTTCGCATCCAGAATCGCGTTCACAACAGTTTCCAGCAGCGCCCACTCTTCGGCTAACAGACCGCCAGCGCTACGAAAATAGTTGGCCAACGCTTCGTTTGGCAGTTCTTCATAAAAGTCTGATTTCTGGAGCATAGCCTGGCTCATAGGTGTCACACCGGTTAAGTTAAGGAATGAATAGTACAGTCAGTGTTTTTTGCTGTTGGCTTGCTGGCTATTGCCAAACAGGGGGTACACATTGCTGTTGTGTCGACCATCCGTGTCCCAATCCTGCTGTTCACTCACCGGTTTACGCCTTGTGCCATCCTTTCCGTCATTGGAAATCTCCAGAATGATTTGGGAAAGCACGTTGCGACGCTGGCCGTCCTGCTCTGCGGATAACATCTGTTGTAACCGTTGCAGCAAGAGCTTCATGCTGATCGGGCCGTTATCCTTAAGCAGAGAAAGGGTGGCTTCGCCAATAAGTTCATCAGTAAGTCGTTCATGGTCACTTCTGTTCATAACTACGTCTCTGTCGCCACCTTCACATGCAGGGTGAATGCGGCATTAAGTCAGTCTGTGGCGACAGTATAAAAAAACTGTCCGGAAGAAAGAACTGACTTGAAAACAATTCAATTAGCGGCTGTGGGCGTACGTCTCTTAACGATCAAACAGCAGGCCAATCAGCGTTTGGTAACGGCTCTCCTCTTCCCGATCCGATGCCTGTTCCATTCGGTAAAGCAGTCGGGTGCAGATGGCTTTACGGTTGAGGATTTTACCTTCCCGCAGGATCTCCACCACGATTTGTCCCAGCATCTCCTGCTGGGAAGGCAGGTTTGCTTTATTAAAGTATTGTGCGATGGCATTGGCTGTATTCGGTGCAAACCCGTTCTGGCGCATCTGTCACTCCTGAAATCAGCAATGCTGAAAATGGTTAATGTCTTGTTAACTGCTAAATACTGTACATACTAATTGTACAACTTAACAAATATATTTTGATCATTATGTGCTAACTTAAAGTAATCAATGTGTTAACTGTAAAATATATGGAAATAAAGAAAGGAATTATTGTACATTTTCGCTAATTTTAACCTTTACACCCGTAACAGGAACAGGGCGCAGCAGCCCCCGGGTGGGTTAACAAGACGTACAGTCAACCATCTGATACTGTGGACTTTCATTCACCTCCTCTATTGGAAACCCTATGCTCACTACCATCATTTACCGGAGTCACTTTCGTGACCACGTGCCGGTTACTGTGCTGGAAGACATGGTTGTTGCAGCAAACAAAAAGAACAGGGAAGCCGATGTCAGCGGCATTCTACTGTTTAACGGCAAGCTCTTTTTTCAGCTGCTCGAAGGACCTGAGGAGAACGTAAGAGCCATTTATGACGCAATATGCAAAGACCCGCGCCATCACAACGTAGTGGAACTGCTGTGTGATTACTCCCCTGCGCGGCGTTTCGGTAAATGCGGAATGGAACTCTTTGATTTACGTAAATATATTCCCCGCGAAGTACTGCAAAACGTGCTGGATAAAGGCACCACCAGGTACCAGCTAACCTATAACGACAGGGCGCTACAGTTCTTCAGAACCTTTGTCGAGGAGAGTGAAAAAGAGAACTATTTTGAGCTGCCGTCAGGGGATCACTGGGAGTTTATTGCCGATACTGAGGCTGCCAGCGTTCGCTCCCTGCCGCAGCGCTACAGCGAGGTATGCAACTTCGCCTTCCAGCCAATTATCGATCCGCTGGCGCGGGAAATTGTCGCTCTGGAAGCCCTGGTCCGCACCCCGGAAGGGGAGATCGCCCGACACTGGTTCGAAGGGTTGGTGGGCAATGAACTCTACGAAGCCGACCTCAAAAGCAAGAGCGTCGCCTTTGCAATGGCCCGCGAGCTGGGGCTGGGAGAGCAGAGCCTGTCCGTAAACCTGCTCCCGATGACCCTGGTCAACGTGCCTGATGCAGTGAGCTATCTGATTCAGGAGATAGAGGCTAACGGGCTGGTGGCCGAGCAGATCATCGTGGAATTTACCGAGAACGAAGTCATCTCCCGTCTCGACGAATTCACCGGCGCGGTGCGTGAGTTGAAGGCTGCGGGCATCGGCGTGGCGATTGACCACTTTGGCGGCGGTTTTGCCGGGCTGCTGCTGCTGGCACAGTTCCAGCCGGACCGGATTAAGATCAACCGCGACCTGATCCGCGACGTGCACAAGAGCGGTCCACGCCAGGCCATCGTGCTGGCCATCATCAAATGTTGTACAGCTTTGGAAATTCTGATCTCTGCAGTGGGTATTGAGCAGCCAGAAGAGTGGATGTGGCTCGAATCGGCAGGCGTTTCTCACTTCCAGGGGCACCTGTTTGCCCACCCCCAGCTGGCTGGCATCCCGCCTGTTTGCTGGCCTGAGCCGCGCGATCCCCTGTTAAAGTGATACAAACCCGCCAGTGATACAATTCTGTTGTACAATATAACGGGTTGTACAGCCCGATGAGATTCGTTACTTTGTTTACAGAATATATCGATCAGGCATGGGGAATCGATGGCCGCTTACAGTATTGGCGATGTCGCAGAACGCTGCGGCATCAACCCCGTCACACTACGCGCATGGCAGCGCCGATATGGTCTGCTCAAACCGCAGCGCAGTGAAGGCGGGCATCGACAATTTGACGACGACGACATCCAGCGCATTGAGGAGATCAAGCGCTGGATTGAGCGTGGCGTGCCGGTGGGTAAGGTCAAAGCCCTGCTCGATCAGGACAAAGCGCCCGAGCCAGGAGACTGGCGTACGCTGCAGGAAGAGATGATGGGGACGCTGCGCCAGGTCAGCCCTGGGAAATGCCGGGCCCAGATCCTGGCGTTTTGCCAGCATCATCCTGTGGATGCGCTCATCGACCAGGTATTTATTCCCGTCCGGGAAACCCTCAGTCTCGATCACAACACCGCCGGCATAATGGGCAGCATGCTGGACGGCATTCTCATTGAGCAGGCGGTCACCAGCCTGAGCGAATCACGCGTCAAAGCGGGCCGGGATGCACTACTGATTGGCTGGAGCGTAGAGGATCGTACCCGTCTGTGGCTGGAGGCGTGGCGTCTTTCCCAGCGCGGCTGGCGCATCAACGTGTTTGCTGAACCGCTGGAGATACCCCATCCGGAGTTCTTCCCCGGTCAGCATATCCTTGTCTGGGCCGGGCAAAGGCTATCGCCGCAACAGCGTCTGCAGCTGGAGCACTGGCAAAAGCAGGGATACAGCATTACCGCCCACGGAGCAGCCGACGCTGCCTGATGAGATCGCCCGCCGCAGCGGGTCACTTTTTACCTGTCACGCGCCGATCCGGCACGCATCCGCTTCCCAGCGATACCCAACACCATACACCGCACGAATAAACGACTGATCCGCGTCGAGGGACTCCAGTTTGCGCCGCAGGTTTTTGATATGGCTGTCGATAGTCCGGTCGGTCACCACCCGGTAGTCATCATACAGATGGTTCAGCAGCTGCTCGCGGGAGAAGACCTTGCCCGGCTCGTGCGACAGGGTTTTCAGCAGGCGGAACTCGGCGGGGGTCAAATCCAGCAGCTTGCTGCGCCAGCTGGCCTGAAAACGACTTTCATCGATGATTAACGGACTTTCAGCATCCAGCGCCTGCAGCTCGCGCTGCGGTTTGCAGCGGCGCAGAATGGTTTTCACCCGGGCCACCACTTCACGCGGGCTGTAGGGTTTGCAGATGTAGTCATCGGCGCCAATCTCCAGCCCCAGCAGGCGGTCGATCTCTTCGATTTTGGCGGTCACCATCACAATCGGCACTTCGGAGAAGCGGCGGATCTCGCGGCATAGGGTCAGGCCGTCGGTGCCGGGCAGCATCAGATCGAGCAGGATCAGATCCGGCGGCGTCTGGCGCACGTAGGGCAGGACCTGATCCCCGTGGCTGATAAGCGACGGGGCATAACTTGCCGCCCGCAGATAGTCGATGAGTAACTGCCCAAGCTTAGGCTCATCCTCTACGATCAGGATGCGGGGGGTATTTTCGTCAATGGGTAACTCAGTCATATTTCTCTCGATAAATCGCGTTCCAGCGGTAGCTCTACTGTAATGCTAACCCCGCCAAAAGGCGAATGGGCGGCACGGAGGGTCCCGCCGTGGGCCTCGACGATGTTAACGCAGATCGCAAGCCCCAGCCCGGATCCGCCGCTGGCCCGGTTGCGGGAGCCTTCGGTGCGATAAAAACGCTCAAACAGCTTGCTCAGCTGCTCATCAGAGACGCCGGGGGCGGTGTCGGCAAAGGTTAGCGCGAAGCGGTGATCTTCACATTTGCCGGAAATACGCAGCGCGCCGCCCGCGTCGGTATAGCGCAGGCAGTTTTCCAGCAGGTTGTTAAAGAGCTGCATCAGCCGGTCGCGATCGCCAAACACCACCGCGTGCTCCGGCAGCGACAGCTCAATGCGCAGGTCGCGGCTGGCGAAGCGTTCCCGGAAGACGCCGCTAGCCATTTCCAGAATGTTAATCACGTCGACGGGCGCTTTCTGGTAGGCCAGCGCCCCCTCGTCGGACATCGACAGCTGATGCAGATCGTCCACCAGCTTGGTGAGCGTGCCGACTTCCGCCTGCAGGGAGGTGACGGATTCCGGGGTGAACTTGCGCACGCCGTCCTGAATCGCCTCCAGCTCGCCGCGCAGCACCGCCAGCGGGGTGCGCAGCTCGTGGGAGATATCGGCCATAAAGTCCCGGCGCATCTGCTGGTTCTTCTCGAGCGTGCTGGCCAGCTGGTTAAAGTCCTGCGCCAGCTTGCCCAGTTCGTCCTGGCTACGGGTATCCACCCGGGTCGAGAAATTGCCCGCCGCCAGCTGGTGGGTGCCGTCCACCAGCCGTTTAACCGGAGCCAGCAGGCCGCGCGCCAGCGGGAAGGTCGCCAGCGCCGCCAGCAGGGTGGAAAGGGCGACAATCAGCCAGCTGGTCTGACGCTGCTGTCGGTCAAAGTTAATGTCGGTATTGCGCGTCAGCCGTTCCACCGGAGAGGCAATCACCCAGCCGACCGCCGCCCCGTTCACCGTGATGGCCCGCTTTGTGCCGTCCGGCGGCACCGGGGCGCGAGGGCCAACCAGCACCCGCATCTCCTGGTCGATCACCCAGAACTGGGTGCGCCAGCCGTGAGGCGGCATACCGGGGCCGGGACGATCGTCGTCGGTGTCGTGCTCCAGCGAGCGCAGGATCTGGAAGATAAAGCGGTCATTGTTGCGTAAAAAGCGCCAGTTGCCGTGCAGGGCATACTGCTCGGCCAGCGCATCGCTTAAGCCCTGTAACCGCTGCTCGTTACCGTGCTTGATGTAGTCGATAAAGCCGCGCTCAAAGCTGACCCGCACCGCCCAGTGCATGGTGATCAGCAGCACGATGCAGGTGGCAAAAATAGCCAGAAACAGCTTGCCGGTAATGCCGGGCCGCCAGAACTTCATGGTTCACTCCTTTTGCGCCGCCTGATGACGACATTCTTGCTGGTATCATTTGGGACCCGGGCGAAAACAAAGGCCGGCAGGGCGATAATCACCGCCATGCTCAGGTAGGTGTAGAGGAACACCTGATGAACGACGGGGCTGTCGGCGGTCAGGTGGTGCTGGCCGTACATGCCCAGCAGCAGCCCGGCGATGGTGACGCCGACGCTCATCGACAGCTGCATGATCATCGACAGCAGGCTGTTGCCGCTGCTCGCCAGCTCATCGGGCAGATCCTTCAGGGTCAGGGTGTTCATGGAGGAGAAGCGGATGGAGTTGATCATCCCCTGGCAGAACAGCACCAGCGGCAGGACGTAGTACCAGCCGAGCAGCGCCACGGCCATAAACAGCAGGCTCACCAGCGCCAGCCCGAGGGTGGCGGCCACCAGCACCCGGCGATAGCCCAGCGCATTCACCACCTGGACCACAATGCGCTTCATCCCCATGCTGCCGAGCACCATCGGGATCATCATCAGCCCGGCGTGGAACGGCGAAAAGCCAAGGCCAATCTGCAAGAAGACCGGGGTCATAAACGGCAGCATTCCGCTGCCGATGCGCCCGACAAAGCTCCCAAGCAGCCCCAGCCGGTAGGTGGTATTGCGAAACAGGCTCAGGCTGAACAGCGCGCGATCGTTATCCCGCGCATGCCACAGATACCAGAGAACAGACATCACGCCGATGGCGATCAGCCCCACCAGCGACAGGGTGGAGATCCCCAGCCCTTTCTGACCGTCGAGGGCTAGCGTAAGGGTTGCCATGCCCGCCGCCAGCAGGACGAAGCCCCCCAGATCGAAGCGCCGGGTCTGCATCTTGTAGTTCGGCATCAGCGAGAGGGTGGCAATGGCGCCGATAATGCCCACCGGCAGGTTGATCAGGAAGATCCAGTGCCAGGAGGCATACTCCACCAGCATCCCGCCGAGGGCCGGGCCGAGCAGCGGCCCCACCTGGCCGGGCAGGGTGACGAAGGTCATCGCCGCCATGTACTGCTCGCGCGGGACGATCTTCATCACCGTCAGCCTGCCGACCGGCACCATCATCGCCCCGCCGACGCCCTGCAACACCCGGGACATTACCAGCTCGTTGAGGGTCTCCGCCCGGGCGCAGAACAGCGACCCGGCGGTAAACAGCACGATGGCGGTAAAGAAGATATTACGCACCCCGACCTTATCCGCCAGCCAGCCGCTGGCGGGCAGCATCACCGCCACCGTCAGCACGTAGGCGACGATCACCATATGCATATGCAGCGGGCTCTCCCCCAGGCTTTGCGCCATTGAGGGGAGGGCGGTATTGACGATGGTCGTATCCAGGGCCTGCATAAAGAAGCCGAAGGCGACAATCCACAACTGCCAGCGAACGTTAGCGGGGAGATCCGTCATTAGCCGTTTACCGTCTCTTTCTGTTTACGTGAAAAACGCACCCGTAAGCGGTCAAAGAACAGATAGACCACCGGGGTGGTGTAGAGCGTCAGCAGCTGGCTCATCACCAGCCCGCCGACAATGGTGATCCCCAGCGGCTGGCGCAGCTCCGCGCCATCACCGCTGGAAATTACCAGCGGCAGGGCACCGAACAGCGCCGCCAGGGTTGTCATCATGATCGGGCGAAAACGCAGCAGGCAGGCCTGGAAGATCGCCTCCTGCGGGGTCATGTTGCCGTTGCGCTGCGCTTCCAGGGCAAAGTCCACCATCATGATGGCGTTTTTCTTCACGATCCCGATTAACAGCATAATGCCAATTAGCGCAATCAGGCTGAAGGGCGCGCCAAACAGCTCCAGCGCCAGCAACGCCCCCACGCCCGCCGAGGGCAGGGTGGAGAGAATAGTCAGCGGATGGACATAGCTCTCGTAGAGCACCCCAAGCACGATATAGACCGTGGCGATTGCCGCCAGGATCAGGATCACCTGCGAGTTCATGGTCTCCTGGAATACCTGAGCGGTCCCGGCGAAGCTGCCGCGCACCGTTGACGGCACGCCGAGCTGGGTCATGGCGCGGTTAATGGCATCGCTGGCTTCCGACAGGGATTTGCCGGTGGGCAGGTTAAAAGACACCGTCGAGGCCGCCGACAGCCCCTGGTGATTGACCGACAGCGGCGCGTTCGACGGCTGCCAGCGGGCGAAGTACGACAGCGGGATCGCCTTGCCGTCGTTATTAATCACGAACATCTTATCCAGGGCGCTGATGTCCTGGGTATAGCGCGGATCGACCTCCATCACCACCTTGTACTGGTTCATTGGCTGATAGATGGTCGAAATCTGCCGCTGGCCGAAGGCGTTGTTCAGCAGGCTGTTGGCGGCGTTCACATCAATGCCCAGCCGGGACATGGTTTCGCGGTCGTAGGTCAGGGCCATCTCCGCCCCATTGTCCTGCTGGTCGGAGTTAACGTCCGCCAGCTCCGGCAGGGCCGCCAGCGCCTTGCGGATCTTCGGCTCCCACTCCCTGAGTGCCGCCAGATCGTCCGACAGCAGCGTGTACTGGTAGCTGGCGTTCGACTGACGCCCGCCGACGCGGATATCCTGCACCGCCACCAGGAACATGTTTGCCCCCGGCTCTTTGGCGAGCTTGCCCCGCAGGCGGTCGATCACCTGTTGGGCGGTTTCGTTACGCTCGTCGCGCGGCTTGAGGGTGATAAACATCATCCCGCTGTTGACCCGCGAGCCGCCGGTAAAGCCGGTGACGTTATCCACGGCTTTATCTTCGCGGATGATCTTCATAAAGTCCTGCAGCTTGCCGCGCATCGCCTGGAAGGAGATGCTCTGGTCGGCCTGGATCCCGCCCATCAGCACCCCGGTGTCCTGCTCCGGGAAGAAGGTTTTCGGGATGGTGATGTACATCCAGACGTTAAGCGCGATGGTGCCGATCAGCACCAGACCGACGATCCGGGTGTGGTTCAGCACCCATTTCAGGGATTTGCCGTAGCTTGCCTGCAATGCCATCAGCAACCGGCCAAAACCTCTCTTGCGCGGCTGCGACTGGGGCGGGCTGCGCTTGAGCATCCAGCCGCACATCATCGGCGTCAGGGTTAAGGAGACTAACAGCGAAATGCCGATCGCCACCGACAGGGTGACGGCGAACTCCCGCAGCAGACGCCCCGGCAGGCCGTCCATCAGCAGCAGCGGCAGGAACACCGCCACCAGCGACAGGCTCATGGAGAGCACGGTAAAGCCCACCTCCCGCGAGCCCTGCAACGCCGCCTGCAGCGGCTTCATCCCCGCTTCGAGGTGGCGGGAGATGTTCTCCAGCACCACGATGGCGTCATCCACCACAAAGCCGGTGGCGATGGTCAGGGCCATCAGCGACAGGTTGTTCAGGCTAAAGCCGCACAGGTACATGGCGGCGAAGGTGCCGATCAGCGATACCGGGACCGCCACCGCCGGGATCAGCGTCGCGCGCCCGGAGCGCAGGAACAGGAACACCACCAGGATCACCAGCGCCACCGAGATAATCAGCGACTGCTCCACCTCCTCCAGCGAGGCGCGAATGGTCGGGGAGCGATCCTGGGCGATCTGCAGATCGATGGCCGCCGGAATGGTCTCCTGCAGCTCCGGCAGACGGGCGCGGATGCTGTTCACCGTCTCAATAATGTTGGCTTCCGGCAGCTTGCGGATCATCAGCAAAATGGCCGGTTTGGCGTTGGTCATCCCGGCGTTACGCACGTCCTGCACCGAGTCGGTGACGCTCGCCACATCGCTTAAGCGCACCGCCGCGCCGTTGTTGTAGTGGATGATTAAGGGCTGATATTCCGCCGCGGTTTTCAGCTCGTCGTTGGTCTGGATCTGCCAGCGGCGGCTGCCGTCCTCCACGGAACCTTGCGGTTTACGCACGTTGGCGTTGCTGATGGCGCTGCGCACGTCATCCAGCGAGACCCCCTGATTAAACAGCGCCTGGGGGTTGAGCCCCACGCGCACCGCGGGCAGGGAGCTGCCGCCGACGTCCACATCGCCCACGCCGTCGATCTGGGCGATGGTCTGCGCCAGCTGGGTGGAGGCGAAGTCGTACAGCTGCCCCTGGGAGTAAGTGTCCGAGGTAAGCGTCAGGATCATGATCGGCGCATCGGACGGGTTAGCTTTGCGGTAGGTCGGCCGGCTCGGCATCCCGCTCGGGAGCAGGCTCTGCGCGGCGTTGATCGCCGCCTGCACGTCGCGCGCCGCGCCGTTGATGTCGCGGTTAAAGTTAAATTCCAGAATGATGCGGGTGCTGCCGAGCGAGCTGCTGGAGGTCATCTCGTTGACCCCGGCGATGCGCCCCAGCGAGCGCTCCAGCGGCGTCGCCACCGACGAGGCCATGGTCTCCGGCGAAGCCCCGGGCAGCGAGGCGCTGACCATGATCACCGGGAAATCCACCTGCGGCAGCGGGGCCACCGGCAGCAGCCGGAAGCCGAGCACGCCGCAGAGGGTAATGGCCAGCGAAATCAAAATCGTCGCCACCGGGCGGTAAATGAAGAGGGCAAAGAACTTCACTTACGCCTCCTCTTCTTCACGTTTCGGGAAGCGGCTTTTGCCCCACAGCGCCAGTCGGTCAAACAGCAGATAGATCACCGGGGTGGTGAACAGGGTTAACACCTGGCTCACCAGCAGACCGCCGACCATACCGATGCCTAACGGACGACGCAGCTCGGCCCCGACCCCGGTGCTGAGCATCAGTGGCAGGGCACCGAGCAGCGCGGCGAGGGTGGTCATCAGAATCGGACGGAAACGCAGCAGGCAGGCCTGATAGATCGCCTCCCGCGGTGCCATGCCCTGCTCGCGCTCGGCGGCGAGGGCAAAGTCGATCATCATGATGGCGTTCTTCTTGACGATGCCGATGAGCAGAATGATGCCGATGATTGCAATCACGTCCAGCTCGCTGCCCGCCAGCATCAGCGCCAGCAGGGCCCCCACGCCCGCCGTCGGCAGGGTCGAGAGGATGGTGATCGGGTGGATAAAGCTCTCGTACAGCACCCCCAGCACGATGTACATCGCCACCACCGCGGCGATAATCAACCAGATGGTGCTCCCGAGCGCCGCCTGGAAGGCGAGGGTGCTGCCCTGGAATTTGGTCTGGATATCGGTCGGGAAGCTGAGGTTTTTCTCCGCATCGGTGATCGCCTGCACCGCTTCGCCCAGCGAGTATTCATCCGGGACGTTAAACGAGATGGTTGTGGACGGGAACTGATCCAGATGGTTCACCGCCAGCGGGGTATAGCGCTCCTCCACTTTGGCAATGGCGCTCAGCGGCACAATACCGCCGCTGCTGCTGGTCAGGCGCACCGAATCCAGCGCTGCCAGCCCGGGCGTCTGCCGGGTGTCGTGCTCCAGCACCACCCGGTACTGGTTGGCCTGGGTGTAGATGGTGGAGATCAGGCGCTGGCCGAAGGCGTTGTACAGGGCGTTATCCACGTCCGCCATGGAGATCCCCAGACGGCTGGCGCTGTCGCGATCGACGTTGATATAAGCCGCCAGCCCTTTGTCCTGCCAGTCGCTGCTGACGTCGGAGAGCTGGGGCAGCTGCTGGAGCTCATCCACCAGCTGCGGTACCCAGGTGCTGAGGGCGTCGAGGCTGGTGGCCTGCAGGGTGAACTGATACTGGGTGCGGCTCACCGTGGTGTCGATGGTCAGATCCTGCGTCGGCTGCAGGTACAGCTCCACGCCCGGCACCTTCGCCACCGCGTTCTGCAACCGCGTGATGACGGTGTTAACCCGGTCGTCGCGATCGTCCAGCGGCTTGAGGTTGATCTGCAGGCGGGCGCTGTTGAGCGACGGGTTGGTGCCATCGACGCCGACAAAGGACGTCAGGCTCTCCACCGCCGGGTCCTGCATAATCACTTCCGAGACCGCCTGCTGGCGCTGGGCCATGCTGGCGAAGGAGACTGACTGCGGGGCCTGTAGGGTGCCCTGAATAATGCCGTTATCCTGGATCGGGAAGAAGCCTTTCGGGATCATCACCCACAGCAGCATGCTCAGGGCCAGGGTGCCCAGCGCCACGCCAAGGGTCGCCCAGGGGTGGTTCAGCACTTTCGCCAGCAGGCGGCCATAGGCGGCAATAATGCGCTCGAACATGCGCTCCGAGGCGCGGGAGAAGCGGTTCTGCTTGCGCAGGGATTCATGGCTGAGCATGCGGGCGCACATCATCGGGGTCAGGGTCAGGGAGACCACCGCCGAGATGAGGATCGCCACCGCCAGGGTCACGGCAAACTCGCGGAACAGGCGTCCGACGATATCGCCCATAAACAGCAGCGGGATCAGCACCGCAATCAGCGAGAAGGTGAGGGAGATAATGGTAAAGCCAATCTCACCGGCCCCTTTAAGGGCTGCGGCCAGCGGCTTTTCGCCCTTTTCGATGTAGCGGGAGATGTTCTCAATCACCACGATGGCATCATCCACCACGAAGCCGGTGGCGATGGTCAGGGCCATCAGCGTCAGGTTGTTGATCGAAAAATCGAGGAACACCATCACCGCGAAGGTCCCCACCAGCGACAGCGGTACCGCCACGGCGGGAATAATGGTCGCCGGAACGTTGCGCAGGAACAGGTAGATGATCATCACCACCAGCGCAATCGCCAGCATCAGCTCAAACTGGGTGTCGCTGACCGAGGCGCGAATGTTGGTGGTGCGATCCGACAGCACCTTAACGCTCACCGACTTCGGCAGGCTGTCAATCAGCGTGGGCAGCATGGTGCGAATGCTGTCGGCGGTATCAATGATATTCGCCCCCGGCTGGCGCTGGACGTTCATCACGATCGCCTGCTGCTTGTTGGCCCACGCCCCGAGCCAGCTGTTTTCCGCCCCTTGTTCGACGGTCGCCACATCCCCCAGGCGGATCGCCGCCCCGTTCTGATAAGCAACGATCAGCTGACGATACTCGTCGGCGGACTGCATCTGGTCGTTGGCGGAGAGCGTCACCGCCCGGGTCGGGCCATCGAGCGAGCCTTTCGCCGAGTTGACGTTGGCGTTAGTGATGGCGGTGCGGATGGTTTCGCTGGTCAGCCCGAGGGCGGCAATCGCCTGGGCGTTGAGCTTGACGCGCACTGCCGGGCGCTGGCCGCCGGAGAGGGTCACCAGCCCGACGCCGGAGACCTGGGAGATCTTCTGCGCCACCCGGGTTTCTACCATGTCTTCGACCTGGGTCATCGGCATGGCGGAGGAGGTGACGGCGAGGGTCATGAGCGGCGGATCCGCCGGGTTAACCTTGCTGTAGACCGGCGGGTTAGGCAGGTCGGACGGCAGCAGGTTGGTGGCGGCATTGATCGCGGCCTGCACCTCCTGCTCGGCAACGTCCAGCGACAGGCTGAGCTGGAACTGCAGCGTGACGACCGACGCGCCGCCGGAACTCTGGGAAGACATCTGCTTCAGGCCTGACATCTGGCCAAACTGGCGCTCCAGCGGGGCGGTGATGGCGGAGGTGACCACATCCGGGCTGGCGCCTGGATAGAGCGTCACCACCTGAATGGTCGGGTAATCCACTTCCGGCAGGGCGGAGACCGGCAGGAAGCGGTAGCCAATGATCCCCGCCAGCAGGATCGCCACCATCAACAGGGTGGTGGCGACAGGGCGGAGGATAAACAGACGTGACGGCCCGCCTGTAGCGCTCGGGGGCATCACCTGCATCAGGCGTTCTCTCCCTGTTTTTTATGCTCGCGTTTTGCCGGCTGGGCAGGGGTGTCGGCGTGGGCTTCCACCACCTCTACTTTGGCCCCTTCGGTCAGACGGTCGATGCCGTCGGTGACCACCCGGTCGCCTGCCGACAGCCCGGCGGCAATGACCACGCTCTGGCTGTCCTGAATGCCCGGTTTCACCAGGTGTTTGCTGACTTTGTTGTCGCTGTTCAGCACCCAGACGAAGTTGCCTTCGTTACCCATCTGCAGGGCCGCGGTTGGGATCACTACCGCGTTCTCTTCGGTAGCCACCAGCATCCGGGCGTTAACAAACTGGTTCGGGAACAGGGCGTCGTCCTGATTGTTGAAGCGCGCTTTCAGCTTGATGGTGCCGGTGGTGGTATCGATCTGGTTGTCGAGGCTCAGCAGGGTGCCGTCGCTCAGCTTCTGCTTGTTGGCCCGATCCCAGGCTTCCACCGTTAAGCTCTGCCCGGCTTTCTGGGCCTGGATCACGGTGGCGATATCGCTCTCCGGCAGGGTGAAGACCAGATCGATAGGGTGGGTCTGGGTCAGTACCACAATGCCGGTGGTATCGCCGCTGGAGATTTGGTTGCCGATATCCACCTGCTTTAAGCCGACACGCCCGTCGATTGGGGCGGTGATACGGCTCCAGTCGAGCTGGAGCTGCGCGCTGGCCACCGCGGCCTGATCCGCTTTGATGGTGCCGAGGCTTTCGCTGACCAGCGCCTGCTGGGCGTCAAGCTCCTGGCGGGAGACGAGGTTGGTTTTCACCAGTTGCTGATAACGGGCCAGATCGCGGCGGGCATTGGCGAGGGTGGCGGTGTCTTTCGCCAGCTGTCCTTGTGCCTGGGCCAGCGCCACTTTGAACTGGCTGGGATCGATTTCCGCCAGCAGATCGCCGGCTTTTACCTGTTGCCCTTCCTGGAAGTGCAGGGCGATCAGCTGCCCGTCGACGCGGCTGCGCACGGTGACGGTGTTGGCGGCGGTTATGGTGCCGAGCCCGGAGAGATAGCGCGGCACGGATTTACTCACCGCCGTGGCGGCCTGCACCGGGGCCAGCGGGCCGCTGCGCATGCCGTGGCGACCACCACCGCCCGCCGGGCGCTGCGCCTGGCTGGACGTACCGGCAGGGGCCGAAGCGTGTTGATGCCAGTACCACGCGGCGGCAAGGGCCACCACAATGATGCCAGCGGCGATTACCCAGCGGGATTTATTGCGGCCTTTCATCGTTATACGTACTCATCCTGAAACTGTGCGGAAAATAATACTAGTTTAGTGAGGTAATGAAGCAGAAAAATGGAGGAAATATGGAAGACTGTCGGGAATTGTCTGAATGGGCGCGGTCTGGATGCCGGGTTACGGCTGCGCCTTACCCGGCCTGGGGTTGGAGGGTTTTGCCGTTGTAGGCCGGGCAAGCGCAGCGCCGCCCGGCAATTCCGCCCTAGCTAAAGACCACCTGCGCCCAGCGGGCCAGCCCGGCGGTGACGGAGCCGAAATCATCGCCCCCGGCAATCGGAATTCCCGGCAGCTGCTGCGCCAGCGCTTTTTTGATCAGCGGCGAGCGGGCGCTACCGCCGGTCAAATAGATCACGTCCGGCTTCTCGTTGCCGTTATCCAGCGCCAGCTGCACCTGTTCCAGAATGCGCTGTAACGGCTGTGCAAGCGCCGCTTCCAGCCCCTGCTGGCTAATAGCGGTCGTCAGCTCATCGCTGATAAACGGCAGCGTCACGGCGTGCTCTGCGGCCTCGGAGAGCGCAATTTTGCTCTCTTCGGCGCTGCGCACCATCCGGTAGCTCAGGCGCTGACGCCACACTTTATGCAGCAGCGCCACTTTGTCACCGTCCTGGGCGTCGCGCACCAGGTCGTTCAGGAAACGCCCGTTGGCGACGCTGTAGAAATCGCTTTGCGCCGGTACGTCGTTGATCGCCACCGCGTTCCACCACGGCAGGATCGGCAGGGCGGTGCCTTTTTCGGTCAGGCCACCCAAGCCGAGCAGCGGCATCAGGCTCCTGAAGGCCAGAGCGATGTCGAGGTCGTTACCGCCGATACGGCAGCCGCTGTGTCCCAGCAGGCTGGTTTCACGATCCCGGCGCTGGTGCCATGCCGGGCCCATCAGCAGCAGCGAGCAGTCGGTGGTCCCGCCGCCGATATCCACCACCAGCACCCGTTTTTCACTGCTCAGGGTCGCTTCGAAGTCCAGACCGGCGGCAACCGGCTCATACTGGAACACCACGTCGCGGAAGCCCGCGCGCTGGGCGGCACGCTCGAGGATCCCCTGGGCCTGCTGGTTGGCCTCATCGCCCCCCAGCCCCTGGAAGTTGATCGGACGACCAATCACCGCCTGGGTGATCTCCTCCGTCAGCTGGGACTGCGCCTGCTGGCGAATGTGCAGCATCATGGCGCAGACCAGATCTTCAAACAGCGCCACCTGCTGCGGCTTCAGACCGCTGGCACCGAGGAAGGATTTGGGGGACTTAACGAAGTACACCTCCTCCGGATCCTCAATGTAGTGACCCAGCGACGACAGACCAAACTGTACGCTGCCCGGGTTCACGTCGATATCTTCGTCGCGGTTAAAGTTGACCGCGCGGCGCAGCAGCGCCTGGGTTTCCGGGCCGGTGGCCGGAACCTGGTGATGGCGGTACAGCCACTCGCTCACCGCCTCGCGGGTCGGTGCGCAGAGCATCGACGGCAGCAGCGTGCTGTTGTTTTCCATTTTTAGCAGCTGCGGCTGCCCGTTTTGCATTACCGCTACTGAGCAGTTGGCGGTGCCATAGTCAAATCCGATAAACACGTCAGCGTCCCCATGCCATTGAGAAGGGGCGAGACTTTAGCGAAATGTCAGGCTGGCGACAACAGGAATATGAAAGCAAGGCGCAACCCGTCATCTGCGTTTATGCTGTGACAGGACAACAAAAGGAGCGACGATGTTTACCCTGACCTGGCAGCCGCCCTATGACTGGCAATGGATGTTGAAATTTCTTGGCGACCGTGCGGTCGCCGGGATTGAAATCGTCACCCCCACCGACTACACCCGTAGCTTTGCCTGGCAGGGCCACCGGGGGCTAATCCACGTGACGCCGCAACCCGGGGGGACGCTGGAGGTGGTGCTCAGCGACGGACTTTTACCGATTGCCGATCTCTGCCTGGCGCGCATCACCCGCCTGCTCGATCTGCACTGCGATCCGCAGCAGATCGCCGTTGCGCTGGGTAGCCTCGGGGCCGCACGGCCTGGCCTGCGCCTGCCGGGATCGGTTGATACCTGGGAGCAGGGCGTGCGGGCGATCCTCGGGCAGCTGGTCAGCGTGGCGATGGCCGCCAGGCTGACGGCGAAGCTGGTGGCGCTCTGCGGCGAACCTCTGACTGACGCGCCGGGCTATCGCTGTTTCCCGGAGCCTGCCGCGGTGGCGGGGGCCGATCCGCTGGCCCTGAAGGCGCTGGGTATGCCGCTTAAGCGCGCTGAATCGCTGATTCATCTCGCGCAGTCGGTGGTGGCGGGGGACTTTCCGTCGCAGGCCCCGGAGGATATCGACAGCGCGATAAAAGCCCTGCAGACCCGGCCGGGTATCGGCCGCTGGACGGCGAACTACTTCGCCCTGCGCGGCTGGCAGGCCAAAGATGTCTTTCTGGCGGATGATTATCTGATCAAGCAGCGCTTTGCCGGGATGACCCCGGCGCAGATACGTCGCTATGCCGAACGCTGGCAGCCCTGGCGCTCGTACGCCCTGCTGCATATCTGGTACACCGACGGCTGGTCGCCGTCAGTTGATGGCGAAATAACTGGTATTTAGCAGGAGCTCCAGCGGCTGCGGCTCGCCGATGGTGTTGCCGAAGATGTAGTCGATGCCAATGCCGGAGAGGGTGTCCATCATGATCGGCTGATTGCTCGGCCCGGCAATGGTTTTGATGCCCAGACGGCGGGCATGTCCCTGAATGATGGTTACCAGCATCTCATCCATCAGGTTACCGTGGACGTTGACCACCAGCTCCGGATCGAGGAGCAGGTAATCGGCCATCTGCGCGCTCAGGTGGTTGAACACCTCCATATCGCGGCCCACGTGGCTGAGGATAATCTGGCATCCGGCCTGGCGCAGCTTATACAGGTTGTTGTGGGTGTGCTCATCCTCCAGCGTCAGCACGCTGACGTGCACCACCAGATGCAGCAGCCGCGGCTGTAGCGGACTGGTGCTCAGCATCTCCAGCAGTTCATCCACCAGCGTGGCGCTGGCGAGTCCGGCCATCGACAGCGGCAGGGCGACCCCGGTGCCTTTGCTGGTCAGCGGCGTGGCGAAATTGCGGAAAAACTCCTGCAGAATACGTCTGTCGAGGGCGTGAATCAGTTCAGGCTCTGCCAGCCCGGCCCGGAAGGCCTGCTCTTCAAGCATCTCGCCGTCATTGGTCCACAGGCGCAGGGTCAGCATCCAGAAGGTACTGCTTTCCGGGATCCGCGGTGAGGCGACGCTGCGGGCGATCATCAACAGATGGTTGTCTTTGATCATGTGCCACTGCTCGTCGAGGGAGATAGTGCCCGGCTCGCTGTGCAAGCGTTCCTGCTGCGGTTCATACACCGTCACCACGCCGCGACCGTTGTTTTTCGAGGAGTAGCAGGCGATATCGGCCTGCGACATCACCTCGGAGGCCTGATTGTTGCGCTCGTCAATCTGGGTGATCCCGGCGCTGGCGCCAATCCGGTGCAGGCGGCCTTCCCACATAAAGTGATAGTCGTTGATGGCGTCAATGATGCGACCGGCAATGTAGCGCGCGCTTTCGGTATTGCAATCCGGCAGCAGCAGGCCAAATTCATCCCCGCCGAGGCGCGCCAGCATATCGGTGGAGCGCAGCATGCTGAGCATCAGCGACGACAGTTCCCGCAGCAGGGCATCCCCCGCCGCGTGGCCTGCGGTGTCGTTGACCGCCTTAAAGCGGTCGAGGTCGATAAACACCAGCGCATGCCGCTGACGGGTATCCTGCACGGTGTGCAACATCCGCTTGAGATAGGCCTCAAAGCTGACGCGGTTCGCCAGGTGAGTGAGGGCATCGTGCGAGGCGTTATAGCTCAGCTCGCGCAGCATTTTGCGCGACTCGGTGACGTCCTGGATGACCAGCACCGAGCCGATGTTTTGCCCGTCGAGGGTGCTGAGCGGGGTAATGCTGTAGTGAATGTCGTAGCTGCCGCCGTTGCGGCTGTGTAGCACCACATCCTGTTCGATGTCGGTCCGGGACATATCCCCGCTGTGAATGTTCTCCATCAGCGGGCCGTTATCCCCGAAGGTGATGTGCAGTACCGAGAGGATCGGCTGCCCCAGTGCATCCTGCTGTAGCCAGCCGCTCATCTTCTCCGCCACCGGGTTCATAAAGGTGACGTTCATATTCACATCGGTACAGAGCACCGCTTCGCCGATGGAATCGAGGGTAATGTGCAGACGCTCTTTTTCCTGGAACAGCGCCTCATTCAACTCCTTGACCTCGGTCATGTCCATATTGATGCCGAGCACGCGTTCCACTTCACCCTGTTTATTCAACACCCGGTTCGCCAGAGCGCGGATGTGGCGAATGCCGTCTTTCACCCGGATGCGGAACTCCAGCTTGAACGGGACGCGGGCCGCCAGGGAGTCCCGCACCACCTGTTCCGCCTGGGCGCGATCTTCCGGCAGCATGCACTCGTGCCACAGCTGCCAGGTGGGCTTAACGTGGGCAGGCACTTCGTACAGCTCGAACATGCGCTTGTCCCAGCTGATAACGTCAGGTTTAACGTCCCACTCCCAGATGCCGATGCCGCCCGCTTCGTTGGCGAGGGTAATACGCTCCATCAGGCGCTTATTGACCCATTCGGTATGCTTGAGATCGTTAATGTCTTCAATCTGGGCAATAAAGTAGAGCGGCGTGCCGTCGGCGTGGCGCACCAGCGACACCGCCAGCAGCGCCCAGACCACCTCGCCATTGCGAGTGTAGTAGCGTTTCTCCAGCGAGTAGCTGTTGATTTCGCCCTTTAACAGCTGGTCCAGCTGCGCCAGATCGTTTTCCAGATCTTCCGGCCAGGTTAACTGCTGGAAGTTAAGGGCGCGCAGCTCTGACTGGCTGTAGCCGAGGAACTGACACAGCGCTTTGTTGGCCTGCAGCCATTGACCGTCGGTGCTCACCAGCGCCATGCCGATAACCGAGTACTCCATGGCGTTACGGAAACGCTCTTCGCTCTCGGTAATGTGCTTACGCTCGGCGCGAAACGCGTACATCACCATGGTCATGACGTTAGCAGGCAGCAGCATCATCAGGAACGGCAGCCAGGGGGCGTTGATCATCGCGTAGGCATTCTGCGTCGCCAGCGGGGCGGGATTTTTGGCGATCATCAACGACACCGTCATCACCGTGACGAGGAAGACCAGAAAGGCCTCCAGGCGCGGCAGACGCACGGCGCTCCACATCAACAGAACGATAATGGCCGTAAACGGCCAGGGCAGGAATTTCAGGGAGATCCAGCTAAGAAGCAGCGTCACCGCCATGGTCAGCAGGGTTTCAAGCAGCAACCGGGGATTGCGATGACGCAGAAGATAGTGTGGTTTGAACAGCAGGCCTAACGGCACCAGCGCCAGCGAACCGATGGATTCCGACAGCACCCAGACCAGGAAACTGCGCAGCGGCTCGTCGTTCGGCACCAGCAGATACATCAGCATCCCGCCCAGCAGGGGAGGGAACACGGCGCTACCGATCGCCAGACGGATCCAGTCACCCAGATTTTGCAGCGGATTGTAGCTGGGCAGCAGTTTTCGCAGCAGCAGAGCCCCGACAAAGGCCTCTACAATATTGATGGTGGTGTACCAGAGGTTGATCGACTCCAGGGAGAAGATCAGACTGGATGCCAGAATGTTACCGAGGGTGCAGGCGAGGGCGATCCCAGGCCACATCTTTCCGGCGTGGCGGTAAAACGCCACCATCATAATGGAGGTCGGGAACCATAAAGGTGCCAGAAATGTTCCGAAACGCGTTAGTTCGAGCGAAAACAGAGTGAAGATGAAGGTAACCAGACCAAGACTGACAAGCCGTAGTAAAGGATGTGGCGTAGTTACCAAAACGCGCTGGTATTTTTTATTCATTACCGCTTTATCCGAAGACGCCATGCCGCCAGGAGCCAACTCCGGACGAGTTCATTTTCTAATTTGGATCATGCTAGTACAAACAATTTACAATTAATATGGTATCCGCTCATAATTTGACACCACAGAGTTATTAAATACTTATCCTGCAAAAAATTCATCTTTGGCGCTGAAAAAGTAAGCGGGCAAAGTTGTAACAGGGACGATACACGCGGACCTGGAACGCGTCTCGCATAACATTTCTATTCGACTGGTATCAGGCCCGTTAAATCCCTATAATTGCCGCGTTTGACGCTCAGGCGTCGTCCTTCCTTTACATCCAGGTTACTCAGGTCGCAAAATTTATGACTGATAAGTCTCATCAGTGCGTCATTATAGGCATCGCCGGCGCATCGGCTTCAGGTAAAAGTCTCATTGCCAGTACGCTTTACCGTGAATTACGTGAACAGGTCGGTGATGAGCACATCGGTGTCATTCCAGAAGACAGCTACTACAAAGATCAAAGCCATCTGTCGATGGAAGAGCGTGTTAAGACCAATTATGACCATCCCAGCGCGATGGATCACAGTCTGTTATTCCAGCACCTTCAGGCCCTGAAAAACGGCACCGCCATTGAGCTGCCGGTTTATAGCTATGTTGAACACACCCGTCTGCAGGAAACCGTTCGCATTGCACCGAAAAAGGTCATTATCCTCGAAGGGATCCTGCTCCTGACCGACGCTCGCCTGCGCGAGTCGATGAATTTCTCCATTTTTGTTGATACCCCGCTGGATATCTGCCTGATGCGCCGCATCAAGCGCGACGTGAACGAACGCGGCCGCTCCATGGATTCGGTCATGGCGCAGTACCAGAAAACGGTCCGCCCAATGTTCCTGCAGTTCATCGAGCCCTCCAAACAGTATGCCGATATCATCGTGCCGCGCGGGGGTAAAAACCGCATTGCCATTGATATTCTGAAAGCGAAAATCAGCCAGTTTTTTGAATAACACCCGCGAATTGTGTAACGTTCAAAGAGAATCGGGTTCGCCCTCCGGCTTGCTGGCCTGAGGGCGCGATGCACGAAAGGAGAAAGTGGCATGCGTCTTTGTGACCGAGATATTGAAGCCTGGCTGGATGAAGGCCGTCTGACCATCACCCCGCGCCCGCCGGTTGAGCGGATTAACGGCGTCACTGTCGATGTGCGTCTGGGTAATAAGTTTCGTACCTTCAGCGGTCATACCGCGCCCTTTATCGACCTTAGCGGGCCGAAAGATGAAGTCAGCGCCGCCCTCGATCGGGTGATGAGCGATGAAATCGTGCTGGCCGACGGCGACGCCTTTTACCTGCATCCGGGTGAACTGGCGCTGGCGGTCACCTTTGAGTCAATCACCCTGCCGGCGGATCTGGTGGGCTGGCTCGACGGACGCTCCTCGCTGGCGCGTCTGGGGCTGATGGTGCACGTCACCGCGCACCGTATCGATCCAGGCTGGTCCGGGCGGATCGTGCTGGAGTTTTTCAACGCGGGTAAACTGCCGCTGGCGCTGCGCCCGGGCATGATGATCGGCGCGTTGAGTTTTGAGCCATTAACCGGCCCGGCGGCCCGTCCGTATAACGCCCGCCAGGACGCAAAATATCGCGACCAGCAGGGTGCGGTCGCCAGTCGTATTGATAAAGACTGAGCTTAAATCCGGTCCATTGAGGAAGCCATGAGAAGAGTTCTGACAACGCTGATGATTTTGCTGGTGGTGCTGGTTGCGGGCCTGTCAGCGTTGGTTCTGCTGGTCAATCCCAATGACTTTCGCGCCTATATGGTGCGACAGGTCGAGGCCCGCAGCGGTTACGCTCTGAAGCTGGAGGGGCCGCTGCGCTGGCACGTCTGGCCGCAGCTCAGCATCTTATCCGGGCGCATGTCGCTGACCGCACCGGGGGCATCCGTACCGCTGGTGGCCGCCGACAATATGCGCCTCGACGTGGCACTGATCCCGCTGTTCTCGCATCAGCTGCAGGTCAATCAGGTGATGCTCAAAGGGGCGGTGATCCAGCTCACCCCGCAGTCAGAAGCGGTACGTAACGTCGATGCGCCGGTGGCCCCGCGTGAAAACACGCTCCCGGATAAAGCGGACGATACCGGCTGGTCGTTTGATATTGGTCACCTGAAAGTGGCAGACAGCCTGCTGGTGTTCCAGCATGAAGGGGCCGAGCAGGTCACGGTGCGCAATATCAACCTGCAGATGACCCAGGATGAACATCACAAAGGCAAGATCGACTTCAGCGGTCGCGTTAACCGTAACCAGCGCGATCTGACTCTCGCCCTTACGGCAAATGTGAATGCCTCTGACTATCCGCATCTGCTTAGCGCCGATATCCAGCAACTGAGCTGGCAGCTGACCGGCGTCGATCTGCCGGCGCAGGGCATCAGCGGGCAGGGCACCCTGCAGGCGCTGTGGCGTGAAGAGCAGAAGCAGCTCGAACTTAACCAGCTCAATTTACAGGCCAATGACAGCGCCCTGACCGGACAGGCCAGCGTGATCCTGAGCAACGAACCGCAGTGGAACATGAACCTGCAGTTCGACAAGCTCAACCTGGAAAATCTGCTCCCGGCGCAGGTCGCCGCAGCCGCCGATGGCGACGCGGTACAGCAGGGGCAAACGCAGGTCAAACTGCAGCGCCCGGTGATCTCTTCTAATCTGGAGCAGCCCGACTACAACGGCCTGCGCGGCTTTAGCGCCGAGATTCTGCTGAAAGCCAACAGCGTCCGCTGGCGGGGGATGGACTTCACGCAGGTCAGCAGCCAGATGTCCAACAAAAACGGCCTTCTGACCATTGCCGAGCTGAGCGGTAAGATGGGGGAAGGTCATATCTCTTTACCTGGCACGCTCGATGTGCGTAAAGCTGTCGCCCGGTCCGCTTTCCAGCCGCGTCTGGATAACATTGAGATCGGCACCATCCTGAAGGCCTTTAACTACCCGATTTCGCTGACCGGCCGCCTGACCATGGCGGGTGATTTCTCCGGCAGCAAGATCGACGCCGAGGCCTTCCGGCACCACTGGCAGGGCCAGGCCCATCTGGAGATGCAGAATACCCGCATGGAAGGACTGAACTTCCAGCAGCTGGTGCAGCAGGCGGTAGAGCGTAGCAGCAATGTGAAGGTGAAAGAGAACGTTGATAATGCAACCCGTCTCGACAGCTTTGTCACCGATCTGACCCTCAACGAGGGGCAGGTAACGCTGGACGCCATGCAGGGCGACTCACCGGTGCTGACGCTCGAAGGGAATGGCACCCTGGATCTCATTAAAGAGACGGCGGATACCCGCTTCAAAATCCGCGTGCTCGAGGGCTGGCTGGGTGAAGGTAAGCTGATCGATTTCCTGAAAACGACGCCAATCCCGCTGAACGTCTACGGCAACTGGCAGGCGCTGAACTATAGCCTGCAGGTGGATCAGCTTCTGCGTAAACATCTTCAGGACGAGGCGAAACGTCGTCTGAGCGGTTGGGCAGAGAAAAATAAAGATTCGCAGAACGGTAAAGATGTGAAGAAGCTGCTGGATAAGCTTCAGTAGCATTGTTCCCCTCACCCGGGAGGGTGAGGGGAACAGCATCACACCTCGTAATCTACATCATCCTGCGACATCAGCGGAATAAGCTGCACCTTCTGCACCCGGTGGTTCTCCACCTCCAGGGTTTTCAGCGCATAGTCACCCACCTGAACCTCTTCACCCGGCTGCGGGATCCGCTGCAGGTACTCCATCAACAGACCGGCGATGGTGTGATATTCCCGCTTATCGTCCAGCGGCAGCGGCACATACTGGACCAGATCTTCCAGCGGCATATGGCCGTTGGCGGTCCAGCTGCCGTCGGCATTCTTCTGAATATCGTGCCGGGCGTCGATCTCCTCTATCTCGTTCGGCAGATTTCCGGCGATGGTTTCCATTACGTCGCTCAGCGTCACAATCCCCTCTACGGAACCAAACTCATCCACCACGAAGGCAAAGTGAGTGCGCGCGTTGCGGAACTGCTCCAGAGCCTGCAGCAGCGGCAGTACTTCCGGGAACACAAGCGGCTGTCGGATCAGCACCCGCAGGTTGAGCGGCTCGCCGCGCAGCTGCTGATTGAGCAGGTCGATAACATGCACCACGCCCAGCAGCTCCTCCTCCTGCTCGCCGCCGGTGACCACGATGCGGGTGTGCTGGTTTTTATCCAGCAGCGCCCGGATGGTGCTCTCCGGCGTGTTCAGATCGATGTGCTCAATGTCGTGACGCGAGGTCATGATACTGCTGACCGAACGCTGGTTCAGGTGCAGTACCCGCTCAATCATCCGCCGCTCCTGTGGAGCAAAGATCGGGCTGTCGTCGTGGTCAGCAAGCAGCGAGGCGGCCTGCGCATCCAGCTCGGCATCCTCTTTCTTTCCGCTCAACAGACGGATTACCGTGTCCGCGGTGCGCTGGCGCAGCGTCTGATTGGCGGAGAGGTAACGGCGACGGTTGAAGATCGCCAGCTGGTTCAGGGCCTCGATAATTACCGAGAAGCCAATCGCGGCGTACAGATAGCCTTTCGGAATGTGGAAGCCAAAACCGTCTGCCACCAGGCTAAAGCCGATCATCAGCAGGAAGCTCAGGCATAAAATTACAATCGTCGGGTGGTCGTTAACAAAGCGGGTGAGCGCCTTGCTGGCCATCACCATCAGCGCAATGGCGATAATGACCGCGGCCATCATCACCGCCAGATGATCGACCATCCCCACGGCGGTGATCACCGAATCCAGCGAGAAAACGGCGTCCAGCACCACGATTTGCGCCACCACCGCCCAGAATTTGGCTCCGCGCCGCTGGGTGGGGTTCTCGTTGTCCTTGCCTTCCAGCCTTTCGTTGAGTTCGACGGTGGCTTTGAAGATCAGGAAAAAACCACCAAACAGCATGATCAGATCGCGGGCGCTAAAGCCAAAACCGTGGACGGTAAACAGCGGGCGGGTGAGCGTCACCAGCCAGGAGATAGAGGCCAACAGCAGCAGGCGCATCACCATGGCCATTAACAGGCCGGTGATGCGGGCGCGGTCGCGCTGAGCAGGGGGCAGTTTTTCGGCGAGAATAGCGATAAAGACCAGGTTATCGATACCGAGCACAAGTTCCAGTACCACCAGGGTGACCAGTCCGGCCCATATTGATGGATCTGCTATCCATTCCATAGTGTGAGTAATACCTTTCGTTATATGACAATTGTCACATTTCGATCATGGATACTGCGCCACAAAAATGCAATGCCAGCCGGGCATTTATCTGTACAGATTTTCCTGAATCCGGCTGGAAATAAGCCCTGCACTCTGTGGGCTAATAGTGTGATAAGTCTGAATTCCCGCAATATAAGAAATATCGCAGGCCGGAGTGTTCTCTTTAATAAAGTCAATATAAAGCTATTCCTAAAAGCGCGGAAATGTCGGCGTTAATACTAATCTTAAAAGGCGCGCCTTTGCTGTTGTTTCCTTGCCTGCTATTCCGTTAGCTGCAACAATTCTTTCAGCATTAAATGGCGCTGTCTTTTTGATGCTATTTCTGTATCGGGTTAATGACGTTAAAAACTTATATCGGGTTCGGAATTTTCCTGCCTTTTATATTTTCCGTCATGTCATATCAAAGAGGGTGTTTTCTCATAACTTACTGTTTAAACAGTAGATTGGTAACTGAAAGCCAAGGGCGGTAGCGTGCCTGAAAGCGTGTTAATCAGCCTCGATTATTCTGTCAATAGTCTGAATGCAAATAAGCCTCTTTTAGGACTGATGCCAGTTATATTTCACTTTTATTGACTGCATGCTAAAAGTAATACGCCTTCGCGCTTATTTAAATGCACAGGATAATTACTCTTCCATAGTGATAAAAATCAATGATGAAATCCAAAATGAAATTGATGCCATTATTGGTGTCTGTGACCTTGATGAGTGGTTGTACGGTCTTTCCCGGCAGCAATATGTCATCCGCGGGTAAGGATGTGATTAAACAGCAGGATGCTGATTTTGATATTAACCGCATGGTGAATGTTTATCCAATGACCCCGCAACTGGTTGAACAATTACGCCCCCGTCCGGTCGTGGCGCGACCTAACAACAGCCTCGACGAGGAGATTGCCAACTACCAGTACCGCGTGGGGCCGGGTGATGTCATTAACGTCACCGTCTGGGATCACCCGGAGCTGACCACCCCGGCGGGGCAGTATCGTAGCTCCAGCGATACCGGCAACTGGGTTCAGGCGGATGGCACCATGTTTTATCCCTATGTCGGCAAAATACGTGTTGTCGGTAAAACGCTCGCGCAGATCCGTAGTGATATTACCGGCCGTTTAGCGCAGTACATCGCTGACCCGCAGGTGGACGTTAATATCGCCGCATTCCGTTCGCAGAAAGTCTATGTCTCCGGCCAGGTGAATAAATCCGGCCAACAGGCGATCACCAACGTGCCGCTGACGGTGCTGGACGCCATCAACGCCGCGGGCGGGCTCACCGATGGCGCCGACTGGCGCAACGTGACGCTGACCCATAAAGGCAAAGAAGAGCGTATCTCCCTGCAGGCGCTGATGCAGAACGGCGATCTGAGCCAGAACCGTCTGCTCTATCCGAGCGACATCCTCTTTGTGCCGCGCAATGACGACCTGAAAGTGTTCGTGATGGGCGAAGTGAAAAAACAGAGCACCCTCAAGATGGACTTGAGCGGTATGACCCTGACCGAAGCGCTGGGCAATGCGGAAGGGCTGGATATGAGCACCTCCGACGCCAGCGGGATCTTCGTGATCCGTCCGATTACAGGCAACGGTGCGAAGGGCAAGATTGCCAATGTCTACCAGCTGGATATGTCTGATGCCACCTCGCTGGTGATGGCAACCGGGTTCCGCCTGCAGCCGTATGACGTGGTTTACGTCACCACCGCACCGATAACGCGCTGGAACCGTGTGATGAACCAGCTGATGCCGACCATCAACAATATCCATACGATGACCGACACGGTACATCAGTACCACAACTGGTGATAACGATGTTTAACAAGATTCTGGTGGTTTGTGTGGGGAACATCTGCCGTTCCCCTACCGCGGAGCGGCTTTTAAAACAGTACCAACCACAGCTGACCGTCGCGTCAGCCGGGCTGGGGGCGCTGGTCGGCAAAGGGGCCGATGAGCGTGCAAGTCAGGTTGCGGCAGAGCATCAGCTGTCCCTCGACGGGCATTGCGCCCGTCAGGTGTCAGCCAGCCTGTGCCGGGAATATGACCTGATCCTCGCCATGGAGAAACGCCATATCCACGCTTTGTGCGATATCGCACCGGAGATGCGCGGCAAGGTGATGCTGTTTGGTCACTGGGACAATGAGCGTGAGATCCCCGATCCATATCGCAAAAGCCATGAAGCGTTTGAGGCGGTTTACACCTTACTCGACCAGTCTGCCCGCCAGTGGGCACAGGCACTGAACGTTCAGCAGGGATAATAATGACAGCAAACGTAAAACCTTCTTCCTCCCCAAGTGCGGGCAGTGATGAGATTGATCTTGGTCGCCTGATCGGCACCGTGGTAGAGGCGCGCTGGTGGGTGATAGGCATCACCGCGGTGTTTGCCGTGGCGGCGGTGATTTACACCTTCTTCGCTACCCCGATCTACAGTGCCGATGCGCTGGTGCAAATTGAGCAGAACAGCGGCAGTTCGCTGGTGCAGGACATTGGTTCCGCCCTGGCGAACAAGCCGCCCGCCTCGCAGGCGGAAATTGAGCTGATCCAGTCCCGTCTGGTACTGGGTAAAACCGTGGACGATCTCGACCTCGACATCGGTGTCAGCAAAAACACCTTCCCGGTGTTTGGCGCGGGCTGGGATCGCCTGATGGGCCGTCAGAATGACACCGTCAAAGTGACCACCTTCACCCTGCCTGCCGGGGGAGCCAGCCAGGTCTTTACCCTCGAGGTGCTGGGTAAAGATCGCTACCAGCTCACCAGCGACGCCGGGTTTAGCGCCAGCGGCAAGGTGGGGGAGATGCTGACCAAAGACGGCGTGAGCATGATGGTGAGTGACATTCATGCCCAGGCCGGCAGCGAGTTCACCGTCAGCAAATTCTCGATGCTGGGGATGATCAATAACCTGCAGGGCAACCTGACGGTCACCGAAACCGGTAAAGATACCGGGGTGCTGAGTCTGACCTTTACCGGGGAAGATAAGGAAAAGATCCGCGACATTCTCAACAGCATTACCCGCAACTATCAGGCGCAGAACGTGAAGCGCAAGTCGGAAGAGGCGTCAAAAAGTCTCGACTTCCTTGCCAAACAGCTTCCGGAAGTCCGCGCTCATCTGGATGAAGCCGAGAACAAGCTCAACGCCTTCCGTCAGGATAAAGACTCTGTCGACCTGCCGCTGGAAGCCAAGTCGGTGCTGGATTCGATGGTCAACATCGACGCCCAGCTCAACGAGCTGACCTTTAAAGAAGCCGAGATTTCCAAGCTCTATACCAAACGTCACCCGGCCTACCGCACGCTGCTGGAAAAACGCCAGACCCTGGAAGAGGAAAAAGCGAAGCTCAATGGCCGCGTTACCGCGATGCCTAAAACCCAGCAGGAGATCCTGCGTCTGACCCGCGACGTGGAGTCCGGCCAGCAGGTCTATATGCAGCTGCTGAACAAACAGCAGGAGCTGAAGATCACCGAAGCGAGCACCGTTGGCGACGTGCGTATTGTCGACCCGGCTATCACCCAACCCGGCGTGCTGAAACCGAAGAAGGCGCTGATTATTCTCGGCAGCATTATTCTCGGCCTGATGCTCTCCATCGTTGGCGTGCTGCTGCGCTCCCTGTTTAACCGTGGGATCGAAAGCCCGCAGGTGCTGGAAGAGCATGGCATCAACGTCTATGCCAGCATTCCGCTCTCCGAGTGGCAGAAGTCGCGTGACAGCGTCAAAACCACGAACGGGGTTAAACGCTACAAACAGAGCCAGCTACTGGCGGTGGGCAACCCAACGGATCTGGCCATCGAAGCCATTCGTAGCCTGCGCACCAGCCTGCACTTCGCCATGATGCAGGCCAGCAACAACGTGCTGATGCTCTCCGGGGTCAGCCCGTCGATCGGGAAAACCTTCGTCTGCGCCAACCTCGCGGCCGTGGTCAGCCAGACCAACAAGCGCGTGCTGCTGATCGACTGCGACATGCGTAAGGGCTACACCCACGAGCTACTGGGCACCAACAACGTTAACGGTCTGTCGGAGATCCTGCTTGGTAAGGGCGACATCAGCCAGAGCGCGAAACCGACCTCGATCCCTAACTTTGACCTCGTCTCTCGCGGACAGGTACCGCCGAACCCGTCGGAACTGCTGATGAGCGAGCGCTTCACCCAGCTGGTGAAGTGGGCCAGCGAGAATTATGACCTGGTGATCATCGATACCCCGCCAATCCTCGCGGTCACCGATGCGGCAATCGTGGGTCGCCATGCGGGCACCACCCTGATGGTGGCTCGTTATGCGGTCAACACCCTGAAAGAGGTCGAGACCAGCCTCGGCCGCTTTGAGCAGAACGGCATTCCGGTGAAAGGGGTGATCCTCAACTCTATCTTCCGCCGCGCCACCGGGTATCAGGATTACGGGTATTACGAGTACGAATATAAGTCGGACAGCAAGTAATGAGCCATTCGGGGAATACCATGACAACACGCCCTTTGATTTCTATTTATATGCCGACATGGAACCGTCAGCAGCTGGCGATCCGTGCAATAAAGTCGGTATTGCGTCAGGATTACGACCACTGGGAGCTGATCATCGTGGATGACTGCTCCTCCTCCTGGGAACAGCTGCAGCAGTTTGTCACTGACCTCAACGATCCGCGGGTGGTCTACACCCACAACGCCATCAACTCCGGGGCCTGTGCGGTTCGCAATCAGGCGATCCTGCAGGCCAACGGTCAGTACCTGACCGGTATTGACGATGACGACGAGTGGACGCCGAACCGGCTCTCGACCTTCCTGGCGCATCAGCACCATCTGGTCACTCATGCGTTCCTGTACGCCAACGACTACGTCTGCGAAGGGGAGGTTTACTCCCAGCCGGCCAGCCTGCCGCTGTACCCGAAATCACCGTACTCGCGCCAGCTGTTCTACAAGCGCAACATCATCGGCAATCAGGTCTTTACCTGGGCGTGGCGCTTCAAGGAGTGCCTGTTCGATACCGAACTGAAGGCTGCTCAGGATTACGACATCTTCCTGCGGATGGTGATGGAGTATGGCGAGCCGTGGAAGGTGGACGAGGCGACGCAGATCCTGCACATCAACCATGGCGAGATGCAAATCACCTCCTCGCCGAAGAAGTTCTCCGGCTACTTCCACTTCTACCGCAAGCACCGGGACAAGTTCGACCGCGCCAGCCGCAAGTATCAGCTGTTTACCCTGTATCAGATCCGCAACAAGCGCATGAACTGGCGCACGCTGCTGACGCTGATCTCGGTGCGTAACGGCAAGCGTCTGGCTGACGGACTGCGGGGGAAATAATGGTGCTGGAAGATTGTCGCGCAAACAGCTGGAGCCTGCGCCCCTGCTGCATGGTGCTGGCCTATCGGGTGGCACATTTCTGCTCCGTCTGGCGCAAAAAGAACGTCCTCAATAACCTGTGGGCGGCCCCGGTGCTGGTGCTGTACCGCATCATCACCGAGTGCTTCTTCGGCTACGAAATTCAGGCCGCGGCCACCATCGGACGGCGCTTTACCATTCACCACGGCTATGCCGTGGTAATCAATAAGTTCGTGGTCGCCGGGGATGATTTTACCATCCGCCACGGCGTGACCATTGGCAACCGCGGCCCGGACAGCCTGGCCTGCCCGGTGATTGGCAACAACGTTGAGCTGGGCGCCAACGTGGTGATGATTGGTGATATCACTGTGGGTAATAACGTCACCGTGGGCGCGGGAAGCGTGGTGCTCGACAGCATCCCGGATAACGCGCTGGTGGTGGGCGAGAAGGCCCGGGTGAAGGTGATCAAATGAATATTCTGCAATTTAACGTCCGTCTCGCCGAGGGCGGGGCGGCAGGGGTGGCGCTGGATCTGCACCAGCGCGCGCTGCAAAAAGGACTTCAGTCGCGCTTTATCTACGGTTACGGCAAGGGCGGCAAGAAGAGCGTCAGCCACGACCGTTACCCGCAGGTGGTGAAACACACCCCGCGTCTGACCTCGATGGCCAATATTGCGCTGTTCCGCCTGTTTAACCGCGATCTGTTTGGCAATCTCAACAGCCTGTATCGCACCGTAACCCGCACGACGGGCCCGGTGGTGCTGCATTTTCACGTCCTGCACAGCTACTGGCTGAAGCTGGAAGAGGTGGTGGCTTTCTGTCAGAAGGTGCAGGCGCACAAGCCCGATACCACCTTCGTCTGGACGCTGCACGATCACTGGAGCGTCACCGGTCGCTGCGCCTTTACCGACGGCTGCGAAGGCTGGAAAGAGAATTGTCAGAAGTGCCCGACGCTCGGCAACTATCCGCCGGTGAAGGTGGATCGCGCCCATCAGCTGGTGGCCGGTAAACGTCAGCTGTTCCGCGACATGCTGGCGCTCGGCTGCCAGTTTATCTCGCCCAGCCAGCACGTAGCCGACGCCTTTAACAGCCTGTACGGGGCAGGGCGCTGCCGGATCATCAACAACGGCATCGATGTGGCGACAGAAGCCATTCTGGCGGAACTGACGCCAATCGCCGTCACGCCGGGCAAACCGAAAATTGCGGTCGTAGCCCACGACCTGCGCTACGACGGCAAAACCAACCAGCAGCTGGTGCGCCAGATCATGGCCCTCGGCGATAAGGTCGAGCTCCACACCTTCGGTAAGTTTTCGCCGTTTGACGGTGCCAACGTGATTAACCACGGCTTTGAAACCGACAAGCGCAAGCTGATGAGCGCCCTGAACGGCATGGATGCGCTGGTGTTCAGCTCCCGGGTTGATAACTACCCGCTGATCCTGTGCGAAGCGCTCTCCATCGGGGTACCGGTGATCGCCACCCACAGCGACGCCGCCCGGGAAGTGCTGGAGAAGTCCGGGGGCAAAACCTTCAGTGAAAACGAGGTGCTGCCGCTGGTGCAGCTGTCGAAGGCGGAGATCGCCCAGGCTGTTTTTGGCACTGACCTGGAATCGTTCCGCACCCGCAGCCGTCAGGCCTACAGTGGACAACAGATGCTGGAGGAGTATGTCTCGTTCTATCAGAATCTGTAGCTATCTGCTGCTGCCGCTGATCTACCTGCTGGTCAACGTCAAAATTGCCCAGCTGGGTGAGAGCTTCCCCATCACCATCGTGACCTTTTTACCGCTGCTGCTGTTGCTGTTCGTCGACAAGATCAGCGTGAAAAAGCTGATGATTGCGCTGGGGCTGGGGGTGGGGCTGACGGCCTTTAACTACATCTTTGGTCAGTCGCTGGACGCCAGCAAGTACGTCACCTCCACCATGCTGTTTGTCTATATCGTGATCATTATCGGTATGGTGTGGAGTATTCGCTTTAAAACCATCTCGCCGCACAATTATCGGAAGATCCTCAGGTTCTTTTATCTGGTGATTGGCATCATTGTTATGATAGCCGCGCTGGAGATGGCGCAAATTATTCTGACGGGCGGCAGTAGCCTGATGGAAATAATTTCGAAATATCTTATTTACAGTAACAGCTATGTACTGAATTTTATTAAATTTGGCGGCAAGCGTACCACAGCCCTCTATTTCGAACCGGCATTCTTCGCTCTGGCGTTAATCTCAATTTGGCTCAGCATCAAACAGTTTGGTATCAAAACCCCCAAGAGCGATGCTATGATTCTTGCAGGAATAGTCCTTTCTGGATCGTTCTCCGGGGTAATGACCTTTATTCTGTTTTACCTTCTGGAATGGGCTTTTCAGTATCTGAATAAAGAGGCGATCAAGAAAAAGTTACCTTTAGCTATCATTTCATTGTCGGTGTTCCTGGTCGGGGTGGTATTTGCTTTCCCGTATATATCCGAACGCCTGGGTGATTTAGGGACCGAAGGATCGTCATCCTATTACCGTATTATCGGTCCGCTGGTGATGGTGGGTTACTCTTTAACCCATATTGACGGCGTTGTCAGATTTGGCTCACTTTATGAATATGTCGCATCATTCGGAATCTTTAACGGTGCGGACGTCGGAAAAACCATAGACAATGGTTTGTATCTGCTAATTATTTATTTCTCATGGTTTGCAGTGTTATTAACGGCGTGGTATCTGACGAAAGTTTTCAAAATGACGATCAGCGCCTTTGGTGATAATCAGAATTTTCGCGTACAGCTTTATCTTTTTACGCCGGTGTCGCTGTTTTTTACCGGGTCAATATTTAGCCCGGAGTACGCGTTCTTAATTGTTTGCCCGTTTATTTTGCGCAAGGCGCTGAATATTACGCATTCATAACGAGGTGGTTTATGTTACTCAGCGTTATTACTGTTGCCTTCCGTAACCTTGACGGCGTGGTAAAAACCTGGCGGTCGCTGCGCAATCTGGCCCGCGATCCCAGCCTCAGCTTTGAATGGATTGTGGTGGATGGCGGCTCGAACGACGGCACGGCAGAGTTTCTCGAAAAACTGAACGGTGAGTTCAACTTACGCTACATCAGCGAGAAGGACCGCGGCATCTACGATGCGATGAATAAAGGCATTGATATGGCGCAGGGGCGTTACGCCATCTTCCTGAACTCCGGTGATATTTTTCATGAGGATGTGGCGCAGTTTGTTCGCCAGCTCGGCAACGTGCAGGGGAACGCCATCATCATGGGCGACGCTTTACTCGATTTTGGTGATGGCAATAAAGTGCGCCGGGCGGCGAAACCGGGCTGGTATATTTATCACAGCCTGCCGGCCAGCCACCAGGCGATTTTCTTTCCCGTAAGTGGATTAAAAACGTACCCGTACGATCTGCAGTACCGCGTCTCGTCGGATTACGCCCTGACCGCCAGAATGTATAAAGCCGGTTATCCGTTTAAACGTCTGCCGGGCCTGGTCTCTGAATTTTCGATGGGCGGGGTGTCAACCTCGAATAATCTTGAATTATGCCAGGACGCCAAAAAAGTGCAGCGCGAGATATTACGTATGCCAGCTGCACTGGCGGAATTATCTTATTTATTACGTCTGAAAACGACGGGTAAAACCAAAGCCTTATATAACAAAGCCTGAATATAAGGAAACACGATGCAGGAATTAAGCGGCTTCTCTGTGCCAAAAGGGTTTCGTGGCGCAGGTGGTATTAAGGTGCAACTGTGGTGGGCCGTTCAGGCAACGTTATTTGCCTGGTCGCCACAAATAATGTACCGCTGGCGTGCTTTTTTATTACGCCTGTTTGGTGCAAAAATCGGAAAAAACGCAGTGATTCGACCGTCGGTAAAAATTACCTACCCGTGGAAATTAACCTTAGGGGATAACGCCTGGGTGGGCGATGACGCGGTGTTATATACGCTGGGTGAAATTTCGATTGGCGCCAATTCTGTGGTGTCACAGAAGTGTTATCTCTGTACCGGCAGTCACGATTATATGAGTCAACATTTTGATATTAATGCGCAGCCCATCACCCTGGGTGAGAAATGCTGGCTGGCGACCGATGTCTTTGTCGCGCCGGGTGTTTCCATTGGCGATGGCACCGTGGTTGGTGCGCGCAGCAGTGTTTTTAAATCGCTTCCGGCAAATAAGCTTTGCCGTGGCAATCCCGCAGTGGTGATACGCGAACGCGTAGAAACTGAATAACTTCTGATAAGTCTGGAGAAAATAAACATGTCTAAAGTCGCTCTCATCACCGGCGTTACCGGACAGGATGGTTCTTATCTGGCGGAACTCCTGCTGGAAAAAGGCTATGAAGTGCACGGAATCAAACGTCGCGCCTCCTCTTTTAACACCGAGCGCGTGGATCATATCTACCAGGATCCGCATGCAGCAAACCCGAAATTCCACCTGCACTACGGTGACCTGACCGACAGCTCCAACCTGACCCGTATCCTGCAGGAAGTGCAGCCGGATGAGGTCTACAACCTGGGCGCGATGAGCCACGTAGCGGTCTCCTTCGAATCCCCGGAATACACCGCTGACGTGGATGCCATGGGCACCCTGCGTCTGCTGGAAGCTATTCGCTTCCTGGGCCTCGAGAAGAAGACCCGTTTCTACCAGGCATCGACCTCCGAGCTGTACGGCCTGGTGCAGGAGATCCCACAGAAAGAGACCACGCCGTTCTACCCGCGCTCTCCGTATGCCGTGGCGAAAATGTACGCCTACTGGATCACCGTGAACTACCGTGAGTCCTACGGCATCTACGCCTGTAACGGTATTCTGTTCAACCACGAATCCCCGCGCCGCGGCGAAACCTTTGTGACCCGCAAAATCACCCGCGCCATCGCCAACATTGCCCAGGGTCTGGAATCCTGCCTGCACCTCGGCAACATGGACTCCCTGCGTGACTGGGGCCATGCCAAAGACTACGTGAAAATGCAGTGGATGATGCTGCAGCAGGAAAAACCGGAAGATTTCGTCATCGCGACCGGCGTGCAGTACTCCGTGCGTCAGTTCGTTGAGATGGCTGCCGCTCAGTTGGGCATCAAGCTGCGCTTCGAAGGCACCGGCGTGGAAGAGAAGGGTATCGTGGTTTCCGTTACCGGTCATGACGCACCGGGCGTGAAGCCGGGCGATGTAATTGTCCAGGTTGACCCACGCTACTTCCGTCCTGCTGAAGTGGAAACCCTGCTCGGCGACCCAAGCAAAGCGCACGAAAAACTGGGCTGGAAGCCAGAAATCACCCTCCAGGAGATGGTGTCCGAGATGGTTGCCCACGATCTTGAAGCGGCGAAGAAACACTCCCTGCTCAAGTCCCATGGCTACGAGGTTGCCATCGCGCTGGAGTCCTGAGTATGAGCAAACAACGTATTTTTGTTGCTGGTCATCGCGGAATGGTGGGTTCCGCGATTGTTCGCCAGCTGGAACAGCGCGGCAACGTTGAACTGGTGCTGCGCACCCGTGATGAGCTGAATCTGCTGGATGCGGGCGCGGTAGAGGCCTTCTTTGCTGAACAGCGCATCGATCAGGTCTATCTGGCGGCGGCAAAGGTGGGCGGTATTGTCGCCAACAACACCTATCCGGCGGATTTCATCTACGAAAACATGATGATCGAGAGCAACATCATTCACGCGGCGCATCTGCATAACGTGAACAAGCTGCTGTTCCTCGGATCCTCCTGTATCTACCCGAAGATGGCGAAACAGCCGATTGCCGAGAGCGAGCTGTTGCAGGGCACGCTGGAAGCGACCAACGAGCCTTACGCCATCGCCAAGATTGCCGGGATCAAGCTGTGCGAGTCCTATAACCGCCAGTACGGTCGTGACTATCGCTCGGTGATGCCGACCAACCTGTACGGCCCGAACGATAACTTCCACCCGAGCAACTCGCACGTGATCCCGGCGCTACTGCGTCGTTTCCACGAGGCGACCGTCAGCAACGCGCCGGAAGTGGTGGTGTGGGGCAGCGGCACGCCGATGCGCGAGTTCCTGCATGTGGATGACATGGCTGCCGCCAGTATTCACGTGATGGAGCTGGCCCGCGAGGTGTGGCAGGAGAACACCGAGCCGATGCTGTCGCACATTAACGTCGGCACCGGGGTGGACTGCACCATTCGCGAGCTGGCAGAGACCATCGCGCAGGTGGTGGGGTACAAGGGGCGCGTGGCCTTCGACGCCAGCAAACCTGACGGCACCCCACGCAAGCTGCTGGATGTGACCCGTCTGCATCAGCTGGGCTGGTTCCACGAGGTGACGCTGGCCGCAGGGCTGGCCAGCACTTACCAGTGGTTCCTGGAAAACCAGCAGCGTTTCCGGGGGTAGATATGTTTTTAAGTCAGGAAGATTTTGCCACTGTGGTGCGTTCCACACCGCTGATCTCCATCGATCTGATTGTGGAGAACGAGCGGGGTGAGTTCCTGCTCGGGCAACGCACCAACCGTCCGGCACAGGGCTACTGGTTCGTGCCGGGCGGGCGGGTGCAGAAAGACGAGACGCTGGAAAATGCTTTCGCGCGTCTCACTGAGGCGGAGTTGGGGCTGCGCCTGCCGATGACGGCGGGGCAGTTCTACGGCGTCTGGCAGCACTTCTATGACGACAACTTTTCCGGCACCGGTTTCACCACCCACTACGTGGTGATTGGGTATCGCCTGCAGGTGAATGAGGCAGACCTGCGTCTGCCTGATTCCCAGCACGACGATTACCGCTGGCTGAAGCCGGATGCCCTGCTGGCAAGCGATAACGTGCATGACAATAGCCGCGCCTACTTCCTGAATCAGTCAGGGGTGCCGGGTCTATGAAAATATTGGTGTACGGCATCAATTACTCGCCGGAACTCACCGGTATCGGCAAATACACCGGCGAGATGGTGGAGTGGATGGCCAGCCAGGGTCATGAGGTGCGGGTCATTACGGCCCCGCCTTACTACCCGGAGTGGAAAGTCGGCGAGCGCTATTCAAGCTGGCGCTACCGCCGCGAAGAGGGGGCCGCCACCGTCTGGCGCTGCCCGCTGTACGTGCCGAAGCAGCCCTCCACCTTAAAGCGTTTGATTCATCTGGGCAGTTTTGCCCTGAGCAGTTTCTTCCCGCTGATGGCGCAACGTCGCTGGAAGCCGGATCGCATTATCGGCGTGGTGCCGACCCTGTTTTGTACCCCGGGCATGCGCCTGCTGGGCAAACTCTCCGGGGCGCGCACCCTGCTGCACATTCAGGATTATGAAGTGGACGCCATGCTCGGTCTGGGCATGGCGGGCAAAGGCAAGGGCGGCAAAGTCGCGAAACTGGCCAGCGCCTTCGAGCGCAGCGGCCTGCACAACGTGGATTATGTCTCGACCATCTCCCGCTCAATGATGAACAAGGCGCAGGAGAAGGGCGTGGCGGCGGAGAAGGTGATCTTCTTCCCTAACTGGTCTGAAGTGGCGCGTTTTCGCGACGTCACACCTGAAGACGTCGCGGCGCTGCGCGCTCAGCTGGGTCTGGCTGAAGCGCAAAAGATTGTGCTCTATTCCGGCAATATCGGTGAGAAGCAGGGGCTGGAGAACGTTATCGACGCCGCCGCAGCGCTCAGCGATAAGCCATGGCAGTTTGTGATTGTCGGCCAGGGGGGCGGTAAAGCGCGGCTGGAGAAGATGGCCCGCGAACGCGGCCTGCAGAACGTTCAGTTCTTCCCGCTGCAGTCTTACGACGCCTTACCGGCGCTGCTGAAGATGGCCGATTGCCATCTGGTGGTGCAAAAGCGCGGCGCGGCGGATGCGGTTCTGCCCTCCAAGCTGACCAATATTCTGGCGGTGGGCGGCAACGCCGTGATCACCGCCGAAGCCCACACCGAACTGGGCCAGCTGTGCGACACCCTGCCGGGGATCGCCGTGTGCGTGGAGCCCGAGTCGGTGCCCGCGCTGGTAGCCGGGATCGAACAGGCGCTGACGATGCCCAAAGAGAACAGGGTCGCCCGTGACTATGCCGAACGCACGCTCGAGAAAGAGAACGTGCTGAGCCAGTTTATTGCAGATATTCGGGGATAAATCATGAGTAAAAATACGTTGTACCCGGTGGTAATGGCAGGTGGCTCTGGTAGCCGGTTGTGGCCGCTCTCCCGCGTGCTCTATCCAAAACAGTTCCTCTGCCTGAAAGGGGAACTCACCATGCTGCAGACGACGGTGAACCGTCTGCAGGGTGTGGAGTGCGAAAGCCCGGTGGTGATCTGTAACGAACAGCACCGTTTTATCGTCGCCGAGCAGCTGCGTCAGCTGAACAAGCTGACCGAAAACATCATTCTTGAGCCTGCCGGACGCAACACCGCCCCGGCCATCGCTCTGGCAGCGCTGGCAGCCCAGCGCAGCAGCTCGGATTGCGATCCCCTGATGCTGGTGCTGGCAGCGGATCACGTGATCCAGCAGGAAGAGGCCTTCCGCGACGCCGTGCGCGCCGCCATTCCTTATGCCGAAAGCGGCAAGCTGGTGACCTTCGGCATCGTGCCGGATCTGCCGGAAACTGGCTATGGCTACATTCGCCGTGGCAACGTTACGCCGGGCGAGGGCGACAGCCTGGCCTTTGACGTGGCGCAGTTTGTCGAGAAACCGAATATGGAAACCGCCCAGGCCTACGTCGCCAGCGGTGAGTATTACTGGAACAGCGGCATGTTCCTGTTCCGCGCCGGACGTTATCTGGAAGAGCTGGAGAAGTATCGTCCGGATATCCTGAACGCCTGTCAGCAGGCCATGGCTACCGTTGACCCGGATCTGGACTTTATTCGCGTCGATGAAGCCGCGTTCCTTGCCTGCCCGGAAGAGTCGGTGGATTACGCGGTAATGGAACGTACCGCCGATGCGGTGGTGGTGCCGATGGATGCGGGCTGGAGCGACGTCGGCTCCTGGTCTTCCCTGTGGGAGATCAGCGCCCAGACGCCGGAAGGCAACGTCCATCACGGTGACGTGATCAGCCATAAAACTGAAAACAGCTACGTCTACGCCGAGTCCGGGCTGGTGACCACCGTCGGGGTTAAGGATCTTGTCGTCGTACAGACCAAAGATGCGGTGCTGATTGCCGATCGCAACGCGGTGCAGGACGTCAAAAAAGTCGTCGAGCAGATTAAGGCCGATGGCCGCCATGAGCACCACATTCACCGGGAAGTTTACCGTCCGTGGGGCAAATACGACTCCATCGACGAAGGCGATCGCTACCAGGTCAAACGCATCACCGTTAAGCCGGGCGAAGGGCTGTCGGTGCAGATGCACCATCACCGCGCCGAGCACTGGGTGGTGGTGGCGGGAACCGCCAAAGTGACCATCGACGAGGTGGTGACGCTGCTGGGTGAAAACGAATCCATTTACATCCCTTTAGGCGCGACCCACTGCCTGGAAAATCCGGGGAAAATCCCGCTCGACCTGATTGAAGTGCGCTCCGGCTCGTACCTGGAAGAGGACGATATTGTCCGCTTTGAGGACAGATACGGCCGGGTTTAGCCCCAGCGCGTGGCGTGCCGGATGCGCGTTGCTTATCCGGCCTACGGATCGCAGGCCCGGTAAGCGCAGCGCCACCGGGCGATGAATTCAACACCAATGAATAAGGCTCATTAAGAGCCAGGGCCAACTGTTGCCTGAATAAGGGGTAATGATGCAAAAATTAACCTGTTTTAAAGCCTACGATATTCGCGGCAAGCTCGGTGAAGAGCTGAATGAGGACATTGCGTGGCGCATTGGCCGCGCGTACGGCGAATACTTAAAGCCGAAAACCATCGTGCTGGGCGGCGACGTGCGCCTGACCAGCGAATCCCTGAAGCTGGCGCTGGCGAAAGGGCTGCAGGACGCGGGCGTCAACGTGCTGGACATCGGTTTGTCCGGCACCGAAGAGATCTACTTTGCCACCTTCCATTTAGGCGTTGACGGCGGGATCGAAGTGACCGCCAGCCATAACCCGATGGACTACAACGGCATGAAGCTGGTGCGCGAGGGTGCCCGCCCAATCAGCGGCGACACCGGTCTGCGCGACGTGCAGCGTCTGGCGGAAGCCAACGACTTCCCGCCGGTGAACGAAGCAAAGCGCGGCAGCTACAAAAAAATCGACCTGCGTGCGGCCTATATCGACCACCTGCTGGGCTACATCAACCTGGCGAACCTCAAGCCACTGAAGCTGGTCATCAACTCCGGTAACGGCGCGGCAGGCCCGGTGGTGGATGCCCTGGAAGCCCGCTTTAAAGCGCTTAACGTGCCGGTCACCTTCGTGAAAGTCCACAACACCCCGGACGGCAACTTCCCGAACGGCATCCCGAACCCGCTGCTGCCCGAGTGCCGGGCCGATACCCGCAACGCGGTAATTGAGCACGGCGCAGACATGGGCATCGCCTTTGATGGCGACTTCGACCGCTGTTTCCTGTTCGACGAAAAAGGGCAGTTTATCGAGGGCTACTACATTGTCGGCCTGCTGGCAGAAGCATTCCTCGAGAAAAACCCCGGCTCACGCATCATTCACGACCCGCGCCTCTCCTGGAACACGGTGGATGTGGTGTCTGCGGCGGGCGGCACTCCGGTGATGTCCAAAACCGGCCATGCGTTTATCAAGGAGCGGATGCGCGAAGAGGATGCGATTTACGGCGGCGAGATGAGCGCCCATCACTACTTCCGCGATTTTGCCTACTGCGACAGCGGGATGATCCCGTGGCTGCTGGTCACCGAACTGCTGTGCCTGAAGGGCCAGTCGCTGGGTGAACTGGTGCGTGACCGGATGGCGGCCTTCCCGGCGAGCGGGGAGATCAACAGCACTCTCGCGGCCCCGGCCGAGGCGATTGCCCGCGTGGAGCACCACTTTGCCCTGCACGCCCTGGAGATTGACCGTACCGACGGGATCAGCATGACCTTCCCTCAGTGGCGCTTTAACCTGCGCTCGTCGAACACCGAGCCGGTAGTGCGCCTGAACGTGGAATCCCGCGCCGATGCGGCGCTGATGGCGGCGCGAACGCAGGACATTATGGCGCTGTTGAATCAGTAATCCTTGCCCCTCTCCCGACGGGGGAGGGGACCCTGAAACAGGAACAACGATGACAAATCTAAAAAAGCGCGAGCGAGCCAAAACGAATGCATCGTTAATCTCTATGGTGCAGCGTTTTTCTGATATCACCATCATGTTCGGTGGCTTGTGGATGGTGTGTAAACTCAGCGGGCTGCCCTTCCTCTACATGCACCTGCTGATGGCGCTCATCGCGCTGGTCGTCTTCCAGATGATCGGCGGGATGACCGACTTCTACCGTTCATGGCGTGGCGTCAAAATCACCACCGAGCTCCTGCTGCTGTTGCAGAACTGGACTTTAAGCCAGGTCTTCAGCTTCGGGCTGGTCGCCTTCAACAACGACTTTGATAATCGCTTTGCCACCTATTTTGCCTGGTACCTGCTCACCAGCGTGGGGATGGTGGTCTGCCGCTCGCTGATCCGCTTCGGCGCGGGCTGGCTGCGTAACCGCGGCTACAACACCCGCCGGGTGGCGGTGGCCGGGAGTCTGCCAGCCGGGCTGGCGCTGCTCGACGGCTTTCGTAAAGAGCCGTGGCTGGGGTTTGATGTGGTCGGGGTCTATCACGATGCACAGCCCGGCGGCGTCTCGGCTGACTGGGCCGGTAACTATTCTCAGCTGGTGGACGATGCTAAAGCGGGCAAGATCCACAACGTCTACATCGCCATGCCGATGAGCGACGAGGCCAGAATCAAAACCCTGATGCACAAACTGGCGGATACCACCTGCTCGGTGATCCTCATCCCCGATGTCTTCACCTTTAACATCCTGCACTCCCGCATCGAAGAGGTGAACGGCGTGCCGGTAGTGCCGCTGTATGACACGCCGCTCTCCGGGCTCAACCGGGTGCTGAAACGCATGGAGGACATCGTCCTGTCGTCGATGATCCTGCTGCTGATCTCTCCGGTGCTCTGCGCCATTGCCCTGGCGGTGAAGCTCAGCTCTAAGGGGCCGGTGATCTTCCGTCAGACCCGCTACGGCATGGACGGTAAGCCGATCATGGTGTGGAAATTCCGCTCCATGAAGGTGATGGAGAACGACGAGGTGGTGACCCAGGCCACGCAGAACGACCCGCGCGTGACCCGCGTCGGTAACTTCCTGCGCCGCACCTCCCTCGACGAACTGCCGCAGTTTATTAATGTATTAACCGGGGGCATGTCGATTGTCGGCCCGCGTCCCCATGCGGTGGCGCATAACGAGCAGTATCGCACCCTGATTGAAGGCTACATGCTGCGCCACAAAGTGAAACCGGGCATTACCGGCTGGGCGCAGATCAACGGCTGGCGCGGCGAAACCGACACCCTGGAGAAGATGGAAAAACGCATTGAGTTCGACCTGGAGTACATCCGCGAGTGGAGCCTCTGGTTCGATATCAAAATCGTTTTTCTCACCGTCTTCAAGGGCTTTGTGAACAAAGCGGCGTACTAAAATGAGCTTACGTGAAAAAACCCTCAGCGGGGCAAAGTGGTCGGCTATCGCCACGGTGATCATCATCGGCCTCGGGCTGGTGCAGATGACGGTGCTGGCGCGCATTATCGATAACCACCAGTTTGGCCTGCTGACGGTCTCACTGGTGATCATCGCCCTGGCCGATACGCTGTCTGACTTCGGCATCGCCAACTCCATTATTCAGCGTAAGGAGATTAGCCAGCTGGAGCTGACTACCCTCTACTGGCTGAACGTCGGCCTTGGGGTGCTGGTATTCGTCGCACTTTTCCTGCTCAGTGATGTTATTGCTGACGCGCTGAACAACCCGGAGCTGGCGCCGCTGATGCGCGCTCTGTCGTTCGCGTTTGTGGTGATCCCTCACGGGCAGCAGTTCCGCGCCCTGATGCAAAAGGAGCTGGAGTTCAGCAAAATCGGCATGATTGAGACCAGCGCGGTACTGGCCGGATTTACCTTTACCGTGGTGAGCGCCCATTTCTGGCCGCTGGCGATGACTGCTATCCTCGGCTATCTGGTGAACTCTGCCGTGCGCACCCTGCTGTTCGGCTACTTCGGCCGCAAAATTTACCGTCCGGGGTTCCAGTTCTCGCTGGCATCGGTGTCGTCTAACCTGCGCTTCGGTGCCTGGCTGACTGCCGACAGCATCATCAACTACGTGAATACCAACCTCTCCACTCTGGTGCTGGCCCGTACCCTTGGTGCCAGCGTCGCCGGTGGCTTTAACCTCGCCTGGAACGTGGCGGTCGTCCCGCCGATGAAGCTCAACCCCATCATCACCCGGGTGCTGTTTCCGGCGTTTGCCAAAATTCAGGACGACACTGAAAAACTGCGGATCAACTTCTACAAGCTGCTGTCGGTGGTGGGGATCATTAACTTCCCGACCCTGCTGGGGCTGATGGTGGTCTCCGGCAATCTGGTGCCGCTGGTGTTTGGTGAAAAGTGGGTCAGCATTGTGCCGATCCTGCAGCTGCTGTGCGTGGTGGGGCTGCTGCGCGCGGTCGGTAACCCGATCGGTTCCCTGCTGATGGCCAAAGCCCGCGTCGATATCAGCTTCAAATTTAACGTCTTCAAGACATTCCTGTTTATTCCGGCGATCGTCATCGGCGGCCATCTGGCCGGGGCGATGGGGGTCACGCTGGGCTTCCTGCTGGTGCAGATTATCAACACCGTACTGAGCTACTTCGTGATGATTAAGCCGGTGCTGGGTTCCAGCTATCGCCAGTACATGCTCAGCCTGTGGCTACCGTTTTACCTGTCACTGCCGACGCTGGCGGTGAGCTATGGCCTGGGCCTTGCCCTTAACGGCCATCTGCCGCTGGCGGCGCTGGTGGCGGTGCAGGTCGCAGCCGGTGCGCTGGCCTTCGCGGTGATGATTGTGCTGTCGCGTAATGCGCTGGTGGTGGAAATAAAACGTCAGTTCTGCCGCAACGAAAAGATAAAAACGCTGCTTCGCGCAGGCTAATTTTAAGAGGTCATTATGAAATTACTGATTCTGGGCAACCATACCTGTGGTAACCGTGGTGACAGCGCCATTCTGCGCGGCCTGCTGGATGCTATTTACACCTTGTCCCCTGAGACCGAGGTCGATGTGATGAGCCGCTACCCGGTGAGCTCCTCCTGGCTGCTGAACCGTCCGGTGATGGGCGATCCGCTCTACAGCCAGATGAAGCAGCATAACAATGCCGCGGGCGTGATGGGCCGGGTGAAAAAGGTACTGCGCCGCCGCTACCAGCACCAGGTGCTGCTGTCGCGTGTGACCGACACCGGCAAGCTGCGCAATATCGCTATCGCCCAGGGCTTTACCGATTTTGTCCGTCTGCTCTCCGGCTACGACGCCATCATTCAGGTGGGCGGCTCCTTCTTCGTTGACCTGTACGGCGTGCCGCAGTTCGAGCATGCGCTCTGCACCTTTATGGCGAAAAAACCGCTGTTTATGGTCGGCCACAGCGTCGGGCCGTTCCAGGATCCCCAGTTTAACCAGCTGGCGAACTACGTGTTTGGCCACTGCGATGCCCTGATCCTGCGTGAGTCGGTGAGCCTGAATCTGATGCAGCGCAGCGAGATCGATACCACCAAAGTGGAGCAGGGGGTGGACACCGCCTGGCTGGTGGATCATCAGGAGGCGAACTTTACCCCCAGCTATGCCGTGCAGCACTGGCTGAACGTGGTGGGGCAGCAAAAAACCGTCGCCATCACCTTGCGCGAGCTGGCCCCGTTCGACAAGCGTCTGGGTACCACCCAGGCGGCCTATGAAAAGGCCTTTGCCGAGGTGGTTAACCGGGTGCTGGACAGCGGCTACCAGGTGCTGGCGCTCTCTACCTGTACCGGGATCGACAGCTACAACAAGGATGACCGCATGGTAGCGCTCAACCTGCGCCAGCACGTCAGCGATCCGTCCCGCTACCACGTGGTGATGGACGAACTCAACGACCTCGAGATGGGTAAACTGCTGGGAGCCTGCGATCTGACCGTGGGTACCCGTCTGCATTCGGCGATCATCTCCATGAACTTCGGCACGCCAGCCATCGCCATTAACTACGAACACAAATCTGCCGGGATCATGCAGCAGCTGGGCATGCCGGAGATGGCGGTGGATATCCGTCATCTGCTCGATGGCTCCCTGGGCGCGATGGTGGGCGACACCCTGGGCCAGCTGCCGGCCATCAACGAACGCCTGGCGGTGGCGGTGAAAGCCGAACGTGAAAACGGCATCAGAATGGTGAAATCGGTGCTGGATCGGGTCGGGGAGGGCAAATGAAGGTTGGTTTCTTCTTACTGAAATTCCCGCTGTCGTCCGAAACTTTTGTGCTGAACCAGATCACCGCGTTTATTGATATGGGTTATGACGTGGAGATCGTCGCCCTGCAGAAGGGCGACACGCAAAATACCCACGCCGCCTGGACCCAGTACGACCTGGCCAGCAAAACCCGCTGGCTGCAGGATGAGCCGCAGGGCAAGCTGGCGAAGCTGGGCTACCGCGCCCGCCAGACCCTGCGTGGGCTGCATCGCCCGGGCACCTGGAAGGCGCTGAATGTTTCCCGCTATGGCGCCGAATCCCGCAACCTGATCCTCTCCGCCATCTGCGGCCAGACGGTACGGCCCTGGCGCGCGGATGTGTTTATCGCCCACTTCGGTCCGGCAGGCGTGACCGCGGCCAAGCTGCGTGAGCTGGGGGTTATCGAGGGGAAAATCGCCACCGTCTTCCACGGGATCGACATCTCCAGCCGGGAGGTGTTGGCGCACTACACCCCCGAGTATCAACGCCTGTTTCAGCGCGGCGACATGATGCTGCCGATAAGCGATCTCTGGGCCGGACGCCTGAAAAACATGGGCTGCCCGCCGGAGAAGATCACCGTCTCGCGCATGGGCGTGGATATGCAGCGCTTTACCCAACGTCCGGTGAAGAGCCCGGGCAGCCCGCTGCAGATTATCTCGGTGGCGCGCCTGACCGAGAAAAAAGGGCTCCACGTGGCGATTGAGGCCTGCCGCCAGCTGAAAGCGCGTGGAGTGGATTTTCACTATCGCATTCTCGGCATTGGCCCCTGGGAGCGCCGTCTGCGCACCCTGATCGAACAGTATGAGCTGGAGGCGTATGTCGAGATGCCGGGGTTCAAGCCCAGCCATCAAGTCAAAGCCATGCTCGATGCCGCCGATGTCTTCTTACTCCCGTCAGTCACCGGTAAGGATGGCGATATGGAAGGCATCCCGGTGGCGCTGATGGAGGCGATGGCGGTGGGGATCCCGGTGGTCTCCACGGTACACAGCGGCATCCCTGAACTGATCGAGCCCGGTCACTCCGGCTGGCTGGTGGAAGAGAACAACCCTGAGGCGCTGGCCACGCAGCTGGAGCGCTTCGCCGCGCTGGATGACCATGCGCTCTCGCCCGTGCTGCACAATGCGCGGCGGAAAGTGGAGACCGATTTTAATCAACACCTGATCAACCGGCAGTTAGCCACTCTGCTACAGACGCTTTAAAAAGGGAGGCGATATGCCGAAAGAGATGACGCGACGCGCGTTTGTCACCACCTGTTCCGTTCTGGCCGCCGCATCGCTGACAGGCGTGCGGGCCGCCGCGAGCAGCGCCTCGGTAGACATCAGTCGCTATAATCAGCGTGACTGGATCGCGGCCTTCAAAAAGGCCTTTAACGACGCTGATACCGTGGTGGTGCCCGCCGGGCTCACCTGCGACAACATCAATACCGCCATTTTTATCCCCGAGGGCAAAACCCTGCGCATCCGCGGCGCGCTGACCGGCAACGGACGCGGGCGTTTGGTATTGCAGGATGGCAGTAAGATTATCGGCGAAGGGGAGGGGCGCAGCGAAAACATTACCCTTGACGTCCGCGGCTCCGACTGCGTGATCCAGGGGCTGGCGATGAGCGGCTATGGCCCGGTTACTCAAATCTATATCGGCGGTAAAAAACCGCGGGTGATGCGCAACCTGCTGATCGACAACCTGCGGGTGACCAAAGCCAACTACGCGATCCTGCGTCAGGGGTTCCACAACCAGGTGGATGGCGCCAGAATCACCAACTGCCACTTCAGCTATCTGCAGGGCGATGCCATTGAGTGGAACGTGGCGATCAATGACCAGAACATTCTGATCTCAGACCACGTTATCGACCACATCGACTGCACCAACGGTAAAATCAACTGGGGGATCGGCATCGGCCTGGCCGGTAGCACCTACGACAACGCCTACCCGGAAGACCAGGCGGTGAAGAACTTTGTGGTGGCCAATATCACCGGCAGCAACTGTCGCCAGCTCGTGCACGTCGAGAATGGTAAACACTTTATTATTCGTAATGTTAAAGCGCGAAATATCACCCCTGATTTCAGCAAAAAAGCGGGGATTGATAACGCCACGGTAGCCATATATGGCTGCGATAATTTTGTCATTGATAATGTCGAAATGATCGACAGCGCAGGCATGTTAATTGGTTACGGCGTGATTAAAGGCGATTATTTGTCGATACCGCAGAATTTCCGCCTTAACAATATTCATCTCAACAACCAGAAACTTGCGCGGAAATTGCGCGGAATACAGATCTCCTCCGGCAATGCCACCTCATTTGTGGCGATCACCAACCTCGAGATGAAGCGCGCCACGCTGGAGTTGCATAATAAACCTCAGCATCTTTTTATGCGTAACATCAACGTGATGCAGGATTCTAAGAACGGTCCAGCCCTGGCGCTGAATTTCGATCTGCGCAAAGACGTGCGCGGGAAATTTATGGCTCGTGAAGAGACGCTGCTGTCACTGGCGAACATTAACGCGGTTAATGAGAAAGGGCAAAGTTCGGTGGATATCGACCGCATCGATCAGCATACTATTAATACGGAACGGCTGAATTTTAAGCTGCCGAAGCGCTAAATATTAACCAGACGGCATTTTGCGAGGATTCCTGGAATTAAAGCGCCCGGATTCAGACTGCATCCACTGGTATTCGCACGGCAGCGGCGTAACATCTACGCCTGATTTGTAGCAAATCGTGCTGGCGAAACCAGGCTAAAGAGCTATAATTCGGCAACCATTTTAAGGTGGAAGAAATATGATTAATTTGAAAGCGGTTATTCCGGTAGCCGGTCTGGGCATGCATATGCTCCCGGCCACAAAAGCCATTCCTAAAGAGATGCTGCCGATCGTTGACAAGCCGATGATTCAGTACATCGTCGACGAGATTGTTGCTGCAGGGATCAAAGAAATCGTTCTGGTAACCCATTCTTCGAAGAATGCGGTAGAAAACCACTTCGACACCTCCTACGAACTTGAAGCCCTTCTGGAGCAGCGCGTTAAGCGTCAGCTGCTGGCGGAAGTGCAGTCCATCTGCCCACCGGGTGTGACCATTATGAACGTTCGTCAGGCGCAACCGCTGGGGCTGGGTCACTCTATCCTGTGCGCACGTCCTGTCGTCGGCGATAACCCGTTTGTGGTGGTGCTGCCGGACATCATTCTGGACAACGCCTCTGCCGATCCGCTGCGCTATAACCTTGCAGCCATGGTGGCGCGTTTCAACGAGACCGGGCGCAGCCAGGTGCTGGCGAAGCGCATGAAAGGCGATCTGTCCGAATATTCGGTGATTCAGACCAAAGAGCCGCTCGATTCAGAAGGTAAAGTCAGCCGTATCGTTGAGTTTATCGAGAAACCGGATCAGCCACAGACGCTTGACTCCGATCTGATGGCCGTGGGCCGCTATGTGCTCAACGCGGAAATCTGGGCTGAGCTGGAGCGTACCGAGCCGGGTGCCTGGGATCGTATTCAGCTGACGGATGCTATCGCGGAACTGGCGAAGAAGCAGTCTGTCGATGCGATGCTGATGACCGGCGACAGCTACGACTGCGGTAAGAAGATGGGATACATGCAAGCCTTTGTCCAGTACGGCCTTCGCAACCTGAAAGAAGGGCAGAAGTTCCGGGAAAGCATGAAGAAACTCTTAACCAACGACTAATTTCCGGTAGGTCGTTGCACACAACGGCAGTGGATCATTCCAGGCTTGCATTAGCCATGCGGATGACACTGCCGTTTTCGTTTTTAAATATTTTCTTAAATTTCAGGCGGTTAATCGCTGTTTTTTTGTATAGGCAGGCATGTTTTTTCCCTTGTTTCTGCACGCATTTAAGACGACAATTATTAATTGACTTGAACGCTGCCCTGACACGATTTAGCCAGGAGTTGGCGGCCAAATACCTCTCTATTAAGCCACGATCAGTGCACTGGTAGCTGTTAAGCCAGGGGCGGTAGCGTGTCTGATTTTTGAATTTTTGATTCATTAGATGTTCAGAAATTCAATAACCCAATGAACTTATTTAACGGAAATTAACGCGTGAAAATTCTTGTTACTGGTGGTGCCGGTTTTATCGGCTCTGCGGTTGTCCGACATATTATTCAAAACACCCAGGATTCAGTGGTTAATGTCGATAAATTGACCTATGCCGGTAACCTGGAATCTTTGGCGGACGTGAGCACCAGCCCGCGTTACGCTTTTGAGCATGCCGATATTTGCGATAAAGCGGCGATGGATCGTATTTTCGCCGAGCACAAGCCTGATGCAGTTATGCATCTGGCGGCGGAGAGTCACGTTGATCGTTCGATTACCGGCCCGGCTGCTTTTATCGAGACCAACATCGTCGGTACCTACGTGCTGCTGGAAGCGGCTCGCGCGTACTGGTCAACGCTCGGTGAAGAGGCGAAAAAGGCCTTCCGTTTCCACCACATCTCCACTGACGAAGTGTATGGCGACCTGCCGCACCCGGATGAACACCCCGCGTCTACCGCGCTGCCGCTGTTTACCGAGACGACGGCCTATGCGCCAAGCAGCCCGTATTCAGCCTCTAAGGCTTCCAGCGATCACCTCGTGCGTGCCTGGTTGCGTACCTACGGGTTCCCGACCATCGTGACCAACTGCTCCAATAACTACGGCCCATACCACTTCCCGGAAAAACTGATCCCGCTGGTGATCCTCAACGCGCTCGACGGAAAAGCACTGCCGATTTATGGCAAAGGCGATCAGATCCGCGACTGGCTGTATGTTGAAGATCACGCCCGTGCGCTCTATACCGTGGTGACCCAGGGTAAGCCAGGCGAGACCTACAACATCGGTGGCCACAACGAGAAACAAAACCTGGATGTGGTCCATACTATCTGCGATCTGCTTGACGAAATCGTACCGAAAGAGGGCTCTTATCGCGATCAAATCACCTATGTGACTGACCGCCCGGGCCATGACCGTCGTTATGCCATTGATGCCGATAAGATTAGCCAGACGTTAGGCTGGAAGCCGCAGGAAACCTTTGAGAGCGGGATCCGTAAAACCGTGGAGTGGTATCTGGCCAACACCCAATGGGTCGAGAACGTCAAAAGCGGCAATTACCAATCCTGGATTGAACAGAATTACGGGGAACGTCAGTAATGAATATCCTTTTGTTCGGCAAGACAGGGCAGGTGGGCTGGGAGCTGCAGCGTTCGCTCGCGCCTTTAGGTAACCTGATTGCCGTCGATGTTCACTCCAGCGAGTATTGCGGTGATTTCAGTAATCCAGAAGGTGTGGCTGAAACTGTACGTCGCATTAAGCCTGATGTGATCGTCAATGCTGCGGCGCATACCGCAGTAGATAAAGCCGAGTCAGAAGCAGAATTCGCGCAGTTGCTGAATGCCACGAGCGTTGAAGCCATTGCCAAAGAGGCCGAAAAAATCGGTGCCTGGGTTGTACATTACTCCACCGATTATGTTTTTCCGGGCAACGGTGAACAACCGTGGCGGGAAACAGATGCTACTGCACCACTGAACGTGTATGGCGAAACCAAGCTGGCCGGTGAAATCGCCCTGCAGGAAAATTGTGTCCGTCATTTAATTTTCCGCACCAGTTGGGTTTATGCGGGCAAAGGAAATAACTTTGCAAAAACCATGCTGCGTTTTGCGAAAGAACGTGCAGAGATGTCGGTTATCAACGACCAGTTTGGCGCACCAACGGGCGCAGAGTTGCTGGCGGACTGTACGGCGCATGCGATTCGCGTAGCACTGAAGCAACCTGACGTCGCAGGACTTTATCACCTGGTTGCGGGTGGCGTGACCACCTGGTACGACTATGCCGCCCTGGTATTCGACGAAGCGCGTAAGGCTGGCATTGAACTGGCCATTACTCAGCTCAACGCTGTCCCTACCAGTGCTTATCCTACCCCCGCTCGTCGCCCGAATAATTCCCGTCTGAATACCGAAAAATTCCAGCAAAACTTTGACCTCGTATTGCCTCATTGGGAAACCGGGGTTAAACGTATGCTGGCTGAGCTGTTTACGACTACTGCGGTCTGACCTTAAATTTAATGCCCGTTTACGGGCATTTTGCACATATTAGAGATGATGAAATGAAAACGCGTAAAGGGATTATTTTAGCCGGTGGCTCTGGAACCCGTCTGTATCCGGTCACTATGGCTGTCAGCAAACAACTGCTGCCTATCTATGACAAACCGATGATTTACTACCCGCTCTCCACGCTTATGCTGGCGGGTATTCGCGACATTCTGATTATCAGCACCCCTCAGGATACGCCACGCTTTGAGCAGTTGCTCGGTGATGGTAGTCAGTGGGGACTGAACCTGCAATATAAAGTCCAGCCGAGTCCGGATGGCCTGGCGCAGGCATTTATCCTGGGTGAAGAGTTCATTGGTGAGGACGACTGTGCGCTGGTGCTGGGTGACAACATCTTCTATGGCCATGATCTACCGAAGTTAATGGACGCCGCGGTGAATAAAGAGGGCGGTGCTACCGTCTTTGCTTATCATGTGAACGATCCTGAACGCTATGGCGTCGTTGAGTTTGATAAAGAAGGTACGGCTGTCAGTCTCGAAGAAAAACCGGTTGAGCCAAAAAGTAATTACGCCGTAACCGGTCTCTATTTCTATGATAACAGCGTTGTTGAGATGGCGAAGAGCCTTAAACCGTCACCGCGTGGTGAACTGGAAATTACGGACATTAACCGTCTTTATATGAAGCAGGGCCGTCTATCTGTTGCCATGATGGGACGCGGTTTTGCCTGGCTGGATACCGGTACACATCAGAGTCTGATTGAAGCCAGTAACTTCATTGCGACAATTGAAGAGCGCCAAGGATTGAAGGTTGCCTGCCCTGAAGAGATTGCTTACCGCAAAGGGTTTATTGATGCGGAGCAAGTTAAGTTACTTGCTAAACCTTTGTCGAAGAATGCTTACGGGCAGTATTTGTTGAAAATGCTTAAAGGCTATTGATTGAGTGTGACGTAGGTGCGGCCATTCAATTTTTAGATGACGCCAAAGTATCGTAAAGGATGTTCCTGGAACATCGTTTAATGAAGCACAATGTTTTTAATTAACTGAAAGCTTGTGTTATGAAAATGATTCAGGCTTTCAGTCTAAGTTAGAAATGAGAATAGTAATACGTGAAAAAAAACATATTCTTACTTTATTTTGTTCAGGCGTCTAATTATCTTTTTCCTTTGTTGACTTTACCCTATTTAATGAGGGTTCTTGGCGCTGAGCATTTCGGCATTATGGCAATGGTGCAGGCTTGGATTCAATATACTATTATTTTTGTTGATTATGGATTTAATTTTAGTGCAACCTTATTGATTACTAAAAATAAAGAAAATGTACATCTGCTAAATAAAATATACACTGAAACGACAATATCTAAGTTCTTACTTTTTTTAATATTCCTACTTGCTGCGGTAGTATATTCATTAATATTTGGACTGGATATTTACGTCAAACTATTTTTCTGCGGGATGTTTGCTGTTCTCGGTACTGTATTTTTCCCGATCTGGTTATTCCAGGGGTTGGAAAAAATGCAAGGCATAGTTGTTAGTACCACCATAGCAAAATGTTTCTCTCTGATTGCGGTATTCTTATTAGTAAGAGATTCAAATGATATTGACCTGGCGATTTTTAGTCAATCACTTGGAATGTTTGTTTCAGGGATTATCGCTATGGTGTATATACGTAAAAATAAAATGGTGGCTTTTACAAAATGCGGGTTGCCAGATGTCCTGGCTTCGTTGAAAGGTGGGTTTGATTTATTTATATCAAATATTACGATCAGTTTTTATACTACTTTAAACGTCATTATCATTGGTTATTTTGCTGGGCCGGTCTATGCAGGCTACTTCTCTGCGGCTGACAAACTTAGAGTTGCTGCCCAAGGCCTGCTTACACCAGTGCAACAGGCTCTTTTTCCAAGAGTAAGCGCGTTGGTAAGTAAAGGATCTAATTTTAAAGATATTCTGAGCTTGTATGGTAAGAAATTCATACTGTTCGGGTTGTTCGTCTCTGTTTCCATTGCTGTGGTTGGATATCCAGTATCCCTATTTTATTTTAGTGAAGAGTATCGGGTCGCATCATCTATTCTACTTTTGATGTCCCCTCTACCATTTATTGTCTCTATCGGTATAGTTTTTGGTCAATGGTGGTTAATTACCAATGATCATACTGCAGTTGTACGCAATACATATATAAGAATTAGCATATTACATATTATTATGGCGATTGCGCTTATTCATTGTGCGCCTGTTTATGGTGTGACGATCAGCGTTTTATTTACGGAGACCATTATTTCGTGTTTATTTATTCGATATTGTTATCGTTTAGCTACACAAAATAATAATCTGGCATAGTGAAGGAGTAGCCCCTGGTAATTGCGTTTTCTGTATTAGCATCAAGGGTTATTGAATTAATTTTTTGAGACATTGAATTTAAGTAGTTAATATAAAGGAAATTTTGATGAAAGTTTTAGCTTTTTATCTTCCACAATTTCATGAAATAGAAGAAAATAATAAATGGTGGGGGGAAGGTTTTACCGAATGGACTAATGTGAAAAAAGCAACACCATTATTCAAAAATCATTATCAGCCCAGAGTGCCGATGAATGCTAATTATTATAATCTTCTCGATAAAGAGACTTTGGAATGGCAAGCGTCGCTAGCTGAAAAATATCATGTGGATGGTTTTTGTTTTTATCACTACTGGTTTAACGGAAAAAGACTTCTGGATAAACCTGCTGAGCTACTGCTTGAAAATAAAGACATTAATTTGCCATTTATGTTCGCATGGGCTAATGAACCATGGACAAGAAGCTGGGATGGCAGCCATCGTGATGTCATTATGCCACAGGATTATGGCAATGAAGAGGATTGGTTAGAGCATTTCAATTATTTGAAACCCTTCTTTGAAGATGAACGGTATATGAGACAAAATGGTAAGCCGATATTTTTGCTTTACCGTTCAGCAAGTTTCGATCGTTGCGCTGACTGGATCAATTACTGGCGTAAACTTGCCAGCAAGACCTCCTTTGGTGACATTCATTTTGTTACCATGCTGACAAGCTTCTCCCGTGATGAGCGGAAACTTGATTTTGATGCCGCTGTAAATTTTGAACCTATGTGTACTTTTGGACATAGTATGGGTGGGGTAAGTGCTTTACCAAGAAAAATATTTACCCGTATTAAACAAATATCTAATGAAAAATTACAAACTAAGTTTGCTGAACAGGTGTTATCTTACCAAGCTGTGTGGAATAAAATTTTAGAAAAAGAATTTTCTAGTACTGTGTATCCAGGTGCATTCGTTGATTGGGATAATACAGCGCGTAAGAAAAATAAATATTTAGTTATGCGTGGTAGCAGTCCTGAAGTTTTCAAAGAAAACCTTGAAAAGCTGTATGATAAGTCGCAGTCCGCGGATGCACCTTATTTATTCATTAATGCATGGAATGAATGGGCAGAAGGTACATATCTGGAACCAGACGAAAAACATGGTTATGCTTATCTTGAAGCTATTAAAGATGTTGTTAGTAAAAATAAAAATTAGTCACTTATTATAACATACAAAATTACTTCATTTTAATGTGTAGCGATTAATGCAACCTTCTTATTTGAGATATTGGTTTAAGTAATGAGCCTAAATAAAAATGATATATGTGCTGTTATAGTGACGTATAATCCTAATGTTGACCATGTCATATCATTAATAAACGGATTAAAACATCAATTTTGTGATGCTATTGTTATCGATAATAGTACCTATAACAATGAAACTCTTGAAGCCAATGAAGGTTGCTCTTATATTTCTTTAGGGAGCAATAAAGGGATTGCTGAAGCTCAAAATATCGGAATTGCCGAATGTCTAAAAAATAGTTACAAATATATTATTTTCTTTGATCAGGATAGTAAGATAGAAAGTAATTTTATTGCCTCTTTAAAAGGGCCAATGGAAACAAATGAGTATGAGATTTGCGCGCCCGTATTCTATGATGAACAGAAAGGCTTCGAATACGCCATCACTGATATAAAGGAGAATGGAAGGCGTGTTAAGCATTATTCTCATGGCAAAAGCGAGATATTCACCTCCTCTACTGTAATTTCGTCAGGTACAATCGTTTGTCGTGCTATTTTCAATAAAGTAGGCGTAATGGACTCTGCTTTATTTATTGATTATGTAGATACAGAATGGTGTTTGAGATGTTTTTCGCAGGGAATAAAGGTTCATGTAATCCCTAAAGCCAAAATGCTACATTCCATTGGTGATAATAGTTTCAATTTTATGGGCTTTTGTGTGCCTGTACATAGCGCAAGTCGACGATATTACCGGGTTAGAAACTCGATTCATTTAGTAAGATATCCACATGTTCCAAAGCTTTTAGCAGTTCGGGAAGTCGTATTTTCAATAATACATTCATTCCTTCTCATTCTGACTCAAAAGAATAAAAAACAATATGCGTCAACATTTATTTATGGTGTTCTGGATGGTCTACGCAATGTGAAGGGTGAAAACCCGCGCATCTTTAAGAAATAATGTGTTTAAAATGAGTTTTTAAGCAATTTATTGAGATTTAAATGATGGAAAAAATAGCTGTATTACTTGCTGTTTACAATGGGCGAAACTGGGTAGATGAGCAAATTGAAAGTATTTTAAAGCAAAGCGATGTATCACTAGATTTATATATTAATGTCGACTTATCCACTGATAATTCATTTCATTATCTGGTAGATAAATATAGCTCATTGCCTAATGTTTATTTTTTACCTTATGGTGAGAGATATGGCTCAGCAGGAAAAAATTTTTACCATCTTTTATTGAATGTACCCTGTGAAAAATACAGTTATATCTCCTTTTCAGATCAGGATGATATTTGGAATGTTAATAAACTAGCAACTGCTGTTACTGTATTAAAAAATTATGATTATAAAGCTTACTCAAGTAATGTCATTGCTTTTGATAAGTATAATGCGAAGACTTTGGTTGACAAAGCACAGCCGCAAGTTAAATATGATCATTTTTTTGAAGCGGCAGGACCCGGATGTACTTATGTGTTTACAGCTGATTTAGCAACTCAATTCATTAGATTCCTTCGGGATAATAGTGAAGCGCAAAATGTTGAATTACATGATTGGTTATTATATGCCTATTCCAGGCAGAATAATTATGCCTGGTTTATTGATTCGAACCCATCTATGCTTTACCGTCAACATGAATCGAATCAAGTCGGTGCCAATAATTCATTTGCAGCATGGAAAAAAAGAATTAGTTTAGTAAAAAAGAAATGGTACAGAAATGAAATTAATAAAATAATGATATTGTTAGGCAACCATGATACAAAAAAAATATTTTATAAAATGAATAATGGTTATCCTGGGCGGCTGGGTCTAGCTTTTCAGGTTTGTAAATTCAGACGGCGCTTGCGTGATAAACTTACGTTAATGGTCCTCTTTATTTTAAATATCATTTAATAGGTTATTTTCTGATGAGAAAGATATTAATTAATCCCTTTCTAATGTTTGGATTAACCTTTTTATATGTTTTTATTTCTTTTAATATGGGATTATCGGATCTTTATTTAAAAACTAATGATTACTCGCTCAATCTTATTTTTGCTTGTTTTATAGTTATGTGTTTATTTCTTGGGGGGGTATATCACCTAACCCTTTTATCACGAAATAAAAATTTGTTCCAAACTTCACAGTCTATATCAAAAAGAACCTTCTCTAATTCTATTCTCATTGTGGGGTTTATTCTTGAATGCGCCAATAATGGAGGGGTTCCATTATTTTTAGTGCTTAAAGGTGCAGTGTATGATTATACACAGTTTGGTATAAAAACTTTCCATGTGTTTTATATGGGTTATTTGTCAGCTTCAGCTATAATAAATTTTGAACGGTATCTTTTGACGAGAAGTAAGTATTATTTAATCGCGCCTTTATTAGCGGTAATTATTACTATACTTATCCTAAATCGTGGCGCTCTTCTTTTAATATTATTTCCTATTGCACTAATGTACATAGCTTCATTAAGGGTTAAAATAAAAATTAAACACTTTACTTTGATTGGCGCTATGCTAATTGCCGTTATTGTCGGCTTCGGTATTTTGGGTGATAAACGATTATTGTCATCAGGTTATGAAGAAGCAGATGCGATTTTAAAAATAGGTGAGGCTAGCCCCGTATTTGAAAATTTACCAACTGGTTTCTTTTGGGTGTATTTATATTCCACGTCCCCTTTCGCAAATCTAATGCTGCAAGCAAATCAAGGAAACTTTAATCAGGGAGATATAGGCGATTTTCTGGCAACTTCTATCTATCCGGATTTTATTTCTAAATATACAAACCCAACCATGGACGAAAGATTTTCTCTTATAAAAATCACTCCTGAGCTAAATGTCGGGACTGCTTTTTGCATGCCCCTTATTACATTCGGAATCGCCGGTTTAATAATGTATTTTGCATGGTTTTTGATTTTTAACTTCCTTTTTATATGGCTTAATAAAAATAGTTATCTTCTGTCCACCGCTGCAACCTTGACATCAATAGCTATATTTTTATCATTTAATAATATGCTTACCTTTAGTTCTTGTGTTCTACAAATAATATTTATCACAGTGTTTAGCCGTTTGAGATGTGGTAGAAAAATGGTGATGTGAAAACAAAAAAATCCAATAATTTATAATTCATTACATTAAAAAAAAGCTAGGTTAAATTTATAACCCAAAAAATAGAATGCCAACATATGCAAATAATGCTTGGCTTTTCCATTGTTTTGTATTAAAAATTTGATAATAATAACTCGTCGCGCAATATTATAGGAGTAAATAATGTCCAAACAACAGATCGGCGTCGTCGGTATGGCAGTGATGGGGCGCAACCTGGCGCTGAACATCGAAAGCCGTGGTTATACCGTCTCCGTTTTCAACCGCTCCCGTGACAAAACCGAAGAAGTCATTGCCGAGAACCCGGGCAAAAAACTCGTTCCTTTCTATACGGTTCAGGAGTTCGTTGAATCTCTGGAAACGCCTCGTCGTATCCTGTTAATGGTGAAAGCAGGCGCTGGCACAGATGCGGCCATCGACTCCCTTAAGCCATATCTGGAAAAAGGCGACATCATCATCGATGGCGGTAACACCTTCTTCCACGACACCATACGTCGTAACCGCGAACTGTCTGCTGAAGGCTTTAACTTCATCGGTACCGGTGTTTCCGGTGGTGAAGAGGGCGCGCTGAAGGGCCCGTCTATCATGCCTGGCGGTCAGAAAGATGCCTATGAGCTGGTTGCGCCAATCCTGACTAAAATTGCTGCCGTGGCTGAAGATGGTGAGCCGTGTGTGACCTATATCGGTCCGGATGGTGCGGGTCACTATGTGAAGATGGTTCACAACGGTATTGAATACGGTGATATGCAGCTGATCGCAGAAGCCTATTCTCTGCTGAAAGGTGGCCTGAATCTCTCCAACGAAGAGCTGGCGCAAACCTTCACCGACTGGAACAACGGCGAGCTGAGCAGCTATCTAATCGACATCACCAAAGATATCTTCACCAAGAAAGATGAAGAGGGTAAATACCTGGTCGATGTGATTCTGGATGAAGCGGCGAACAAAGGTACCGGTAAATGGACCAGCCAGAGTTCACTGGATCTGGGCGAGCCACTGTCTCTGATCACCGAATCGGTCTTCGCACGTTATATCTCTTCTCTGAAAGAGCAGCGTGTTGCAGCATCTAAAGTGCTGACCGGTCCACAGGCGAAGCTGGCTGGCGACAAAGCGGAGTTCATCGAGAAAGTCCGTCGCGCGCTGTACCTGGGTAAAATCGTCTCTTACGCACAGGGCTTCTCTCAGTTGCGTGCCGCATCTGATGAGAACAACTGGGATCTGAACTACGGTGAAATCGCGAAGATTTTCCGTGCCGGTTGCATCATCCGTGCTCAGTTCCTGCAGAAAATCACCGATGCGTACGCTGAAAATGCGAACATCGCCAACCTGCTGCTGGCACCATACTTCAAGCAGATCGCTGATGATTATCAGCAGGCGCTGCGTGACGTTGTGGCTTACGCAGTACAGAACGGTATTCCGGTGCCAACCTTCTCTGCTGCAGTCGCTTACTACGATAGCTACCGTGCTGCCGTTCTGCCTGCCAACCTGATTCAGGCGCAGCGCGACTACTTCGGCGCACACACCTATAAACGTACCGATAAAGAAGGTGTGTTCCACACCGAGTGGCTGGATTAATCTGATTTAACTCAGTCATGTAGCGAGACCCGGTGAACGTCACCGGGTTTTTTTTATTCGTAATATCCCCGTGTTGCCTCAGCTGGTTCATTCGACAGACTATACTGCAGCATAAATCACTGTAATTGTCCCTTTCTGTAGCCAGCCATTCGCCTTGACATCAACTTGGCATACGCGGTAAAAACCCCAAAAGTTGCTTATTGCGGTGGGGCGGTTGTCGCTCCCGACACTTAACTTAAAGAAGTTAATTCAATGAAAATTACAATCTCCGGAACAGGTTATGTGGGTCTCTCCAACGGGATCCTGATTGCACAGCACCACGAAGTGGTAGCCCTTGATATCGTGCAGGCCAAAGTGGATATGCTTAACCAGAAGATCTCCCCCATTGTGGATAAAGAGATCCAGGATTATCTGACAAATAAGCCGCTGAATTTCCGCGCCACTACCGACAAAGTTGACGCTTACAGCGGTGCGGATTTTGTAATCATTGCGACGCCAACTGACTACGATCCAAAAACGAACTATTTCAACACTTCAAGCGTAGAAGCGGTGATTAAGGATGTAACGGCGATCAACCCGAACGCCGTGATGATCATCAAATCGACCATTCCTGTGGGCTTTACCCAATCGATTAAAGAAGAGCTGGGTATCGATAATGTCATCTTCTCACCTGAGTTTCTGCGTGAGGGCAGGGCATTGTACGATAACCTGCACCCGTCCCGTATCGTCATTGGTGAGCGCTCGGAGCGTGCAGAACGTTTTGCTGCCCTGCTACAGGAAGGCGCCATCAAAAAGGACATCAATGTCCTGTTCACTGATGCGACAGAAGCTGAAGCCATCAAACTCTTTGCTAATACCTACCTGGCAATGCGTGTCGCCTACTTTAACGAGCTGGACAGCTACGCAGAGAGCCTGGGGTTGAACACCCGTCAGATTATTGAAGGCGTATGTCTCGATCCGCGTATCGGCAACCACTACAACAATCCATCCTTCGGTTACGGTGGCTACTGCCTGCCGAAAGACACCAAGCAGCTGCTGGCTAACTACCAGTCCGTGCCGAATAACTTAATTTCTGCGATTGTGGATGCTAACCGCACGCGTAAGGACTTCATCTCCGACTCTATTCTGGCGCGTCAGCCGAAGGTAGTGGGCGTGTACCGTCTGATCATGAAGAGCGGTTCGGATAACTTCCGCGCTTCTTCCATTCAGGGAATTATGAAGCGTATTAAGGCGAAAGGCGTTCAGGTCATCATTTATGAACCAGTGATGAAGGAAGATGAATTCTTCCATTCGCGCGTGGTTCGCGACCTGGATGCCTTCAAGAAGGAAGCGGATGTAATTATCTCAAACCGGATGGCTGAAGAGCTGGCTGACGTGGCGGATAAAGTCTATACCCGCGATCTGTTTGGTAGCGACTGATTCATCGACGCCCAAAAAAAGCCCGGCATCATCGCCGGGCTTTTTTTATACCTTATAAAACTCGCGATACCAGTCCACGAAGTTCTTCACGCCCTCTTTAACCGAGGTCTGCGGTTTAAAGCCGATGACCTCATACAGGGCGGTAGTATCCGCGCTGGTCTCCAGCACATCGCCAGGCTGAATCGGCATCATGTTTTTATCTGCTTCAATGCCTAACGCCTCTTCCAGCGCCGTGATGTAGTCCATCAGTTCGACTGGCGAGCTATTACCGATGTTATAGACGCGATAAGGAGCGGAACTGGTTGCCGGAGAGCCAGACTCAACCGTCCATTCACTGTCAGCCTGAGGGATCACATCCTGCAGGCGAACAATAGCTTCAGCAATATCATCGACATAGGTGAAGTCGCGCTTCATCTTACCGAAGTTGTAAACGTCAATGCTTTTGCCTTCCAACATGGCTTTGGTGAACTTGAACAGCGCCATGTCGGGACGACCCCACGGGCCATAAACGGTAAAGAAGCGCAGGCCGGTGGTCGGCAGACCGTACAGATGGGAGTATGTGTGCGACATCAGCTCGTTGGCTTTTTTGGTCGCAGCGTAGAGCGAAACCGGGTGATCCACGGAGTCGTCGGTCGAGAAGGGCATCTTACGGTTAAGTCCGTAAACGGAGCTGGAAGAGGCATACAGCAGGTGCTGTACCTTATTGTGACGGCAGCCTTCCAGCACGTTCAGATGACCCACCAGATTTGCTTCGGCATAAGCATGCGGGTTGTCCAGGGAATAGCGGACGCCCGCCTGGGCGGCGAGATGAATCACCCGATCGAATTTTTCAGTGACGAAGAGGGCCGCCATACCGTCGCGGTCGGCCAGTTCTAGCTTATGAAAGCTGAAGTTCGCGGAGGTGAGCAGATCAAGACGCGCCTGCTTCAGGTTCACATCGTAATAGTCATTGAGGTTGTCGATACCCACAACCTGATGTCCGGCATCCAGAAGCCGTTTGCTGACATGAGCGCCAATAAAGCCTGCTGCGCCAGTGACCAGAAATTTCATAACTGTCCTCATCTGTGACTTATCATGCCCGGTGCGTTAAGTACCGGATTTGGGGTATGATAACGCGATGCGCAGGGTATCCAAACCTCATATTTTCGATATGCCTCATCGGATTCCTATAGAAAATCCGTCAACAATCGATAAACTATATCTGAAACTTTATTATTTGCGCTTTTTCGCCTTCGAAGGATTATATGACGCAGAACAACAATAATGTGGTCACGCGAAGCAGTGACCCTGAGCAGGTTGATTTGATTGATCTATTGGTACAGCTTTGGCGTGGGAAATGGCTAATCGCTGCATTTGTCGCCATCGCCCTAATTATCGCTGGGGTGTATTTGGTTTTTGCCAAAGAAAAGTGGACTTCTTCTGCGATCATCACCCAACCTGATGCAGCACAAATAGGCAATTACAGCACCGCACTGAATATTCTTTTTGGTGCCGCTGCACCAAAATTGTCGGATATCCAGGAGAGCGTTATTACCCGCTATAACGCCTCTTTCTCGGCGTTGTCCCAGTCGCTCGAAAATCAGGCTGAACCTGAAAAACTGACAATCGAACCTACGGTGAAAGGCCAAAACTTCCCATTAAGTATCCACTATGTGAATAGCTCGGCCGAGTCGGCGCAAAAGCAGGTGGCGCAGTACATCCAGCAGGTTGATGAACAAATTCAAAAAGAGCTTGAAGTCGATCTCAACGACAACATCAAGCAGCAGGTAGCTACCCTGAAGGACGTAATGGGTAACCAGGAAACCATTGCTCAAGAGCAAAAAGATCTGCGGATCAAACAGGTTGCTGAAGCACTGAAGTATGCCGAAGCGGCCAACATTACTACGCCTAAAATCCAGCAGACACAGGATGTGACTCAGGAAACCATGTTCCTGTTAGGTACTGATGCGCTACAAGCCATGATCGCGCGTGAAGCCTCACGTCCGCTGACGCTGTCCGACAGCTATTATCAAAACAAACAGAAACTGCTGGATATCGAGAAACTGAAGATCGATCCGACCACTATCCATGCGTATCGCTATGTGATGAAGCCGGATCTGCCGATTCGCCGTGACAGCCCGAAACGTTCTCTGGTGCTGGTTCTGGCGGTACTGCTGGGCGGTATCATCGGCTCCGGCGTCGTATTAGGCCGTAACGCTCTGCGCAACTACCAAGCCAAAGCCTAATACAGGCCTGCAAGCTAAAAAAAACCGGGTTTCCCCGGTTTTTTTTATTTGTGCCGCTGTCGCAGATTCTCAATCACTGCGGTCAAATCCAGGTCCTGATCCTGCAGCAGCACCAGCAGGTGATACATCAGGTCAGAGGCTTCATTGGTCAGCTCGTCCCGATCGTTCACGGTCGCGGCCAGAGCTGTTTCTACACCTTCTTCACCCACTTTCTGCGCGATACGCTTGGTGCCGCTGGCATAGAGCTTCGCGGTGTAGGAGCTTTGTGGGTCGGCGGTTTTGCGCTCAGCCAGCAATTGTTCCAGCTGATACAGGAACAGCCACTGGTGGCTGGCGTCGCCAAAGCAGCTGCTGGTCCCGAGGTGGCAGGTCGGTCCGATCGGATTCACCAGCACCAGCAGGGTATCGTTATCGCAGTCCGGAGTGATGCTGACCACGTTCAGAAAATGGCCGGAGGTTTCGCCTTTGGTCCACAGACGCTGTTTGGTGCGCGAGAAAAAGGTCACTTTGCCGCTGTCGATGGTGTTTGCCAGCGCGTCCTGATTCATATACCCCAGCATCAGCACTTCACCGGATACCGCGTGCTGCACCACCACCGGCATCAGGCCGTCGGTTTTTTCCCAGTCCAGCTGCGCACGTTGTTGCTCTGTTAACATACCCTGATCTCCACGCCCTGATTTGCCAGGAACGTTTTTAACTCACCAATATTAATAATCTGTTTGTGGAATACCGAGGCCGCCAGCGCGCCGTCAACGTCGGCATCGCGGAAGGCTTCGAGGAAGTGTTCCATCGTACCTGCGCCACCCGAGGCAATCAGCGGCACGTGGCATACCTCGCGCACTTTTTTCAGCTGCGCCAGGTCATAGCCGTTACGTACCCCGTCCTGATTCATCATGTTCAGCACGATCTCGCCCGCGCCGCGCTTCTGCACTTCCTGCACCCAGTCCAGCGTCTCCCATTGAGTGACGCGGGTCCGGCTCTCATCGCCGGTATACTGGTTGACGTGGTATTTGCCGGTGGCTTCGTCAAACCAGGTATCTATCCCGACCACGATGCACTGCACGCCAAAGCGATCGGCCAGGCGGGTAATGAGTTCAGGGTCGGCCAGGGCAGGGGAGTTGATGGAAATTTTGTCGGCACCGAAGGAGAGGATCTTTGCCGCGTCGTCTGCCGATTTAATCCCGCCCGCCACGCAGAAAGGAATATCGATCACTTCTGCCACGCGCGCCACCCAGCTCTTGTCCACTACCCGCCCGTCGCTTGAGGCGGTGATATCGTAAAAGACCAGTTCGTCGGCACCTTCTTCCGCATAGCGTTTTGCCAGGGGGACGATATCGCCAATGATCTCGTGATTGCGGAACTGCACGCCTTTCACGACCTGACCATCACGCACGTCGAGACAAGGAATTATCCGTTTTGCCAGCATTGAATCGCCTCCTTAACCGTAAATTTTTCTTCCAACAGGGCGCGTCCGACGATCACCCCACGTACCCCGGTCCCACGCAGGGCGGCGATATCATTCAGATCGCCAATACCGCCGGATGACTGGAACGCCACCTGCGGATAGCGGGCGCAGACCTCTTCATACAGCGACACGTTAGAACCGGCTAGCGTGCCATCGCGGGAGATATCAGTGCATAAAACGTGCTTCAGACCCACCGGCAGATAGCGTTCCACCAGCTCTTCCAGCGTCACGCCGGAGTTCTCCTGCCAGCCGCTGACCGCGACCTGTTTGTTTCCCTGTTCGTCGATACGCACATCCAGCGCCAGCACCAGCGCGTCGGCGCCAAAGCGTTTGAACCAGCCTTGTACCATCTCGGGATCTTTTACTGCGGTAGAACCTACCACCACGCGTGCCACGCCCGCTTCCAGCAGTGCCGCCACGTCCTCTTCGGTGCGCACGCCGCCGCCAACCTGAACCGGAACGTCAACGCCTGCGACCAGTTTTTTCAGCAGAGGGATCTGGCGTTGAGCCGGATCTTTCGCGCCGGTCAGGTCAACCAGGTGCAGCACCTCGGCCCCCTGCGCAGCATAGTCCTGCAGGCGCGGCAGCGGATCCTTACCATAGTCGCGCTGCTGGCCGTAATCACCCTGGTGCAGACGGACAACCGTGCCGTCAATTAAATCTAAAGCGGGAATAATCATCACATCTCCAGGAAGTTTTTCAGCAACTGCGCGCCAGCGGCTCCGGAACGCTCCGGGTGGAACTGCACGCCGTAGAAATTGTCTTTCTGCACCGCGGCGGTGAAGGGTTCGCCATAGTGGCACTGGGCAATAGTGTTCGCGTTCACCGGCATCGCATAGCTGTGCACAAAATAGAAGTAAGATCCGTCCTCGATACCGCGGAACAGCCGATCGCCCGCTTTCGGATAGACCCGGTTCCAGCCCATGTGCGGCAGCGGCAGGCCGTGGTCGGTCATTTTCGGCACGTCCTCGTCGATGATGCCCAGCAGATCCACGCCGTTGGACTCTTCGCTGCGGCGCCCCAGCAGCTGCATCCCCAGACAGATGCCCAGCACCGGCTGGGTACAGGCTTTAATCAGATCAACCAGCTCGCGCTGGTGGATCTGATCCATTGCTGCCTGCGCCGTACCGACGCCCGGTAAAAAGAGTTTGCTGGCGTGCAGCACCACATCCGGATCGCGGCTGACCAGCGGGTCGTAACCGTGGCGCATAATCGCAGATTTCACAGAGTTAAGGTTGGCGCAGCCGGTATCGAGGATCACCACGTTCATTACAGCACTCCTTTCGACGACGGCAGGGTATCGCCTTCCACGCGAATGGCCTGGCGCAGGGTACGGCCAAAGGCCTTAAACAGGCTCTCCACGCGGTGGTGATCGTTCTTACCTTTGGTTTTCAGGTGCAGCGTCAGGCCCATGGTATAGGAGAGGGAGCGGAAGAAGTGCTCAACCATCTCGGTACTCAGGTCGCCCACGCGCTGATAGGTAAAGTCGGCTTTATATTCCAGGTGCGGACGACCGGAGATATCCAGCGCACAGCGGGCCAGGCACTCATCCATCGGCAGCACAAAGCCAAAGCGGCTGATGCCGCGCTTATCGCCCAGCGCCAGCTTCAGCGCTTCGCCCAGCGCCAGGCCGGTATCTTCCACGGTGTGGTGATCGTCAATGTAGAGGTCGCCTTTAACGGCAATCTCCATGCGGAAACCGCCGTGGGTGGCGATCTGATCCAGCATATGATCGAAGAAGCCCACGCCAGTGTGGATCTTGCTGCCGCCTTCGCGATCCAGCCACACTTTAACGTCGATCTGCGTCTCTTTGGTATTGCGCTCCACGTGGGAGTAGCGGTCACGTTTGGTCAGCTGATCGCCAATCATCGCCCAGTTCAAACCCTCACGCTGATAGCGCAGGCCGGTGATGCCCATGTTGTTCGCCAGCTCGATGTCCGTGGCGCGATCGCCGATGACATAGCTGTTGGCTTTATCCAGCGCGGCTTCGGCCAGATACTGCTCAACCAGCTTCACTTTCGGCTTACGGCAGTCGCAGTTGTCGGCAGGCAGGTGTGGACAAATCAGCACCTCATCAAACACCACGCCCTGGGAGGTAAGGATCTGCATCATCAGGTCGTGTGGGCCGTCAAAATCCGCCTGCGGGAAGCTGTCGGTGCCGAGGCCATCCTGATTGGTGATCATAACCAGCTTAAAACCGGCTTTCTGCAGCTTCAGCAGCACCGGGATCACGTCGGCTTCAAAGGCCAGTTTGTCGAAACGATCGACCTGATAATCGCTGGGTGGTTCCGAAATGATAGTGCCGTCACGATCGATAAAGAGGTACTTCTGGCTCATACTTTCTCCGCATTCAGGGCGTCGATAACGCGCTGGCTCTCTTCACGGGTGCCCACGGTAATGCGTAAGCAGCCACTTAAAGAGGGTTGTTTGTTCTGGTCTCGTAAGATAATGCCCTGATCCCACAAAGATTTAAACACTGCACTCGAGGCGGTAAAACGCACCAGAATATAGTTGGTTTCCGAATCGAAGACCTGTTCTACACAGGCAATGTTTTTAAGGGCGCTGACAAGATATTGACGCTCGTCGACGATCTGCGCCACGCGACTCCGCATGGCCGTAATGCCTTCTGGCGACAGCGCCTGCGCGGCGATATCTGCTACCGGCGTCGAGAGCGGATAAGGGGCAATGACCTTCATCAGCAGGTCAATCACCTCTTTATTGGCCAGCGTAAAGCCGCAGCGCAGCCCGGCCAGGGCAAAGGCTTTGGACAGCGTACGCAGGATCACCAGGTGCGGATACTCCGCCAGCCAGCCGGCGAGCGTCGCCTGCGGGCAAAACTCGATATAGGCTTCATCGGCCACCACCAGGGCTTTACCGCGGGTCATCTCCAGCAGCGTGCGGATATCCTGGGGATTAATCAGCTGGCCGGTAGGGTTATTCGGACTGCAGACAAACACCACCTTCACGCCGTCGAGATTGTCGGCAATACCCTGCAAATCGAGCTGCCAGTTTTCCAGCGCGGGCACTTTACGCAGTTCAACGTTAAAGGTTTCGGTGCTGACGCTATACATACCGTAGGTCGGCGGGCAGTAGAGCACCGCGTCTTTGCCCGGCTCGCAGAAGGCGCGGATCAGCAGTTCGATGCCTTCATCCGCCCCGCGGCTGACCAGCACTTGCTCCGGCTGTACACCGGCATAGGCCGCATAGTTCTCGATCACCGCTTTTGGCTGACACTCCGGGTAGCGGTTCAGCGACTGCTGGGTCAGATCGAAGCTAACGGCAGTGGGGAATTCGTTGGCGTTCAGCCACACATCGCCCTTGCCACCCAGGCGGCGGGCAGACTGATACGGGGTCAGGGCGCGAACGTTGTCGCGGGCTAACTCTTCAATACTCATGCTTGCTCCTTGAGGGCGGCAACGCGCAGCGTTACGGCATTTTTATGGGCGGTGAGACGCTCGGCAGCGGCCAGCGTTTCGATGGTAGAGGCCAGTGAGGCAAAGCCCTCGCGGGAAAGCTCCTGCACGGTCATGCGCTTCTGGAAATCCGCCAGTCCAAGACTTGAACAGGTGGCGGTGTAGCCATAGGTCGGCAGCACGTGGTTGGTGCCAGAAGCGTAATCCCCTGCGGATTCCGGCGACCAGTCGCCGAGGAACACCGAACCGGCGCTGGTGATGCTGTCCACCAGCTCACGGGCATTGCGGGTCTGAATGATCAGATGCTCCGGGCCGTAGAGGTTTGAAATGGCGATGCACTGGGCCAGATCCCGGGCCACAATCAGGCGGCTGGCGGAGAGCGCCTGGCGGGCAGTGTCGGCCCGCGGCAGATCGGCCAGCTGGCGTTCCACCGCTTCGCCGACCCGTTTTGCCATATCGGCATCCGGCGTCAGCAGGATCACCTGTGAGTCCGGGCCGTGCTCGGCCTGGGAGAGCAGATCCGAGGCCACGAAATCCGGCGTTGCGCCGCTGTCGGCAATAACCAGCACTTCCGACGGGCCGGCCGGCATGTCGATGGCCGCGCCGTCCAGCCGCTGGCTGACCTGACGCTTGGCTTCGGTCACAAAGGCGTTGCCCGGCCCGAAGATTTTATCCACCCGCGGCACAGATTCGGTGCCCAGCGCCAGCGCCGCGATGGCCTGCGCCCCGCCGACGTTGAAAATCTCCTGCACGCCGCACAGCTGTGCGGCATAGAGAATTTCATCGGCAATTGGTGGTGGCGAGCAGAGCACCACTTTACGGCAACCGGCGATACGGGCAGGGGTTGCCAGCATCAATACGGTTGAAAAGAGGGGGGCGGAGCCACCCGGAATATACAAGCCCACCGAGTCGACCGGACGGGTCACCTGCTGGCAGCGCACGCCGGGGAGGGTTTCCACATCGACGGTTTGCAGCTTCTGTGCGGTGTGGAAGGTATCGATGTTCTGCACTGCGACGGCCATCGCCTGCTTTAACTCATCGCTCAGGCGTGCTGCGGCCTCGGCAATTGTCTGCTCGCTCACCTTCAGCGCGCCAACCTCGGTTTTATCGAATTTCGCGCTGTACTCCCGCAGGGCATCGTCGCCACGGGTTTTCACATTTTCCAGAATCTCCGCCACGGTGCGGGTAATGCTTTCCGATGCGGAGATGGCCGGGCGCATCAGCAGGTCGCGCTGCTGTTCGGCGCTACAGGTGTTCCAGTCGATAACGGTGTTAAAGGTCATGGTTGTTACTCCATCATCTTCTCAATTGGCAACACCAGGATCGAACTGGCACCCAGCGCCTTCAGTTTTTCCATGGTCTCCCAGAACAGGGTTTCGCTGCTGACCATATGCATCGCCACGCGCTGCTGATCCCCGGCCAGCGGCAGAATGGTCGGACGTTCCGCTCCTGGCAGCAGGGCAATCACTTCATCAAGACGTTCGGTCGGCGCGTGCATCATGATGTATTTCGATTCACGGGCCTGGATCACCCCCTGAATACGGGTCAGGAGACGGTCAATCAGCTGCTGCTTGGCTTCCGGCATCTCGCCGTCGCGCTGGATCAGGCAGGCTTTGGAGCGGTAGATCACCTCAACTTCGCGCAGGCCGTTGGCTTCCAGGGTGGCACCGGTGGAGACCAGGTCGCAAATCGCGTCAGCCAGACCGGCACGCGGAGCCACTTCGACGGAGCCGTTCAGCAGGCAGGACTTGAACTGCACCCCTTTCTGATCGAGGTAACGCTTCAGCAGGTGAGGGTAGGAGGTGGCGATACGCTTGCCGTTCAGCCCGGCCGGGCCGTCCCAGGCTTCGTCAGCAGAGGTGGCCAGCGACAGGCGGCAGCCGCCAAAGTCGAGACGGCGCAGGGTGAAATAGCGCGGATCCTCGCCCTGCGCACGGCGGGTCAGGAGCTCTTCTTCCAGCACGTTTTCGCCAATGATGCCCAGATCCACCACGCCGTCCATCACCAGGCCCGGAATGTCGTCGTCACGCACGCGCAGAATATCAATCGGCATGTTCTCTGCCAGCGCGATCAGGCGCTGCGTGTGCAGGTTAATTTTAATGCCGCAGCGGGCCAGCAGCTCGCGGGAATCATCGCTAAGACGACCTGATTTCTGCATAGCTATGCGTAAACGTGAATTATCTAACATTGTCGGTTCCTCATGATCCTGTTGTAACTTGCCTGAACACGGTCCAAAAAAAAGCCCCCGGAAGGTGATCTTCCGGGGGCTTTTTCTTGCGTTCATGCACCGCTGGAAGATCTAACTGTCTTCCAGCACACATCGCCTGAAAGACTAGTCAGGATGATGGTGATGATGGTGGTGTTTAAATTGAACGCGTGTCATAAAATTCTCGATGAATGCTTATTCATGTGATGTCGTTTAACCTAAACCACTTGCGCTACATAAAGCAAGGGCTTTTTTTTATCATTAAATGATTTCATATTGGCGCTATCAATTGTCAGTTGCCCATGGCTGGCGTAGCCTTAAAGCAGAGGCGTAAAAGTCAGGAGAAAACGCATGAAAAAGGTCGCCATTGTTGGTCTGGGATGGCTTGGAATGCCGCTGGCCATGTCGCTACTGGCGCGGGGCTGGGAGGTCACCGGCAGTAAAACCACAGCGGATGGGGTAGAGGCGGCGCGGATGTGCGGCATTGAAAGCGTTCAGTTGCGCCTGGAGCCAGAGCTGGTGTGCGACACCGACGATCTGGATACGCTGATGAGTGATGTGGATGCGCTGGTGATCACGCTGCCGGCGCGACGCACCGGGCCGGGCGAGACGTATTATCTGCAGGCGGTACAGGAAATTGTCGACAGCGCCCTCGCGCACCATATTCCCCGCATTATTTTCACCAGTTCCACCTCGGTATATGGCGATGTCGAAGGGGCCGTGAAAGAGAATATGCCGCGCCAGCCGGTGACGGCCAGCGGACGGGTATTAAAAGAGCTGGAAGACTGGCTGCATAATTTACCCGGCACCCAGGTGGATATATTACGCCTCGCGGGGCTGGTGGGGCCCGGTCGTCATCCCGGACGTTTTTTTGCCGGAAAATCAGCGCCTGACGGACAACATGGCGTCAATCTGGTGCATCTTGAAGACGTGATCGGCGCAATTACCCTGTTATTACAGGCTCCAAAGGGCGGGCACATCTATAATATATGTGCGCCCTCTCATCCAACACGCAGTACATTCTACCCGGTGATGGCGCGTCAGCTTGGCCTGGCGCCACCGCACTTCCACGACGCCCCTGGAGAGGGGAAGGGCAAATTGATTGATGGGAACCGCATCTGTCATGAACTGGGATTTGAGTATCTCTTTCCCGATCCGCTGGTTATGCCTATGGAGTAATGCCGCTGGCGGAGCGTAAGCGCACCACAAGGGGGTGAGCATGAAACCGCTGCTGGATGTCCTTATTATCCTTGATGCACTGGAAAAGGAGGGGAGCTTTGCTGCGGCCTCGGCGAAGCTCTTTAAAACCCCCTCAGCGCTCAGCTACACCGTTCACAAGCTCGAAAGCGATCTTAATATTCAGATCCTCGACCGCTCCGGCCACCGGGCGCGCTTTACCCGCACCGGGCAGATGCTGCTGGAGAAAGGCCGGGACGTGTTGCATACGGTACGCGAGCTGGAAAAGCAGGCCGTCAAACTGCACCAGGGCTGGGAAAACGAGCTTATTATCGGGGTGGATGACACCTTTCCATTTTCCCTGCTGGCGCCGCTTATCGAGGCCTTTTACGAGCGGCACAGCGTAACCCGTCTTAAGTTTATCAATGGCGTGCTGGCCGGATCCTGGGAGTCGCTGGTCCAGGGGCGGGCGGATATCGTCGTCGGCGCGCTGCACGAGCCGCCTCAGCTTAGCGATTTTGGCTTTGCCTGTCTCGGGCAACTGGAGCAGGTGTTCGTCATCGCGCCACACCATCCGCTGGCTCAGGAGCCGGAGCCGGTGAACCGCCGGACGATCAAAAATTATCGCGCGATTGTGGTAGGGGACAGCTCCTTACCCGGCTGTGCGGCCTCTTCCCAGCTGCTGGACGATCAGGAGGCCATCACCGTATTCGATTTTAAAACCAAGCTGGAACTGCAAATTAGCGGCTTAGGCTGTGGCTATCTGCCGCGTTATTTAGCCCAGCGTTTTATCGAAAGCGGTGCGCTGGTCGAAAAACAGGTGATTGCGCAATCCAGTTATGATTCCGTATGGATAGGCTGGAATGAGCAGACTGCCGGGCTTGCCAGTGCATGGTGGCGACAAGAAATTTTAGCAAATAGTGCTATCGCTGCCGTTTATGCGCAGGGCATCGCTGAGAAATCAGCTGAATGAATAAAAATTTAACTTTAGGATGCCTTTCGATCTCTTGCATTTTTACTATCATTTAGGGAAAATGCGCCGCAGCAAACATGGAATAATCGACGATATAAAAGGCGTCGATTATTTTTTTTTGCATGTAAGAAAACCATTAAATCCAAGAGGCCGGGCTTCGTACCGGATAGATATTTACTAAAATCCGACAGTTGTTGTCGCTGAGGAAGAAAGAAATGGGGCAATCATTCGCTTACGTGGCGGTATTCACCGTAAAGGAGAATAACTATGTCGCATAACGCAACTCCAAAAACCTCTCGCGTGGAATTACGTAAAACGCTTACGTTGATTCCGGTTGTAATGATGGGCCTTGCCTATATGCAGCCGATGACGCTGTTCGATACATTTGGTATCGTTTCAGGCCTCACTGACGGTCACGTTGCAACGGCGTATGCCTTTGCGCTGATCGCGATCCTCTTTACCGCGCTGAGCTACGGCAAGCTGGTTCGCCGCTTCCCGTCCGCAGGCTCTGCGTACACCTATGCTCAGAAGTCCATTAGCCCGGCTGTCGGCTTTATGGTGGGCTGGTCATCCCTGCTGGACTATCTGTTCATGCCGATGATCAACATCCTTCTGGCAAAAATTTACTTCGAAGCGCTGGTGCCTTCCGTACCGTCGTGGATCTTCGTTGTGGCGCTGGTGGCCTTCATGACCATCTCTAACCTGCGCAGCATCAAGACCGTTGCCAACTTCAACACCCTGATTGTTATTCTGCAGATGGGTATTGTGGCGGTTATCGTCGGTCTGATCATTTACGGCGTTTCGCACGGTGAAGGCGCAGGTACGCTGACCAGCACCCGTCCGTTCTGGTCTGAAGGCGCGCACGTGGTGCCAATGATCACCGGTGCGACTATCCTGTGCTTCTCGTTCCTCGGCTTCGACGGCATCTCTTCTCTGTCTGAAGAGACCAAAGACGCTGAGCGGGTGATCCCGCGCGCTATTTTCCTGACGGCGTTGATTGGCGGCATTATCTTTATCGGTGCCTCTTACTTCCTGCAGCTGTACTTCCCGGATATCTCTCGCTTTAAAGATCCGGATGCGTCACAGCCAGAAATCATGCTGTATGTTGCCGGTAAAACCTTCCAGTGGGGCGTGCTGATCTTCTCCAGCGTTACCGTTCTGGCATCCGGTATGGCGGCGCACGCCGGCGTTTCCCGTCTGATGTACGTGATGGGCCGTGATGGCGTGTTCCCGACTCGCTTCTTCGGTTATGTTCATCCGAAATGGCGTACCCCGGCATGGAACGTGCTGCTGGTGGGTGCCATTGCGCTGATGGCGATTAAGTTTGACCTGGTTACCGCGACAGCCCTGATCAACTTCGGTGCGCTGGTTGCCTTTACCTTTGTTAACCTTTCCGTGATCTCTCAGTTCTGGATCCGTGAGAAGCGCAACAAAACGCTGAAAGACCACTTCAACTACCTGCTGCTGCCGGTATGTGGTGCGCTGACTGTTGGTGCGCTGTGGATCAACCTGGAAGAGAGCTCCATGGTTCTGGGTCTGATCTGGGGTGGTATCGGCCTGATTTACCTGGCGTGCGTAACCAAAAGCTTCCGCAACCCGGTTCCTCAGTACGAAGACGTAGTCTAATAAATATGTTGGTCCGGCAAGCATAGCGCTGCCGGGCAAAGCAAAAAAAAGCCGGAGACATCGCCTCCGGCTTTTTTATTTTTTCAAATCACACAATTGCCTGTGCATACTGATACAGCGCCTTCAACAGCGCCTGCTTTTCCGCATTCCCTTCATACTCACCGTAGAGCATCTCCAGCTCCTGGGCGTAAGCCTGCAAATACTCAGGGGTAAACACGTTGCGGCGATGCTGCAGCCACCGTTCCTGCTCGGCTTCATCCAGCGTGCCGGGGAAATTACGCGCCCGGTAGTTAAAGATCAGCTTGTTGATGCGCTGGTCGGCAAAGGTGATATCCAGCGCGGGCAGATTGCGGGGATCGGTCTGCAACACGATATTCATGGCGGAGCGATCGGCGTCGCTGAAAAAGCCGTTATAGAGCTGGGCATCGACGTTCTCTGACGGGACGAACGGCTCTGCTTCGGCAAATATCGCCACGACTTTTTCGCGCACCTGCGGGTTTTCCCGCAGCCGTTTCAGGTTGTCCAGGCAGTGCTGACGGTCAATTCCCAGCCGTTCGGCATCCTCCGGGCGCAGGGTGTTGGCGGGGGCCAGCACCGGGCATTTGTTGATATGCACCAGCTTCACCGGCACGGCGGCCTCGTCACCCAGTTCGCTTTTGGGGGTGTACAGTCGTTCGCGCAGGCTGTCGCTGTCCAGGGTCAGCAGGGGAGTAATATCCCCGGCCAGATCCACCATAATCACCGCGTTGCGGTTTTCCGGGTGCCAGGCCAGCGGAGCCACCCAGCTGGTATTCCCGCGCCAGGCACCGAACATCCCGGAGATGTGCATCAGCGGCTTCATCTGCGGCACGTCAATCAGGGTGGTGAGTTTCTGCTTGCTGCGATGGCTCAGCAGGTACTCGAACAGCTTCGGCTGCCGGGTCTTGACCAGCTTTGCCATGGCGATGGTGGCATAGACATCCGCCATCGCATCATGGGCGTTGCTGTGTTCAATGCCGTTCGCGCGGGTCAGATGTTCAAGGCGGAAGCTGGGGAGCCCATCTTCGTTGTCGGGCCAGTTGATCCCTTCAGGGCGCAGGGCATAGCAGGCGCGCATCACATCCAGCAGATCCCAGCGCGAGTTCTTGTTTTGCCAGCTCCAGGCATAGGGATCGTAGAAGTTGCGGTAAAAAATATGCCGGGTCACTTCGTCATCGAAGCGCACGTTGTTATAGCCCACCACGCAGGTGTTGGGCACGGTAAACAGGTCATGAATGCGACGGGCAAACTCCGCTTCATTTACCCCTTTCTCAAGGGCTTCCTGCGGAGTGATGCCGGTGACCATTACCGCGCCGGGCTGGGGCAAATAGTCATCGGCGGGCTTGCAATAAAACACCTCCGGCTCGCCGATAATATTGAAATCGGCATCGGTGCGGATCGCGGCGAACTGGGCAGGGCGATCCAGCGAGGGGCTGGTGCCAAAGGTTTCGTAGTCGTGGAATAAAAATGTAGGCAGCGCGGCGGAGTCAGACACCAGTAATACCATCCTGTTTATGAGTGACACCCCTATGGTAAACCATCCAGCCTGGCACGCCGAAGGAAAAGCGCCCCCGGCCTGCAAATTTGCGAGTCATCTTCCAGGAAAAACCTGCGTGCTGTCACATTTTTTTGCAATTATTCCAGGTATCCAGCGGAAAAGTTCCGTAAAAAGGGCAACGATTTTAAATGACCTGAGGATATACCGTTGAAACGCCGTCTGTTTATTGCTGTTTCTTTACTCACTTTGAGCATTTCTTCCGCGCTGGCTGCCGATCCGATTAACTATGCGCCGCAGCCGCCAGCCGTCCAGGCAGGCTCCTGGGTGCTGATGGATTACACGACGGGGCAGATTTTAACGGCGGGCAATGAACACGTGCAGCGCAATCCGGCCAGCCTGACCAAGCTGATGACCGGCTATGTAGTGGATCGCGCCATCGACAGCCATCGCATCACCCCGGACGATATGGTCACGGTCGGGCAGGATGCCTGGGCCAAAGGCAATCCGGTTTTTGACGGCTCCTCGCTGATGTTCCTGAAGGCGGGTGAGCAGGTTTCGGTACGCGACCTCAGCCGCGGCCTGATTGTCGACTCCGGCAACGACGCCTGTGTGGCGCTGGCCGATTACGTAGCGGGCGGGCAGCCGCAGTTCGTCACTATGATGAATGACTACGTTAAAAAGCTGAATCTGCGCGATACCCATTTTGAAACGGTGCACGGTCTGGACGCCCCGGGCCAGCACAGCTCGGCGTATGACCTGGCGGTGCTTTCACGGGCCATCATCCACGGTGAGCCGGCGTTTTATCACATGTACAGCGAGAAGAGCCTGACCTGGAACGGCATCACCCAGCAGAACCGTAACGGCCTGCTGTGGGATAAATCCCTCAGCGTCGATGGTCTGAAAACCGGGCACACTTCCGGGGCCGGTTTTAACCTTATTGCCTCGGCCGTGGACGGTCAGCGCCGCCTGATTGCCGTTATCATGGGTGCCGACAGTCCAAAAGGCCGCGAGGATCAGGCGCGCAAGCTCCTGCACTGGGGACAGCAGAACTTCGATACCGTGCAGATCCTGCGTAACGGTAAGCAGGTCGGCATCGAACGCATCTGGTACGGCGATAAAGAGCAGATTTCGCTGGGGACCGATCAGGACTTCTGGCTGGCGCTGCCGAAAGCGGAGCTGCCGAACATCAAAGCTAAATATGTACTGGATAAAAAAGAGCTGGAAGCACCGATTGCCGCGCATCAGCGGGTCGGGGAGATTGAGCTTTACGATCGCGATAAGGTGGTCGCCCACTGGCCACTGGTGACGCTGGAAAGCGTCGGGAAAGGCGGGATGTTCTCACGCCTGAGCGACTATCTGCATCACAAAGCCTGACGGTGAGATGAGCAGGCTGGCCACTGTGCGAGCCTGCTCGCATAATAGACAGATCGTCATTGTTAAACCGCTTTTCTCTGCATTATAGTGTATGTATATACAGTAACCAATCGGAGGCAGCATGGACTACAGCATCAAGCACCAGAATAAACGCAAAATCGCCGGTTTTCATATGGTTGGCCCCTGGGAGCAAACGGTTAAGCAGGGCTTTGAGCAGCTGGTGATGTGGGTGGATGGCAAGCACATTCAGCCGCTGGAGTGGGTGGCGGTCTATTATGATAATCCTGATGAAGTCCCGGCTGAAAAGTTACGCTGCGATACGGTTGTCACCGTACCGGACGATTTTGTCATCCCCGCCAACAGCGAAGGGGTGATCCTCACCGAAGTGGCCGAAGGTGAGTACGCGGTCGCCACTGCCCGCGTTGAGAACCATGATTTCGCCACGCCGTGGAACCTGTTTTTCGACAGCCTGCTCGAAGATGTAGATCGTCAGATCGCGCCGAAACCCTGCTTCGAACGTTATCTGAATAATGGTAACGCCGATGGTTACTGGGATATCGAGATGTTTATTCCGGTACAAAACCGGGTCGCGTAACGCCACAGGTATGCTCACTCTTCACAGGGTTTTTCTGCCGGGTGCCACCACACCGGCAGAAAACACAGTACAATCAGGGTTTGCCGTAATGCTGGAGAGCCTGTGCGCCCCGACAAAACTCTGACGCCTTTTGAAATTCGACTGTATCGCCATTACCGCACCGTACATGGCTGCCGTATCGCGCTGGCGTTTATCCTCACCTTTTTGCTGGTGCGTCTGCTGGACGTGCCGGAAGGCACATGGCCACTGATTACCCTGGTGGTGATCATGGGGCCCATCTCCTTCTGGGGCAACGTGGTGCCGCGCGCCTTTGAGCGTATTGGCGGCACTATTCTGGGTTCGGCGCTGGGGCTGATTGCCCTCAAGCTGGAGCTTATCTCCCTGCCGCTGATGCTGCTGTGGTGCGCGGCGGCGATGTTCCTCTGCGGCTGGCTGGCGCTGGGCAAACGGCCCTATCAGGCGTTGCTTATTGGCATCACCCTGGCGGTGGTGATCGGTGCGCCGACCGGGGATATGCACACCGCGCTGTGGCGAAGCGGCGACGTGATCCTCGGTTCCCTGCTGGCGATGCTGTTTACCGGTATCTGGCCGCAGCGGGCGTTTCTGCACTGGCGCATCCAGATGGCGAACTACGTCACTGCCTTTAACCGGGTCTATCAGGCGGGCTTTTCCCCTAACCTGGTGGAGCGTCCGCGCCTGGAAAAACACCTGCAAACCATCCTTAACGACGTCGTCAAAATGCGCGGCCTGATCACTCCGGCCAGCAAAGAGACCCATATCCAGAAAGCCATCTTCGAAGCCATTCAGACCGTCAGCCGCAACCTGGTCTGCATGCTGGAGCTGCAAATCAACGCCCACTGGGCTTCCCGGGCCAGCCATTTTGTGATGCTGAACGCCCGGACCTTAAAAGAGACCCAGCAGATGACGCAGCAGACGCTGCTCACCATCGCCCATGCGCTTTACGAAGGTAATCCGCAGCCCATTCTGGCAAATACCGAGCGGCTGAATGAAATTGTTGCCGAGCTGCGCCAGTTGATTAACGATCGAACCAGCGAAAACGTGGCGGAAACGCCCATTCATGGCTATGTATGGTTGAGCATGGAACTTGCGCGGCAGCTGGAGCTGTTGTCACATCTTATCTGCCGGGCATTGCGCAAATAAAAAGCGGCTATGCGCGGTTGTGTTGCCTGCTGCTTCGATTCAGCAGAAATTGAGGTTATGATAGGGACAAAGGAAAAATTATTGTCATCAGCAATCGCTGTCAGTAAGGTTAACGGCATCGCGGTTGTTTAAACGAATCCGAATCTCACATTATCAGGGGTGTAAAAATGGAAACTACCAAGCCTTCTTTCCAGGATGTTCTGGAATTCGTCCGCCTGTTCCGCCGCAAGAACAAACTGCAACGTGAAATCCAGGACGTTGAGAAGAAGATCCGTGACAACCAGAAGCGTGTCCTGCTGCTGGACAACCTGAGCGATTACATCAAACCTGGCATGAGCGTTGAAGCCATCCAGGGCATCATCGCCAGCATGAAAAGTGACTATGAAGACCGCGTCGACGACTACATCATCAAGAATGCTGAGATCTCTAAAGAACGCCGTGAAATCTCGAAAAAGCTGAAAGTGATGGGTGAAATGAAGCACGCCGAAGCTAAAGGCGAATAATCGCCGCTGAATCAAAAAAGGCCCTCTGATGACAGAGGGCCTTTTTGTTGCTGTTGCTGATTCACAAAAGCAAAAAGCCTGCTCGAAAGCAGGCTTCTTAAATGTGGCTCCTCTGACTGGACTCGAACCAGTGACATACGGATTAACAGTCCGCCGTTCTACCGACTGAACTACAGAGGAATCGTTGTGGAGCGTTATCTTAGCGGCGAAAAAACTTTTGTCAAACCTGATCTTACCCGATTTCGATCAACTGCTGATTCCGTCGTCAGTTTGACGTAATTACCAACATATTTTTGTGGGAAATACTTTGCAGGATCTGCATTTCTCCCTCATCATTTGAAATGGAGTTTCAACTTTTCTCGCTAAGGTCCATTTTGAACGTCACCTCCGCTTTACGCCAGGCCGTGATGCGCACCCCCTGGTATACCAAACGTAAGAGCTACAAGGTTCTCTTCTGGCGCGAAATCACCCCCCTTGCCGTGCCTATCTTTCTGGAAAACACCTGCGTCCTGCTGATGGGCGTGCTCAGCACCTTCCTGGTCAGCTGGCTCGGTAAAGAGGCGATGGCGGGCGTCGGGCTGGCCGACAGCTTCAACATGGTGATCATTTCATTCTTTGCGGCCATCGATCTCGGAACCACGGTGGTGGTGGCCTTTAGCCTCGGGAAACGCGATCCCCGACGGGCGAGGGCTGCCGCCCGCCAGTCGCTGGTGATCATGACCCTGTTCTCCATCGTGCTGGCGGCGGTGATCCACTATTTCGGTGAACAGATTATCGATGTGGTAGCCGGCGAGGCGACCGGTGAGGTGAAAGCCCTGGCGCTATCGTATCTCGAAATGACGGTCCTCAGCTATCCGGCTGCGGCAATTGCGCTGATTGGCAGCGGGGCGCTGCGCGGGGCAGGGAACACCAAAATTCCGCTACTGATTAACGGCGGGATGAACATCCTCAATATTATGATCAGCAGCGTGCTGATTTACGGCATCTTCTCCTGGGACGGGCTCGGCTTTGTCGGGGCGGGTCTCGGGCTGACTATTTCGCGCTATATCGGTGCCATCGCCATTATCGTAGTGCTCGCGGTTGGTTTTAACCCGTCGCTGCGTATCAGCCTCAAGAGCTATTTCAAGCCGCTCAACTTCGCCATTATCTGGGAAGTAATGGGCATCGGCGTGCCTGCCAGCATTGAGTCCGTGCTGTTCAACGGCGGTAAACTCCTGACCCAGATGTTTGTGGCCGGTATGGGCACCGACGTGATTGCCGGGAACTTTATCGCCTTTTCCGTCGCGGCGTTGATCAACCTGCCGGGTAACGCCCTCGGGTCCGCTTCCACCATTATCACCGGTAAACGGCTCGGTAAGGGGCAGATCGGCCAGGCGGAGCGCCAGTTGCGCCACGTATTCTGGCTCTCGACGATTGGCCTGACCGCCATCGCCTGGGGGACTGCCCCCTTCGCCGGGCTACTGGCGTCGTTCTATACCCATGAGCAGGACGTTAAGGACGTCGTCGTGATCCTTCTCTGGCTGAACGCCGCCTTTATGCCTATCTGGGCCGCCTCGTGGGTCTTGCCTGCCGGACTGAAAGGGGCGCGCGATGCCCGATTTGCGATGTGGGTCTCGATGCTCGGGATGTGGGGCTGCCGTGTCGTCGCGGGTTATACCCTGGGGATCATGCTGGGTATGGGCGTGGTCGGGGTCTGGCTGGGGATGTTCCTCGACTGGGCGGTACGCGGGGCGCTGTTCTACTGGCGCATGGTCAGCGGACGCTGGCTGAAGAAATATCCGCGACCACAGCGCGATAATGTGGCGGTTGTTACCCCGGAACGGGTAGCAAATGTGCAAACTGGGGAATAAATCGGCAAACGATGCAAAATCTGCATTCTGCCTTTGACAACGCCAGGTGGCATCGCTAATATTCGCCCCGTTCACACGATTCCTCTGTAGTTCAGTCGGTAGAACGGCGGACTGTTAATCCGTATGTCACTGGTTCGAGTCCAGTCAGAGGAGCCATATTTAAGAAGCCCGCTTAAGGAAACTTAAGCGGGCTTTTTGCTTTTGTACATTTATCCTCTCCCGGTGGGAGAGGATGAACCCAGACTACCTGCGCACCGCTGCTGTCGCCGCCTCCAGCCACGCACGTGCCTCGCTGTTAACGTGCGGCGAGAGCGTCTCGCGTACCTGCTGGTGATACGCATCCAGCCACTGGATCTCTTTTTCGCTCAGCAGATGCAGCTCCACCTGGCTCAGGTCGATGGGTGCCAGAGTCAGAGACGCGAAGCGGCAGAAGCCCGGCTGGCTCTCCACAATCTCCACCTGATTTTCAATGCGGATCCCATACTCATCCGCCAGGTAATAGCCCGGCTCGATGGTGATGATATTGCCTGCTACCAGCGGCCACGGGTTGACCTTCTTCGCAATCCGCTGCGGATTCTCATGGATCAGCAGTTGATGGCCCACGCCGTGTCCGGTGCCATGATCAAAATCGAGCCCCAGCTCCCACAGCCCACGCCGCGCAAAGGCATCAATCTGATGTCCGCAGGTGCCGGACGGGAACTGCAGGGAGATGAGCGATAAAAAGCCTTTCAGTACCGCGGTATAGTGCAGACGACACTGGGCGCTCAGCGGGCCGAAGGCCAGGGTGCGCGTGGCATCGGTAGTGCCGTTATGATACTGACCGCCGGAATCGTTCAGATAAAAATGGCCGCGGGTAATGGCTGCATTAGTCTGCTCGCTGGCGTGGTAATGGCACATCGCCGCATTGCTGGCGGAAGCGGAAATGGTGGCAAAACTCTGCTCGATAAAGCCTGGTCTCTGCTGGCGGAACACCAGCTGCTGCGCCTGGGCTTCCAGCTCGGTAAGTGGATTACCCGCGGCCTCGCGGCGGGGGACCTCGTGCGCCAGCCAGGCCAGGAAGTTGACCCAGGCCACGCCATCCTGCTGGTGGCTGTCCCGGTAGCCCGCCAGCTCGACCGGGTTTTTATGGGCTTTCATGTTGGTGATGGGATCAGCGTGCCAGAGGATCTCCCCCTGAGGCTCAACGGCAAAGCGCAGGGCGACAGGGGCTGAATCGGCATCCACCATCACCCGTTTACCCGCGCACAGCTGCTGGCTGCGCGGTAAAAACCCGCTTTCCGGGGCCAGCGTCAGGCTCTCCAGCAGGGATGCAGAGAGCCCGGCGGTTTTCTCAGGCGTAACAAACCACTCCACCGCGCCGTCGCGGCTCAGCAGGGCAAACGAGTTCGGCACCGGGCTCATCGGAATATCGCTCCCGCGCACGTTCAGCAGCCAGGCAATGTTGTCTGGCTGGGTGATAGCCAGGTAATCGGCATTTTGCCCGGCGAGAATGGCGGCGACGCGCTGGCGCTTGTCGGCGCTGCTTTCGCCGCTGATGGCAACCGGCATCTCTCGGATCGCGCCCACGGGCGGAGCCGGGCGATCCTGCCACAGGCTGTCGAACGGGGAATCCTGCAGGGCGATGAATTTACAATGGCTGGCGTTCAGCGCCTCGTACTGGGCGTTGGTCATCAGCAGGGCTTCAAAGGCAATCCGGGTGCCAGTACCGACATGCCGATCCAGCCATTCCGGCAGCGGATCGTTGTGCAGATGCAGGATCTCAACTTCTGCCAGATCGACCTGTTCGCGGGCCTGCACCTGATAGCGTCCGTCGACAAACAGCAGGGCGCGATCGCGCAGGATCAGGGCGTGACCCGCCGAGCCGTCAAAGCCGGTCAGCCAGGCGAGCACGTCGTCATGGGGGTGGCAATATTCGCTCTGAAAGGCATCGGTACGCGGAACGATGATGCCGTCCAGCGCCTGGGTTTCCAGCCACTGGCGCAGGGCAGAGAGCGGGGATATGGTTTGCATAACTTTCCTTTTTTATGATTAGCGGAACGGCGGCTCGTTGAAGGTACGCAGTTTGCGCGAGTGCAACTTATCCCCCTCGGCCCGCAGCAGGTCGATGGCCCGAATGCCAATTTGCAGATGCTCGGAGATCGCCCCCTCGTAAAAACGGTTCGCCTGGCCGGGGAGCTTAATTTCACCGTGCAACGGCTTATCGGAGACGCACAGCAGGGTGCCGTAAGGCACGCGGAAGCGGTAACCCTGGGCGGCGATGGTGGCGCTCTCCATATCGATAGCGACCGCGCGGCTTAAGTTAAAGCGCAGCGCCGAGGCCGAGTAGCGCAGCTCCCAGTTCCGGTCATCGGTAGTGACTACTGTCCCGGTGCGCAGGCGTTGTTTGACCTCTTCGCCCGGCATGCCGCTCACCTCTTTGGTGGCGTCGTACAGCGCCCGCTGCACTTCGGCAATGCTCGGGATCGGAATGTCCGGCGGCAGCACCGCATCCAGCACGTGATCGTCACGCAGGTAGGCGTGGGCCAGCACGTAATCACCAATCAACTGGCTTTCACGCAGCCCGCCGCAGTGGCCGATCATCAGCCAGACGTCCGGGCGCAGTACCGCCAGGTGATCGCAGATGGTTTTGGCGTTCGACGGGCCCACGCCGATGTTGATCAGGGTAATGCCCTGGCCGTCGGCGGTGACCAGGTGCCAGGCCGGCATCTGATGCTTCTTCCACGCCAGATCGGAGATGGCCTGTTCCGGGGCTTCGGTTTCGGCGGTGATCCAGATCCCCCCCGCGCAGGAGAGGGCGATGTACGGACTATCCGGATCGAGGATCTGGCTGCAACCCCAGCGCACAAACTCATCCACATAGCGGGTGTAGTTAGTGAACAGCACGAACGGCTGGAAATGTTCTGCCGGGGTGCCGGTGTAGTGCCGCAGGCGGGCCAGCGAGAAATCGACGCGACGGGCGTCAAAGTGCGACAGCGGTGAAAACTCCGCCGGATGATAGATCCCGTCGGCGGTCTCATCACCGATCTGCGACAGCTCGGTGGTGGGGAAGTGGCGCGTCAGGCCCGCGCTCATGGAGCGGTCGAGCGTCAGCTCGGAGCCGTCAATCACGTACGGATAGGGGATCTCATGGCGCGACGGCTCCACGTTGATGTGGGCGCCGTAATCCTGATACAGCAGCGTCAGCTGCTCTTCCAGATACGGGCGAAACAGCGCCGGGCGGGTCACGGTTGTGGAGTAGCATCCCGCATGGGTAAAGCGCGCATAGGCGCGGGTCTTCGGCGTATTGGTGGCGCTACCATCCCAGGTCACGGAAAGGGAAGGATAAACAAAGAGGCCATTCATTCTGGCCTCTGCATCGGGGAGCGTTCCGTCTTGTATATAGTCGCTGATGGCGCTGCGCAGGGCGTTGACCGCCTGGTCGTACAGCGCATCCAGCATATCCAGTGCCTGAGCCGGGGTCAGGCTGGAGCCCTTATTATTCATCTCTGTCTCCTTGTTCCACAGGTGTACGGCGTTCACCGATAGTATGTCACCTGGATGTGAAACAAAAGTATCAGGATGAAGGCTGTTTCATCAGCAACGCCGTGGCGGCAGAGAGCAGACATCCGGCCAGCAGATAGATCGCCACGCTGTGCCAGTCCCCGCCGGAGAAGGTCACCAGCGCGGCGGCAATAAAGGGCGTAAACCCGCCGCCGACCACGCTCGCCACCTGATAGCCGACGCCCGCGCCGCTGTAGCGGTAGCTTGCGCCAAACATCTCGGTGAACATCGGCTGCTGGACGCACACCACCATGTCATGGGCGATATTTGCCAGCAGGATGGCGAACACCACAATCCAGAATACCGACTGGGCTTCCAGGGCCATAAAGAACGGGAAAGTGCTCAGAGCGCCCGTGAGCGCGCCGGTGATATAGACCCGGCGGCGGCCAAAGCGGTCTGCCAGCCAGGCAAAGCAGGGGATGGTCAGGCAGCTGATACCGCCCACCAGCAGACCAATATTGAGAAACAGCTCGCGGGGCAGGCCGAGGTTCTGGGTGGAGTAGCTCAGGGCAAAGGCGGTGACGATATACATGGTCAGCAGTTCGCACAGGCGCAGGGCGATAATTTTCAAAAAGGCCCCCGGATGGCGGATCAATGCGTCCATCACCGGCAGACGGCGCTTCTCAGCGGGCTGCTGACGCTGCTGCTCGAACTCGGCGGACTCGTCCATCCCTTTACGCACCCACAGGGCGCCCAGCACCAGCACGATGCTGAACAGGAACGGGAGCCGCCATCCCCAGCTGAGGAACTGCTCGTCGGTGGTGAAGGTGCTGATCAGCGACACCAGCCCGGTAGAGAGCAGCAGGCCAACGCCATACCCCACCTGCACGCCGCTGCTGTAAAACGCCTTTTTTCGCGCCGGGGCGCTTTCTACTGAGAGCAGCGCCGCGCCGCCCCATTCGCCGCCGACGGCGAAGCCCTGAACGGCGCGCAGGGTAACCAGCAGCACCGGAGCCCACCAGCCAATTGCAGAAAACGAGGGCAGGATACCAATCAGCGCGGTAGCGATACCCATCATCCATACCGTCAGCATCAGCATCCGCTTGCGGCCCAGCTTGTCGCCAAAGTGGCCGAAGATCACCCCGCCGAGCGGGCGGAACAGAAAGCCGACGCCGAAGGTGGCAAAGGCGGCGAGGGTGCCCATCGCCGGACTAATCTGCGGGAAAAATTCGCGGTTAAAGACCAGCGCGGCGGTAATGCCGTACAGCAAAAAATCGTACCAGTCGACGACTGCCCCGGCAAAACTGCCGAGAGCCGCGCGGCGCGCGCGATTGAGCGATGGTGTGGCCCCGTCGGGGGACGAGGAAGCGAGGGTGGTGTCCATAGTGATCCTGTCTGACGTTATTTTCTTATAGGTATAGGAAAAAGATCGCTCACATTGCGGTCGCCTGAAAAAAGCGACGGGTATGAGACTACCCCGACAGCGGACAGCTGAAAACGTTTTTATCCCCGGGTGAGCTAAACGGGTAATATTTATCGACATGATGATTTGTTATCTGGCTATAAACGCAGCAGCAAGGCTATGCTTGTCAGATACGTGGAGCGACAGAGGAAGGGAATGATGCGTCGAAGTACGATTCTGGGCTGTTTTGCAGCTTTACTGGTCAGTCAGAGTGCGCTGGCGGTGAGCTATCCGTTGCCACCTGAAGGGAGTCGTCTGGTGGGGAGCCCGCAGGTCATCACCGTTCCGGCTGACAACAAATTGCCGCTGGAAGCCTTTGCCGCGCAGTACGGGCAGGGGTTGAGCAATATGCTGGAGGCTAACCCGGGGGCCGATCCGTTTTTACCCAAATCCGGCTCGCAGCTGGTGGTGCCCCAGCAGATCATTCTGCCGCCGACGGTGCGGGAGGGCATTGTGGTAAACGTGGCGGAAATGCGCCTTTACTACTATCCACCGGGCAGCAACACCGTGGAGATCTTCCCGATCGGCATAGGCGAAGCCGGGCGGGAAACGCCGCGTAACTGGGTAACCGCCGTCGAGCGCAAGCAGGACGGCCCGACCTGGTCACCAACGCCGAACACCCGTCGCGCCTACGCCAAAGAGGGCAAAACCCTGCCTGCCTTTGTTCCCGCCGGCCCGGATAACCCGATGGGGCTGTACGCTCTCTATATCGGCAGGCTGTACGCCATCCACGGTACCAATGCCAACTTTGGCATCGGACTGCGCGTCAGCCAGGGCTGTATTCGTCTGCGCAACGACGATATTAAGTACCTGTTTGACAACGTCCCGGTCGGGACGCGCGTGCAGCTCATCGATCAGCCGGTGAAAGTGACCAACGAGCCGGACGGCAGCCGTTGGGTGGAAGTCCACGAACCGCTGTCGCGTAATCGTGCGGAGTTTGAATCGACCAATAAAGTGCCGCTGCCGATGACGGCAGGATTACGCGCCCAGCTCAACGGATCGGATGTGGATGCCGTGCGGGTCAGCGGCGCGCTGGAGCGCCGCTCAGGAATGCCGGTAAATGTCAGCTTCGGGGGGCACAGTACGCCGCTGACGATGACGTCCGGCCAGTAAGCCAGGCCGTTAAAGCAAAGCCCGCTTAAGTCTCCTTAAGCGGGCTTTGGCGTTTTAAGCAGGTAAAGCCTTTATTTGCGTAAAATCAGGCTGCGTTTTCATTGTTGGCCTCGGCGAAAAGAGAAATACTTTCTTCAGTTAAATATCTGCTTATCAAAGCCACAGGTTTTTTATGCAACGTTTCAGGAATAACCTTTTGCCAGGTTTGCTGGCGTTATTTTGCGTATCGGCAGCCCACGCCGGCGTCAATATCGGCGGCACCCGCGTCATTTATGATGGCGGGAAAAAAGAAGCGGCAATCGACGTCTCAAATCCTGACAACGTTCCTTATCTTATTCAGTCATGGTTTGATAATCAGGACAACAGCAGCGCAAAAATTCCCTTTATTATTACGCCTCCGCTGTATCGCCTGGATCGCGGTCATGAGAATATAATGAGGATCGTTCGCACCGGGAAATTACCGGACAATAAAGAATCTATGTACTGGTTGAATATCAAAGCCATACCTGCAGCGGAGAAAAAGGCAAATTCGCTGCAGATTGCGGTGAAAACGCGCATTAAATTAATTTATCGCCCGGTTTCATTAAAAAGAGATGCTCCCGAGGATTTTGCTAAACAGCTGATATGGAAAATTTCTGCGCATCAGATTTCGGTCAGCAATCCGGGAAAATATTATATGAATTTTAATGAGATTACCGTCGCGGATAAAAAAGTGCCGGAACCGACCTATGTTGCACCGGGGGCGTCGGCATCATTTTCACTCCCGGCGGGCGTCAGCTCCGGACCGATCGCATTTAAACTCATTAATGACTTTGGTGGCGTCGGGCCGACCCATCACGCCGCTATTTAAAAACTTATTATGCGGACGATATTATACTCCTGGTCGCCACCGACTCGTCTGGCCTTTCTTATTGCCCTGGCGTTGTCCGCTGTTATACAGAGCGCCTCGGCAGAGGAGTATTTTAATCCGGCACTGCTTGAAGTGGATAATCCCGCCATGAAAGGGGTCGATCTCTCATCCTTCACGCGCGGCGCGCAGGTTCCGGGTAAATATCGCGTTGAGGTAGTGGTAAACGATCAGTCGGTGGATACCCGGGAAATTGAATTCAGGTCGGTTGCCGCCACCCGGGGCGATACGGCTCTTACGCCTTGCCTGTCGTCAGGTTTGCTACAAAGCTATGGGGTCAAAACCGATCTCTTTCCCGCACTCGATAATAAAAGCGAATGCGTCAATATTGCCGCCATTCCGCAGGCCTCTGCCGATTTTATTTTTGGCGCGCAAAAGCTGCTGTTGAGTTTTCCGCAGGCTGCACTTACTTCTCAGGCGCGCGGCTATGTCGCGCCGGAAATGTGGGATGAAGGGATTAACGCCCTGCTGCTGAACTACAGTATCAGCGGGGATAATACCTGGGGCAGAAACAGCACCACCAACAACAGTCAAAGCCAGTACGCCAACCTGCGCCCGGGAATCAATATTGGCCCCTGGCGTCTGCGCAATTACACCACCTGGCGGCGCGATACCGACGGTCAGGCGCAGTGGGATTCGGTTTACACTTATGTCCAGCGCAACATCGTCTCTCTGAAAAGCCAGCTGACGCTCGGTGACAGCTCTTCTCCTTCCGACGTCTTTGACAGCATTCCCTTTCGCGGCGGTCAGCTGGCCTCCGACGATGAGATGCTGCCGGACAGCCAGAAAGGCTATGCGCCCGTGGTGCGCGGCATTGCGCGTACTAACGCGCAGGTGGTGATCCGCCAGAATGGCTACATCATCTACCAGAGTTATGTTGCGCCGGGCGCATTTGAAATCACCGATATGTACCCGACCGGGGGAGACGGGGATTTAAGTGTTGCCGTTAAAGAAGCGGACGGCAGCGAGCATGATTATGTGGTGCCCTATGCCTCGGTGCCCGTCCTGCAGCGAGAGGGGAGGCTGAAATACAGCCTGACGGGGGGCCAGTATCGCCCGGGTGACAGCCAGGTGGAAAAGCGTTCGCTCATGCAGGGCACCGCGATTTATGGTCTGCCGAAGGGCATCACCCTCTACGGCGGAATCGAGGGATCTCGTCCGTATCAGGCCACGGCCATCGGCGTCGGTAAAAATATGGGGGAGGCCGGCGCGTTGTCCGCCGATGTCACCCAGGCCTGGTCGAGTCCTGAGACGCGGAGCAAAACCAGCGGCCAGGCCTGGCGCGTGCGCTACAGCAAAAACTTTATTGATACCGGAACCCATTTCTCGGCCACCAGCTATCGCTACTCCACAGCAGGTTATTACGGCATGCAGGAGGTGCTGGACGCTGACAGCGAGAGTGATTCGTTGCAGGATCATCGACGCAACCGCGCGGAACTGACGCTGAGTCAGTCGCTGGGGCCCGCCTTCGGCTCCCTCACCGGCAGCGCAATCCGGGAGGCGTACTGGAATGCTGACAAGACGATGAGCTCGTACAGCGTCAGCTACAACAATGCGTGGAACGGCATCACCTGGGGGGTGAGTTATACTTACAGCAACAATGCGAGCGCAGAGGACAGCAGCGGGGAGAAAACCGACGATAAAGATCAGATCCTGGCAGTCAATATCAGTATCCCTCTGGATCGTTTCCTGCGTAATACCTGGGCCAGCTACAGTCTGAATACCAGTAAGAAAGGGGACACCACCCATACGCTGGGTCTGAGTGGCACGGCGCTCCAGGAAAATGCCCTGAGCTGGAGCGTGCAGCAAGGCTATGGCAATGACGGAGCAGGTCATACCGGGAATCTCAGCGCGGATTATCGCGGAACCTATGGCGAAGTCACCGGCGGCTACAGCACCGATGAGAATATGCAGCGCATGAACTACGGCCTCAGTGGCGGCGTGCTGGTTCACGCAGACGGCGTGACCCTGGCGCAGCCTTTTGGTGAAACCATCGCGCTAATTAAAGCCCCGGGTGCCCCGGGCGTGGGCGTCACGGGCCAGACCGGGGTGAAAACCGATTTTCGCGGTTATACCGTCGCCAGCAATGTGTCCCCGTACCGCAAGAATAGCCTGAGCCTGGACACAGAAACGCTGCCTGACGACGTTGAACTGCAATTAACCACCCGGACGGTCATTCCCACTCGCGGGGCGGTGGTCAGAGCGAAATATATTGCCAGCGTGGGGACCCGCGTATTAATGACCCTGACCCGGGGCAACGGGCAACCCGTACCCTTCGGGGCGACAGTAACACGTTCTGCAGATGAAAACTCCGCCGGATTTATTGTCGGGGATCAAGGCCAGGTCTACCTGACCGGGCTGGAAAACAGCGGCACGCTACTGGCGCGTTGGGGCCAGCAGTCGCATCAGCAATGCCGCATTAATTATGTGCTTCAGGGATCGGAAGGTGATTCCGGCGTGGTATTAAGCAATGAAAGATGCAAATAAAATTATCGGCGGGAAAATCGCTGGCGCATTATCGATCGTGGTATTTTGCTGTGCCAGCTTCAATGCCCTTGCGGAGTGCGTATTTGCCGACGGCCAGGGACCCCAGATGCTAAATTTTGCTCCCGGCAACGTTATCGTGCAAAGAGATATACCCGTAGGCTCAGCAATCTATTCAGGTTCATCGGGGTTAGGTCCGACGCTGCTGGAATGCGGCGGTAGCACTAACACTAACGTCTATAAAATGACGTACCTCGGCGGCGTAGCGACATCAATTGCCCATGCCTACGCGACCAATATTCCTGGGGTGGCTATTGAAGTCGATCTTTCGTGGGGATATCTGGACAATCCGCCGTCCACCGATAATACGGGAGCGGGTTCCGTCAACCTCCCTCCGATTCGTTATAAATTATATAAAACGGGCGATATTCAGTCCGGTCAATTAAGTCCGGGACAAATTGGCACCTGGTCGGTGTCAGGCATAACGCCAGTGACCATTAACATGAGCGAGGGGAGTATTACCCAGGTGGCCTGTGCAATAACGACGCCTGAACTCACGTTCCCGATAGGTACGCTGTCGAAAGCGGATTTTGGTACAACGCCAGGCTTTACACCTGCAAAAACCAGCACCCAGAATCTCGGATTAGATTGCGACCGCGCCGCCAATATCAGTGTCACCCTGAATGGCCAGCAAAATCCGGATGTCAGTGATGCCAGCGTTTTGGCGTTAAATAATCAAGGCAGCGCCAGTACCGCAACAGGGGTTGGCGTACAGTTATTATATGAGGGTAAACCGCTGATTATTAATACCCGACTCGCATTAAAAACATCCAGCGGCGGGAAAGAGTCATTCCCTGTGACTGCCCGTTATTATCAAACCAGAAATTCCGTTACCGTCGGTGAAGCCAATACGTCCGCAACGCTGACGCTGACATATCAATAACATTAAGTAATGACTTAATATCATGCCAAGGTGGGCTAAAATGAAAAAACGTTTATGTTATTTAACCGCATCCCTGTCAGCGGCTCTTTTTGCTGGCAATATTTATGCAGGCGATACGGTTAATATCAATGTCACGGGAAAAGTGATTGCTTCTCCCTGTAAAACCCTTAATGGGGGCTCCGACACGTTAAACGTGGACTTAGGACAAGCCATTCAGGCCTCTTCTTTAATGGCGGCCGGTTCGGGTTCGGCAATGACGATGTTTGACTTACCGGTGACCGACTGCCCGGCAAGCACTACTAACGTAAAAGTGACCTTCACCGGCACCCCGGATGCAACAGAGGCTACCATGTGGGCCAACAATGCGGCGCAGCCGGCGGCCAATACGGCCGTTGAGTTATCTCAGCAAAGCACGGGAACCATTTTGAGTAATAACAGCTCATTAATCGGTGCCGTTGACGGGGGTAATACCACCTTTAAACTTCAGGCGCGGGTTTATTCGAAGGCGGGGGTCGCCATGCCCGGGGACGTTTCTTCCGCGATAGTGGCCTCTTTCGAGTACCAGTAAACCCGGTCGGCATCAAAGCAAAAAGCCCGCTTAAGTTTTCTTAAGCGGGCTTCTTTAATTTGGCTCCTCTGACTGGACTCGAACCAGTGACATACGGATTAACAGTCCGCCGTTCTACCGACTGAACTACAGAGGAATCGTGTGAACGGGGCGAATATTAGCGGCGTCGCCTGCACTTGTCAAAGGGTGATCCCACCTGCGTGGATCGTTTGCTGACAAAACCAGCAAAGTGGCGGTTTCCACAACGGTTTGCACGTTTTTGGTGCACCTCTACCTCCAATGGGGCAGATCATAAACCGCTGTTTCATGTTTGAAACCGACGGCAACGATTAGATTTCCTTATTTTCCGCCACTTAGCGGACATATCGGACCTCTTTGCAAAACTGGCAAGCATCTTGCAAAAACCTCAGTACATTCGCGCCGGAACCGGCAATGCATTTCGTACAGGGGGCAAAATGAACTTAAGACGACTGAAATACTTCGTAAAAATCGTCGATATCGGTAGCCTGACCCAGGCCGCTGAGGTGTTGCATATCGCACAGCCGGCACTGAGCCAGCAGGTGGCCACTCTGGAAGGTGAACTGGATCAGCAGCTGTTGATCCGCACGAAACGCGGCGTTACCCCTACCGAAGCGGGCAAGATCCTCTATACCCACGCACGTACCATTTTGCGCCAGTGCGAACAGGCGCAGCTGGCGGTGGGCAATGTCGGGCAGACGCTGAGCGGGCATGTCTCAATCGGCCTGGCCCCGGGAACGGCGGCCTCGTCGGTCACTATGCCGCTCCTGCAGGCGGTGCGCGCGGAGCTGCCGGAGGTGTTGGTCTATCTCCACGAGAACAGCGGTTCAGCGCTGAACGATAAATTGCTCGGCGGACAGCTGGATATGGCGGTGCTTTACGACCGTTCACCCGTGGCCGGGATCACCAGCCAGCCGCTGCTGAAAGAAGATCTCTTCCTGGTGGGGACGCGCGACTGCCCGGGGCAGAGCGTGGATTTAACCGCGGTAGCCGAGATGAATCTGTTCCTGCCGCGCGATTACAGCGCCGTGCGTTTGCGCGTCGATGAAGCTTTCTCCCTGCGCCGTCTGACTGCCAAAATCATCGGTGAGATCGACTCTATCTCCACCCTGACTGCGGCTATCGCCAGTGGAATGGGGGTGACGGTCCTGCCTGAATCCGCAGCCCGCTCGCTCTCCAGCGCTGCCAACGGCTGGATGGCACGGATCTCCTCGCCGTCAATGAGCCTGCCGCTGTCGCTGAACGTCTCGGCGCGCGGTGCCCTGTCGCCGCAGGCGCAGGCGGTAAAAGAGATCCTGATGTCGCTGGTTAGCCGTCCGTCACTGGAGAACCGCGAACTGCAGCTGGTCAGTTGATATTCCATAAAGGTATAAGTTGCGGGTTTTTATTATTTGTTCTCGCGGCGGGCACACTCTAACAATAGCGTCATGTCAGATGCGCCGGAGTGAACCGTGAATTTCCAGCAACTTAAAATTATCCGTGAGGCGGCCCGTCGGGATTACAACCTGACCGAGGTCGCCAACATGCTCTATACCTCCCAGTCGGGCGTCAGCCGCCATATTCGCGAGCTGGAGGAAGAGCTGGGCATTGAGATCTTCATTCGTCGCGGCAAGCGCCTGCTCGGCATGACCGAGCCCGGCAAGGCGCTGTTAACCATTGCTGAACGCATTCTTAATGAAGCCAGCAACGTGCGTCGTCTGGCCGATCTCTTTACCAACGATGCCTCCGGCGTGTTGACCATCGCCACCACCCATACCCAGGCCCGCTACAGCCTGCCGCCGGTGATCAAGGCGTTCCGCGAGCTCTTTCCGGAGGTGCGTCTGGAGCTGATCCAGGGCACGCCCCAGGAGATTGAAGTCCTGCTGCAAAACGGCGGGGCGGATATCGGCATCGCCAGCGAGCGCTTAAGCAACGACCCGCTGCTGGCGGCGTTTCCGTGGTTCCGCTGGCATCACAGCCTGCTGCTGCCTGTCGACCATCCGCTGACGCAGGTCTCGCCGCTGACCCTGGACGATATCGTCAAATGGCCATTGATTACCTATCGCCAGGGCATTACCGGGCGTTCCCGCATTGATGAGGCCTTTAACCGCAAAGGCCTGACGCCGGATGTGGTGCTCAGCGCCCAGGACTCAGACGTCATCCGCACCTATGTCGAGCTGGGGCTGGGGATTGGGCTGGTGGCGGAACAGTCCGGCGGTGAGCGCGAGCAGGGGAGCCTGGTGCGCCTCGATACCCGTCACCTGTTTGACGCCAACACCGTCTGGCTCGGGCTTAAGCGTGGTCAGCTACAGCGCAACTACGTCTGGCGCTTTATCGAACTCTGCAACGCCGGACTCTCGGTGGATGAGATCAAACGTCAGGTCATGGAGCCGGAAGAAGTGGCGATTGACTATCAGATTTAGCCCAACCAACCCCGCATCGCGGGGTTTTTTCTGCGCCGGTTCCGGCGTTGACCACCGTTACATTTCATGATGAATGTTCTTGCGAAGCCCCGTCCCGTTCTCTTCAATCACGCTTTTTTTGTCGCCTGCCAAAAGATATTTTTAATATAGGCTTTAACCTATATAGATTTTAACCTATATTGTCAGGGAGGCACCGTGTGGAAGATTGAAACGACGGACACGTTTGATCGTTGGCTGAGTTCGCTGGATGACCGGGAACGTAGCGGTATGCTGGCTGCGTTAATTGTACTGCAGACGAAAGGGCCGCTACTGCCGCGCCCCTGGGCGGACACCATCAAGCGTTCCCGTTATCACAATATGAAAGAGTTACGGGTGCAGTGTGGCGGTCAGCCCCTGCGGGCATTTTTCGCATTCGATCCGTTCCGTACCGGGATCATTCTTTGCGCAGGTAACAAAGCCGGCAACGAAAAACGCTTCTATGACGAGATGATACCGCTGGCAGATCGCGAATTAACGGCTTATCTGGATAACAAAGAAAGAAAGGAGTGAGGTATGGGCAGAACGCTGGAACAGCTGCTTGCAGAGGAAAAACCTGAAGTAGTGGAGGCCGCCAAAGCCATCGCGGAGGAGATGCTCCTCAACATCCATCTGGCCGAACTGCGTGAGAAAGTGAACAAAACGCAGAACGAAATGGCCCAGGCGCTGGGCTTGAAGCAGCCGACAGTGGCTGGGATGGAAAAGGCCGGGCGCGACATCAAGCTCTCTACCCTCAAACGCTATGTTGAAGCGGCTGGAGGCAAACTGCGCGTCGAGGTCGATCTGCCGGATGGCTCGCATTACGGCTTTGCGCTTTAAACTGCTTTAAACTAGATAAATCATTGCACTAAGGAGAGCGTGATGATCCTGTTTGAAAAATGTACGTCATTACCTCCAGATGTTATATTTAAATATAATATCTGGAGGGATTCTATGTACATAACACGTCTGAAAAAAGTGGGGGGTTCCGTCATGCTGGCCGTGCCTCCCGCGGTTTTAAAAACGCTGGGCCTGCAACCAGACAGCGAGGTCGCGGTGACTATTGAGAAGGGTTGCCTGATCGTTGAACTGCAAAAACGCCCGCACTGTTCGCTGGCTGAACTATTGGCGCAGGGCGATCCGCAGGCCGAACTCAGTAAAGAAGACCGGGAATGGATTGATGCACCTGCTGTAGGCAAGGAGATCCTGTAAATGGACAGAGGGGAAATCTGGCTCGTTTCACTTGATCCTACCGCCGGGCATGAACAAAGCGGAAAACGCCCGGTGCTTATTGTCTCCCCGGCTGCGTTTAATCACCTTACCCGTCTGCCTGTTGTAGTTCCGGTCACCACTGGCGGTAAGTTTGCTCGTACTGCGGGTTTTGCCGTATCCCTGAATGAAGCGGGCTCGAAAACCACAGGCGTGATTCGCTGCGATCAGCCCCGAACTATCGACATGGATGCGCGTCATGGCATTAAACTCGAGCGCGTGCCGGATAGCATCATGAATGAGGTCCTGGCCAGGCTGGAAACCCTGCTGACATGATGAGAAAGGTTAAAAGCAAAAAGCCCGCTTAAGTTTCCTTAAGCGGGCTTCTTAAATATGGCTCCTCTGACTGGACTCGAACCAGTGACATACGGATTAACAGTCCGCCGTTCTACCGACTGAACTACAGAGGAATCGTGTGAACGAGGCGCATGTTAATGGCCCCGCTATTTTGTGTCAACACTAAATTCAACGCGCTGATTCAATTGATTAATTAAGCCTCAGAGTGTTGATTTAGTGTACTTGCGCGGCGGGATCTCCGCCAGGACCGTCATTCTCACGTAACCGTTGCAGCGGGTCCTGCTGGTAAAACTGGCAAAAACGCTGCCACAGCGCCGGGAAACGGGGGGCGAAAAGTTCGGGGGCGCTGAAGAAATATTCTGATAACACCGCAAAGCACTCGGCAGGATCGGTGGCGGCATAGGCGTCAATGCTGGCTGCGCTTTCGCCGACCAGATCGATCTCATCCTGAATGTTGTTCATCGCGGCATGCAGATCGTGTTCCCAGCCAGCCACTTCGCGCAGTGGGATAAAGGGGACGCCGCTGGCGCGATCGCCATTGCGGGTGTCCAGCTTGTGCGCCACTTCATGAATGATGAGGTTGAACCCGGAGGCGTCGAACGAGTCCTGAATGTCGAGCCAGTTGAGGATAATGGGCCCCTGCTGCCAGCTCTGGCCGGACTGCACCATGCGCTGACTGTGCACCAGCCCAATGTCATCTTCCCATTCGTCGTCCACCACAAAGGGCGCCGGGTAGATCAGCACCTCATGGAAACCGTCCAGCCATTCGATACCCAGCTCCAGTACCGGCAGGCAGAAGAGCAGGGCGATACGGGTGCTCTTGCGATCGTCGAGTTCAAAACCCTGTAGCGGGACCAGACGTTTTTGCTGTAAGAATCGCATGGCAAGCTGCACCAGACGCGATTTATCCTCATCCGATAAAGTGGACAGGACGGGGATCGCCAGCGCCTCTTCCCACGGCAGCGCCGCGCTACGGGCGGATTCATTCGATTTCCAGGGCCACTTAATCATCGCTTTGCTCGCAAACTCGTCACTTGAACAAAATTGACCGGTTATGGTCTGTTAAAATGCCAAATTACCCGGCATGATGGCAACCATCAAAACGGAGAGATGCCGGAGCGGCTGAACGGACCGGTCTCGAAAACCGGAGTAGGGGCAACTCTACCGGGGGTTCAAATCCCCCTCTCTCCGCCACTTCATCTCTTCAGTCAGTCTTCCCGCTCGCTTTCTCGTCAGACATCCTGTGCGCTGGGTACCTTATCATTCCGCTTACGGGAAGTAACAGCCCTTTACCGCTGCAAAACAATATATGTGAGCTAAATCAGGATGTTTACCCGAAGAGGTTGTATTGCGGGCGTTACTCCTGGTGACAATATTGCCGCAGCAGGGCAACCTGCTCGGAACGCAGACGATAGCGATACACGGGCCGACCGGTGGCACCATAATGAATACTGGTGTGCAGAATATTGACCTGCGCCAGCCAAATCAGATATTTGCGGCAGGATACCCGGGAAATATTCACTGCATGCGCCAGATCGTCGGTTGAAAACTCCGTCCCCGGATGCGCATCAATCCACAGGCACAGCGTGCGCAGCGTCTGTGGGGTGAGCCCTTTCGGCAGGCGTCGATTGTCTGCCAGCCCTGGGGCACCTCCGCGCAGCAGCCGGTCAACATCGGCCTGATCGTGATACTGGTGCGACGCCATCAGGACCTTTTTCTCACGCCAGCCGTTCAATGCCTCTTCGAAGCGCGGGAACTGGAAGGGTTTGATCAGATAGTCCACCACTCCATAGTGCATGGCAGTCTGAATGGTGGCGGCATCGGAGGCCGAGGTGATCATGATGACATCGGTGTCGCGTCCGGTGGCCCGGATAACCGGTAGCAGGCTCAGGCCATTTTCGCGCTGCATGTAAACGTCCAGCAGGATCAGATCGACCTGCCGGGCAGGGGCGTTCAGCACGTTCCCGGCCTCGGCCAGCGAAGTGGCCACGCCGCAGCAGCAGAAACCGTCCACCCGGTTTACATACTGGCGGTTAAGATCGGCCACCATGGCATCATCATCGACAATCAAAACATGTATCACGAGCTTTTCCTTTCACTGTCCCAGGGGATCTGAACAAAAAACTGGGTAAACACGCCCGGTTCAGATTCGACGGCAATCTCCCCGCCCAGATTCTCAATGTGCTGACGGGCGAGGAACAGGCCCACGCCCCGATTTTCCCCTTTAGTGGAAAACCCTTTGTTAAAAATGGCCTGCAGATGGTCGGGCGCAATGCCGGGACCGTCATCACTCACTTCCGCGCTGAGCCAGCCCTGCTGATAGTGCAGCAGCAGGCCGATCTCTCCCTCGGGCTGCGCGGCCATGGCATCCAGCGCATTCTCGATCAGATTCCCGAGCACGGTTACAAGCCCGGCGACCTGCTGTTCATTCGGATTATCCGGTACCTCGCTGGCATCGGAGAGGGTCAGGCTAAACCCCAGCTCCCGGGCGCGGCTGATCTTGCTCAACAGAAAGCCGGCCACCACCGGCGATTTGACGTTGCGCTGCAGCGTGCCGACATCGCTCTGCCAGGCACTGGCGGTCTGCACGACGTACTCTTCCAGTTTGGCATAGTGCTTCATATGCAGTAGTCCGAGGATCACATGTAGCTTATTCATAAACTCATGGGAGTGGCTGCGCAGCACATCGAGATAACTTACCATCCCGTCCAGGCGCTGCAGCAGCTGGCTAATCTCGGTCTTATCGCGGAAGGTGGTAATAGCACCCATCAGCTGATTCTCGCTTTTGACGGGCAGGGTGTTGCAGAGCAACAGCCGACCGTGACAGTTGATCTCCTGATCCTGACGCGGCTTCCCGGTGTGCAACACCTCGCGCAGGTTCGCCAGCAACGGCGCTTCATGCAGGGCGTGGCTGCTGGCGCGGGCATTCAGGATCTGCCGGGCGGCGTGGTTTATCATCGTCACATGTCCCTGCTGATCCACCGCGATCACCCCCTCGCGCAGGGAGTGCAGCATCGCCTGGCGCTGTTCCAGCAGGGCGGAGATCTGATATGGCTCCAGGCCAAACAGCACGCGCTTCAGCATTCGCACCAGACCCCAGGCACCGAGCGCGCCGAGCAGGGCGCTGAACAGCACCAGCCAGATGGCATCCCAGCGGTTACGGGCGATCTGCTGCTCCACTTTATCCAGGGAGATCCCCACCGCGACGACCCCAATCTGCTGATGCCGGGCGTTATAGACCGGCGTAAACACCCGCAGCGCCTCGTCGAGCACCCCGTGGTTAATGGCGACATTCTCTTTATCCTCCAGCGCAGGTCGAAGATCGTCGCCGATAAAGGCTTTGCCGAGCAGGGCGCTGTTAGGGTGCGAATAGCGGATCCCACGCATGTCGGTGACAACGGCAAACAGCAGGTTGTTGCGTTGCATCACCGCCCGGGCGACAGGTTGAATGAGGTTACTGTCCGGAGGTAAGGACAAGCCGCGGATCACCTCCGGACTGTCAGCCAGGGTACGGGCAACCGCCAGGGCGGTATCCCGCACGCCATCGCGCGTGGCCCGGGTGATTTGCGCAAAATAGAGCACGAAAATCACCACCAGGATCGCGCCCGTCACGCTGTAAACCATCAGCGTGACCAGAGTGTTCAGTTTCATTGGGCGCTGGTGCGTGGGGGGAAGGGGCGGCAAATCGCGCATTGAAACTCCAGGGCATGCGGAAAAGCGGGCATTATCGCTGATGACGCTAATTTGTTAAAGCGATGTAAATCTGGCGGGGGCAGAAAGCAAAAAGCCCGCTTTGCAGCGGGCTTAACGTATGACTGTCAATCGATCAGAACTGATAGACGATACCCAGCGCGAACTGGTCGTCGGCGTGGCCACCGGCTTTAGCCGCGTCGTCTTCATCCAGCAGGTTGAATTTGTACGCGGTGTAGACGTTCATATTCTTGTTGAAGTAGTACCAGGTACCCAGCTCAACATAGTTCACGAGGTCGGCGTTAAAGCCGCGAACGCCTCTGCGTTCAGTCAGATCTTTGCCTGTGGAATAGACGTAGCCCAGGGAAGGGCGCAGGCCGAAGTCAAACTGATACTGCACCACGGCTTCCACGTTCTGGGTTTTGTTGGCGAAACCAACATTGCCGCCTGCCCAGGTCATATTGCGGGTTTCACCGTACATCACTGCAGCGTACAGGTTGTTGGCATCGTATTTTGCCGCCAGCGACCAGATTTCAGCGGTATCGCCATAGCCGTCGGCAGACTGCTTGTTGGTGCGGTCGGACTTGCCGTAGACGCCCACGAAGCCGAAGCCATCAAAGTTGTAGGACAGTGAGGTGCTGTAACCGTCGCCGTTGGCTTTTTTCACCTGGCTCTCGTGGTTTTTACCCTGGTACTGCAGCGCAAAATCCAGGCCTTCAACGGCACCGAAGAAGTCCGAGTTGCGATAGGTCGCCACGCCGGTGGTACGGCCGGTCATAAAGTTATCGGTGTGAACCCAGGAGTCGCCACCCCATTCCACCAGCATATCGGTGTAGGCACCGGCGTCATAAGCCACGCCGTAGTTACGGCCATAGTCAAATGAACCGTAGTCACCGAATCTCAGGCCGGCGAACGCCAGACGGGTGCTCTGTTCCTGTTCGCCTTCCGGTGAGCTGGCGGTCATGTTGTATTCGAACTGGCCGAAGCCGGTCAGCTCGTCGTTGATTTTCGTTTCGCCTTTGATGCCGAAACGGGCGTAGGAGGTATCAGCGTTTTCACTGTTGCTATCGTCGGTTTTGTCCCAGATGTGCTCCCCGACCATCTTTCCGTAGAGATCGAACTTATTGCCGTCTTTGTTATAGATTTCTGCCGCATTTACTGCGCCGGCGCTCAACATAACAGGGACGAGAACTGCCAGAACTTTTCTTTTCATTATATATTCCCTTCAATGTATTTTCTTAATGAATATACGCAACCCTCTCCGGGTTACGGGCTCAATACTATTTCAGGGGATGATTTTACCGTTTAAAAATAAATGTAACTAAATCATTTGGATTATTTCAAAATATTAATAAGAGTGTCGTTATATGTTATTTTTATGAGTTCCTGAATGGCATATTTTTGGTGTATTGATATGTATATCATGTATTTATTATTCTTGAAGAATTATTGATTAGGTTTATTGGTGAGGCAGGGGTAGGAGCATAAAAAAGCCCGATAAGATTATCGGGCGAAAAATAAAGGGGAATGTAAGAGTATTTATGGTGTAACGAAAAAAAGCGCATAACACCGTTATCATTGCACAGTAGTTTTTTTAATAAAATATGTTTTGCGGATAAAAAGAGTGAAATAGGTGTTTCATGTCCTTTACTCAGGTCCAGGATATTTTTGTGGTGCATAAATACGCGACAACGATAAATGTGCTAAATATAAAGTTGCGGAAGAGCACCTTAACGCAAACTGGCAGCGGAAAATCTGCACCGGGAGAGTGCGTTTTATTGAGAAATGTGATTTATTTCACGGTTTGTATTGGCGATGTGAATGCGGCGAGAAAACTGCCGCGACAAGGAAAAGGACAACATGGAACAAAAACACGATCGCAGCCTCGGAGGCAAGCTGGCCCTGTGGGTATTTTACGCCTTTTGCGGCTATTTCATCTGGGCGATGGCGCGCTACTTCTGGATCGTCAGTAAAGTCAGTTCGGTATCAGGGCCGCTGATTGAGGACGATCTCGGCTCAACGTCCGGCAAATGGCTGAGTGCCCTGTGCGGTTTTCTGCTGTTAGGCGCGGTGGGGGCAATCCTCGGGGCCATTGCCTGGTATACCCGGCCACGTGATGTGTCAGAGGACTAAATAATTGCTATTGTACGGCTTTTCACTTCAGGGAAAGCGTTATGGAACTCGTGCAATGGCAGCAACGTTTTGAAGACTGGCTGAAGGCGCATCATGCCACCGATGATACTGCCCATGATATCTCCCATTTTCGTCGGGTCTGGAACACCTCACAGCGGCTGATGAAGGATCAGCCGGTTGAGGCGCTGGTTATCCTGACGGCCTGTTATTTTCACGATATCGTCAGCCTGCCGAAAAACCATCCGCAGCGGGGCCGCTCGTCGCTGCTGGCCGCCGAGAGAACGATGGCCATCCTGCGCGACGACTTTGCCGATTTTCCTGCCCATCACTATGCCGCAATCCAGCATGCCATTGCGGCGCACAGCTTCAGCGCGGGGATAACCCCCCTTACCGCCGAAGCGAAAATTGTGCAGGATGCCGACCGACTGGAGGCCCTGGGTGCCATTGGCCTGGCGCGCGTCTTTGCCGTCTCCGGCGCGCTGGGGGTGCCGCTGTTCGACCCGGAGGATCCCTTTGCCGATGAGCGTGAGCTGAACGACCGGGCCTTTGCGCTGGACCATTTCCAGACCAAACTGCTCCGTCTGCCCGAAACGATGCAGACCACCGCCGGGCGGCAGCTTGCACGACAGAGTGCCGATGTGCTGATTCAGTTTATGGCCCGGCTCAGCGCTGAGCTACGCGGCGATTACGACGGCATCGACGCCGCGGTACTGCAGCGTTTCCGCGACAGTCTGTAGTGCCTTTCTGTGTTACTCTCTTTTCAGTCCTTTTTGGCCCGGTTAAATCTATGCAGGAAAATGTATCAGTGATGGAGTCCGCGCGCGTGCTGGCAGAAAAATCAACGGCGTCAGTCCAGGCGTTATTGTGCCAGCTGCTGGAAATTTACGATGCCAGGACGCTGGCTCATCTTCTGAATGCCCATGGTGACAGCCACTGGAGCCCGGCTATCCTCAAGCGACTGGTGACCAGCGAGCGGGCAGGCCGTCGCCTCAGCGACGGTGAATATGAGGTGCTGCAAAACCTGCTCCCGCGCCCCCCGGCCTGTCATCCACACTATGCGTTCCGCTTTGTCGATCTGTTCGCCGGAATTGGCGGCATTCGCCACGGCTTTGAGGCGATTGGCGGCCAGTGCGTGTTTACCAGCGAATGGAACAAGCACGCAGTGCGCACCTACAAGGCTAACTGGTATTGCGACCCGGACGCGCACCAGTTCAACGATGACATCCGCGAAGTGACGCTCAGCCACCAGAGCGGCGTCACGGATGCTGAAGCAGCGCAGCACATCCGCAACGCCATTCCGGCGCATGACGTGCTGCTCGCGGGCTTCCCCTGCCAGCCGTTTTCCCTGGCCGGGGTATCAAAGAAAAACGCCCTGGGCCGCGCGCACGGTTTCGCCTGCGACACTCAGGGGACGCTGTTTTTCGACGTGGCGCGCATTATCGACGCCCGCCGCCCGGCGATCTTCGTGCTGGAAAACGTGAAAAACCTGAAGAGCCACGACGGGGGCAAAACCTTCCGCATCATCATGCAGACCCTTGATGACCTGGGCTATGACGTGGCAGATGCCGCCGAGAGCGGGCCTGACGATCCGAAGATCGTCGACGGCAAACACTTCCTGCCTCAGCACCGCGAGCGCATTGTGCTGGTGGGCTTTCGTCGCGATCTCAACCTGAAGGGCAACTTCACCCTGCGCGATCTGCCGGGGCTGTGGCCGACACGCAGACCGACGATTGCCGATCTGCTCGAGCCCGTGGTGGACGCAAAATTCATTCTCACCCCGGTGCTGTGGAAGTACCTCTATCGCTATGCGAAGAAGCATCAGGCGAAGGGCAACGGATTTGGCTTCGGGATGGTCGATCCCACCAACCCGCACAGCTTCGCCCGCACCCTGTCGGCGCGCTACTACAAAGACGGGGCCGAGATCCTGATCGACCGCGGCTGGGATAAAGCCCTCGGCGAGCGGGATTTTGACGATCCGCAAAACCAGCGCCACCGTCCTCGCCGCCTGACCCCGCGCGAGTGCGCCCGCCTGATGGGCTTTGAAACCCCGCAGGGGTACCAGTTCCGTATTCCGGTGTCGGATACCCAGGCCTACCGCCAGTTTGGTAACTCGGTGGTGGTCCCGGCGTTTGCCGCCGTCGCCCGCCTGCTGGAGTCGCGTATTCTGCAGGCGGTACAGCAACGCAAGGCTGAGACTGCTGATGGCGGACGTTCATAACAAGGCCACCCGCAGCAAAAACATGCGCGCCATCGGCACGCGGGATACGGCCATTGAAAAACGGCTGGCTGGCCTGCTGACGCAGGTCGGTTTTGAGTTCCGCGTGCAGGATGCCAGCCTCGCCGGACGGCCCGATTTTGTGGTTGATAGCCACCAGTGCGTGATCTTCACCCACGGCTGTTTCTGGCATCGCCACGACTGCTATCTGTTTAAGGTTCCCGCAACCCGCACCGACTTCTGGCTGGACAAAATTGGTAAAAATGTGGCCCGTAACCACCGCGATATTGCCCTGTTGCAGCAGCAGGGCTGGCGGGTGCTGGTGGTGTGGGAGTGCGCGCTGCGCGGCAGGTTAAAGCTGGATGATACGGCGCTCACCGAGCGGCTGGAGGAGTGGATCTGCGCTGGCGGAGAGAGCGCGCAGATCGACACTCAGGGCATTCGCCCGCTCAGGGTTTCTCCGCCTGACACGGCGTAACCACCGGTTTGACCGGTAACAGATACTTACCTAACGTCACCAGCACCACCGCCATAATAATGATCCCCAGCGCCATCCACTCTATCGCGGAAAGCGATTCCCCGCCGAGGCCGGTACCCAGCAGTACGGCGACCACCGGATTGACGTAGGCATAGCTGGTGGCCACCGCCGGTGAAACGTTGCGGATCAGGAACATATAGGCATTAATCGCAATCACCGAGCCAAATATCGCCAGATAGCCCACCGCCAGGAAACCGGACAGGTCGGGCAGGGCGGTCAGCTTCTCGCCGGAGAGCAGCGATGCCACCAGCAGTACGATCCCGGCGGTGACCATCTCAATGGCCCCGGCCATCATCCCTGTGGGTAATTCGATGCGCGAGCCGTATACCGAGCCAAACGCCCAGCTCAGGGAACCGATCAGGATCAGCACGGCTCCCCAAGGGTTGCCGCTCAGGTTACCGCCGCTGTTGAGCAGAATGATGCCCGCCATTCCGATGGCGATCCCCAGCCACTCCAGCTTGCGCGTTTTGATGCCAAACAGGCGGCTGAAGCAGAGGGTGAACAGCGGCACGGTGGCGACCACCACCGCCGCGATCCCGGAGGGCACGTTCTGATGCTCCGCCAGGGTGACAAAGCCATTCCCGACCGCCAGCAGCAGGACGCCAATCAGCGCGGCGTTGAGCAGCGGGCGCAGCGGCGGCAGCTTGTGGCCGCGCAGGAACAGAAACGCCAGCAGCAGCACCCCCGCTGAGAGGAAACGTACCCCCGCCATCAGCAGCGGCGGCCAGCTCTCCACGCCGATCCGGATCACGAAGTAGGTGGAACCCCAGATGATATAGAGCGCAAACAGTGCGCCCGCTAATGGTAAGACTTGCCTGAAACGCATACTCCCTCACGGCGTAATAGAAAGGACCCGTATAGTTAACGTGAAAACGATTACGCTGGCGAGCCCTTTAATTGTTCAACAGTTGTGAATTATTTGTTGACTTAAACGGGATAGTTTCGGGGTTTCGGGTTTTACTCCATACTGTTCAGGTTATTAACAAAAAAGAAGGAACGTAATTTTGGCGGGAAGTAGCTTATTAACACTGCTGGATGATATTGCCACGCTGCTGGACGATATTTCGCTGATGGGAAAACTGGCGGCCAAGAAGACCGCGGGCGTGCTGGGTGACGATCTCTCCCTCAACGCCCAGCAGGTCTCGGGGGTGCGCGCTAACCGGGAGCTGCCGGTGGTCTGGGCCGTGGCGAAGGGGTCTTTACTCAACAAAGTGATCCTCGTGCCGCTGGCGTTGCTGATCAGCGCCTTTATTCCGTGGGCCATTACGCCGCTGCTGATGGTTGGCGGGGCGTTTCTCTGCTTTGAAGGGGCAGAGAAAATATTGCACTCGCTCGAATCGCGTAAAAATAAAGAGAAGGAGAGTCCGGCGGCACGGCAACAGCGTCTGGAGGCGCTGGCAGCGCAGGATCCTGTCACCTTTGAGCGGGATAAAATTAAAGGCGCGATCCGCACCGACTTTATCCTGTCGGCTGAAATTGTGGCCATCACCCTCGGAATCGTGGCCGATGCCCCGCTGCTGAACCAGGTGCTGGTGCTCTCCGGGATCGCCTTTGTGGTCACCCTGGGGGTTTACGGCCTGGTGGGGATCATCGTTAAACTCGATGACATGGGCTACTGGCTGAGTGACAGAACCAGCGCCCTGGCGAAGGCGACCGGTAAAGCCCTGCTGGTGGTTGCCCCCTGGCTGATGAAGTCTCTGTCGGTGATCGGCACCCTGGCGATGTTCCTGGTCGGCGGCGGGATTGTGGTGCACGGTATTGCCCCGCTGCATCATGCCATCGAACACTTCGCCCAGGCGCAAGGTGCTGTTATTGCAACCGTTTTACCTACCCTGTTGAATCTGGTGCTCGGTTTGATCATTGGCCTGATTGTGGTCGCCGTCGTAAAACTCGTGGAAAAAATGCGAGGCCGATCACATTAATAGCTTCCAGCTATACCAGGCATAACTGTTATTCCTCGACTAAATTGATACAGTTTCACACTGATAAAGGAGGCGGTTATGGTCTTTCTGGTCAGCGATGAAGTTAAGCCAAAAAACGGCGGTCCACGTATGGTCGTTACCGGCTATGCAAGCGGAATGGTGGAGTGTCGCTGGTACGACGGTTACGGCATCAAGCAGGAAGCGTTTCGTGAAGATGAGCTTCAGCATGGTGATGGCACCCGGCGACAGGACAAGGCTTAAGTCACGCTACGCCCGGCTATGCCGGGCGTTTTTGTGCACTATAATCGCTTTCAGGCAGTAACATTGCCGTTCCCGCGCATGCGGATGGCGCAGGTGGCTTTCAGGGAGTGTGTGTGCAGCCCGACGATATTGTAAGAAAAGAGGTTTTTTCGGCACGTCATCATTTTCATCCGGGCCGGGTTGTTAATATTTGCTTTATTACCGTCCTCATCTTCTCCACGCTGTTGACCTGGCGCGAAGCGGTGGTGCTGGAAGATGCCTACGCCGCCACTCAGCATACCCATCTCGAAAACGTGGTTAACTCGCTGGATCGCCAGCTGCAGTTCAGCGTCGAAAAACTGCTTTTCTTTCGCAACGGCATGCAGGATGCGCTTGAAACCCCGCTGGCCTCAACGGTGCTGCGCGATACCGTCTCGCGCATCAGCGACCTGCGGGGAAAAACCTTCTGGGATCTGACCTTTGACGCACGGCGCACCTTAACCCTGTATGGCGTCTCCGATGCTTTTGTCGCGCAAACCAACAGCCTGGTCCGCGATGACGACCGGCTGGAGCGGGAGATGAGCGCTGCCTTCGAAATGGGCTATTTGCTGCGGATCAATGCCCCTGCGGCACATGCCCGGCGCGTCGTCTACGTCTCCCGGGCGGGGTTTTACGTTTCGACCGAGCCCCACGAAGGGGAGCGGGACATTACCTCCCGCTACTATCATCTGGTGACCAGCCCATGGTTTACCCGCCAGTCGGAGCGTGACAATCGGGCCCGCAGCGTGCGCTGGTTTACCCACGCGGTGTTATCCGATTTTCAGCGCGAGCAAATCGTGACCGTCAGCGTGCCGGTTGATTATCAGCACTACTGGTACGGTGTGCTGGCCATTGATTTCACCCTCCAGGGGATCAAGGACCTGCTTCAGGAGGCCGTAGACGGTAATGGCGAAGGGGAGTTCCAGCTCTACGACAATGCGTTTAATCTCCTCGCCACTTCCGAAAGCGTTTCCGGAAAGAGTAACCGTTTCGACGCGCGCGAGCGGGCGCAAATTGCCGGTGCCATGGAGAAGGATACCGAAGGCGAACTCCGGCTGGGGAGCCGTTACGTTAACTGGCAGCATCTGAACCACTTCGACGGCGTCCTGCTGCGTATCCACACCTTCAGAGAGGGAGCGCACGGCGACTTTGGCAGCATTACGATTGCCCTGACGCTGCTGTGGCTGCTGTTTACCGGGATGCTGGTTGTCTCCTGGTTCGTGATCCGCCGGATGGTCAGCAACATGTATCGCCTGCAACACTCGCTCCAGTGGCAGGCCTGGCACGATCCCCTGACGCGAATCAATAACCGTGGCGCGCTGTTTGAGCGGGCGAAAGCGCTGGCGAAGCGATGCGAGCAGCAGCAGCAGCCTTACTCGGTGATGCAGCTTGACCTCGACCATTTTAAAAACATTAACGACAGATATGGGCATCAGGCGGGTGACAAGGTGCTCACCCATGCGGCCCGGTTAATCACCAGCACCATACGCGAGGCCGATGTCGCCGGGCGCGTGGGGGGAGAGGAGTTTTGCGTGGTGTTACCGGGGGCCGGTCCTGAAGAGGCGATGCAGATTGCCGAGCGGATCCGCGCGCGCATCAACGATCGTGAAATGCTGGTGAAAAAGAGCCAGACGGTGCGTATCAGCGTGTCGATCGGCGTCAGCAGCGCGCTGGAGTGCGATAATTACGACTTTGAGCAGCTGCAGTCCATGGCTGACGCCCGGCTCTACCAGGCGAAACAGCGAGGACGCAACCAGGTGGTCGGTCAGGACGAGAAGTAGTGATCCAGCCCCTCACGCCAGCCCGCCGGGCCGGGCTGGTGGGTATGGTACACCCGCGCCGGGTCGTCGTTTTTCAGCTGGACGCCCTGGCGGTTAATGCCTTTGACCACCACCGCCAGATCCACGCTGTCCAGCAGCGGTGCGTCGTTTGGCCCGTCGCCCAGCCCCAGGGTGGTGGGCAGCATGCCATCGCGCTGCAGGTACTGCTCGTTGAGCCAGTTGATGGCCTGATCTTTCCCGCCCCGGGCATCAAGGATATGCCAGAAGCGTGCGCCCTGAACGAACTTCAGTCCCAGCGCGTCCAGCGCCGCCGCAAAAGCCGCCATTTTCTCGTCGCTGTCGCGCCAGATCAACGTCGCCGAGGCCTCATGCAGCCGCGCCAGCATCGCTCTGTCGCGGTTTAGCCCGGTCCATTCGCTAATCACCCGGTCGTCGACATCATCAAAGGTAGTGAACTTGTAACCCGCGTCGGCGCGCAGCTGATTGATCACCTGGACGATATCGGCATGAGGGACCCCGTTGATCAGCCGCGGGGCATCGGGATGATCGTTCCAGCGCACGTCCAGCTGGATCACCGCGCCGTTTTCGGCAATAAAGGGCAGGCCATCCAGGCCGAGATCGCTCTGGATCTCCAGCATCTCTGCCGCGGTTTTGCTGCTACAGAGAATGACCGGGATCTGATGATCCTGTAAGGTCTCCAGCCAGCCGCTGGCGGGCTGCCAGTCGTAGGTGTGAATGTCCAGCAGGGTGCCATCCAGATCGCTATAGATGAGCAGCGGGTCTTCAAGTGAAGGCATAGCATCTCCCGTAACGAAACAAGGTTGCCGTTAAGATTTTTCTTAAAAAATTATCGCAATAACGCCAGGCCGTCTGGAACCGATCCCGTTCAGGCCGCGTCCCTGGCGTGTTGGCAATCATAACTAAAACTTTAATTTCGTGTAGCAACTATAAATGTGCAAAATATATTCTTGTCTTACAAAAATTTTGCAGATAATGTCTACCCGACATCAGATTTCCTGGTGTAACGAATTTACAAGTGCTTCTTGCATAAGCAAGTTTGATCCCGGTCACCCCATGACCGGGATTTTTTTCGTCTCAACGGTTCACTTCCGTCACGCTGAAATCATGAATATCGAGCTCAAAGGCCTCAGCCAGCTCGCGCCAGGTGTGGTAGTCCCGATCGTTTACCCTCACCCGGGTGGGGTCATCTTCAATCCGCTTAACTTCGCTCTCGCTGATTTCATTGATCGCGGCGAGCAGGGCATCGACGTCAACATTCACTTCCCGTTTTGCCGTTTCGCTGTACTCTTTTGCGGTCTTCATCACTCACTCCTCATGCAGGGTGTCCATCTGTAAGTATAGACCGTTGATAAAAGCGTCAATCGCGCGGCAACACGCTGCCAGTTTTCACGTTTTGTTCTACACTGGCTCAAAACCAGAGGAGGATTCTATGAATGTTAACGATCGGGTGACAGTCAAAACGGACGGCGGGCCGCGCCGCCCGGGTGTGGTACTGGCGGTTGAGCAGTTCAATGAAGGGACGATGTATCTGGTCTCGCTGGAAGACTACCCGCTCGGGATCTGGTTCTTTAACGAGCTTGGGCACCCTGACGGCATTTTTGTCGAAAGCCAGGAGTAACCTCTGTGTCGGGGTAGCCCGGGCTGGCCCGACCCGCACTGCGCAAAGGGGAAAAATCTCTGGCATAGCCAGAGATCGGGAAACAAGAGAAAAGGGGAGGGGTTAACGCAGGTTAACGTAAATACCGTTGGTCACATTGTCTGTCAGACGAACGACATGATAGATCACTTGCTTATTATGCGTTTTTATCTTCCTTTTAATATTTCCCTTATGTGACGATACGGTCTTGGCTTTGATATTCATCTGATCCGATATCTGAATGGTTCCCTGTCCGGCCATCCACATTCGCAGCATACTGGATTCAGTCCGGCTTAATGATAAAGTCGGAAAATTAAATTCCGCTACATTCTTTATCTCTTTGCTTAAATAATCCCCCACCAGGTCATCCAGTGATTCAGGCTTAATAGATTTCGAACTAATCAGAAGATTCTGACGGACCCGTAAATATTCGTCGAAATGAAGATTAGCAATTGCCATAAATACAATAAACAACGTGCCGGGATGTTGATTAATGATGTGCTTTATTTGCTGACTGTTGGCGGGATCATGAATGAAACAGTCCTCATTAATAAACACCACACCTGGCGACAGGGCTTCACAGGCGGCGGCAAGTTCGTCAACGTTATGTACGTCGTTGATGTCCTTTTTCTTAACCCCTCTGCTGGCCAGATACCCGGTTAACCCTAGCCGGGTGTAACTGCATAAATCCATAATGATCGTTGACATGGCATACCCTCACTCAATGCATAACGATAATTTACCACCTGCCTGAGAGCTCTATAACAGCCATACGGGATGGAATAAATAATTACCTGTGAGCATTACAAGGACTTTCAGGCGAACTCACTATCCCGTAAAGTTACGTATAATTTGCCAGGAAACATCTTAAAGTAAAGTAAATGTTGAATATTGTGAGGTGGGTAAAAACAATCAGGCCGCGCCAGATATATCCTGGTAGATGTTTCGCGTTTCTTATTTTAGGAATATCCTCAGAGAGACAATATAAAACCCAGGGGTAATTACTTCGCGGAGAGTTCGCTCAGGATATTGCTCAGCAGATTAAATACCTCACTGAATAAACGCTCGCAGAACGGCGCAATAAGCGGCATTAACAGGGAAATAAGCAAAATGCCGACGGTCAGAGTGATCGGGAAACCAATTACAAATACCGACAGCTGCGGTGCCATACGGTTCAGCAGACCCAGCGCCAGGTTGACGGTCAGCAGCAGGGTGATGAGCGGCAGCGCCAGCATCAGGCCGTTGAGGAAGATCAGCCCGGCCGCGCGGGTCAGGGCCATAAAGGCGTTGCTGTTCACCGCATCGCCGCCAATGGGCAGAGAGTGGAAGGTATCCACCAGCATCGAAATCAGCCACAGATGGCCGTCAAAGGCCAGAAACAGCAGCAGCGCCAGCAGGTCGATAATACGGGCGATGATCGGCATGTTGAGCCGGCTGCCCGGGTCAAAGAAGGTGGCGAACGACAGGCCCATCTGTAGACCAATCAGCTCCCCGGCCATGCGCACGGCGGCAAAGGCGAACTGCATGGTAAAGCCGATCGCCACGCCAATCAGGATCTGCTGTAGCCCGACCCACAGCGCCGGGGCTGAGAAAATCGGCACGTTCACCGGCGGCAGCGTCGGAGCCACGATAATGGTGATCAGAATGGCAAGGCCGATTTTCACCCGCTTGGGGATCGCCCGTTCACTGAGGATCGGCGCGGTGGAGATCAGGGCCAGAATGCGCAGCAGGGGCCAGAAGTAGAGGCCGAGCCACTCAAGCCATTGATCGCTGGTGATCTGCAGCATGGCTAGCCGATGATGTACGGCAGGTTGGTAAACAGATTACGCATGTAATCCAGCAGCAGGTTCAGCATCCACGGCCCGGCAATAACGATCGCCACGAACACGGCGATAATTTTCGGGATAAATGACAGGGTCATTTCGTTAATCTGGGTGGCCGCCTGCAAAATACTGATGATAAGACCGGTGACCAGCGCCACCAGCAGCAGGGGAGCGGCCACGGAGATCGCCACTTTCATCGCCTCCGTGCCCATCATCATGACCGATTCTGGCGTCATTGCGCGCTCCTCAACTGTAGAAACTTTGCGCCAGCGAGCCGACCAGCAGCTGCCAGCCGTCCACCAGCACAAACAGCATCAGCTTGAAGGGCAGGGCGATGGTTGCCGGAGGCACCATCATCATCCCCAGCGCCATCAGCACGCTGGCGATCACCAGGTCGATAATCAAAAACGGAATGAAAATGGTAAAACCGATCTGGAAGGCGGTTTTCAGCTCGCTGGTGACGTAGGCCGGCAGCAGAATGCGCATCGGCACCGCTTCCGGGCCCTGAATCGGACCGGCGTTAGCCAGACGGGCAAACAGCGCCAGGTCGGCTTCACGGGTCTGACGCAGCATAAATTCGCGCAGCGGCTGCGCCCCTTTCTCCAGCGCCACCTGCATCGAGATTTTGTCTTCGCTGAACGGCTGATAAGCATCGACATAAATCTTGTCGATCACCGGCGACATAATGAAGAAGGTCAAAAACAGGGACAGACCGAGCAGCACCTGGTTTGGCGGTGCCGACGGGGTGCCGAGGGCGTTACGCAGCAGACCAAACACGATGATGATACGGGTGAAGCTGGTCATCATCAGCAGGATCGCCGGGATAAAGGTCAGCGAGGTGATAAACACCAGCGTCTGAACCGGCAGGGTCCAGCTCTGGCCGCCACCGGCCATCGGCGTCGAGATCAGGCCTGGCAGTTGGGCGTACACGGCGGGAGCGAACAGGCCAACGCCTGCAAGCGCAAGGGATAAAACACGGCGCATCACGATCTCCCGGAACGCTTAAGCAAACTCTTCATCACGGACTGAAAATCCGGTGGAACCTCTGTACCGCTCTCCTGAGAGACCGGCGCAGGCGGCAATGTATGCAGCAGTGAAATGTTCGAGGCGGTCACCCCCAGCACCAGCCGGGCGTCTTCCACTTCCACGATCACCACGCGTTCGCGTGGCCCCAGCGAGGTGCTGGCCGCAAGCTTTAGCCCGCGCGCCCCGGCGGTTTTGCCCGCCAGGCCAACGCGTTTTGCCAGCCAGGCGACAATCAAAATAAAGGCAATGATCCCCAACAGCGCACCGCTGACCTGAAGCAGCGGCGAGCCTGGAACGGCCGAGGGTTGTGAGACGATTGCCTGGGTTTTCATGCTTAGCGGCTCAGACGACGCATACGTTCGGACGGGGTAATGATGTCGGTGATACGCACGCCGTATTTATCGGCGACCACCACCACTTCACCCTGGGCAATCAGGTAGCCGTTGATCAGAATATCCAGCGGCTCACCCGCCAGACCATCCAGTGCTACCACGGAACCCTGGGTCAGGCGCAGCAGCTCTTTGATGGTCATCCGGGTACGGCCCAGCTCCACGGTCAGCTTGACCGGGATATCCATAATCAGATCGATATCCTGCAGCGTGCCGCTGACGTCACCGCCGCCCAGCTGCTGGAACACCGCATCGGCGACGCTTTTGCTGGCCGGTGCCTGTTGTTCGTTTAACGCCTCAGCCCACAGATCGTCCAGTGCTCCGTTGTTGTCATCGGACGGATTGTTCATATCACTCATTTGGGCTGTTCCTCATTCAGAGAATTCAAAATCGGGTTAATCAGGTGCTCAACGCGTAAGGCGTATTGATTGTTCACGGTGCCATACTGGCTGGTCAGCACGGGCACGCCATCCACATGGGCAATGATGCGATCGGGTTTTTCGATCGGCAGCACGTCACCGGGTTTTAATTTTAAGATCTGCGACAACCGCAGCGGGACGTCGGCAAAGTTCGCCACCAGCTCCAGCTGGGAGTGCTGCACCTGGCGGACCAGGTTCTCGCGCCAGTTCTGGTCTTCATGGCGGGAGTTTTCCAGCGGCGGGTTCACCAGCACTTCGCGCAGCGGCTCAATCATGCTGAACGGCAGGCAGATATTGAACTCACCGGTCAGGTTGCCGATCTCCACGTGGAACGGGGTGTTAACCACGATGTCGTTTGGCGAGGTGGTGATGTTGGTGAACTTCACCTGCATCTCGGAACGGACATACTCCACGTCCAGCGGGTGAATCGCTTTCCACGCGTCGCTGTAGCCCTCAAGGGCCAGCTTCAGCATGCGGTTGATTACGCGCTGTTCGGTATGGGTAAACTCGCGGCCTTCTACTTTGGTCGGGAAACGGCCATCGCCGCCGAAGAGGTTATCCACGGCGATAAACACCAGGCTTGGCGAGAAGACGAACAGGCCGGTGCCGCGCAGCGGTTTCAGATGGATCAGGTTGAGGTTCGTCGGCACCGGCAGGTTACGGGCGAACTCATGATACGGCTGAATGCGGATCGCACCGACGGTGATATCCGGGCTACGACGCAGCAGGTTAAACAGCCCCATACGGAACTGACGGGCAAAACGTTCGTTGATGATCTCCAGCGCCTGCAGACGCTCGCGCACCACGCGACGCTGGGTATTGGGATCGTAGGGGCGAATGTTGCTGTCGCCCGCCGCACCCGGTTTTGGTTCGTCGGATTTATCGCTGTCGCCGTTGAGCAGCGCATCGATTTCCGCCTGAGAAAGAATACTGTCGCCCATGTCGTTACCGCAGAATGAAAGCTGTATACAGAACGTCAGTGACTTCCTGCTTAGGTTGACCGCTAATCAGAGGTGCGGCCAGCGTTTGCTTAATGTCAGCCACCAGTTTTTGTTTACCTTCATCGGTAGACAACTGCGCGGCATCCTGGCGAGAAAACAGCAGCAGCAGACGGCTGCGCACTTCCGGCAGATATTCACTCAGACGGGTACGGGTGGCGTCGTCTTTCAGACGCAGCGTAATGCCCACGTAAAACACGTGCTCGGCATCACCCAGGTTAACGGTAAAGGTATCCAGCGCGAAAAAGACCGGGGCCGCCGGCGGTGGTGGCTCCGCTTTGGCTGCGGCTGACGGTGCTTTATTCATGCGCCAGTAGCTGTAACCTGCGGTAGCGCAGGCGGCGAGCGTAATTAACACCAGAAGCGGGATCCAGATGGAACGCTTACTTTTCTTGGTGATGGCGGAGTCAGTCATCTGATTCGTGCTTCCTGTTTCGGAACTGCTGATGGAGATGATTATCCCGTGTCCGCTCGCCGTCAAAGGGTCGAAAAGACGGGGATAATCACGCTACCTCTGGCGTTTAGGTTTAGGCGAAGATATCGACAGCGTTGTTTCCACGTGCCGCGGACTGCAGGGAGGCAGGCACCGCCAGCAGCTCGTCGCTCTCTTCATCAAATCCAGCGGCATTGCCGGAGCGGGAGGCCTGCTGCTGATGCTGAGAAGACGCCTGCTGCTGACCGTTGAAGTTTTCACTGCTGATGCTGCTTTGCGTCAGCTCAATGCCGTTTTCCGCCAGTTGGGTACGCAGCACCGGCAGGGCCGCTTCCAGCGCCGCACGCACGTGGCTATGGCCGGAGATCATCTGCAGCTGCGCCTGGTTATCATCCAGTTTCAGGGAGATCTGGACCTGGCCCAGATCTTCCGGGTGCAGACGCAGCTCGGCGCTCTGCTGGCCCTGACGGGTGAACAGGGTGATGTGCTGGCTGATGGTCTGCTGCCATTCGTTGCTGCCCAGCTGGGCGCTGACCACCGGCGCGGCGGCCAGGGTCGGCTGCACCGAGGTGTGGTTGCTGACAATCGGTCCCAGGGCGACGGTCGGCCCGGTCGGTGACGACGTGCTCTCTGCTGCTTGACGGGTGGCCGTCGCGGCAGCGGCTGGCGTCAGCTGGGTGCTGGAGGCCAGCCCGGCATCTTTATCTTCCACCACGGCTTTGGCAGTGCGCAGGGCATCAGTGTCCAGCGCAGGCTGACGGCCAGGGTCGCGGGCCAGGGAGGCCTTAACGTCAATGCCGCCGGTGCTCACCGGCTGAGGCGCGGCGGCAGTGGCGGTCTGCTGGTGGGGCAGCATCGCCATCAGGGCGCTGAGTCCTGCCAGCTCTTCCTCGGTGAGATCGGTTTTGCTGTCGGCCTCTTTGGCCGCCTGGGTCAGGCTCTTCAGCACGTCGCCTTTGACAGCAGGCAGCAGCCCGGAGGTCAGGCCTGGCTGGGTGAGCGTTTCATCGGTGGCGGGGAGATCCTGACGCGCCAGCAGTTCGGCCAGTTTTCCGGCGTCGGTGTCGGCATCTAAATCGGTCGCGTCGGCTTTCAGCGCCACGCTGGCCCGCTTGCCGCCCGCGGTCTGCAGATCGTTCAGCGTCAGCCCGGCCTCTTTGCCCTGGCCTTTGGCATCGCCTAGCGCCCCTGCCAGCAGGGCAAGAAAGTCCTGCGCGCCGTCGGCCGCTTTTCCGCCCCGCGCGCCACCCGTAAGCTCGGTGTCGGTCGAAAGCAGTTGTTGAAGGGTGATCATTCCGGTGTCCTCATTGTTGCGCGCTGGGCAAATTCATCCATTTTTTTCTGATCGAGACGGCTTTCCGCCAGATTCGCTGCGGCAAGCTGGCGATCCTGCAAGGTTTGCCAGGCCTGTAAACGCTGTTTCTTCTCGCGCCAGAAGTTCAGGGCCCGATCCACTTTCTCGGTCCACTGAAGCACCTGCTGGCGATGCTGTTCTATAGCTTTCTCCAGCGTCTGGATGAACTGTTGATAGTTGATCCAGCGCTGGCTGCCGATGCCCTGCGCCATATCCGTGTTGAGGTTGGTACGATACTCATGCTGGTAGTCGATCAACATCTTCAGCTGCTCTTCCGCCTGCTGATATCCGCGGCGCATCGCGCCAAGCTGCTGCGCGGCATTATCAACGTCTTTCTCGGCCAGATCTTTCAGCGTGGTTAATGCGCCGTGTTGTGCCATGACATTCGCCCTCTACTCGGTTACACCTGCGGGAAAATCATTTCCAGAGCCTGGATCGAGCTTTCCCAGTCGGCTTTCTCAAAAATGCCCTGCTGCAGATACGCCTCCAGGTGCGGCCAGAGGGCAATCGCCTTGTCGAGCATCGGGTCGCTGCCTTTGGCATAGGCACCGACGCTGACCAGATCGCGGTTGCGCTGGAAGCTGGAGAGCAGCTGCTTGAAGTTACGCACCCGGGCGTAATGCTTCTCGCTGATCAGGGAGGTCATCGCACGGCTGATCGAGGCTTCGATATCGATCGCCGGATAATGCCCCGCTTCGGCCAGACGGCGCGACAGGACGATGTGACCGTCGAGGATCGCACGCGCCGAGTCGGCAATCGGATCCTGTTGGTCATCGCCCTCGGTCAGCACCGTGTAAAACGCGGTGATCGAGCCGCCGCCGCTGATGCCATTACCCGCGCGTTCCACCAACGCCGGTAATTTGGCGAAGACCGAAGGTGGATAGCCTTTGGTCGCCGGGGGTTCCCCAATCGCCAGGGCGATCTCACGCTGCGCCATCGCGTAACGGGTCAGGGAGTCCATGATCAGCAGGACGTGCTGACCCCGATCGCGAAAATCTTCCGCAATGCGCGTGGCGTAGGCGGCACCCTGCATACGCAGCAGGGGAGAGACGTCCGCCGGGGCGGCGATCACCACCGACCGGGCGCGTCCTTCGGCACCAAGGATATTCTCGATAAAATCTTTTACTTCACGGCCACGCTCGCCAATCAGCCCCACCACAATGACGTCGGCCTGGGTGTAGCGGGCCATCATCCCGAGCAGCACCGATTTGCCGACGCCGGAGCCGGCAAACAGGCCCATACGCTGGCCGCGACCGACGGTCAGCAGGGCGTTAATCGGGCGCACGCCGGTATCCAGCACATGCTCGATCGGCGTGCGTTGTAACGGGTTAAAGGGCTGTGTGATCAGCGCCCCGGTTTCGGTGGTATCGGGGGAGGGCAGACCGTCCAGCGGTTTACCGGCCCCGTCCAGCACCCGTCCGAGCAGCGCCGGGCCAAGCGGAAGCTGTTTGCCGCTGTGCAGTCCGTCGCCGGATAAATTTTTGGCGTACACGCGCGCGCCAGGCAGCACGCCTTCGACCTCTTCCAGCGGCATCAGGAACAGACGCTGGCCGTTAAAGCCCACGACTTCGCTCTCGACTTCACGGATCTCGTTGCCGTCCTGACGTTCGATAATGCAGGTGGCCCCCAGCGGCAGCTGCAGGCCGGTGGCCTCCAGGACCAGGCCGGTAGCGCGGGTTAAACGGCCATAGCGGCGAACGGACGGCAGCTGCGCCATCTTCGCTTCAAAATTGTCGAGGGTGGTGAGCCAGCGGGTCAGGCGTGCGGTCATCAGATGACTCCCGGTGCTGCCAAGCGGCACAGTTCCTGCCAGCGGGTGGCTACGCTGGCGTCCAAATCGCCTTCATCGGCAGAGACTTTGCAGCCGCCGTGATGCAGGGTCGGGTCGCCGCGCAGACGCCAGCCGTGCAGACTCAGGGTCGCGCCGAGCATCTCTTCTACCCGCTGCAGATCGTCCGGGTGGACGCGCAGCTGCGGTTTGCCGCTGAACAGCGGCTCCTGCTGCAGCAGACCCTGAATCTGTTTGATCAGCGATGAGTTATCCACCGGCGGAGTGTGACCGATAACCTGGCGTGCCGCTTCCAGTGCCATCTGCATCAGGCGCGAGGCGATCACGCTGTCCAGCGCGTCCAGCGTATTCTGGAACTCGCTGACCAGCTGCTGCATCCGGGCGTGGATCGGCGCCTGCTGGGCACGCGCCTGCTCTAAACCTTGCGCCAGCCCCTGGGCCAGCCCTTCCTGATAGCCCTGATCATGACCTTTCTGGCGGCCTTCGTTCATGCCGGCAGCGTAGCCCTGATCGTGCGCCTGCATCTGGATCTGCGCCAGCTGCTGGGCGCGCTGCTCCTCTTCGCTCAGCTCAGGCTCTGCGTCATCCTCACCGGCCTCGGCAGGGGTGATGCTCGCAGGCACAAATTCTGCGCGAGGAGGGGAGAGATCGTCCGGTGTCCAGATCTTCCACGGCAGTTCATCAGACATAGGTATCCTCGCCGCTGCCTACCACCATCTCGCCGGTTTCGGCCAGACGACGCACAATAAGGAGGATCGCTTTCTGTTCGTTTTCCACCTGAGACAGACGCACCGGGCCACGGTTGGCAAGGTCGTCGCGCAGGATATCCGCCGCACGCTGGGACATGTTGCGCAGGAACTTCTCGCGCAGCGGCTGTTCGGCGCCTTTGAGGGCGATGAGCAGCGATTCGGAGTCCACTTCCTGCAGCAGGCGCTGGATACTGCGGTCGTCCACGTCGACCAGGTTTTCGAACAGGAACATCTCGTCGATAATTTTCTGGGCCAGTTCACCGTCGAATTCGCGCACTGCGGTAATGACCGCCTCTTCCTGCTGCGTTTTCATCAGGTTGATAATTTCTGCCGCCGTTCTCACGCCGCCCATTTTGCTGCGCTTGAGGTTCTGGCCGTCGAGCAGGCCGTTCAGCACTTCGGTCAGTTCCGCCAGCGCTGCCGGCTGGACGCCGCCGAAGGTGGCGATACGCAGCATCACATCGTGACGCAGACGTTCGTCGAACAGGGCCAGAATATCCGCCGCCTGGCCACGCTTGAGGTGAACCAGGATAGTAGCGATGATCTGTGGATGCTCGTCGCGAATCAGGTCGGCAGCGGTCTGCGGCTCCATAAAGTTGAGCGTTTCGATACCGCTGGCGGTATCGCGGGTCTCAAGAATATCCTCCAGCAGGCTGGCGGCACGCTCTTCGCCCAGCGCCTTGACCAGCACCGAACGCAGGTATTCGTTGGCGTTGACGTTGAGCGCCGCAAACTGTTCGGCTTCCTGCTCAAACTCCGCCAGTACTTCGGTCAGCTGCTTGTTGGAGATCTGACGCACGTTAGCCATCGCCGAGCTGAGAACCTGCACTTCGCGCTGGGAGAGGTGTTTGAACACCTCTGCCGCCCGGTCCTCGCCAATGGTCATCAGCAGGATGACGCTTTTATCCGTTCCGGTAAGGTTACTCATTTTCTGTACTCATCCACTGGCGAATGACCAGCGCCACGACGCGCGGATCGTTATCTGACATTTCGCGAATACGCTGGCTCATCACCTCAGCGCCCATGCGCTGGTTAGCACGGCGCTGCTGCATCTGTTCGTCTTTGCTGAGGCGCACTTCCACCGCTTCCTGCGTCTCTTCGCGCAGCAGGGCTCGCTCTTTCAGCGCTTTCGCCTCTTCGGCGCGGCGAGTGAGCTGCGGACGTACCGCTTTACGCCACAGCAGCCAGGCGACAATCACTACCAGCAGCCAGCGACCGGCTTCAAGCATCTGATCGATAAACGACTGGGTTTTCCAGAACGGCAGTTCACCACTGGTATCGTCAACGGCGCTGAACGGCGAGTTCACGACGTTAAGGGTGTCGCCACGCTTCTCGGAGTAGCCCATGGCTTCACGGGTCAGATTTTCGATCTGCTTCATCTGCTCGGCGGTCAGCGGCAGAGGCTTCCCGTCCGGCAGGGTCTTGTAGTTGACGACTACCGCCACGGAGAGACGCTGCACATCACCGGTGTTCATTTTGGTGTGACGAATGGTGCGATCGACTTCGTAGTTGGTGGTTTCGTTATGGCTGGTGCTACGCGGACCGGCGCTGGCCGCGGTTTGCTGGGCCCGTGCCTGCTGACCATTCTGCTGGCCGTTTTGTTGACCGTTCTGTTGGTTTTGTGCAGGGGCATTTATTGGCGCGGTATTCGCCGGGGCCGGCTGGTTGGAGAGCGCACCCGGTACACCCCCCGCAGCGCCACCGACCTGTTCGGAGTTATTGACCTGACGCGAACGCATCACGGCCTGGGCGGCATCGCCGTTTGGACGATACTGCTCTTCCGTCTGCTCTTTATCTGCAAAATCGATCTGCGCGGTGACCTGGGCGTGGACATTGCTGGTGCCGACGATTGGGCCAAGAATGGCTTCGATGCGGCTCTGAACGCGGTTTTCCACGTCAGTGGCATATTTCAGCTGCGCGTCATTGAGATCGCGATCGCTGGTATTGGATTTGGTTAACAGGCGACCCATCTGATCCACCAGGGTCACGTTACCCGGCGGTAAACCCGCTACGGCGCTGGAGACCAGATGCACCACGGCGCTAATCTGCCCTTCATCCAGCGCACGGCCAGGCTGCAGATTCACGGTGACGGAGGCCGATGGCGCTTTCTGTTCACGGACAAACAGGGTCGGTTTTGGCATCGCCAGGTGCACGCGGGCGCTTTTCAGCGGGCCGAGCGTTTCGATGGTGCGGGCCAGTTCACCTTCCAGCGCGCGCTGGTAGTTAACCTGCTCGCTGAACTGGCTGATGCCGAATTTTTCCTGATCCAGCAGTTCAAAGCCTACCGCGCCGCCTTTCGGCAGGCCTTGCTGGGCAAGACGTAAGCGGAGTTCGTGAACTTTATCGGCAGGGACTTCCAGCGCGCCGCCATTATCCGAGAAGCGGTAAGGGACGTTCATCTGGGTTAACTGGGTGACGATAGCACCGCCATCCTGGTCCGAAAGGTTGCTGAACAGCGTGCGATAGTCAGGCTGTTTGGCCCATAAGACCATAGCGACAACGATAGCGATAGCGGCAGCACCTGCCACGATCAACGGCACTTTAGGGTTCGCGCGCAGGCGGCTCATCCATTCGAGAGATTTAGTTTGAGGGGCTGATGTTGCTGACGCACTCATTGCGCACCTCGTGACTCATCGTGGATTACATTATTCGTGTGGAGAAACAAAACAGGCTCCCGGGTCGGCAAACACAACAAAAATTCCATAATCATGGCTGTGCCATTATTTGATGAAACGGGAATTTCTATGCGTCAAATAACCTGGTTTTTTCACGCTATTTAGCGCCTTTATCTCATTGACAGGCTGATACTCTTAAGCGGGTAAAAATCCATCAGGGGAAAATCATGGCAATACAGGGGATTGAAGGCGTCATCAGCCAGTTGCAGGCAACAGCAATGACGGCCCGAAATCAAAACGTGCCTGACGTGCAGTCCACCGTCAGCTTCGCGGGTCAGCTGCATGCGGCTCTGGATCGGATCAGCGACACGCAAACCGCGGCGCGCGTGCAGGGTGAAAAATTCACCATGGGCGTGCCGGGCATTGGTCTCAACGATGTGATGACCGATTTGCAAAAAGCCTCGGTATCGATGCAGATGGGCATTCAGGTGCGTAACAAACTGATGCAGGCGTACCAGGACGTTATGTCGATGCAGGTTTAGCCCTTCTGGTGCTGGCGACCCGAGCGCTTTAATGCCACACTCTTTTTTTTCGACATAGACGGAACAATGATGAAAAAAATAGCAATTATCGCGGGGCTGCTGGCGTTAACCGGATGCGTGCAGGTCGACAGATATCAGGACGTGATCAAGCATCCCGTCCCGGCTGAACTGGCAGGGTACTGGCAGTCGAAAGGGCCGCAAAGCAAAATGGTCAGCCCGGAGGCGATCGCCACGCTGGTGGTGACGCAAGAAGGAGACACCCTGGACTGCCGTCAGTGGCAGCGCGTGGTGGCCGTGCCGGGGAAAATTATGCTGCGCTCGGATGATTTTTATAACGTCACCCGCAAACTGGATATCTATCCGCTGGAGCGTGAAGGTAGCGCCATTGAGTATGACGGGATGATTCTCCAGCGCGTCGATCGTCCGACCGTTGAGTGTGCGAACTACCTCAGCAAACATCCGCTCGACAGCAAGCTGCCATAAGTGATTTGTCGGCCGGGCAAGCATAGCGCCGCCCGGCTTTCAACCCGTTACAACACCTCTTCCAGAACCCACACGCTGACGCTGCCGCCGTTGCAGGTAAACACGCCGGTACCGGTTTCGTCGGTCGTTACACACTCTTCGCGGTTGCCGAGGAAATCTTTCCAGTTTTTATTGCCGTAGTTCTCGCCCAGCGTAATCGTCTTTTCACCCTCGTCACCGTTAGAGAGCACCACCACGCAGCCCGGATCCTCGTCGGTGCCGCTGCGGCTGAAGGCAATGCAGTTAGGGTGATCGAACCACAGGGTCTGAACGCCATGGGCAAAACGCTGGCGGGCGAGGATCAGCTGATCGAGCTGCTCAATCACCGGCATGTCGATGTGATACGTCTCGCCATCGCCGCCGGTGTCGTCATAGCTCGCCCCGAAGAGATCGGGATAGAAGATGCTCGGCACCCCGTTTTCACGCAGCAAAATCAAGGCATAGGCCAGCGGTTTAAACCAGGCTTCGACCGGGGCCTCCAGAGCCTGTAACGGCTGGGTGTCGTGGTTAGCCACCAGCGTTACCGCGTGGAAGGGATCGGCCTCGACCAGGGTGCCGGTAAAGATCTGGCTCATGTCGTAATCACGTCCCTGCAGCGAGGCTTCGTGAAACTTCATGTGCAGCGGGGCGTCAAACAGCATGGTTTTACCGTCCACCTGATCGATATACTGCTGCAGTTTGTCGACATCGGGGGACCAGTATTCCGCCACGATAAACAGCGGTTTCGGCGCGACTTCCTGCACGTGCTCGATCCACTCTTTATAGAACCAGGCCGGAATATGTTTCACCGCATCCAGACGGAACCCGTCGCACTGGGTCTGCTCCATCAGCCAGCGCGCCCAGTATTTGATCTCCTCGGTTACCGCACGGTTACGAAAATCGATGTTCTCGCCCATCAGGTAATCAAAGTTCCCCAGCTCGTTATCGACCTGATCGTTCCAGCCATCGCCGGTGTAATCATTGACGATCTTAAAGATGCCGTCTTCATCGGGATTTTCGATATGATCGATGCCGCTGAAGCATTTGTAATCCCAGACGAACTCGGAGTACTGTCCGGCCCGCACAGGGAAGGTGTAGCGGGTCCAGGCTTCGCATTCAACGATCTCGTCGTGGATCTGATTACGATCGTCGGCATTGACCCGCTGAACGCGGATGGTCTCTTTCTCATCGGCACCCATTTTGTGGTTGACCACCACGTCCATCAGCACCGCGATGTTGTTGCGTTTTAACGCCCCGATAGCGGCCAGCAGCTGGGCTTTGTCACCGTATTTGGTGGGAACAGATCCTTTTTGATCGAACTCGCCGAGATCGAAGAGATCGTAGGAGTCGTAACCGACAGAGTAACCGCCGGAAGCCCCTTTATATGCCGGGGGCAGCCAGACCATGTTGATACCGATATCGTTTAAAAGGTCGGCGCGCTCGGCTACTTCTGGCCAGAGTTGACTGCCTTCAGGGTAATACCAGTGGAAGAACTGCAAGAGAGTGGGGTTTTTCATCTTCCGTGCTCCAGTTTAAGAACACAGACAGTATGAGCGAGGCGGAGGAAGTTAGCGGGTGAAATAACGAAATATATTCACCCGCCTGTCATTATCCCCGGATTAGAGGTCGGCGGGGAAAAGAATATTGCCAGAAAGACGTCCATAAGTTGCATTCAGATTATGTTGTCGGGAGGAGTGCCCAACCAAAGTTCTCAGCTCGTCCATACGCTGCTGCAGCAAGGCCTTAAGCTCAATTTCGTTATCAATGATCTGCCTCAGCATCGGGCGAATTTGCGCCTGCACGTGCGGCGCAATCTCATTCGCATCCTGGAACTGGGTCAGCTTTTCAACGGCGCTCAGGTATTTCACTTCGAAGGTAATAAGTTCATCCCAACGCCCTGATTTTGACATAGCCAGCATCGCGGCGCTGGTGGTTAAAAGCTGCTGATAGTGTTGGAGCAATCCCAGATTGGCTTCCATTAGTCATTGTCCCGCATATGTTGAGAATTGGGTCCTATCTCTTTCCAGGCATCCGCGATGTTGTTCAGCAACCCCACCACTTCATTGATGGCGTCAATATCGTTATGGATATTGGCCTGTAAAAGACGCCGCGTCATATAGTCGTAGAGGCTGTCGAGGTTGGTGGTCAACTCGCCACCCACCTCGTGATTCAGCCCTGACTGCAGACCGTTACTGATAATATTGATGGCTTTTCCCAGCGCCTGCCCTTTACCGGGAATGTCCCCTTGCTCAATCAATATCATGGCCTTTTTCATGGCGCTTAACGCGCCATCAAAAAGTAAAACCACCAGTTGATGCGGGCTGGCACTCAGGACGGCACTCTCAACGCTTACCTGCGCATAGGCCTGAATTCCCGATTTTGTATACATCTTAAAACCTCAACTCATCATTCATTAACTGTTCATGGCGTTGAACTGTTGGGTCAGATAGCTTCCGGTTTGATCCATAGAGGAAACAAGCTGACTCAAGCTGGTAAATTGCGTTTTGTAACGCGCCATGGTGGCGGTAATTTGCGTGTTAACACGGTCATACTGATCGGACAGGTTTTTCAACGTCTTGTTAATGCCGTCGGTGGCATTCTTAACCGAGCCGTCTGTCCCTAACATATCTTTCAGCAGGTTACTAGTCTGCGTCGCTAAGCCGGTTGTTTTTCCGTCGCCGGACAGGAGTGCCAGCACGTCGGTAGACTTTTCGGTCAGGGCTTTGCCTAACTTGGTGCTGTCCACGGTCAGTTTGCCGTTAATATCCTGAGTAATACCTAACTGCGACAGCGTCGACAGAGAGCCGGAACCCTGTGCAGAGGAGACCACAGAGCGCAGGCGCGTCTGGATATTACGCAATGTGCCATCGCCCAGCAGGTCGCCGTTGCTGGTATCCTGAGCGCCATCACCCTGTTTTACCGCGGTATATTTGGTCTGGTTGCCGATAGTGGTCTGCAACGAGTTATACGCATCGACAAACGCCTGAATCGCATCGGTCATCGGCTGGTTGTCTTTCACAATCGACAGCGTTTCCGGGCTACCGACATTGGTCTTAGTCAGGTTGAGCGTTACGCCTTCTGGAGCATCGGTAATGGCGTTGCTGCTACGCGTAATCTTAATACCGTTAATATTGACGATGGCATCTGCGGCAGGGACCTGAACCTTCATCCCTGTCGACGTATCGAGCGGATCGTGGCTGATGTATTTCGCCAGCTCGCTGTCGTCGGTAGTGATCGTCATCTCATTGGCGACACCGCTGTCACGCGAGGTCAGTGACAGATAGTAACTGTTGTCATCCGCTTTAATGATGCTGGCGGTGACGCTGCCTTGTTTGGCGTTGATCGCATCGCGCACGTCCGCAAGGCTGGTTTTGTCGCTGGCCAGCGTCACCGTCAACGGATCTTTCTGACCCGGCTGCGTGATGGTGATGGTGCGCGAGCTCAGGCTACTGTCGCCCAGATCGGTATCTTTGCTCGCCACTTTCGGGCTCAGCAGCGTCTGCGCGGCCGCCAGCTGTGTGACTTCTATCGAGTACGAGCCGGCTGAAGCACTGCTCGCCAGGGTCGCATTGAATGCAGTATTGGTACTGGTGACTTTTGACTGCGCAATCGCAGAGGTGTTTTTCAGCGCGTCTGCAGCAGTTTGAAACTTGGTCAATGCAGTCTGCACTACGCCCCATGCGGTTAGCTTCGCTTTATAGGAGGTCTGCTGCTGCGTGATCGGCGTGAGTTTGGTCTGTTCCGCGGTCTGTAAATTGTCATATAACGTATTGAGATCCAGACTGGTACCTGCACCGAGTGAACTAACACTTGCCATTTTTTTCATCCTTTATTGTGACAGTCGCTGGATGCTCTATCGGCAGACGCGGGAAAAAGATTAGCGTTTTTTGCAGTTATCAATGCGGAAATAAAGCGGATAAAGATCGGGCAGTTTGCCCTTTTAAAAAAATGCGCTTTTGTCTAAAGGTTAAAACGAGGATGACGATAATCAGGTTAGCGGTGAGAAAGCCGTAGGCAGATGCCTGAATCCCAAACTTTTTAAGGAACACCCCATGGCTGTTATTAATACTAACACCTTGTCTCTGATGACTCAGAGCAACCTGAACAAATCTCAGTCTTCTCTGGGGACCGCGATTGAGCGTCTGTCCTCCGGCCTTCGTATCAACAGCGCGAAAGATGACGCTGCGGGCCAGGCGATTGCTAACCGCTTCACCTCTAACATCAACGGCCTGAACGTTGCGGCGCGTAACGCCAATGACGGTATCTCTCTGGCGCAGACTGCTGAAGGCGCGCTGAGCGAAATCAACAACAACCTGCAGCGTGTGCGTGATCTGACCGTACAGGCGCAGAACAGCTCAAACTCTGCTTCCGATCTCGATTCTATCCAGTCTGAAGTTAATCAGCGTATGGCTGAAATCGACCGTGTGACAACACAGACTGATTTCAACGGTATCAAAGTACTTAACAATGCGACCGCTGCAGCTTCTAATTACAATTTCCAGGTTGGCTCAAAAGATGGCGAGACAATTGGGATTGCTATTAACAGTGCAGCCGGTTGGAATCTGGCGTCCTCTAGCAGTGCGGCAGGCGCAGCAGGTACAACAACTGCTGTTACTGCTGGCGGGGTATATGCTAACACCGTTGCAGCCGCTACTTTGACTGATGTCAATGGCGTTGCTGGTAACCGTTCAGTTGCTGCTGTTGGGTTTGACGTGAGAAGTGGGAAAGTCACTGCTGCAGCGTTGGGTGCTGGAAACCCTCTTGATGATATCGATAAAGCCATCAAAGCTGTTGATACGCAGCGTAGTTCTCTGGGTGCTTCGCAGAACCGTTTTGAATCTACCGTTACTAACCTGAACAACACTGTGAACAACCTGTCTGCTGCCCGCAGCCGTATTCAGGATTCTGACTACGCCACTGAAGTTTCCAATATGTCCCGTGCGCAGATCCTGCAGCAGGCTGGCTCTTCAGTACTGGCGCAGGCCAATCAGGTTCCGCAGACCATGTTGTCTCTGCTGCGTTAATAACGTTATCACTTCTTTTAAAGCGCCACTTGTAGGCGCTTTTTTTATGTAAAATAATTACATATCTGAATTTTAGTAATTCTATTAAAGTTTGAGTTTGTCATGACGATAACTGTTAGGAAGGCGATGAAGCCGCAGGCCACAGGCCGTATCTTAATGACAAATATTGAAGGATAATAATCATGGCAGTGATTAACACTAACACTCTGTCGCTGATGACCCAGAGCAATCTGAACAAATCTCAGTCTTCCCTGGGAACTGCGATTGAGCGTCTGTCGTCTGGTCTGCGTATCAACAGTGCGAAAGATGACGCTGCGGGCCAGGCAATTGCTAACCGTTTCACCTCCAACATCAACGGCCTGAATGTTGCTGCACGGAACGCCAACGATGGTATCTCTCTGGCGCAGACTGCAGAAGGTGCTCTGAGCGAAATCAACAACAACTTACAGCGTGTGCGTGACCTGACCGTACAGGCGCAGAACAGCTCTAACTCCGCTTCCGACATCGACTCCATTCAGTCTGAAGTGAACGAGCGTATGAAAGAGATCAACCGCGTTGCTACCCAGACCGATTTTAACGGTATTAAAGTACTGAACAATACTGCGTCCAAAACCTTTAACTTCCAGGTCGGTTCAAAAGATGGCGAGCAAATCGGCATCACTATGAACGATAAAACCGCATGGGATAAGTATACCGCTACGACCACCGCTGGTATTGCTAGTCTTGACGGGAACATTGTTGCTGGCGATCGTAAAGTAGCAAGCAATGGCTATGATGTACTGCAGAACGACGGTACTACCAGCACTGGCTTAAAAACTATTGACGATGCAATCAAAGCTGTTGATACGCAGCGTAGTTCTTTGGGTGCATCCCAGAACCGATTTGAATCCACCATCACTAACCTGAACAACACCGTGAACAACCTGTCCGCTGCCCGCAGCCGTATTCAGGATTCCGACTACGCCACTGAAGTATCCAACATGTCTCGTGCGCAGATCCTGCAGCAGGCCGGCTCTTCAGTACTGGCGCAAGCCAATCAGGTTCCGCAGACTATGCTGTCTCTGCTGCGTTAATCCTTTTAATACAACCTGTAAAAGCGCCGCCTGTCGGCGCTTTTTTCTTTCAGAATCAGCTAATAAATCACGTGTTTTTTAATAAAACTAAAGTTTGAATAAGTCCTGTCGATAACTTTTGTGAAGGCAATGAAGCCGCATTCCGTAATTCATGAATAATATTGAAGGATATATACTATGGCAGTGATCAACACTAACACCTTGTCGCTGATGACCCAGAGCAACCTGAACAAGTCTCAGTCGACTCTGGGCACCGCGATTGAGCGTCTGTCCTCCGGCCTGCGTATCAACAGTGCAAAAGATGACGCAGCAGGCCAGGCAATTGCTAACCGTTTCACCTCCAACATCAACGGCCTGAACGTTGCAGCACGTAACGCCAACGACGGTATCTCTCTGGCGCAAACCGCTGAAGGTGCGCTGAGCGAGATCAACAACAACCTGCAGCGCGTACGTGACCTGACCGTACAGGCGCAGAACAGTTCTAACTCGGCTTCCGACATCGACTCCATTCAGTCTGAAGTTAACCAGCGTATGGAAGAGATCAACCGCGTTACGAACGAAACTGACTTCAACGGTATTAAAATTCTGGATAATGCTGCGTCTAAGAAATTCGACTTTCAGGTCGGTTCAAAAGATGGTGAGAAAATTTCCATTACCATGGATACCAGTGATTTCAGTGATACTGGTGGTTGGGATATGTATGATGCGACGGGCACTGCTGCTGCGGGGTTGGCACAAGTTAACTCTGTCGCACGTACCGTCGATGCAAAAGGTTTTGATGTGCGTAAAGTAGCTACCCTTCCGTATGACGCAACAGATACAGATACATGGGGTGCATTGCAGACTATTGATGCAGCAATCAAATCCGTCGATACCCAGCGTAGCTCTTTAGGTGCTTCTCAGAACCGTTTTGAGTCCACGATCACTAACCTGAACAACACTGTGAATAACCTGTCCGCTGCCCGCAGCCGTATTCAGGATTCCGACTACGCGACCGAAGTGTCCAACATGTCTCGTGCGCAGATCCTGCAGCAGGCTGGCTCTTCTGTACTGGCGCAGGCCAACCAGGTTCCGCAGACCATGCTGTCTCTGCTGCGTTAATAGGCATAATACTCTATCAAAAAGCGCCTCCTATCGGCGCTTTTTTCGTTTTTATAATTTCTAAAAAAAATAAAATGCTTTTCAAAAAAGTTAAAGTTTGCCCCTGTCCAGTCGATAACTTTTGTGAAGGTAATGAAGCCGCAGGCCGCATGCCGTAACTCATGAATAATGTTGAAGGATACATACTATGGCAGTGATTAATACTAACACTCTGTCGCTGATGACTCAGAGCAACCTGAACAAATCGCAGTCTTCCCTGGGAACTGCAATTGAACGACTGTCCTCCGGCCTGCGTATCAATAGCGCGAAAGACGACGCTGCTGGCCAGGCGATTGCTAACCGTTTTACCTCCAATATCAACGGCCTGAACGTTGCAGCACGTAACGCCAATGACGGTATCTCTCTGGCGCAAACCGCTGAAGGTGCGCTGAGCGAGATTAACAACAACCTGCAACGTATCCGTGACCTGACTGTACAGGCACAGAACAGCTCCAACTCCGCGTCTGACATTGACTCCATTCAGTCTGAAGTTAACCAACGTATGGAAGAAGTTGATCGTGTAACACGTGAAACGGATTTTAACGGTATTAAGATCCTTAACACGAAGGCTGCAACAAAGGATTACGCTTTCCAGGTTGGCTCTAAAGATGGGGAGCAAATCAATATTTCCTTGAATTCAAGCGATGGCTGGAATCTCGCGGCGACGGGGCAGGCAGGAACAACGCTGAATAAATATGTTAATACTGTAACTATCGCAACCGCAGGTTCGCCAACAGCAGCTGAAATTACATCTGCACAAGCGGTTAATGAAGCTGTTAACGGACAACTTCGTACCGTTCAGGCTGAAGGTTTTGACGTTCTGAATGGCCAGGTTGACGCTTCAGGTGTAGCAACGAGTAAAAAGCCGCTGACAGACATCGATGCTGCCATTAAAGCGGTAGATAACCAGCGTAGCTCTCTGGGTGCTTCCCAGAACCGTTTTGAATCCACCATCACTAACCTGAACAACACCGTGAACAACCTGTCCGCTGCCCGCAGCCGTATTCAGGATTCTGACTACGCCACTGAAGTATCCAACATGTCTCGTGCGCAGATCCTGCAGCAGGCTGGTTCTTCAGTACTGGCGCAGGCCAATCAGGTACCACAGACTATGCTGTCTCTGCTGCGTTAATTCTTTTTACGCAACCGATAAAAGCGCCGCTAGTCGGCGCTTTTTTAATTCATTGTCTGCCGAAAAAATAAGGCATTTAAAACATTAAAGTTTGCCTCTATCCAGTCGATAACTTTTATGATGGCAATGAAGCCGCAGGCCGCATGCCGTAACTCATGAATAAAATTGAAGGATATATATTATGGCAGTGATTAACACTAACACCTTGTCGCTGATGACCCAGAGCAACCTGAACAAGTCTCAGTCGACTCTGGGCACCGCGATTGAGCGTCTGTCCTCCGGCCTGCGTATCAACAGTGCAAAAGATGACGCAGCAGGCCAGGCAATTGCTAACCGTTTCACCTCCAACATCAACGGCCTGAACGTTGCAGCACGTAACGCCAACGACGGTATCTCTCTGGCGCAAACCGCTGAAGGTGCGCTGAGCGAGATCAACAACAACCTGCAGCGCGTACGTGACCTGACCGTACAGGCGCAGAACAGCTCAAACTCTGCGTCTGATATTGACTCCATTCAATCTGAAGTTAACCAACGTATGCAGGAAGTGAACCGCGTAACTAAAGAAACTGATTTTAATGGTATCAAAATTCTGGATAACCGTGCTGCTACCGCTAAAAATTATGATTTTCAGGTTGGTTCTAAAGATGGTGAGAAAATCAGCATCGGAATCAATGGCAGTGCTGGCTGGAACCTGGCAACTGCAGGTGCAGCAGGTGTCGATACCGCAGTAGAAAATAAATATGTGTTCACTGAAAGCGCTGCAACACTGGCTGCAGCTACAACCAAGAAAGAAGCCGTTAATGGTCAAATGCGTACCGTAGCAGCAGTTGGATTTGATGTTCTGAAAGGAAATGTGACCGGCGGTGCAACGGGTGTTGCAGGGGGCACAACTCCGCTGACCGATATCGATGCAGCAATCAAATCCGTCGATACGCAGCGTAGTTCTTTAGGTGCTTCACAGAACCGTTTTGAGTCCACGATCACTAACCTGAACAACACCGTGAACAACCTGTCCGCTGCCCGCAGCCGTATTCAGGATTCTGACTACGCCACTGAAGTCTCTAACATGTCCCGCGCGCAGATCCTGCAGCAGGCTGGCTCTTCTGTACTGGCGCAGGCTAACCAGGTACCACAGACCATGCTGTCCCTGCTGCGTTAAGTTAAAATTAAACTGCAAACCCCGCTTCGGTGGGGTTTCTTTATTATCGTCTTCACTCGTAAATCCCAAATAACCCCCCATTTCCCCCCCTTTTCACACGATTAAAAACCCTCCAGAAACGGATAATCATGCCGATAACTCAACTAACGCAGGGCTGTTTATCGTGAATTCACTCTATACCGCTGAAGGTGTAATGGATAAACACTCGCTGTGGCAGCGTTATGTTCCGCTGGTGCGACATGAAGCATTGCGGCTTCAGGTGCGGCTACCAGCGAGTGTGGAACTGGACGATCTGCTACAAGCGGGCGGTATCGGGTTATTGAATGCAGTTGACCGGTACGACGCTCTGCAAGGAACGGCATTTACGACTTACGCAGTACAACGTATTCGTGGTGCGATGCTCGACGAACTGCGCAGCCGGGATTGGGTGCCGCGCAGCGTTCGACGCAATGCACGCGAAGTAGCGCAAGCAATGGGGCAGCTGGAGCAAGAGCTCGGACGTAACGCGACGGAAACCGAAGTTTCGGAGCGTCTGGGGATCACTACGGCTGACTATCGCCAGATGTTGCTCGATACCAATAATAGCCAACTCTTCTCCTATGACGAGTGGCGCGAAGAGCATGGCGATAGCATCGAACTGGTGACGGACGATCATCAGCAGGAAAACCCGTTGCACCAGTTAATGGAAGGCAATGTGCGCCAGCGCGTGATGGAAGCCATCGAAGCTTTACCGGAACGCGAGCAGCTGGTGCTGACCCTCTATTACCAGGAGGAGCTCAATCTCAAGGAGATTGGCGCCGTGCTGGAAGTAGGGGAGTCGCGGGTTAGCCAGTTGCACAGCCAGGCCATTAAACGCTTACGTACCAAGCTGGGTAAGTTATAGGTGATCCATATCACCCGTTAAGTGCCGCACAACGTATTGACAACCAGGAGTTATCATGACGGTGCAGCAATCTAAAAGACGGCCATTAAGCCGCTACCTGAAAGACTTTAAACACAGCCAGACGCATTGCGCCCATTGCCATAAATTGCTCGACCGTATCACGCTGGTTCGTCGCGGTGAAATCGTCAACAAGATTGCGATTTCCCGTCTCGATACTTTGCTGGATGAAGCCGGATGGCTGGAAGAGCAGAAGGAGTGGGTGGCGTTGTGTCGTTTTTGTGGCGATCTGCACTGTAAAGAGCAGAGCGACTTTTTCGATATCATCGGCTTTAAGCAATTCCTGTTTGAACAAACAGAGATGAGCCACGGCACGGTGCGCGAATACGTCGTGCGTCTGCGTCGCCTGGGACAGCACCTGACCACGCAGCGTATCTCCCGTGATTTACTGACCAGCGGTTATCTGGATGAGAATCTGGAGCCGTGGCTGCCGGCGACCAGCACCAATAACTACCGGATCGCGCTGCGCAAGTATGCGCAATTTAAAACGCAAATGCCGGTGACGCCGAAGCAGAAAGTCCACCGCGAAACAACTTCTGATATATATTAAAAATGAATAACATGTAGCGGAGTCGTGTTTGACCTTGCGGCCGAACGCCCTACACTACAGTCAAAATTCCAATGATATCGGGGTACGTATGAAATTTGCACTTTTGGGTCGTCAGGCGCTGATGGGTGTAATGGCCGTTGCGCTGGTAGCCGGTATGAGCGTGAAAACGTTCGCGGCAGAAGGTCTGTTAAATAAAGTGAAAGAGCGCGGCACGCTGCTGGTTGGGCTGGAAGGCACTTATCCTCCGTTCAGCTTCCAGGGTGACGACGGTAAACTGACCGGGTTCGAGGTTGAGTTTGCCGAAGAGCTGGCAAAACACCTCGGTGTGAAAGCGTCGCTGAAGCCGACCAAATGGGACGGTATGCTGGCCTCGCTGGACTCCAAACGTATTGATGTGGTGATTAACCAGGTCACCATCTCTGACGAGCGTAAGAAAAAGTATGACTTCTCCACCCCGTATACCGTCTCCGGTATCCAGGCGCTGGTGAAAAAAGGCAATGAAGGCACGATCAAATCTGCCGCTGACCTGAAAGGTAAAAAAGTTGGTGTCGGTCTGGGGACCAACTACGAAGAGTGGCTGCGTCAGAACGTACAGGGCGTCGATATTCGTACCTATGATGATGACCCGACCAAATACCAGGATTTGCGCGTAGGCCGTATCGACGCCATTCTGGTTGACCGTCTGGCGGCGCTGGATCTGGTGAAGAAAACCAAAGACACCCTGGCCGTTGCCGGTGATGCCTTCTCCCGTCAGGAAGCCGGTGTTGCCATCCGCAAAGACAACGACGATCTGGTGAAAGCCATCGACGGTGCGATTGCTGAGATGCAGAAAGACGGCAGCCTGAAGGCGCTCTCCGAGAAATGGTTCGGGGCGGATGTCACAAAGTAAGCAGTTGAATGCAAAAAAAGGCGCTTTGATAAGCGCCTTTTTTATTTCCTCGCCAGCAACGTGCATAATAAAAAAAGACAGACTTAGACAGGGTTACGGAGGTTTTCATGTCATTACAGAATCTAACGCGTTTTCCGCGCCTCGAATTTATTGGCGCCCCGACGCCACTGGAATATTTGCCGCGCTTATCGGACTACCTCGGGCGCGACATCCTTATCAAACGTGATGACGTGACGCCGATGGCGATGGGCGGCAACAAACTGCGCAAGCTGGAGTTCCTCGCGGCGGATGCCCTGCGTGAAGGGGCCGATACGCTGATTACCGCCGGAGCGATCCAGTCTAACCACGTGCGTCAGACCGCCGCCGTGGCGGCAAAGCTGGGCCTGCACTGTATCGCCTTACTGGAAAACCCGATTGGCACCCAGGCAGAAAACTATCTCAGCAACGGCAACCGACTGCTGCTGGACCTGTTCAACGTGCAGATTGAAATGTGCGATGCGCTGACCGACCCTGTGGCGCAACTCAACGAACTCGCCACCCGCGTCGAAGCCCAGGGCTTCCGTCCGTATGTGATCCCGGTGGGCGGCTCGAACGCGCTGGGGGCGCTGGGCTACGTCGAAAGCGCGCTGGAAATTGCCCAGCAGTGCGAAGGGGCCGTGGGGATCTCCTCGGTGGTGGTCGCCTCCGGTAGCGCTGGCACCCATGCCGGGCTGGCGGTCGGGCTGGAGCAGTTAATGCCGGACGTCGAACTGATTGGTGTCACCGTATCGCGTAGCGTTGCGGACCAGAAACCGAAAGTGGTCACCCTGCAGCAGGCGGTGGCTCAGCAGCTGGAGGTGAGCGCCAACGCCGATATCATCCTCTGGGATGACTACTTTGCGCCGGGTTACGGCACGCCGAATGACGAGGGCACCGAGGCGGTGAAACTGCTGGCGCGCCTGGAAGGGATCCTGCTGGATCCGGTCTATACCGGAAAAGCGATGGCCGGCCTGATCGACGGCATCAGCCAGAAGCGTTTCAAGGATGAAGGCCCGATTCTGTTTATTCATACGGGCGGGGCGCCGGCTCTCTTTGCCTACCATCCTCACGTCTAAATCACAGGCAGAAAAACCATAATGCAAGAAAGTATTCAACTGGTGATTGATTCGCTGCCCTACCTGCTGAAGGGTGCGGTGTTTACGCTGCAACTGAGCATTGGCGGGATGTTCTTTGGCCTGCTTCTGGGCTTTATTCTGGCGTTGATGCGCATGTCGCCGGTACTGCCGGTGCGCTGGCTGGCGCGTTTTTATATTTCCATCTTCCGCGGCACGCCGCTGATTGCCCAGCTTTTCATGATTTACTACGGCCTGCCGCAGTTTGGCATTGAGCTGGACCCCATCCCGGCGGCAATGATCGGTCTGTCGCTGAATACTGCTGCCTATGCGGCGGAAACCCTGCGCGCGGCGATCTCCTCCATTGAGAAAGGGCAGTGGGAGGCCGCAGCCAGTATCGGTATGACCCCGTGGCAAACCCTGCGCCGGGCGATCCTGCCCCAGGCCGCACGCGTGGCGCTGCCACCGCTGAGCAACAGCTTTATCAGCCTGGTGAAAGATACCTCGCTGGCGGCCACCATTCAGGTGCCGGAGCTGTTCCGTCAGGCGCAGCTCATCACCTCCCGCACGCTGGAGGTCTTTACCATGTATCTGGCCGCCTCGCTGATCTACTGGGTGATGGCGACAGTGCTGTCGGCGCTGCAGAACTATTTTGAAAACCAGCTTAACCGCCAGGAGCGTGATCCAAAATGAGTGCTATTGACGTTAAAAACCTGGTGAAGAAGTTTCATGGCCAGACGGTGTTGCACGGGATCGACCTGGAGGTGCAGGAGGGCGAAGTGGTGGCGATCATCGGGCCGAGCGGCTCCGGTAAAACCACCCTGCTGCGCAGCATCAATCTGCTGGAGCAGCCGGAAGGCGGCACCATCCGCGTGGGTGAGATCACCATTGATACCGGCAAGTCCCTGAGCCAGCAAAAAAGCTTAATTCGCCGTCTGCGTCAGCACGTCGGTTTTGTCTTCCAGAGCTTTAATCTGTTTCCCCACCGTACGGTGCTGGAAAACATTATTGAAGGGCCGGTGATTGTGAAAGGCGAACCGAAAGAGGAAGCCACCGCCCGCGCCCGGGAGCTGCTGGCGAAAGTGGGGCTTTCTGGTAAAGAGACCAGCTACCCGCGGCGTCTCTCCGGCGGGCAGCAGCAGCGTGTGGCGATTGCCCGCGCGCTGGCAATGCGTCCTGACGTGATCCTGTTTGACGAACCAACCTCGGCGCTGGATCCGGAGCTGGTGGGGGAGGTGCTGAACACTATTCGTCAGCTGGCGCAGGAGAAGCGCACCCTGGTGATTGTCACTCATGAGATGAGCTTTGCCCGCGATGTGGCGGACAGGGCGATATTTATGGATCAGGGACGCATCGTTGAGCAGGGCCCGGCAAAATCACTGTTTGCCGATCCGCAGCAGCCCCGCACCCGCCAGTTCCTCGAAAAATTCCTCATGCAGTAGCATGTTTGCTCTCAATTGCTCCGGAAATATTCCCCGGAGCAATATATTCATCCCCTGTATTAGTTCTCACCTGATTTTATCCCGGAAAAACCGCTCTAAGTGCATAAAATATGTAGATAATTATCGCCGGGTCGATATTTTATACATATAAATAAGATTTATGTGTTAGTTTAAGAATCCATAATAATGATTATCTTTTACAGGGGCTTAATTCAGTCAGTATGAAGGATTTAGACTTTTTCACATGGCGGCGGGAATGCTTCCTACGTTTTCAGGAGATGACTTCTGCCGACGAGGTATATCCCGAACTGCAACGACAAACGCAGAACCTGGGATACGATTTCTTTTCGCTCTGCGTTCGCCATCCGGTGCCTTTCACGCGCCCTAAAGTCTCGGTGCATTCGAGCTATCCGCAACAGTGGATGGCCCAGTATCACGCGGAAAATTTTTTCGTCATCGATCCGGTGCTTAAACCCGAGAATTTCGTGCACGGACACTTACCCTGGAACGATGCCTTATTCGCAGAGGCGCAACCTTTATGGGACGGCGCGCGCGACCATGGGCTGCGAAAAGGGATCACTCAGTGCCTGATGCTACCGAATCATGCGATGGGATTCCTCTCGGTCTCCAGTACCAGTCTGTCAGTGAACCTCATGGCGGGTGAAGTGGTTGAATTGCGTCTGCAGATTCTGGTGCAACTGGCGCTGACCACGCTGCTGCGACTGGAACATGAAATGGTGATGCCACCGGAGATGAAATTCAGCAAGCGCGAGAAAGAAATTCTGAAATGGACGGCGGAAGGGAAGACCTCAGCAGAAATAGCCATCATTCTTTCTATTTCTGAAAATACGGTTAACTTCCATCAGAAAAATATGCAGAAGAAATTCAATGCGCCGAACAAGACGCAGATCGCATGCTATGCGGCCGCGACGGGGATTATCTGACTACATTTCTGTTCTGCGTGGCAGGCGAGTAAACGGCTGAAAGCACTGCGTTCAGCCGTTTTTGTTTTATTGACGGTAAGCTTGTTTGATCTGCTTAACGGTGCTGGAAAATACCTCGGCCTGAGCCTGGTCTTCCATCTGCGCAATCTGGCGTTCCATCTTAAGGATCACACGACCGGCGTCCGCCTGGCCCATCGCCTGCAGCATCAGGGTCAGCAGGGATTTCAGACAGGAAACTTCCTGCGCCAGTTGTTGGTTATTCTCCGCAGTGGCGAAATCAGGTGTGCTCATTTATTTTCCTCATGATAAAAACAGCGCTCGGGCGCATAGATCAAAGTTAAGGCGGCGGAGTATACCACAAGCCATTCAGAAAAACGCAGTGCTTGTTTTTTGTACGTTTAACCGTTTTGTTTATTCCGTTGAACAAGCATTCACTCTGAATTTTCTAAGACTTTAGCGTGAGTTAATTGTTTGATGAAGGTAGAACAGAGGTTAATTATTGTTACAAATTTATCGGGGCTATTTTTACATTAATAAAATAGCTCGGATAAATTTGTAAATTTTTGAAAACAACCACCCAAAAAAAGTGGCTAAGGGGGCATGGCGTAAGGCTTTCGTTTCCAGTTTATGTACAACTTAATTTCCAAAAAAAAGTGCTATTTCGACGGCATACATTTTTAAACATTTTAAGTTTCGGATAAAACCCGTTAATATGTGCCGAATTAACTGTCTGTAGCGTTATCCCTATTCTGGAGAATTTCCTTTGATCAACGTCCTTCTTGTTGATGACCACGAACTGGTGCGCGCAGGGATACGACGCATTCTTGAAGATATAAAAGGTATTAAAGTTGCCGGCGAGGCCTGCTGCGGCGAAGATGCCGTTAAATGGTGCCGGTCAAATACCGCTGATGTTGTCCTGATGGACATGAACATGCCCGGTATTGGTGGCCTGGAAGCGACGCGTAAAATCGCGCGTACCTGGGTTGATACCAAAGTGATCATGCTGACGGTTCACACTGAAAATCCCCTTCCTGCAAAAGTGATGCAGGCGGGCGCAGCTGGCTATTTAAGCAAAGGCGCGGCCCCGCAGGAGATGGTCAATGCGATCCGATCCGTCTATTCCGGGCAGCGCTATATTGCTTCAGATATCGCGCAACAGATGGCCCTCAGTCAGATTGAGCCAGAAAAGACCGAATCACCCTTTGCCAGTTTGTCTGAGCGCGAATTGCAGATTATGCTGATGATTACCAAAGGCCAGAAGGTGAATGAGATCTCCGAGCAGCTTAATCTCAGCCCGAAAACGGTGAACAGCTATCGCTACCGCATGTTCAGTAAACTGAACATTCATGGCGACGTTGAACTCACTCACCTGGCCATCCGCCATGGTCTGTGCAATGCCGAGACCCTAATTAGTCAGTGAGTGATGTGTTTGAATCCAGTGCTTTCCTGAAAACCGTTACCAGCCAGCCAGGCGTCTACCGGATGTATGACGCTGGCGGGACGGTTATCTATGTTGGAAAAGCGAAAGATCTTAAAAAGCGACTTTCCAGCTATTTCCGCAGCAATCTCGCCTCCCGTAAAACAGAGGCGCTGGTCGCCCAGATCCAGCAGATCGATGTCACTGTGACCCACACAGAGACCGAAGCCCTGTTGCTGGAGCATAATTACATCAAGTTGTATCAGCCGCGTTACAACGTGCTGCTGCGCGACGACAAATCCTATCCGTTTATCTTTCTCAGCAGCGACACCCATCCCCGTCTGGCGACCCATCGCGGTGCCAAGCATGCGAAAGGTGAGTACTTTGGCCCGTTCCCCAACGGCTATGCCGTGCGGGAAACGCTGGCTCTGCTGCAAAAGATTTTCCCGGTTCGCCAGTGCGAAAATAGCGTCTATCGCAACCGCTCCCGTCCTTGCCTGCAGTATCAGATTGGTCGTTGCCTCGGGCCCTGCGTGGAGGGGCTGGTCAGTGAAGAGGAATACGCGCAGCAGGTGGAGTATGTGCGCCTGTTCCTCGCCGGTAAAGACGATCAGGTACTGACCCAGCTGATTGCCCGCATGGAGAAGGCCAGCCAGGCGCTGAACTTTGAAGAGGCGGCGCGGATCCGCGATCAGATCCAGGCCGTGCGTCGGGTGACGGAAAAACAGTTTGTCTCCAATAATGGCGATGACCTGGACGTGATTGGCGTCTCCTTTGACGCGGGTATGGCCTGCGTGCACGTGCTCTTTATCCGTCAGGGTAAGGTGCTGGGCAGCCGCAGCTACTTCCCGAAAGTGCCGGGCGGCACCGAGTTGGGCGAAGTGGTGGAGACCTTTGTCGGCCAGTTCTATTTGCAGGGCAGCCAGATGCGCACTCTGCCGTCGGAAATCTTGCTCGACTTTAATCTGAGTGATAAGACGCTGCTGGCCGATTCGCTGTCGGAGCTGGCGGGGCGCAAGGTGAACGTTCAGACCAAACCGCGTGGCGATCGTGCCCGCTACCTGAAGCTGGCGCGTACCAATGCGGCGACGGCGCTCAGCACCAAACTGTCCCAGCAGTCGACCGTTCATCAGCGCCTGGCCGCGCTGGCGACGACGTTACAGCTGCCGGAAGTAAAACGGATGGAGTGTTTTGACATCAGCCACACGATGGGGGAGCAGACCGTTGCCTCCTGCGTGGTGTTCGATGCCAACGGGCCGCTGCGGGCGGAGTATCGCCGCTACAACATCACCGGTATTACCCCCGGGGATGACTACGCCGCCATGAATCAGGTGTTACGCCGCCGCTACGGCAAAGCTATTGAAGAGAGTAAGATCCCGGACGTTATCGTCATTGATGGCGGTAAAGGACAGCTCGGCCAGGCAAAAGCGGTGTTTGCCGAACTGGACGTTCCCTGGGATAAGCACCATCCGCTGCTGCTGGGCGTGGCCAAAGGTACCGATCGTAAAGCCGGGCTGGAAACCCTGTTCCTGGAGCCGGAAGGGGAGGGCTTTAGCCTGCCGCCGGATTCACCTGCACTGCATGTGATCCAGCATATCCGCGATGAGTCGCACGATCATGCGATTGGCGGCCACCGCAAAAAACGGGCGAAGGTGAAAAATACCAGTACGCTGGAGACCATCGAAGGGGTTGGGCCAAAGCGTCGTCAGATGCTGCTGAAATACATGGGTGGTTTGCAAGGATTACTCAACGCCAGCGTGGAGGAAATTGCAAAAGTGCCGGGTATTTCGCAAGGGCTGGCAGAAAAGATCTACTACTCGTTGAAACATTGAGGGCTCTGTAGCAACATAGGGCTAATAATTACTGACAACAAACAGTTACCGTCACTATGCGATTAAACATCCCTACGTTGTTAACGCTTTTCCGCGTCGTCCTCATCCCTTTCTTTGTGCTGGCGTTTTATCTGCCGTTCGTCTGGGCTCCCTTCGCCTGTGCGCTGATCTTTTTCGTCGCGGCGGTAACCGACTGGTTTGACGGCTACCTGGCGCGTCGCTGGAACCAGAGCACCCGTTTCGGTGCCTTCCTCGACCCGGTAGCGGATAAGGTGATGGTCGCCATCGCCATGGTGCTGGTGGTGGAACATTACCACAGCTGGTGGGTCACCCTGCCTGCCGCAACCATGATCGCCCGTGAAATCATTATCTCAGCCCTGCGTGAGTGGATGGCTGAACTGGGTAAACGCAGCAGCGTGGCAGTCTCCTGGATCGGTAAGGTGAAAACCACCGCCCAGATGGCGGCGCTGGTGTGGATGCTGTGGCGTCCGAACGAGTGGGTAGAGTGGGCGGGTATCGGCCTGTTTATGGTCGCCGCGGTGCTGACGCTGTGGTCGATGTTGCAATATTTGAACGCTGCACGCGGCGATTTGCTTGATCAGTGATCGTTTCGCCGTAATTTTCAGCAAACGATCTTGAGTTAAGAAAAATAACGTTGACTCAAAACGTCAGGTAAGTAGAATGCAACGCATCGAACGACGGCACGGTTCGTTAGTCGATAAGAAAATCAAGTGATTAGCATACTAGCTTGATGATTGCGGGAATAGCTCAGTTGGTAGAGCACGACCTTGCCAAGGTCGGGGTCGCGAGTTCGAGTCTCGTTTCCCGCTCCAAATTTAAGACAGTCGCACTTGCGGGTGTCAGTCGAAAGACAAAAGATTTAAGGCGCGTTAGCAAAGCGGTTATGTAGCGGATTGCAAATCCGTCTAGTCCGGTTCGACTCCGGAACGCGCCTCCACTTTCTTCCCGAGGCCGGATGGTGGAATCGGTAGACACAAGGGATTTAAAATCCCTCGGCGTTCGCGCTGTGTGGGTTCAAGTCCCACTCCGGCTACCATGGGAAAGCAAAGAATAATCAAAGCAATAAGCAGTGTCGTGAAACCACCGAAAGGTGGTTTTTTTGTGCCTGAAATCTTATTCTTCAGCATGAAAGGTAAGATGTAAGCGAAATACCGGATTGGACCCGGTTTGGACTTACGTGGTTCAATAAGGAACTGTTCCTTCAGTAAGCAATCCCGCCTCTTTGAGTGCAAGCACAACATTCATTTGCTGATTGTGGTTAGCAGCAGCCTGGATAAAGCCAGTTGTGATCACTGTCCACAATTGGCGAGGAGTGTAATCAGTTTCAGAATCAGCCAGAACAAGCTGGGCTGCACGGATTGCATAATCTTTATTAGGCCCGTTCAGTGCACGTGCAGAAAGATACTCTCCGGGTTGAACACCTTTCACCCAGCCAAACTGACACAACCCAAGAAATGCTGATTTTGGGCAGCCTTTTTCTTTTTCTGCTACAGCGCAAGACCACGCTTCGATCGGAGATAATTGCTGTCTGATAAGTTCAACGGCATTAAGGGTGATGACACCATAGCCACTTTGACTGATTACCATTATTTACCATGTTGATATTTTGGTTTGATTCATCCATGAATGATACCATTCGATGATGGCAAGTGATGGTTTTTTAACAGCGATTCAAAGATGCTGAAGCAATATGTAACGGGGCAGCGTAAAGCGTTATGGGATGCTTTCTGCCGACGGCAGGAAATCATTAAAAACAGTACACCTCTGTTCGATGTCGACCATGAATCAATTGTGCGTACCCGGAAGGTAGGGAAAACCTCAGTCAGAAATATTCTCTCGCGCAGTGAACTGATGGAATCTATGGTTGTTTCTCAGACAAACATTTTGCTGGATGATATTTCGCACAAACGAGATCGGTTTGATGGCCTTATCTATATGATGTTTACACGTGAGGATGATGATGTCATTCCACTGTATATTGGTAAAGCCGAATCAAAAGGACGCAGTAATCCGGTCTCAGCCAACATAAAAGATGTGGCTCGGGTAAAAGATAAGTTTGCCCGGTGGGGTGATAACTATCAGTACCATATCGGAGATCTGAGTGCATCCGTATTGCTTGGGCATGAAACGAAATACGTCACGCAGAAGTATCAGCAGTGGGCAGCAAGTCTGTTTGTTACTTATCCAGTTGAAAGACCGCAATTAAAAAAAGATATATGGTTCTGGTGCAAGGCATGGAACAGAAATGATGTTGGTATTTGGCCCGAGTTTGGTCCAACAAGATTAACGTTTCTGGAATACCTTTTGATCGGTGTGGCTAGTTCGTTGTTTCCGCAAGCGTTGCTTAACCGTGAAGGTCACAGCCGTAGCTAATGTCGACCTGGAGGACGAAGAAGCTTGGATGAGATATAGACATTAAGCAATCATACATTGCCCATTCTACAGACTCATGCTTCACCACACCCACAATAAAACACCGCCAGCCAAACCGTCGGTACATCGGGATCGGTCCACTCCACCCGGTGCCGGCATTGCGCGGGGATATGCACCGCATCCCCCGCATGCAGCACTCGGACCTCATTTTCCGCTTCGAATTTCACCCCCGCCGAGCCACGCAGAACGACCACCCATTCGTTTTCCGTCTGGCAGTACCAGAAGCCAGGCGGACTGGCTTGACCGGTGGAGAGGATGCGCTCAATTTTTAACCCCGGCGCTACAAGCAACGCGTCGAAGATTTCAGCCTCGTTACGAACGCCCGCCCCGGGCAGCTGTGAAAAGAGATTTAACGCCATTTGACTGCCTCCGCTGATCATCAGGACCTGTTGAACAGGCGCGAGAGCTGAGCCCCCTTGAGAAAAATAAACGCCAGCAGCAGGCCGCCCCACAGGGCCATGGTGATATAGCTACTCACCCCAAGAATGTTCAGCCCGCTCTCAAGCATCTGCAGCAGGATCAGCGCCATCACCATGCCAAAGACTTTGCCGAAGCCGCCATCGGGGTTCACCCCGCCCAGCACCGCCGCGAGAATTGATACCAGCAGATAAGACTCACCGTAAGAGGCCTTGGCCGAGTTCAGTTTGGACATCATCAGCAGCGCGGCAATGACGCACAACACCGAAGAGAGAATATAGACCCAGATAAGGGTCTTCCGGGTGTTGATCCCGGCGTAGTGGGTCGCCTGTTCATTAGAGCCAATCAGGTAGATCGTGCGCCCGAAGGCGGATTTTTCGAGGATCACCCACAGGATGACCACCACGGCCAGAAACACCAGTAACGGCAGCGGGATGCCGAGGAGATTGGTGCTGTTGATAACCAGCACGTAATCCGGGAAGTTCGCGATCGACGAGCCTTTGGAGATCAGGATATTTATCCCCTTCAGCAGGGTCATGATCCCGAGCGTCGCTAAAATCGGTGAGACCCGCACCACGGCGATTAAAAAGCCAATCACCGACCCAATCACGATCGCCATGGCTAACCCGGCCGCCAGTACCAGCAGCATACTGCTCAGCGTCGGGGGATAGTGGGTGGCGACCCAGGCCATCACCAGCCCGCAGGCGTTCATGGTGGCGATAATGGACAGGTTGATCCCGCCGGTGAGGATGGTCACCGCCATGGCTAACGCCAGCACGCCGAGGATCGGCATCTGCGAGGCGATGGACTGGAAGTTGGCTGACGACCAGAAGACAGAGGGGATGAGGAAGCTAAACGCGATCACGACGACAGCGATTAACAGACTCAGGTAAATCTCAACGCGATCCTGGGTTTTTCTGGCGCTCATGCTACTGCTCCCTCTCCTTTGCGCTGACTCCAGGCCGTCATACTGATGCTGGTGACGATCACCACCCCGGTAACGACCGTATGCCAGTAAGAGGAGACCCCTGTCAGATTGAGACCGTTTTGGATCACGGCCAGTAAAACCACCCCCAGCAGGGTGCCGAGTAAGGTGCCGCGCCCGCCGACAATGCTGGTTCCGCCCAGTACCACCGCGGCGAGCACCGTCAGCTCATAGCCCAGCAGGGAGTCGGGAGCGACGGTTAACACGGTCGCCGACTGAACCACACCGGCCACGCCGGACATCAGCCCCATATAGCCGTAGACAAACAGCTGCATCTTAAAGATGCCAAATCCCATGCGGGATGCCGCTTCGCGGTTGCCGCCCATGGCGTATATCATCCGGCCAATGCTGGTTTTGTTCATGATAAAGCCGGTTAACGCCACCACCACCAGCAGGGTGATGATCGGCAGGCTTAAGCCATAATCGTAGCCGTCGGCGGCCGTGAATTTAAACAGCATCACCCCCTCTTCAAACCACGCCGGATAGCTGTACAGCCAGACCCCTTTGGTCAGGTACAGCAGCAGGCCGTAAAAAATATTGAGGGTTGAAATGGTAATGATGATCGAGGGCACCTTGAGCCGGTTCACCAGCGTGGCGTTGACCAGCCCGAGGAGTAAACCCAGCCCGCCCGACAACGCAAAGGCCAGGGCGAAGTTGCCGCTGGTGCCCTGAATCAGGGTAACCATCACGTACTGGGAGATGATGGTCATGGCCGGGAAGGAGATATCGATCCCGCCGGAGATCAGGACAATGAACAGGCCGCAGGCGAGGATAGTTAACATGGCGTAGTTGTTGATCAGATCGTAGAGATTCCCCAGCGTCAGAAAATCGGCGCTGGCATACGACAGATAGCCGCCAATCAGGATAATGGTCAGACTGAGGAACAGTTCATGGGTTTTCACCCCGATTTTCTTAACCATTGACCACCTCTGCCAGCGCCGCCTCCGACGTCTTTTCCGGGAGGAGTTCGGCGACGATCTCGCCCTTACGCATCACTAAAATCCGGTGGCTGTTAAAGAAGGCTTCGTCGATCTCATCGGTGATCATCAGCACCGCAATCCCCTTGCGCGACAGGGCGGAGATGATCTGGTAGATACCCGCTTTGTTGGCAATGTCGACGCCGACGGTGGGGGAGTCGAGGATCAGCACTTTAGGGTTGATGGCCAGCCATTTGGCAATCGCCACGCGCTGGGCGTTGCCGCCGGAGAGGGTGTTGACGGGCAGATCCACGCTGCCAATCTTGATGCTCAGCTGTTCGATGAGATCGGTAACGATGCGGTCCGATTTTGCCCTGTCCAGCAGCCGGAACGGGGTTTTCAGCCGCGAGAGTACGGTGGAGATAATATTGTCATTGATCGACTGATCCATCACCAGACCGGTGCTCATCCGGTCTTCAGAGACGTAGCCAATTCCGGCTTTTACCGCATCCCGGTTGCTGGCGAAATGCACCGCCTTGCCCTCAAGGAGTATCTCGCCCGAGTCAGGTTTTGTGAGCCCGAACAGGCTCAGGCACAGCTCCGTGCGCCCGGCGCCCAGCAGGCCGGTAATGGCCAGGATCTCCCCCTGATGGAGCTGGAAAGAGATGTCTTTATACTGCTGATGTTTAGTGAGGTTCGTGACCTTAAGCGCCACCTCGCCAATTTTCTCAATCGGCGGCAGAACCGCATATGAGAACTCTTTGCCGGTCATCAGGAAGGCGAGTTTCTTATTGTTGATGTCGCTGGCGGGATAAGTACCGATCAGGCTGCCGTTTTTCAGGACGCTGATCCGGTCGGAGATCTCCAGCACCTCATCCAGCCGGTGGCTGACGAAAACCACGCAGATGTTCCTTTTTTTCAGGTCGCCGATCACCCGCAGCAGCCCCTTTACCTCCTGCATGGTCAGCGAGGCGGTGGGCTCGTCCATAATGATCAGCCGGGCTTCCTGCGCCAGCGCCCGGCAGATGGCGACGATCTGACGCTGGGCGATGGGCAGGGAGTCCACGTTGGCATCCAGGTCCAGTCTGGCATCGATACTTTTCATCGTCAGCCCGGCGATGCGGCGGATTTCCCGCTTGTTAACCAGCAGATTATGGTGGTGCTGGTGGATACCGATGTTTTCCGCGACGGTTAAATTGGGGAATAAGGAGAGATCCTGGTAGATCACCTGAATGCCCGCTTTGACGGAGTCGATGGGCGAAAGGTGCGCGTAGGGCTTATCCTCGATGGCGATCTCAAACCCGGGGTCGGGTTTATAGACGCCGGAGATGATTTTTATCAGCGTCGATTTGCCGCAGCCGTTCTGCCCGGCCAGGCAGTGCACTTCCCCGGGTAACAGCGTCAGGTTGATGTTATCCAGCGCTTTTACACCGTAGAAGGTCTTGCTGATCTTACCCAGTGAAATAAAGGGCTCCATGTCTACCTCTCAGGGGCTCAAGCCGCACGCCCCGGCAGGGCGTGCGGGTTCAAGGGATCAATACAGGCTATCGATATTCTCTTTGGTGACGCGCAGGACTTTATGGAATTTGATGATGCGTTTTTCGCTGTCCACGTCAGCCTTGCCGAGATTGGGGATCTCCAGCCCCTGGGAAATCTCTTCTCCTTTCAGGACTTTGTCGGCAATGGCGGTGATGGCATAACCCGCAGAGGCCGGATCGTAGGTGATGCCCATGGCGATATCGCCGCTTTTAATCAGTGAGGCGGCCTGGGAGGGGATCATCATGCCGTAGACAAAGACTTTGCCTTTCGCCCGTTTATCTTTCACCGCGCGACCCGCGCCGATAGGGCCCTGAGAACCAAATGAGACAATCCCTTTCATGTCGGGATGGGCTTTCATCAGATCGATGGTGGTGCGGCGGGCGTCGTCGATGTTTTCCGCAACTGGCATGCGGTTGGTGACTTCATGCATCTCCGGGTAGTGCTCTTTCTGATATTTGACGAACAAATCGGCCCACAGGTTATGCTGCGGCACGGTCAGGCTGCCGACATAAATGACATAACCCCCTTTACCGCCCATGGCTTTGGCCATCTCTTCGACGTTGTCGGCGGCAAATTTCTGGTTATCAATAATTTCTACATCCCAGTTAGCGCTGGGTTGCCCCGGAGATTCGTTGGTTAAAACCACGATGCCCGCTTCACGCGCCTTTTTAAATACCGGCTCGAGAACATCGGCGTCATTAGGCACGATACCGATGGCAGAAACTTTTTTAGCGATCAGGTCCTCAATGATTTTGACCTGCTGCGGGGCATCGGTACTGGACGGCCCCACCTGAGAGGCTTTAATTCCGAGATCGCTGCCCGCTTTCGTCACGCCTTCTCCCATCCGATTAAACCAGGGCATGCCATCTATCTTTGAAATATTGACCACTTCAATTTCTTTCGCCATTGCAGAGGTCGAGAAAACCATCAACCCGAGCAGGCTCGCGGACAATAATTTTGTTAAGCATATTTTATTCATCTCATACCTCTGTAGGGTGGTAAAAAATTAAAGGGACAATCTGGATGTGTTGTTATAAAGAGCCGTGTTCAAATTAATAGTAGGTGAGAATAATAATTCACCCTGGTGTTGATGAATAAAATCTGGGCACGATCGGCTTTCTCTCCATTCAGGGAGAGGGCTGGGGTGAGGGGGAGCAGGCTGCACACTCTTTAGACACTTTGGCACCCCAGCCCTGCAATTGTTGCGGTTATTACGGGTTTTTTGCCTTCATGCCTGTACAACGCCGCCAGAATGCCGCCTAATAACGGCGCTTATTCTTTCATTCACAGTTAACAGGTCTGTTATTGATGAATCATCTCTGTCACTACGCGCCAGCGCCTGTCTGCTGTGATGAACATTCATTTTCAAGGGACAGATAGCCATGCAGCGTCGACAATTTCTTAAATCCAGTGTTCTTCTTTCTGCCGCAGGCTTAGTTGGCCCGGCCGTCGCCAGCCAGACGGTGGTGCAAAACGGTGCGCCGCTGGCCGCGCCGGTAATGCGCCGTCGGTTTGTTCTGTCGCAAACTTATAAGCTGGCACCGCCGCAGGGCTCCAGCGGCGTGGTTAAACTCTGGATCCCGCTGCCGGTGGACACCGCCTTTCAGCAGATGACCGGCCTGTCGTTCAGCGGCAATTACCAGCAGGCGTATATCACCACCAACAACGCCTACGGGGCCAAAACGCTGTTCGCGACCTGGCCGAAATCCGACGGCGATCTGCTGCTCCAGCTCGACCTGGAGATCGAAACGGCAGACTGGGAGCCGCTGAAACATGACGCTCTGAAACACTGGCAGGCCCCGGAGCAGATTGTCTATCCCCTGGCGGTGAAGCCCTACCTGCTGCCGACGACGCATACCCCGGTTGATGGCCTGGTGCGCGAGACGGCGCAAAAAATCACCGCCGGTGAAACCGATCCGTTGAAGAAAGCCCGTCTGATCTACGAATGGGTCAGCAGCCATATGGAGCGCGATAACGACGTGATCGGCTGCGGCACTGGCGATGTGGCGACCATCCTGCAAAGCGGCAAGCTGAGCGGCAAATGCACCGACATCAGCTCGGTGTTTGTCGCCCTGGCGCGCGCCAGCGGCATCCCGGCGCGTGAGCTGTTTGGCATCCGTCTGGGCAAGGCCAACAAGCTGGAGCGTTACTCCGCCAGCGCCTTCGGCAAGGCCGACAGCGCGGGCGTGTCCGACGTCAGCGGCGGGCAGCACTGCCGGGCGGAGTTTTATCTGGCGGGCTACGGCTGGCTGCCGTGCGATCCCGCTGACGTCACCAAAATGCGGCTGGCAGAGAAAAAAGCCCATCAGGATCCCGATGTGCAGGCGGTGAATACCTACCTGTTTGGCAACTGGGAGATGAACTGGGTGGGCTTTAACTACGGGCGCGATTTTGAGCTGTACCCGGCGGCGGAGCAGGGGGCGGTGAATAACTTCGGCTACCCCTATGCCGAAGTGGACGGCGACCCGCTCAATTTTTACGATCCGAAGGTGTTCACGTATCACTATGTCTCAACAGAACAACGCTAAGGGCGCGGGGCTTACCCTGTTGACGGCGGCCGCGGCGGCCGTCACCGCCGGGCTGTGCTGCGTCGGGCCGCTGCTCTATCTGCTGTTTGGCATCTCGGCGGCCGGTTTTGCCGGGCTCAGCCAGCTTGAGTTCCTGCGGGTGCCGATGATCCTGCTGTCGGCAGGGCTGATGCTGCGGGTCTTCTGGCGGCTCTATTTTTCAACGCGGCCGTGGTGTACCGGGCGGATGACGCTGGGGCAAATGCGTCTGCTGTTCTGGCTCTCGCTGCCGGTACTGTTGCTGGTGCTGTTCTACCCCACTGTGGTGGCCTGGTATTATGAGGTGATGGAATGAAACGACTGCTGATAACCGCGAGTCTGTTACTGCCCCTGTGCGCGCAGGCCGCGAATGAAAAAGTGGTGCTCGACGTGCAGGGCATGACCTGCTCCCTGTGCGTGATATCGGTTAACCAGGCCCTGCGTGAAACGGAAGGGGTGGTAAAAGCCAAAGCGTCACTGAAGACGCGACAAACCGACGTCATTGTCCCGGAAGGCTTCCCGACCGAAACGTTATTACAGGCGGTGGCAAAAACGGGCTATACGGCAACTGTGAACCGTATAGAAAAACCCTAAATATCGTCATAACGCATGATGGTTTAATTATTATTGGCGGCTGTGCGTCTTGCTCAAATAAGGGGAAAGACGCACTGCATCACAATTATTAATAAATTATGATGATATTGCTGCAGTTTGATAAACATTACGTGACGAAACGTTGACCTGCCCATCCGTGCGCTCTATCTTATGATTAGTTTGTCCATAAATGCGCCATTTTTATCCCTATATCGCCGTTCCCGGCGATTTGTTGATCCTTAATGCCCGCATTTCGCTGCGGCTTATTGTGGATTACGCTCAAAATGAATATAACCGCGAGTAAATATACCCTCTGGATCCGCGATATAACCCTTAATCCCTGGGCTGCTTTTTATTTCCTGCAGTCGGTGTTGATTAATTTCTCATTGGGATATTCATTTAGCCTGCTCTATTCGGTGGCCTTTAGCTGCGTCCTGTTCGTCCTCTGGCGGATCGCGCCTCGCGTACAGAAAGGGTTTATTGCCCTGTGCAGCCTGCTGGCGGCCATCTACTTTCCGTTTGAGCAGGCCTATGGCGCACCGAACTTTAATACTCTGCTGGCGCTACACGCCACCAACGTCAATGAATCCGTTGAGATGCTGACGATATTCCCGTGGCACAGCTATCTGGTGTCGCTGGTTATTCTGGCGCTAGGCGGGGTGGCAATAGGGCGTAAAGTTACGCCAAAAACGCCGTGGCGCCGGGTGGATATGCTCTGTCTGGCCTTCAGCGTGGCCTGTTTCTTTATTACCCCGGCGAAAAACCTGGTCTACTGGGGTAACTTCACCCTGCTGGATGTGGGCTACCCGGTGTTCCGCTTTGTGAAGGACGTGGTCATCAACAACCGGGAAGTGGTGCAGGAAAAAGCGCGCATGCTGGAGCTGGCCAAAATGAAGGACGACTGGACCGTGCTGGCGGTGAAGCCCCGCTACCATAACTACGTGGTGGTGATCGGGGAAAGCGCGCGGCGGGATGCCTTAGGGGCCTTTGGTGGGCAGTGGAATAACACCCCCTTTGCCAGCTCCGTTAAGGGGACCCTGTTTACCGATTTTGTCTCTTCCAGCGCCTCTACCCAAACCTCGCTGGGTCTCTCCCTGAGCCGGGTGAGCGGGGGAAGTCCGGAGTATCAGAATAACTTCGTCACCCTGGCGAACCGCGCCGGGTTCCAGACCTGGTGGTTCTCCAACCAGGGCCAGATTGGCGAGAACGATACCGCTATCGCCAGTATTGCCAGGCGCGCGGATGAGGTGCAGTTCCTGCGCAAGGGCTATTACGAAGATGAAAACAACCCGCGGGATGAAGCCTTACTGCAGATGACCCAGCAGGTGTTGTCTACCCGCCGCACCGAACCGCGGCTGATCGTCCTGCATCTGATGGGCTCGCACCCGCAGGCCTGCGAGCGCACCCAGGGCAAATACGCGGAGTTTGTGCAGTCGAAGGAGACCTCCTGCTACCTCTACAGCATCACCCAGACTGACAGCCTGTTAAAACAGCTTTATCAGCAGCTGGAAAACACCGGCGACAGCTTCTCGATGGTCTACTTCTCGGATCACGGCCTGACCTATAAAGCCCGACTGACCGGGGGGCAATATATGGGTCATGGCGATGCTTTCCAGCAAAACTATCAGGTGCCCTTTATGATCGTATCGAGCGATGACCAAACGCATCGCCTGATTAAAGCCCGGCGTTCTGCCAACGATTTTCTCGATTTCTTCTCGGTCTGGACCGGGATCGAGGCCAAAGAGCTCACCCCGAAATACCCCTTTGTCTCGGAGCAGGAGGCGGGCAAGTTGTGGGTGACTAACTTTAAGCAACAGAAAGTGGACTACACGCAGCTTCCTGACGACCTCCACTGACGTCGCCGGTCAGGGCAACCTGACCGACGGGATCCCGCTCAGGCACCGCCCAGATAGGCTTTTCTGACCTCCTGATTGCCGAGCAACTCTTCGCCGCTGCCGCTCAGGCGGATCTGGCCGTTGACCATCACATACCCGCGATCCGACAGCTTCAGGGCATGGTGCGCGTTCTGCTCCACGAGGAAAATCGTCATCCCGTTGCGCGCCAGCTCCCGCAGGGTCTGGAAGATCTGCTTCACCACAATCGGGGCTAGTCCCAGGCTTGGCTCGTCAAGCAACAGCAGCTTGGGCCGACTCATCAGCGCCCGGGCGATAGCCAGCATCTGCTGCTCGCCGCCGGACATGGTCATCGCCCGTTGCTTGCGGCGCTCTTTAAGGCGTGGGAAGAGGTCAAACATGCTCTGCAGATCCTGAGCCGCATACTGGTTGCCGATGGGGATGGTGCCCATCAGCAGGTTCTCTTCCACGGTCATATCCGGGAAGATGCGTCGGCCTTCCGGGGCCTGGGCAATGCCGCCCGAGGCGACGTAGTGGGTCGATTTATGGCTGATGTCCTCCCCGCAAAACAGGATTTGCCCGTCGCGCACCCGGGGCTGGCCGAAAATCGACATCAGCAGGGTCGACTTGCCCGCCCCGTTAGCGCCGATCAGCGCCACGGTTTCCCCGGGATTGACCTGCAACGAAACCTGCTTCAGCGCCTGGATCACGCCGTAGTAGACATCCACCTGACGAAACTCCAGCATTGCCTCACTCATACCCTGACCTCGCTCTCATCGGTGCCCAGATAGGCGGCAATCACTTTTTCATCGTGCTGGATCTGCGCCGGTTTGCCCTGGGCAATCACATCCCCGTGGTCGAGGACGATGATGTGATCCGAAATTTCCATTACCATCCCCATGTCGTGTTCGATCAGCAGGACGGTGATCTCGTGGCGATCGCGCAGAAAACGGATGATGTTACTCAGGGTGTGGGTTTCCACCGGATTGAGCCCGGCGGCCGGTTCATCAAGACAGATCATCTCCGGCCCGGTACACATGGCGCGGGCAATCTCCAGCCGCCGCTGCTGGCCGTAGGACATCTCGCCCGCCAGCCGGTTTGCGCAGTCCACCAGATCCACCACCTCCAGCCAGTAAAAGGCCCGGTCGAGGGCGTCGCTCTCCGCCCGCCGGTAACCCGGGGTATTGAGCACCCCGGCCAGCAGGTTGCGGTTCACCCGCATGTGCTGCGCCACCAGCAGGTTTTCCACCACCGACATCTCACGGAACAGGCGGATGTTCTGGAAGGTACGCGCCAGCCCGGCGCGGTTGACCAGATGGGTGCCGCCAAACATCTTGTAGAACAGCCTCTGACCGAACTGCGCCGGGTTGATCCAGTCCCCCGGCTGGAACTTCTGTCCGAGGATCTGGATCACGTTGGTGGTCTTGCTCCGGGTGTTGAACAGAATATTGCCCCCGGAGGCTTTATAAAATCCGGTCAGACAGTTGAAGACCGTGGTTTTTCCCGCGCCGTTCGGCCCGATAAGCGCCGTGATGGAGCCGCGCTGTACCTCGAGATTGACGTCGTTGAGCGCCTTGATGCCGCCAAAGTGCATCATCAGATGTTCCACGCTTAAGATGGTCCCGTTCATGGCGCCACTCCTTTTCGCACCGCGAAGCCGCTGCGGTTGATGCGAATCAGCCCCCGCGGCCGCCAGATCATCATCACCACCATTAACACGCCAAACAGCAGCACCCGGTACTCGGCAAAAGTACGCAGCAGCTCCGGGGTCACGGTGAGCACGAAGGCGGCCAGCACCACCCCGAGGGTAGAGCCCATCCCGCCCAGCACCACGATGGCGAGGATCAGGGCCGACTCAAAGAAGGTGAACGAGGTGGGGTTAACAAACCCCTGATAGGTGGCGAAGAACACCCCGGCAATCCCCGCGGTAGAGGCCCCGAGGGTAAAGGCCGACAGCTTGACCAGCACATGGTTAAGGCCCATGGAGCGGCAGGCAATTTCGTCCTCGCGCAGCGCCTCCCAGGCGCGGCCTATCGGCATCCGCGTCAGGCGGTGCTTGATGTACAGCACCAGCAGCACCACCAGCAGCAGGATGGCGTAGATGAAGATGAACTTCAGATTGGGGTTAAATGTCAGGTTGAAGAACTCGTGAAACGGCACGCCGCCATCTTTGGCCCGACGGCCAAACTCCAGCCCGAAGAAGGTCGGGGGCGGGGCGGAGATACCGTTCGGCCCGCCGGTGAAGGTCAGCCAGTTATTCAGCACCAGGCGGATGATCTCCCCGAAGCCGAGGGTCACAATCGCCAGATAGTCGCCGTGCATGCGCAGCACCGGGAAGCCGAGCAAGGCCCCGGCCGCCGCGGCCATCAGCGCCGCCAGCGGCAGCATGGTCCAGAAGCCGAGTCCCAGATACTGATAGCCCAGCGCCAGGCCGTAAGCGCCAATGGCGTAAAAGGCGACATAGCCAAGGTCCAGCAGGCCCGCGAGCCCGACCACGATGTTCAGCCCGAGGCCGAGCAGGACGTAGATCAGGCCGAGGATCGCCACCGTCAGCACGTACTTGGTGGCGACGAACGGAAAACAGACCGCCAGGGCGATAATCAGCGGCAGGATCCAGCGCATCCGGCTTTTGTACTCCGGCGGACGGACGTAAACCCCGGCGTTATCGTTGTCGAAGCGGGCCATCACGCGTCGGCCCGGCGCGGTGGACAGAAAGGCGCTGAGTAAAAAACGGCCCGTCATCACCGTGGCGATGATCCACGCCAGCCGCCGCCCTTCGAAGTTAAAGCTGTAGCCGTCCAGCACCACGCCGGCGATGGGACCAAAAACGATCAGCGCCACCAGGCCGGCAAAAATGGCGTCGAGAAGACAGCGTTTAAGGGAAAAGCCCTCGTGGGACACGGGCTGTGAAACGATTTGTGCAGTCATCTTTTTTCCCTCACACCTTGGCCACGACAGGGCGGCCAAGCAGTCCCTGAGGACGGAAGATCAGGATCACCACCAGCAATCCAAAGGAGAACACGTCTTTATAGTCGGAGTTCACCATGCCGGAGAACTGCGCCTCGGCAATGCCGAGGATCAGTCCCCCCAGCATCGCGCCGGGCAGGGAGCCGATCCCCCCGAGGACGGCGGCGGTAAAGGCTTTAATCCCGATAATAAACCCGGCGTAAAAATCAAAGGTGCCGTAGTTCATGGTGATCAGCACCCCCGCCAGCCCGGCCATCGCCGCGCCAATCACGAACACCAGGGAGATAATCCGGTCGGTATTGATGCCGAGAATCGAGGCCATCTTGCGATCCTGCTGCACGGCGCGACACATCCGCCCCAGCCGGGTATTGCTGATGATCCAGGTGAGCAGCAGCATCCCGGTGAACGAGGCGATCAGAATGAAGACTTTGGTGTAGGTGATCTGCACAAAGCCCTCGCCAATATGAAAACGCAGCACCCCGTCGAGCATGGTAGGCACCCCCTGCTGACGCGGGCCCTGGCTGATCTGGGCGTAGTTTTGCAGGATCAGCGACATGCCGATGGCGGAGATCAGCGGTGCCAGGCGCGTGGAGTTACGCAGCGGTTTATAGGCGATGCGCTCGATGGTCCAGCCATACACCCCCGTCACCACGATAGTGAAGACCAGCGTGCCGAGGATCAGCAGCGGAAAGGATTCCAGCCCGAAGAAGGAGAGGAGCGCCAGGCCGATGGCGCAGAGATAGGCGGAGATCATATACACTTCGCCGTGGGCGAAGTTAATCATGCCGATAATGCCGTAGACCATGGTGTAGCCGATGGCGATCAGGCCGTAGACCGACCCCAGCGTCAGGCCATTGATTAACTGCTGCAGAAAGAAAGTTTCCATCATCGCGCGCTCGTGTTACAGGCCGCCCGTTGCGGGGCGGCCCGATGGTTATAGTGCGTCGGGTTGTCGCCATACCGACGTTGAGCGTGATTCCGTCCCGTTACTGCACTTCCTTATATTTACCCTTGTCGTCCCACTCATACACCACGTAGTCAGAGACTTTCAGGTCGCCTTTGCTGTCCCAGGATTTTTTGCCCATCACGGTATCCACCGAATTGGCCTTCAGCCACTCGCTGGCTTTGGCCGGATCGGCCCCGCCGGTGGCTTTAAAGGCCGCTGCAATGGCCTGGATAGAGGCGTAGGCGTAGAGGGTGTAGCCTTCCGGCTCGAATTTACTGGCGCGGAATTTGTCGATGACCGCTTTGCCTTCCGGGATCAGGCGCGGGTCTTTGCCGAAGGTCATATAGATGCCGTTGGTGTACTGCGGTCCCCCGGCGGCGGTGACCATCTCTTCGTTGACGATGCAGTCGCCGGAGAAGAATTTGGCCTGCACGCCCTGCTCACGCATCTGGCGCACCAGCGGCCCCGCTTCCGGGTGACAGCCGCCGAAGAAGACCACGTCTGGCTTCTGGGCGCCGATTTTGGTCACCAGCGCGTTAAAGTCTTTTTCACCGCGAGACAGGCCTTCATACATCACGTCCTTCACGTCGCGTTTCGCCAGCGCCGCTTTGGTGGCATCCGCCAGCCCCTGGCCGTAGGTGTCTTTGTCGTGAATGATCACCACCCGTTTGGCTTTCAGCTTATCAATAATGAAATCAGCGGCGACCTGGCCCTGCTGGTCATCGCGACCGCACATGCGGAACATGTCGCTCATGCCGCGCTCGGTGATCTGTGGGTTGGTGGAGCCGGGGGTAATAGCCAGTACGCCAGCGTCGTTATAGACCTCGGAGGCTGGCATGGTGGAGGAGGAGCAGAAGTGACCGACCACGGCTTTGACCTTATCCTGATCGACCAGACGGTTAGCGACCGAGACGGCCTGTTTCGGCTCGCAGGCGTCATCGCCCTGCACCAGTTTGATCTTCTCGCCATTAATGCCGCCCGCGGCGTTAATGTCTTCCGCGGCCTGGGTCGCGCCGTGCCAGTACTGGTCCCCGTAGGTGGCGTTCGGTCCGGTGAAGGGGCCCGCTACGCCAATAACGATATCAGCCTGGGCGGAAAACGCCGTCACCAGACACCCTGCCAGCACGATAGAGAGAGGACTTCTGATCAATTTCAGCGACATTATTATGTACCTTTTCTGAGTGGTTTTTGGCACAACCCTGTGTAGTCGAACGCCGGAGGCGTACCCAATCCAAAACGTATTCAAAACGTAATGCACTAAACGGACGACATACCGCAGAAACAGGCGAGATTGCCTGAGGGTTTTCACCCTCAGCACAACAGTAAGCAAAATGGTTGCCAGAACGGCAGCCAATTGCCGGTGTTTCGACAATTTTCAGTATAGAGCGCCGTTTTAAGCCACCCGGCACCACGCAGCGAAATTACAGCGGGGATCACATCTCATTAACAACAAAGCACATAAGTTGTGCAACGGTCACGATTTGGACCCTTTTGCACCACAAAAGCGCCCGGCAAGCGCAGGGGAATAGAATCGTGAAGGGCGGTTTCTGTGTTACCCTGCACGCAATTCTATTCTGCAGGAGATTTACCCATGACCGAAGGCCCGTTAAACGAAACCGAAATGGAGTGGCTGGAAGAGACCTTAATGACCTACGGTCATGACGGCGAGTCCGTGATGGACGTCTCGGAGCTCGACGGGATGCTGACCGCGGTGCTGTCTGGCCCGGTGGTGGTTGAGCCGGATCGCTGGCTGGTGGCGGTGTGGGGTGGCGAAAAATACATTCCGCGCTGGAAGAACGATCGTGAGATGAACCGCTTTATCGATCTCTGCTTCAAGCACATGAACGATATCGCCGAGCGCCTGAGCGATTACCCGGATCAGTTTGAACCTATGTTCGGCATGAATGATGTCGAGGGTGAGACCTATACCGTGGTGGAAGAGTGGTGCTTCGGCTATATGCGCGGCGTGGCCTTGACCGACTGGTCATCCCTGCCGGAGTCCCTGCGTGCCGATCTGGATTTGATCGCTCTGCACGGCTCAGAAGAGAACTTTGAGCGTCTGGATAGCTTCAGCGAAGAGGAGTTCCAGCAGAGCATCGAGAACATTCGCCCGGCGGCGCTGCGTCTGTACAACTACTGGATTGCCAACCCGCAGGAGCCGGTCGCCCAGCAGCCGGTGATCAACGGCACCAAAGTCGGGCGCAACGATCCTTGCCCGTGCGGCAGCGGTAAAAAGTTTAAGAACTGCTGTCTGCATTAACAGCGCCCGGCGGCGCTTCGCTTGCACGGGCCTACAATATTCGTAGGCCGGGTAAGCGCAGCGCCACCCGGCATTTATTTATCCCACTTCCGGTAATAGCCCCGCCGCAATCCCGAACTGCACCAGCACGATCGCAATCCCGCAGGCGAAGACCAGACACAGCGCCGGTTTCCCGCCGGGCACCCGGTAGTCACCTTCAGGATGATGCTTACGGCTCTGCCAGACCAGCAGCGACGGCAGCAGCAGCGCCAGTACCGCCAGTGCCACCCCCGCATACCCCAGCGCCATCACAAACCCACGCGGATAGAACAATGCAAAAGCCAGCGGCGGCAGGAAGGTGATCGCCCCGGTCTGAATACGTCCGCTGAAGGTGCGGCTGCGCTGGAACAGGTCGGCCAGATAATCGAACAGACCCAGCGCCACCCCGAGGAAGGAGGTCGCCAGAGCGAGGTCGGCAAACAGGTGTACCGCCAGCTCCACATGCGGCGAGGCGACCACTTCACGCAGGGCCTGGAGCAACCCGTTCAGGCCGGTATGGCTGGCCAGCATCCCCATAAAGGTGGATGAGTTGATGCTGCCAAGCGTTACCAGCTGCCAGAAGATATAGGCCACCAGCGGGATAGCGCTGCCGGTGATAAAGATCCAGCGCAGCTTGCGCACGTTGCCATTCATATAGCTGACGATGCTCGGCACGCTGCCGTGAAAGCCAAAGGAGGTAAAAATCACCGGGATGGCCGACAGCGCCAGCCCTTTCTCCAGCGGCAGGGTCAGTAAATTAACCTTATGAATGTGCGGTGCCAGCAGCGCCAGCATCACCACCAGGAAGAGGATTTTGGCCGAGAACAGAAAACGGTTGAACAGATCCACCAGCGAAGTGCCGACGCAGACCACGCCGCCGCCAATCAGGGTAAAGAAGATCACCCCGGTGGTGGGGGAGATATCGGCATTGAACCAGTCATTGACGCTGGAGGCGATAAGTTCACCCGCGCCGCTGATATAAGCCGCGGTCAGGGCATACATCAGGAACATCATGCTGAAGCCGGTGATCCACTGGCCGAAACGTCCAAGATAGCGCCCGGCCAGCGACCCTAGCCCGGTATCGGCGGGAACGTGCTGATACACCTCAAGCAGCAGCAGGGCGGTGTAACACATCAGCGCCCAGAGTACGCCCAGTAACACCAGCGTGACGCCAAACCCGACGCCTGCGGCCGCCAGCGGCATCGCCAGCATTCCAGCCCCAATCGTCGTTCCGGCGACGATGAAAATACTTCCCAGCGTTCTGTTCTTCACGTTTTCCTCTACGGCCTTGCTCTATCGCGACAAAATCTGCGGCGCAGGGTAAGGGAAAAACGCAGGTTCGTCAAACCGGCGTTACAAAGGCTGTAAAGCTATATTTACGATATTAATCAGGAGTCGTCAGGATGGAAATCAACAGCGATTCCTGCGCCAGCGCAAGGCGGGCAGGGGAGGAACCTGTCAGGCTGCATCTTTTATTCTGGAGGGGTTATGGCATCTGTTCATGGGCACGATGTGCTGACGATGATGATTGATTCCGGTGAGCAGTACACCGAAGAGAGTCTGGTGGCGGCAATTACCGCGCGGTTTGGTGAGGACGCACGTTTTCACACCTGTTCGGCGGCGGAAATGAGTGCGGCGGAGCTGGTGGCTTTTCTGGCGGCTCGCGGGAAATTTATTCCACTGGATAGCGGGTTTTCAACCCACGAAAGTAAAATCTGTCGTCATTAAAATAATGCGGCGCCGGAAGGCGCCGCAGTCATATTAATTTTGGGCATCGAGCGTCGACAGCTCTTTATCAATAAAGTACAGCCCTTCACCGGATTTCCCGGCCAGAGAAAGTTTATCGAGAACCGATTTAAACAGCTTCTCTTCTTCATGCTGTTCTGCCACATACCATTGCAGGAAATTAAAGGTGCCATAATCCTGGCTGGTCATGGCGGCATGCACCAGTTCGTTAATTTTCTGGGTGATCAGCTGCTCGTGCTCGTAGGTAGCGCGGAACAGTTCGTCCAGGGAGGTGTACTCTGCAAACGGCGAGGCCACCGGGTTAATGCGCGGCAGGCTGCCGGTATCGGTAAGGTAATCAAAGAGACGCTGCATGTGGGTCATCTCTTCCTGCGCGTGACGGCGCATGAAGGCCGCTGCCCCTTCAAAACTGTGGTAGCTACACCAGGCGCTCATCTGCTGATAGAGCAGAGAGGAGTAAAGCTCCAGATTCATTTGCTCATTAAGCTTGTCGATCATTTCATTTTTAAGCATGGTGTCGCTCCGGACTATTATTTAAAGGTCAACGTGAGCGTCACTATAATTTGTTATTTATTTATTTGCAAAAAGTAAAATAAATATTTAAACAATCATAATACGAATGGGAATAAAACGCATTGCGGCTGATTAAGTTATATTAATGAGAATTATTCTGTTTCGTGTTTAAAATATTATTGCCAGCGGGATCGCTGGCAACGGAATTATTACCAGGCGGACGTCGTGACGACGGGCGGCGGGGCATAGCCATAACATTTGTACTGGATGGTCATGGTTTCATTGAGGCACAGCGAGCCGCTAATCAGGCTACAGGTTTTAACCGGCTGACCGTAGGCCATCGCCGTGCTGTATCCCATGGTCTGGCATTCACGGGTTGCGGTGCCGCTGGTGACGTAATCATCATAGCGGGCGTTCTGCAACATAGCCTGATCGTAATTGAGCATGACGACGCCTGACGTGACGTCGACGCTGCTGACTTCTGCTTGCCGGGTGACGCCGCAGCCTGCCAGTAACAGGAGCAGGCCGCCAGTGCATAATCTCTTCATAGAACACTCTGAATGCGTTGAAATACCTTATACTAGCGGCTGATGTGCACCGCAATGCCAGGATTAAACACCTGTTCTGCCCTTTCTCTTTGCCACGACCGCTGGCTCCTTCAATTCTGTGCCATCTCGTCTTTCTCCGTGGGAAAAAATGCGCCTGAGTACAAAATTGTGAGCGCATCTTTGTTTTTTGAAACTATTTTTCACTTAATTTGAAAGTGTGTTTGCTTAGTAGTAAGGTTGAACAGGTAAGCTATTCACAGCGGGATGCCCCGCATCGCATTCAGGAGACGAAGAATGAAAATTGCACTGATGATGGAAAACAGCCAGGCGCCAAAAAACGCCATCATCCTCAAGGAATTGAACGCCGTTGCTGAAGAGAAAGGTTTCCCGGTCTACAACGTTGGGATGAGCGACGAAAACGATCACCACCTGACCTATATTCACCTGGGCATCATGGCGAGCATTCTGCTGAACTCGAAAGCGGTGGATTTCGTGGTGACCGGTTGCGGTACCGGCCAGGGCGCGCTGATGTCCCTGAACATCCACCCGGGCGTGGTGTGCGGCTACTGTATCGATCCGGCGGATGCGTTCCTGTTCGCCCAGATCAACAATGGTAACGCGCTCTCCCTGCCATTCGCCAAAGGCTTCGGCTGGGGCGCAGAGCTGAACGTGCGCTTCATCTTCGAAAAAGCCTTCACCGGGCGTAACGGCGAAGGTTATCCGCCAGAGCGTAAAGAGCCTCAGGTTCGCAACGCCGGCATCCTGAACCAGGTGAAAGCCGCGGTCGTTAAAGAGAACTATCTCGACACCCTGCGCGCGATCGATCCAGAGCTGGTCAAAACGGCAGTAACCGGTCAGCGTTTCCAGCAGTGCTTCTTCGAGAACTGCCAGGATAAAGAGATCGAAGCTTTTGTCCGCGGTCTTATCGGCTAAGTTGCCAGCACCTGTGAAAAAGCCAGCATACGCTGGCTTTTTTTATGCCTGTTTTCTGGATACCGCGCTGCCGGCATCTTTCACCAGCCGCAGGGTATCAAACATCCCCAGCAGACAGACCAGCGCAATCGCCACAAACGCCAACCGAAAGCTGATCCCCGGAAGCGCCGCTATCCCGAGCATCTCACTGCACAGCTCTCCGATACGGATCCCGATAGCACCCAGCGTGATCCCCAGCCCCACCGCCAGTTGGGTAGCGGTAGAGAACAGGGTATTGGCATAGCTCATCTGCGGGGAAGGGACGTCGGCAAAGGCGAGGGTGCTGATGGCGGTAAACTGAATGGAACGAAATACGCCGCCCAGATAGAGCACCAGCATGATCGCCCATACCGGCGTCTGCGGCGTCAGAAACGCGCAGGCCAGCAGGGCCAGCACGTTGAGCGCCCCGTTGATCAGCAGCAGCTTTTTAAAGCCCAGCCCGCGAATCAACGGCGTGGTCGCCGGTTTGATGGTCAGGTTGCCGACAAATACCGCCAGCACCAGCAGACCGGAGTGAAACGCGTCCATGCCGAATCCCACCTGGAACAGCAGCGGCAGTAAAAAGGGAACGGCGCTGATGGAGGCGCGAAACAGCGATCCGCCATACATCGTCACGCGAAAGGTGGGCACCTGTAGGGCGTCGAGGCGGATCATCGGCCATTCGGCGCGCCTGAAATGCCGCAGGGCATAGATCAGGGTAGCCATCCCGACAGCCAGCAGCGCGAAGGTGATTAGCGTATTTACCTCCTGCGCCCCCATCATCTCCATGGCACAGACCAGGCTCACCATCGCCACCGAGGTGGCAATAAAGCCCGGGGTGTCGAACGGGCGACGGGTCTCTTCATAGATGTCCGGGATAATGCGCAGCGCCAGCACGATGGCAATCAGCCCCAGCGGCACGTTAATAAAGAAGATCCAGCGCCAGTTGGCATAGCTGGTAATAAACCCGCCCAGCGGCGGGCCGATGATCGGTGCCACCAGCGCGGGCCAGGTGAGGGTGGCGATGGCGGTAATCAGCAGATGTTTCGGGGTGGTACGCAGCACCGCCAGCCGTCCGACCGGCACCATCAGCGCGCCGCCCATCCCCTGCAGGACGCGCATGGCGACGAACTGGTCGACGCTGGTGGCGAGGCCGCACAGCACCGAGGCGAGGGTAAAGATAGCCAGCGCAAGGGTGAAGACTTTGCGGGCACCAAAGCGGTCGGCGATCCAGCCGCTGGCGGGGATCAGCACCGCGAGGGTGATGAGATAGGCGCTGATGCCGATGTTGAGATCCACCGCCTGCACGCCAAAGCTTCTCGCCATATCGGGCAGCGCGGTAGCGATCACCGTCCCGTCGAGAAACTCCATAAAGAAGGCACCCGCTACCAACAGCGCAGCGGGAGAGATCCCGCTGGTCGCTTTACCGGAGATGTTTTCGGTCATTTTTCCTCTGCCACATCAAATTTTTTTTAAAAATTTACAGGAACAAACATGCTGCTAATGACATGATTTATATTTATTTTTAACAGGAACGCCGTTTTATTTTAAATAAACTGGCGTGATGAATATCACAAAATCATTGATTTTTGTGATGGGGGTCATATTATTAGCGCATCAACAATAACACCTGCATAACATTTAGCCGGAGCATAATGATGAAATTGCGCAAAATCCTGAAAAGCATGTTTGAATCCTACTGCAAGACCTTCAAGGACGTACCGCCAGGCGCGATGTTCTGATAAGAAAAAACCTGCTACGGCAGGTTTTTTTATGCCTGCAGGCCGCATCCGGGCGGCGGTTTTGCTACTATGGCGGCCTTTCAAACAGGAGAAGCCTATGTCTCAAAACCTGAGTGCCGATCAGGAACTGATCTCTGACGTCGTTGCATGCCAGCTGGTCATCAAACAAATCCTTGATGTCATTGAAATCATCGCCCCCGCTGAGGTGCGCGAGAAGATGTCCAGCCAGCTGAGAAACATCGATTTCGCCAGCAATCCTGCCTCGGCCGACCCCGTCACGCTGCGCGCCGTACAGAAAGCCATTGCCCTGATTGAACTGAAGTTCACCCCGCAGGGCGAGTCTCACTAAAATAAACCGACGTTTTGAATTTAGAAATGGTTTTGTGAGAATAATGTGAACGGGCGACCTGGGGTCGCCCGGAATGCGGGTTAGAGGAAGGTCTGCACCAGCAGGTAGCTCACCGCGCAGGCACAGCTTACCCCGATAAGCCCCGGCAGAATAAAGCTGTGGTTGATAATAAACTTGCCGATGCGCGTCGTGCCCGAGCGGTCAAAACCAATGCAGGCAAGGTCGCTGGGATAGGTCGGCAGAACGAAATAGCCATAAGACGCCGGGAAGAAGGCAATCAGCATCTTCGGATCGATCCCCAGCATTAACCCCATCGGCGCGACGGCGGTCAGGGCTGCCGCCTGGCTATTGACCAGCTTCGAGACCAGGAACAGCACAATGGCATAGGTCCAGGGGTGACTTTTTACTACCCCTTCCAGCGCCATCTTCAGCTCATCCAGATGCGCCTGGAAAAAGGTATCGCTCATCCATGCCACGCCAAAGACCGAGAAAATCGCCACCATCCCGGCCTTAAACACCGCCCCGTTGGAGATCGCCGCAGCATTCACTTTGCACACCATCAGCATCACCGCCCCGGCAATCAGCATCATCATCTGGATCACCAGGTTCATCGACAGCGCCGTCATTTTGCCTTTTACCTCAAAGGCAGGACGCAGCTCGGGCAGGGCACCCAGCACAACCACGACGGCAATCCCGGCAAAGAAGATCCACGTCGACCAGTAGGCCTGCTTCGGGAAGCGCTGATTCATCAAGGTGTCGGTGCTGCCATAGATGAATTTACGCTGCTCAGGATCCTGCAGCCGGGCCTGAAACTCCGCATCGTCGGCCAGATCTTTGCCGCGGCGCAGACTCCAGAGGGCGGCAATCGCTACCCCGGCCAGCGAGGCCGGGACAGAAATCGCGAGGATCTGCAGTATGCCAAATGCCTGACCCACCCCGTGCTGCGCGGCCAGAATGGAGACCAGCGAGACGACGGCCACCGACACCGGCGAGGCGGTGATCGCCATCTGCGAGGCAATGGATGCCACTGCCATCGGGCGCTCGGGGCGGATGCCTTTTTTCAGCGCAATATCGGCGATGATTGGGAACATGGTATAGACCACGTGGCCAGTTCCGCAGAGGAAAGTGAGCATCCAGGTGGTGAAGGGGGCGAGCAGGGTAATGTGTTGCGGATGTCGCCGCAGCAGCCGTTCGGCAAACTGCATCATCACGTTTAACCCACCGGCGGTCTGCAAGGTGGCCGCGCAGCCAATGACCGCCAGGATCGTCAGCATGACGTCCACCGGAGGCTTGCCGGGCTGGAGCCCAAAGACAAAACTGAGAATAAACAGACCAATACCGCTTATCAGCCCCAGTCCCATCCCACCGAACCGGGTGCCGATGAGCAGGCACAGAATAATGACAACAAATTCAACGGTAATCATACGTTTCCCTCGTCTGTGAAAATGAAATTTTCGCAAATCATTACACGGAGAAGGGTTATTCGGTGGGAGCCAGATCGGATTTGTTAAAGATTAATAAAAGCAAAGGGTTGGTTGCATTTTTGTAACAAACTTACCCGGCACAGGCCGGGTAAGAAACGTGAAGTGCAGAATCAGTGGTGCTGGCAGTTGACGACGTTAAGCAGGTGGCGATCGGTCTGTTCCAGACCCATACCGGTGCGACGCGCCTGGCGAACTTCATCGAGGATAGTTTTCAGTAATACCCCATCCTGCTGCTGCTCTTTTTCAATATCGTGCAGGAAGTTGAGCGTGGAGATATCCTGCATTTTTCGCGCTTCATCCGCCAGTTCATTCAGCGTCAGGCAGCGCTGTTCATACTCTTCCAGCGTGCGCTGGAACACCGCTTCCAGGCAGGTACAGTCTTCATCAGACATATCAACGGGTTTCACAACCGGCATAGCGCCCGATGCTTTCAGATAATCGAAAACGCGCATCATCTGGGTGACGTTGCTCTGCGCCTGGCTGCGCAGGAAGGTCGCGGAACCGGTCAGATGATGTTCAGAACACCACTCGCTGAGGTGCAAAGAGAGATTTGACGCGTGAAACTCCAGGTTCATCTGCGTGTTGAGCTTGTTAATCATATCCGAGACAGCCATATCCATTCCCTTTTCTTCGTTTATGTAACCTAAAAATAATCATCATTAACGATAGTTCACTACAGAATAAAAGCATTCTGTTTTCCCTGTATGTGATCTCTAATTCACTTCAGAAATCTCTTAAAAATATAATAACAGTAGAAGGGGCATAAGAAAATCCTCATAAATATATTCTTACTAAACCTTACTTCCTGGTGGGAATTACCAACAGTGAAGGATTCTGCGCGAGTCAGACAAAAACCAGCAACATACAAGTCATTGTTATTTATTGTTTTGTATGAATTTAGAACAGTTTAATTGATAATATTGATTTATCTTTCATCGTGTAGCAGCGAAAAATGCGCTTAGCAATTAAATGGATAATTATTTCTGCCAGGCGGGAGGAAGATAATTCTTGTTATGAGTAAAAACTTACATCTGAGGAAAATTGCGCAGGATCATTTTTGTAGAAAATAGTGCGATATGTGATCCCGCAGGAAGTTTACCGACCGGCACTCTGTGAAAATGAAACATTGTTTTATCTTCATAACTAGCGGAGTTCTTATGGCAAAGGTTGCGGTGCTGCTGGCACCCGGATTTGAAGAGGCGGAAGCGATCATCACCATTGATATCCTGCGCCGTCTCAACATTGAGGTAGAAACCCTGGCCTGCGCCGGGTCGCGCGCGGTGGTGAGCTACCATTCAATCCCGATGGTTGCGGACAGTACCCTGAGCGAGAAAATTGATACTTACTATGATGCCGTGGTCTTGCCGGGCGGGCCGCAGGGCAGCGTCAATCTCGCCGCCAGCGCCGACGTGGTGCGTTTTATCGCCGCCCATGACGAAGCGGGCAAGATTATCGCGCCGATCTGTTCCGCCGCCGCGCGGGTGCTGGGGGGGAACGGGTTGCTGAAAGGGCGTCGCTATGTCTGTTCAGGCGATCTCTGGCAGGGCGTTGAGGACGGCGTCTATGTCGATGCCCCGGTGGTGGAAGACGGCAACCTCATCAGCGGCAAAGGTCTGGGCCTGGCTTTCGACTTCGCGCTGACCCTCTCTGCGCGCCTGTTGAGGGATGAAGCCCCGGTGCGCGACCATGCCGAGCACATCTACTATCCCTGGTAAGATCGTTGGGCGCGCCTGCGCCCGTCTGACAAGGATATCTTAGCTGATCTTATGGACTAATCTGCTTTGCCCCTTTCGAATTGTCTGACAAATCCCCTTCGATTTATGTCATTTTTCGCTGAATGTATGTACGCAATTACTGTAATTCTGCCGTGTGATGGCGCTCTCTTATGGATGATTAATTTCCCGCTAAAACTATCTCAAGCTAATGCGGTTTAAACACGCATGGCGCTAATGCCTTGTTTTAAGTCCGATTAAGCAGAATTGAGATGTTGTTTCCCCTACATATTAGAACGCTAAAGCTGGAGTTAACCATGCACAAATTTACTAAAGCGCTGGCGGCCATCGGTCTGGCTGCCGTTATGTCACAATCCGCTATGGCGGAGAACTTAAAGCTCGGTTTCCTGGTGAAGCAGCCGGAAGAGCCATGGTTCCAGACGGAGTGGAAATTCGCTGATAAAGCCGGGAAAGATTTGGGCTTTGAAGTGATCAAAATTGCTGTACCGGACGGTGAAAAAACGCTGAACGCCATCGACAGCCTGGCGGCCAGCGGCGCGAAAGGGTTTGTCATCTGTACTCCGGATCCAAAACTGGGCTCCGCCATCGTGGCGAAAGCGCGCGGCTATGACATGAAGGTTATCGCGGTGGACGACCAGTTCGTCAACGCCAAAGGCGCACCGATGGACACCGTGCCGCTGGTGATGATGGCGGCGACCAAAATCGGCGAGCGTCAGGGCCAGGAGCTGTATAAAGAGATGCAAAAACGCGGCTGGGATGTGAAAGACACCGCCGTAATGGCCATTACCGCCGACGAGCTGGATACCGCCCGCCGCCGTACTACCGGTTCGATGGATGCCCTGAAAGCCGCCGGCTTCCCGGAAAAACAGATCTACAAAGTGCCAACCAAATCTAACGATATCCCGGGCGCTTTCGATGCGGCCAACTCCATGCTGGTTCAGCACTCTGAAGTGAAACACTGGCTGGTGGTCGGGATGAACGACAACACCGTGCTCGGCGGCGTGCGCGCTACCGAAGGCCAGGGCTTCAAAGCGGCAGACGTTGTCGGTATCGGCATCAATGGCGTGGATGCAGTGAGCGAACTCTCTAAAGCCCAGGCGACTGGCTTCTACGGCTCCCTGCTGCCAAGCCCGGACGTTCACGGCTACAAATCCAGCGAAATGCTCTACAACTGGGTCACCAAAGGGGCAGAGCCGGCGAAATATACTGAAGTGACCGACGTGGTGCTGATCACCCGTGACAACTTCAAAGCCGAGCTGGAGAAAAAAGGACTGGGCGGTAAGTAATTTACTGTGATTGCGCCCCCCGCAAGCCATGGGGGGGCCAGACGTTCACTACTCGATCCCCGGAGACGTTATGCAACAGTCTGAACCCTATCTCTCATTTCGCGGCATCGGCAAAACCTTTCCCGGTGTCAATGCGCTTACCGACATCAGCTTTGACTGCTATGCGGGTCAGGTCCATGCCCTGATGGGAGAGAACGGCGCTGGAAAATCCACGCTGCTGAAGATCCTCAGCGGTAACTATGCCCCCACGACGGGCACCCTGGCGTTACAGGGCAAAGAGGTCGCCTTTGCGGACACCACTGCCGCGCTGAACGCTGGCGTCGCCATCATCTACCAGGAGCTGCATCTGGTACCGGAGATGACGGTGGCGGAAAACATCTATCTCGGGCAGCTCCCGCACAAGGGCGGTTTTGTGAACCGTTCGCTGCTCAACTATGAAGCCGGTCTGCAACTTAAGCACCTTGGGCTGGATATCGACCCGCAGACCCCGCTGAAATATCTCTCCATCGGCCAGTGGCAGATGGTGGAAATCGCCAAAGCGCTGGCGCGCAATGCCAAAGTCATCGCCTTTGATGAACCGACCAGCTCTCTGTCGGCGCGCGAAATCGAGAACCTGTTCCGGGTGATCCGCGAGCTGCGTAAAGAGGGACGCATCATTCTGTACGTGTCGCACCGTATGGAAGAGATCTTCGCCCTCAGCGATGCAATCACCGTCTTCAAGGATGGCCGTTATGTTCGCACCTTCACCGATATGCAGCAGGTCAACCATGACCAGCTGGTGCAGGCGATGGTGGGTCGCGAACTGGGCGATATCTACCACTGGGAGCCACGCCAGTACGGCGGCGAACTGCTGCGTCTGGAAGAGGTGAAAGCTCCGGGCGTGCGCACCCCAATCAGCCTCACCGTGCGCAGCGGCGAGATTGTCGGCCTGTTCGGGCTGGTGGGGGCAGGGCGCAGCGAGCTGATGAAAGGGCTGTTTGGCGGCACCCGCATCACCGGCGGCCAGGTCTTTATCGACGGCCAGCCGGTCGATATTCAGAAACCGGCGCACGCCATTCGTGCGGGGATGATGCTCTGCCCGGAAGACCGTAAAGCCGAGGGGATCATTCCGGTGCACTCGGTGCGGGACAACATCAATATCTCGGCGCGCCGCAAGACCATTCGCGCAGGGTGTCTGATTAACGACACCTGGGAGGTCAGCAATGCCAATCACCACATTCGCTCGCTGAACATCAAAACCCCGGGCGCTGAGCAGCTGATCATGAACCTCTCCGGCGGGAACCAGCAGAAGGCGATCCTCGGCCGCTGGCTGTCGGAAGAGATGAAGGTGATCCTGCTGGATGAACCGACCCGCGGCATCGACGTGGGGGCGAAGCATGAGATTTATAACGTGATTTACGCCCTGGCAAAACGTGGCGTGGCGGTGCTCTTTGCCTCCAGCGACCTGCCGGAAGTGCTGGGTGTGGCCGACCGAATCGTGGTGATGCGTGAAGGGGCCATTGCCGGTGAATTGCTTCATGAACAGGCGAATGAACAGCAGGCGTTAAGCCTCGCCATGCCTAAAGTCAGCCAGGCTGTCGCCTGAGTAAGGAGAATAAGATGTCCTCTGTCACTACTTCCGGAGCGCCGAAATCGGCCTTCAGCTTCGGGCGGATCTGGGATCAATACGGCATGCTGGTGGTTTTCGCCGTGCTGTTCCTCGGCTGCGCCATTTTTGTACCTAACTTTGCCACCTTCATTAATATGAAGGGGTTGGGCCTGGCGATCTCCATGTCCGGGATGGTCGCCTGCGGGATGCTGTTCTGTCTGGCGTCCGGCGACTTCGACCTGTCGGTGGCCTCGGTCATCGCCTGCGCCGGGGTCACCACCGCGGTGGTCATCAACATGACCGAAAGCCTGTGGATTGGCGTGGCGGCCGGGCTGCTGCTCGGGGTGCTCAGCGGGCTGGTGAACGGCTTCGTGATTGCACGCCTGAAAATCAACGCCCTGATCACTACCCTTGCCACCATGCAAATCGTGCGCGGGCTGGCCTATATCATCTCTGACGGTAAAGCGGTGGGGATTGAAGACGAGCGCTTCTTCACCCTCGGCTACGCCAACTGGCTCGGTCTGCCTGCGCCTATCTGGCTCACCGTCGGCTGCCTGATTATCTTTGGTTTCCTGCTGAACAGAACCACCTTTGGCCGTAATACCCTGGCAATTGGTGGTAATGAAGAGGCGGCGCGTCTGGCCGGTGTTCCGGTGGTCCGCACCAAGATCATTATCTTCGTGCTCTCCGGCCTGGTGTCGGCGGCAGCGGGGATTATCCTGGCGTCGCGTATGACCAGCGGTCAGCCGATGACCTCCATCGGTTATGAGCTGATCGTCATCTCTGCCTGCGTTTTAGGCGGCGTATCGCTGAAGGGCGGCATCGGAAAAATCTCATATGTGGTGGCGGGGATCCTGATCCTGGGGACGGTAGAGAACGCCATGAACCTGTTGAACATCTCTCCGTTCTCGCAGTACGTGGTACGTGGCCTGATCCTGCTTGCAGCGGTGATCTTCGACCGTTACAAACAAAAAGCCAAGCGTACTATCTGACCCTTTTTCCTGCCTTTTGCGACCTAACTTTTAAGTGTAGTCGCGACCTTAACCCCCTTTCCAGCCGCAGCGGGAGGGGGGTTGTCAAATGGCGAGCGCCGTCACACTGTCTATACTTACATGGCTACTGAGATGTTAACAGTTTTTCATCTCGCCAACTGTAAGGAGGATCAGGGTGGCCGATACGTTAACTTCACCGCCGTTATTAGCTGAAAACTATGCGTACTTTTTTGACCTTGACGGAACGCTGGCAACCATCCAGCCGCATCCCGATGAGGTGGCGGTTCCCACCGAAGTGTTAGAGGCGCTGAATCAGCTTGCTGAGCTGAATCAGGGGGCACTGGCATTGATATCAGGGCGTTCAATGGCCGAGCTGGATCAGCTCGCCGGACCCTACCGTTTCCCGCTTGCCGGTGTACACGGGGCGGAGCGCCGCGACATCCATGGTCATTCGCAAACCGTTTCCCTTCCTCCCGATCTGGTCCAGACGCTGCATGCGCAGTTGACGACGGCACTGTTATGTCTGCCAGGTACCGAGCTGGAGGCCAAAGGGATGGCCTTTGCGCTCCACTATCGCCAGGCTCCCCAGTATCAACAGGAAGTGTTCAATCTGGCGGAGCAGATAGTGCATGATAATCCGCAGCTGTCGCTACAGCCGGGTAAATGCGTGGTTGAAATCAAACCGAGGGGCATCCATAAAGGGGAAGCTATCTCTGCCTTTATGCATGAAGCGCCGTTCCTCGGCAGAACGCCGGTGTTCTTTGGCGATGACCTGACCGATGAGCATGGCTTTGAGGTGGTCAACCAGCTTAAAGGGGTATCAGTGAAGGTCGGCGCGGGTGAGACCAAAGCCAGCTGGCGGCTGGCAACGGTACCCGACGTCTGGCAATGGGTAATAAAAGCCGCTAACCATCAACAAGAAAAAGAAATAGCGCAAATTAACAGGAGAAAACCTTATGGGTCGCTTGATCGTAGTTTCTAATCGCATCGCTCCCCCGGACGACAAAAAAGCCAGCGCAGGTGGCCTGGCTGTAGGGGTGCTGGGGGCGTTAAAAAGTACGGGGGGACTCTGGTTTGGCTGGAGTGGAGAGATTGGTGACGAGGACAAACCGCTAAAAAAGGTGACGCGCGGGAACATCACCTGGGCCTCGTTTAATCTCAGTGAACAGAATTATGATGAGTATTACAGCCAGTTCTCCAACGCCGTACTGTGGCCAGCATTTCACTATCGCCTCGACCTGGTGAAGTTTAAGCGCGAGGCCTGGGAGGGCTATTCGCGGGTGAACAGCCTGCTGGCTGATAAGCTGCAGCCGTTAGTCCAGCAGGACGACACGCTCTGGATCCACGATTATCATCTGCTGCCGTTTGCCAGCGAGTTGCGCAAGCGCGGCATCAACAACCGCATCGGCTTCTTCCTGCATATCCCGTTCCCGACGCCGGAGATCTTCAACGCGCTGCCACCCAGCGACGAGCTGCTTGAACAGCTCTGCGATTACGATCTGCTGGGCTTCCAGACCGAAAACGACCGCCTGGCCTTCCTCGACAGCGTGGCCAGCAAAACGCGGCTGACGGCCCATGACGATGACTCGCACTCCGCCTGGGGCAAGCGCTTCCGCACCGAGGTCTACCCGATTGGTATCGAGCCGGACGAGATTGCCGGGCAGGCCTCAGGGCCACTGCCGCCTAAGCTGGCGCAGCTTAAAGAAGAGCTGAAGAACGTTAAAAACATCTTTTCCGTTGAGCGTCTCGATTATTCAAAAGGGCTGCCCGAACGCTTCCAGGCCTACGAGACCCTGCTGGAGAAATACCCCGAGCACCACGGTAAGATCCGCTACACCCAGATCGCGCCGACCTCGCGCGGGGAAGTGCAGGCCTATCAGGACATTCGTCACCAGCTTGAAAACGAAGCCGGGCGCATTAACGGCCGCTACGGTCAGCTGGGCTGGACCCCGCTGTTCTACTTAAACCAGCATTTCGAACGTAAAATCCTGATGAAGGTGTTCCGCTATGCCGATGTCGGCCTGGTAACGCCGCTGCGTGATGGCATGAACCTGGTGGCGAAAGAGTACGTTGCCGCGCAGGATCCGGCCGACCCGGGGGTACTGGTGCTGTCGCAGTTTGCTGGGGCCGCCAATGAGTTGACCTCGGCGCTGATCGTCAATCCTTACGATCGGGATGATGTGGCCAATGCCCTGCACCGGGCGCTGAATATGCCGCTGACGGAGCGTATCTCACGCCACGCGGATATGATGAAGGTGATCCGCGAGAACGATATCGATCGCTGGCAGGCGCGTTTCATTGAGGATCTGAATCAGATCACCCCCCGCAGCGCGGAGAGCAACCTGCAAAAAAAGGTCGTAACCTTCCCTAAACTTGCCTGATAAATATTTCACTCAGCGCATTAAACTGCGCTGAGTGGAATTAACAGCACATCCACTTTACTGTTGCTAACGATTGTTTTCGCGGAACAGGCTGCACGAGAAAAAAAACTGTGGTTATGATTTCCGCAAATCACCAAATCTACGCTCTGCTTTTGACATATATCAAGTATCCGCGCGCTTAATTCGCCCGACGCACAAAGTGTTTGGGCAATGGGATATTCTGCGCGTGCAATTAAATCGTCCAGAAATTGCTGGGTTTCTTCCTGAATAACGCCACGAATATCTTCCAGCATGGGGGCGGCCAGTTGATTATACATCTCAGGATCGGCGGAAAGGGTGAGCAGGGTGATGCGTGCCTGGGTCGGTCGGGCGATTGACACCGCTTTGGCGACCAGTTGATGGCTTTCAGGAGAAACAGAAACGGAAACAAGGATATGGGAGTAACTCATTGTACCCTCCGGACGTATCTGTACATTAGCTATTCCTCAGCTTTAGCGCGATTTTTCTGCTGGCGCAAGGGGGGGTAGTGACATTCATGTGATACTTATCATAATTATTCATTAAATATTCTTATGTAATGAACAGCGCTAAACCCTCCTGAGGGGGGTACATTAGCGTTCTTAACGGAAATCATATATATAAATTCCCCGAAAAAACAAGGGGATTACCCCTCTGTAACACGCCTTCTGCCGTAAACGAAAGAAAATACTTCCGTATTTAAGCTTATTTTATTTCTTCAATTTCAATCGCTTAATTGAGTGTTTCTATCTTAGATATGTTATGCGGTTTTGCAAAATTGTAACTTGTCAACCCCCCGCAAGTAACGTGCCGGGTTTGTTCATACTTGTGCATGAATATTCGGCCATACAGAATATATCCGGCTGCTGTTTGCTCAAAATGTGAACAATTTAGAAGTGATACTGATGGATTTTTGGATCAGATTCACTTAAATTATGTGACGTAGGTCACATTTATTTTAAATTTTGGGCGGGGCTGCATTGTATGTCCTACATCGGACGGGTAGAGTTGCACCGAATTAGGAAAAGTCTTAGTTAAATGTAAGAAATGATAACTGCCAGGAAGCAATTTTTGTTTTTCTTTACGTGATTCATCAATACAGACTTTAATTCAACTATACGTTTTAGCCTTTTCTTCTTTTTTTTACCGGGGTTTTCCCGGCGACATCACGGGGTGCGGTCTACCGCACAAGAATAGAGTGTTATTCGGGAAGGAATAAATGAATACATCCGAATTGCTAAAACACATTTATGACATCAACCTGTCATATTTATTGCTTGCACAACGTTTGATTAGCCAGGACAAAGCCTCTGCCATGTTCCGTCTCGGTATTCAGGAAGAGATGGCGGCAACGCTTGGCGGATTAACGCTGCCGCAGATGGTTAAACTGGCTGAAACTAACCAACTGGTGTGCCAGTTCCGTTTCGATAATCACCAGACTGTCACCCAGCTGACGCAGGAGTCCCGCGTGGACGATCTGCAGCAGGTTCACACCGGTATTTTGCTTTCAACGCGTTTGCTGAATGAAATCAGCCAGCCTGATGACGCAGCCCGTAAGAAAAGAGCCTAATCATGAGTGAGAAGAGCATTGTTCAGGAAGCGCGTGACATTCAACTGGCGATGGAACTGATTACGCTTGGTGCTCGTTTGCAAATGCTTGAAAGCGAGACACAGCTGAGCCGTGGTCGTCTTATCAAGCTGTATAAAGAATTACGTGGTAGCCCGCCGCCAAAAGGCATGCTGCCCTTCTCCACCGACTGGTTTATGACGTGGGAGCAGAATATTCATGCTTCCATGTTCTGTAATGCCTGGCAGTATCTGCTCAAGACCGGCTTATGCAGCGGCGTTGATGCGGTGATTAAAGCGTACAAACTTTACCTTGAGCAGTGCCCGCAGCCTGAAGAGGGCCCTTTGCTGGCATTGACCCGCGCATGGACGCTGGTGCGTTTTGTGGAAAGCGGATTGCTTGAGTTGTCCCGCTGCAACTGCTGCAGCGGTAACTTTATCACCCACGCACATCAGCCCGCGGGCAGCTTTGCCTGCAGTTTGTGCCAACCACCGTCTCGCGCGGTAAAAAGACGTAAACTTTCCCGGGATGTTGCCGATAGTAATCCACAACTGCTGGATGAACAGATCAAACAGGCTGTTTAACCCGACCCTACGGGCAAGACTCCAGCAGCGGTAAGAAATTACCGCTGCTTTTTTTTGCCCCGCGGACGGCTAAACCCCGAACTCTGTCTCCTGGCTAAAGTCACTAGCGGAAGGATGATGTCGTGCTTATCGTATTAGGTTACCTGGTAGTTCTCGGTACAGTTTTCGGCGGTTATATGATGACCGGCGGGCACCTTGGGGCACTCTATCAACCGGCCGAACTGATCATAATCGGTGGTGCAGGGGTAGGGGCGTTTATCGTTGGCAACAACGGCAAGGCGATCAAGGGAACGTTAAAAGCGTTGCCGTTACTGTTCCGTCGTTCGAAATACACCAAAAGTATGTATATGGACCTGCTGGCGCTGCTCTATCGCCTGATGGCCAAGTCACGTCAACAGGGGATGTTCTCCCTGGAACGCGATATTGAGAATCCGAAAGAGAGCGAGATCTTCGCCAGCTATCCGCGGATCCTTGCGGATTCGATGATGCTCGAATTTATCGTCGACTATCTGCGTCTGATCATCAGCGGCAACATGAACACCTTCGAAATCGAAGCCCTGATGGACGAAGAGATCGAAACCCACGAAAACGAAGCGGAAGTGCCCGCCAACAGCCTGGCGATGGTGGGCGACTCCCTGCCGGCGTTCGGGATCGTTGCGGCGGTCATGGGGGTAGTTCACGCCCTGGCCTCTGCGGATCGTCCGGCGGCCGAGCTGGGGGCGCTGATCGCCCACGCCATGGTGGGGACCTTCCTCGGGATCCTGCTGGCTTACGGTTTTATCTCGCCGCTGGCGACCGTTTTACGCCAGAAGAGCGCTGAAACCACCAAGATGATGCAGTGCGTCAAAATCACGCTGCTCTCCAACCTGAACGGTTATGCTCCGCCGATTGCCGTCGAGTTTGGCCGTAAAACCCTGTACTCCAGCGAGCGTCCGTCGTTCATCGAACTCGAAGAGCACGTGCGCGCGGTGAAGAACCCAAACCAGCAGACGAGCACTGAGGACGCATGAAAAACCAGTCCCATCCCATCGTCATAGTCAAAAAGCGCAAGCACAAAGGGCATGGGGGAGGCTCCCATGGCTCCTGGAAGATCGCCTATGCGGACTTTATGACCGCGATGATGGCGTTCTTCCTGGTGATGTGGCTGATCTCTATCTCCAGCCCGAAAGAGCTGATTCAGATAGCTGAGTATTTCCGTACCCCGCTGGCAACGGCGGTGTCGACGGGTCCGCGTATCTCCAACAGCGACAGCCCGATCCCGGGCGGCGGAGATGACTACACGCAAAAGCAGGGTGAAGTAAAACGCGAGCCTAACGTTGATGAGCTGAAAAGACGCATGGAGCAGGCGCGCCTGAAGAAACTGCGTGGCGATCTGGATCAGCTGATCGAAGCGGATCCGAAGCTGCGTGCGTTACGTCCGCACCTGAAGATCGATCTTGTCCAGGAGGGGCTGCGCATTCAGATTATCGACAGCCAGAACCGTCCGATGTTTAAAACCGGCAGCGCCGAAGTGGAGCCCTATATGCGCGACATCCTGCGCGCCATTGCCCCGGTGTTGAACGGGATCCCTAACCGGGTCAGTCTCTCCGGTCACACCGATGATTTCCCTTACGCCGGTGGCGAAAAAGGGTACAGCAACTGGGAGCTCTCTGCGGATCGTGCCAACGCATCCCGTCGTGAGCTGGTGGTCGGCGGGCTGGACGATGGCAAGGTGCTGCGCGTCGTCGGCATGGCCGCAACCATGCGCATGACCGACCGCGGGCCAGAAGATGCCATCAACCGTCGAATTAGTCTCTTAGTGCTCAACAAGCAGGCGGAGCAGGCCATCCTGCACGAAAACGCCGAAAGTCAGAATGAGTCACTGGATGATTTAAAACAGCCAGACCCTGTGTCTTCGGCTGCCGTTCCAACATCGCCACCAGCCAATCCGAGGTGATAGCGTGAGCATGGATATTAGCGATTTTTACCAGACGTTTTTTGATGAAGCCGACGAACTGTTGGCGGATATGGAGCAACACCTGCTGGACCTGGTGCCTGAGGCACCGGATTCAGAGCAGCTCAACGCCATATTTCGTGCGGCCCACTCCATAAAAGGGGGCGCCGGGACGTTTGGCTTTACCATCCTGCAGGAGACCACCCATCTGATGGAGAACCTGCTGGATGAGGCCCGACGCGGTGAGATGCAGCTCAATACCGACATTATTAACCTGTTTTTGGAAACGAAAGATATTATGCAGGAACAGCTCGATGCCTATAAAAGCTCGCAAGAGCCGGACGCTGCCAGCTTTGAATATATCTGTCAGGCCCTGCGTCAGTTAGCGCTGGAAGCCAAAGGCGAGACGGCCGCCGTGGCCGTCAGCCCGGCGAAACTGAGCGTCGTGGACGCCGCGCCAACGGCCGCGCCAGCCGCAGATGACCGCGTGCGCGTGGTGCTCTCCGGCCTGAAAGAGAGCGAAGTGAATCTGCTGGAAGAGGAGCTGAGCAATCTGGCGACCCTGAGCAACGTGGTGAAGGGCAAAGACACCCTGGCGGCCACCCTCGATGGCGGCATCAGCAAAGATGACGTGGTCGCGGTGCTCTGCTTCGTTATTGAGCCTGAACAGATCGACTTTGAAGCGGTTGCGGATGCACCGGCTGCGGACGTCGCTGAAGTCGCTGAAGCTGCCCCTGCGGTGCCAGCCGTGGCACCGGCTGCGCCAGTGCTGAAGGCCGTTCCGGGTGAAGCGGCTGCGCCAAACCGTGGCGAACGTGAAAAACCGGCCGCCCGCTCCAGCGAATCGACCAGTATTCGCGTGGCCGTTGAGAAGGTGGATCAGCTGATCAATCTGGTCGGCGAACTGGTGATCACCCAGTCGATGCTGGCCCAGCGTTCTAACGAGCTGGACCCGGTGAACCACGGGGATCTGATCACCAGCATGGGTCAGCTGCAGCGTAACGCTCGTGACCTGCAGGAATCGGTGATGTCCATTCGTATGATGCCGATGGAGTACGTCTTCAGCCGCTTCCCGCGCCTGGTGCGTGACCTGGCCACTAAGCTGAACAAGCAGATTGAACTGACGCTGATGGGCAGCTCCACCGAGCTGGATAAGAGCCTGATTGAGCGCATCATCGACCCGTTAACGCACCTGGTGCGTAACAGCCTCGACCACGGGATCGAGCTGCCGGAAAACCGCGTGGCCGCCGGAAAATCCCCGGTCGGCAACCTGATCCTCTCTGCGGAACACCAGGGCGGAAACATCTGTATCGAAGTGACCGACGACGGCGCGGGCCTGAACCGCGAGCGTATCCTGGCGAAAGCGATGTCGCAGGGGATGGCGGTTAACGAGAACATGACCGACGAAGAAGTGGGCATGCTGATTTTCGCCCCGGGCTTCTCTACAGCCGAGCAAGTGACGGACGTCTCCGGGCGTGGCGTGGGCATGGACGTGGTAAAACGTAACATCCAGGAGATGGGCGGCCACGTTGAGATCAAGTCGAAGCAGGGTTCCGGGACCACCATCCGTATCCTGCTGCCGCTGACGCTGGCGATCCTTGACGGGATGTCGGTCAAAGTGGCGGATGAGGTATTTATCCTGCCGCTCAACGCGGTGATGGAATCACTCCAGCCGCGTGAAGAAGATTTACATCCGCTGGCGGGCGGTGAGCGCGTGCTGGAAGTGCGTGGTGAGTACCTGCCGCTGGTGGAGCTGTGGAAAGTGTTCGACGTGGACGGCGCCAAAACCGAAGCCACGCAGGGGATTGTGGTGATCCTGCAAAGCGCGGGCCGCCGCTATGCGCTGCTGGTCGATCAGCTGATTGGTCAGCATCAGGTGGTGGTGAAGAACCTTGAGAGCAACTACCGCAAGGTGCCAGGCATTTCAGCCGCCACCATCCTGGGTGATGGTAGCGTGGCGCTGATCGTCGATGTTTCGGCGCTTCAGGGATTAAATCGTGAACAACGTATGGCGCACACAGCCGCCTGATTCAGTTAAGAAGGTAAAAAAATGACCGGTATGAGTAATGTAACCAAGCTGGCCGGCGAGCCATCAGGGCAGGAATTCCTGGTTTTCACTTTAGGTGACGAAGAATACGGTATCGATATTCTGAAAGTGCAGGAAATCCGCGGCTATGATCAGGTGACCCGCATCGCCAACACGCCAGATTTCATTAAAGGTGTGACCAACCTGCGTGGCGTTATCGTGCCCATCGTCGACCTGCGCGTGAAGTTCAGCCAGGGCGACGTCGAGTATGATGATAATACCGTGGTGATCGTGCTCAATCTGGGCCAGCGCGTGGTGGGGATCGTGGTGGATGGGGTGTCTGACGTGCTGTCCCTGACCGCCGAGCAAATCCGCCCGGCACCGGAATTTGCGGTCACGCTGTCCACCGAATATCTGACCGGTCTTGGCGCGCTCGGTGACCGTATGCTGATTCTGGTGAATATCGAGAAGCTGCTGAACAGCGACGAGATGGCGCTGCTGGATGTGGCGGCGAGTCATGTAGCGTGATGAGGCTGGCCGCCAGGCTAACCTTTTAGTTTTGTAGGCCGGGTAAGGCGTAGCCGCCACCCGGCGTTTTATTGCTGCACGGTGCCTACGGGATTCTTAAGCCTCTTGCTCAACCAGCCCCGGTTCTTCTTCCAGCAGCCCCTCATTCTGCGCCAGCATCGCTGTCGCCACGCCGTTCCCCAGCACGTTAATCGCCGACCGTCCCATATCCAGGAAGTGATCGATCCCCATTAACAGCAAAATCCCGGCTACCGGAATATGGAAACTCGGGATCGTCGCCGCCAGCACCACCAGCGCCGAGCGCGGTACCCCGGCTATCCCTTTTGATGCCAGCATCAGGGTCAACATCAGCACCGTGATTTCCGAAAACGTCAGATGAATATTGTACGCCTGGGCGATAAACATCGAGGCAAACGAGCAGTACACCATCGACCCCACCAGGTTAAACGAATACCCGATCGGCAACACAAAGGAGACGATATTACGCGAACAGCCAAAGCGGGTCAGCTGCTCCAGCGTTTTCGGGTAGGCCGCTTCGGAGCTGCTGGTGGTAAAAGCCACCAGCACCGGATCCTTCAGCATGCCCACCAGGCGGAAGATCTCGTTTTTCAGCACCATGTAACCCACCGCCACCAGCACCAGACAGGTGAGGACGATCGCCAGATAGTAACCGCCAATAAACGAAGCGTAGTTCAGCAAAATCCCCAGCCCCTGGGTGGCGATCACCGAGGAGATGGCGGCGAAGATCGCCAGCGGCGCAACGTACATCACGTAGCCGGTCACCTTCAGCATGATGTGGGAAACCACATCCAGCGCGGCCACCAGCGGGGCGTTAAATTTCTCCCCCAGCGACGCGCCGCCGATGCCGAAGAACATCGAGAACACCACAATTTGCAGGATCTCGTTATTGGCCATCGCCCCGGCAATGCTGGTGGGGATAGTGTGGGAAAGAAAACCTTTCAGCGACATCCCGCTGGTCGCCAGCCCGGTCTCCACTGTCCCGGCCGGAACGGCCAGATTCAGGCCGCTGCCCGGATGTAACAGGGTGACAATAAACAGCCCGACCAGAATGGAGAGCACCGACGAGCTGATAAACCAGACCATCGCTTTACCACCCACCCGGCCAATAGTGGCGGTCTCGCCCAGACGCATAATCCCCACCGTCAGGGTGCTGAACACCAGCGGCGCAATGACCATTTTAATCAGGCGTAAAAAGATGTCGGTCAGTAATGTGATGTTGTCTGACCAGGCTGCGATCGCGTCGGCTGACGCATACTCATGAATAACTGCTCCGGACAGAATGCCCGCCAGCATAAAGACCACGATGAACATCGTCAGTCGGTTTGCACTTGCCACCAAAATACCTCATTAACAGAAAATGAAATTAATAAGCTGATGTATTTAATTTTTATTATTCAGCGTGTGAATGGTTCATAACCTACGTTGAAGTAAAAAAGCGGTCTTTTCAATATTTTTTTAATATTTATTAATTTTGTTAATAAATTTTTGGCGATATATTGTGATGCAGATCACATTTCAATCAATATATCTTCCCGCAACCCGGAAAACAGAGCGGATAACATTTCTTATCTATTTGTTTTTATTTGTAAACAGGTGTCAATACGGTAAAAGTATGAGTCAGGAGGTGAAAAGTGGTTGAGAACGAAACCTTAAACTAAATTTCACAATAACCACCCGGGCAACAGCATGATGGGTGCTAACAGACTGAGTGTTATCCAAAAAATGATAACCTCACGTGACATTTTCTGGAGGGTGGAAAATGAACAAAAAGCTTCTGATGCTGTTTACCGGTAGCGTTCTGGCGATGGCTGCCAGCAATAGCCAGGCTGTCACCAGCAGCGGCACCATTGGCGCAACCCTGACCTTGACCAACGGTTGCCTGATTAACGGCTCGCCAACGCAGGACGGCATTAACTTCGGTACTCTCGACTTCGGTACCCATCCGGCGACCTTCTCCACGCTGACCACCCAGTTGACCGGGGCCAGCGGCGGTAACACCTTCACCATTCAATGCACCACCGCCAGCTACACGGTGGCGATCACCGGTAACACCAACTCCACCGCCCCCGGCACCGTGGTGGGTACTCCGGGCACCCCGGCGCGCTATCTGGTAAATACCGCCAATACCAGCCAGGGCGTGGCCTACAGCCTGTTCAGCGACGGCGGGTTTAATAACATCATTGCCAACAACGCACCGCTGCCGGTGACCTCCACCGCCGGGGGCGTCAACAGCTACACGCTGTACGGCCGTATCACCGGCGGGGGCAACAGCGTCACCGTGGTGCCCGGCACCTACACCGACACCATCAACGTCAGCGTTACCTACTAGCGCCAGCAGCTTTTAATGAGCGCGGATAAGCAACAGCTCCATCACCGGGGAGAGGGAAAACTGCGCGCTCTTTTTGGCCTGAGCATGCTGCTGCTTGCGGCAGGAAGCGGCGAGGCGGTGACGACGCAATCCTTTCAGGTGAGCGCCACTATCACCCCCGGCTGTTCCGTCGCCGCAGGCAGCGGTGGCCTGCTGGGTACTCTGGACTTCGGCACCCATAGCGGGGTGGAGCGGGGATCGGTGAACACCAGCTTTGTGCCGAACGGTTCCCTGTCCATCGCCTGTACGCCAGGCGTGGCGCTGAGCATGAGCATCGACGGCGGTCAGCACTACACCTCGGTGCGCAATATGCAGCTGGCAGGAGGGACCAGCCAGGTGCCGTACCGCCTGTACAGCAGCAGCTCCCTGGCGGCCAACAGTGAGATCGGGGTTAACCAGGCGGTGTCGGTGGCTTACACCAACAGTAACAACATTGCGCTACCGCTCTTTGGTGTGGCGCTTCTGACCGGATTCAGCCCGGCCGGAAATTATTCCGATCAACTCACCGTGACCCTGTCGTGGTGACAAAGGGAGAAGGACGATGAAGGCATTTCCAGGCACTCGCGCGCTCTGTCTGCTGATGGCGCTGGGGGCGACGATCAACACCGCCAGCGGGGCGGCCACCATTCTGCTGTGGCCCATCGATCCCTGGCTGTCGGCAGATACCAACGCCACGGAGCTATGGGTGCAGAATCAGGGCACCAGCGCCACCACCATGCAGGTGCGCATTGTGCGCTGGCGGCAAGAGAACGGGCTGGAACGCTACACCGCCCAGCAGGAGGTGGTGGCCAGTCCGCCGATTGTCACCATTGCCAAAGGCAGCAAACAGTTAATCCGCCTGATCAAACAGAGCAAGGTACCGGCCGGCGTCGAGCAAGCCTACCGCATCATCGTGGATGAGATCCCCCAGCCGCAGGACAAGGCCACCCCGCAGATGGGACTGAAGCTGCAGATGCGCTACTCCATTCCGCTATTTGTCTACGGGCAGGGGATCGCCACCATTAAGGATGGGGCGCACCATGCCCTGGTTGAGACGCGGGATCTTAGCTGGCGGGTGATCCGCGAGAACGGCCATCCGGCCCTGCAGGTCCGCAATCAGGGCAATGTCCATGTCCGCCTCAGCCAGGTCACGCTGCAACAGGGGGGGCAGAATCGTACCCTCGCGGATGGCCTGCTGGGTTACGTGCTACCGGGCAGTGCCCGCAGCTGGCCGCTACCGTCAGGGATTGACCATCCGGGCCAGATGCGTGCGCAAATCAATGCCCGGGATACGCAATGGCAGTCGGCCCCCGTCAACTGAAGCCGTCGATGCTTATCCTGCTCTGCGTCAGCTCCGCAAGCTGGGCCGATCCCGGTGATGATATGTTGCCGCCACCGCCGGTGCCGCAGTCGGTGAATGACGAGGCGGTGTTCCAGCTGGCGCTGGTCGTTAACCATTACGACACCGGGCTGGTGGTGCCCGTCACCCGGCGGCAGGAGAAGTATCTGGTCGCCAGCGCCGATCTGCGCCGCGCCGGGTTGCCCGCCGAGCACGTCCCGCCGGGGGAGGTCAACGTCAGTCGCCTGGCGGAGGTGCGTACCGAGTACGACAGCACCGGGCAGCGGCTGCTGCTCAGCGTACCCCGGGAGTGGATCGGCGCGCGCGTCACCCCGTTCAGCGGCCAGATGGCGCGCAGCACGCCCCATTTTGGCAAAGGTGCGCTGCTCAACTACGACTTCTATACCAACCACACGGAGCACAGCGGTGGCCAGGCCGCTCTGTGGCATGAATTTCGCTATTTTGACGACCGGGGATCGTTATCTTCCACCGGCTACGTGCGGGAAAACTTGTCCGGCGACAGCGGACAACAGGAGGGGTATGTGCGCTACGACACCACCCTGATGATGACCGACGAAGAGGATGCCACCACCTGGACCGCCGGGGATGTGATCAGCGATGCCCTGAGCTGGAGCAGCAGCGTGCGCATGGGCGGCATCAGCTATGGCCGCGATTTCTCCCTGCGCCCGGATCTCGTCACCTGGCCATTACCTGAATTTTCCGGCGAGGCGGCGGTACCCACCTCGGTGGATCTGTTCGTCAACGGCTACCGGGCGGGCTCCACCCGTTTACAGCCGGGGCCGTTCACCCTCACCAATCTGCCCTACATTAACGGTGCGGGGGATGCGGTGCTGGTCACCACCGATGCGCTGGGTCGGCAGGTCAGTACCACCATGCCGTTTTACGTTACCAGCGATCTGCTCCGGCAGGGGCTCAGCGATGGAGCCATGACCCTCGGCAGCCTGCGGCGCAACTACGGCATCAAGAATTTTGACTACGGCCCGGCGGCGGGCAGCGGCTCGTACCGTTACGGCCTGACCGACTGGCTGACGCTGGAAGGGCACGTGGAAGGGGCCGAGGCGCTGGCGCTGGGCGGAGCCGGGACCATCGTCAAGCTCGGGCGCTTCGGGGTGGTAAACAGCGCCTGGACCCAGAGCAAGATGCGCGGCGATACCGGCGGGCAGGTCAACTGGGGCTACCAGTACAGCACCAACGCCTTCAGCATTGCCACCCAGCATAGCCGCCGGGATCGCGGCTTCGGCAACCTCGCACTCTACGATCAGCCCACCGTCTACGATGAACATAACCAGCCCATCGCCAGCCTGAGCCGCAACACCGATCAGTACTCCCTGACCTTTAACCTCGGCGACTACGGCAACATCGGCGCGGCGTGGATCGGCGTGCAGAGTTTCGACGACCAGAAAACCGAGCTGCTGAACCTCTCCTGGAGCCGTAACCTGTGGGGCAGCAGCAGTATTTACCTCGCCGCCAGCCGGGACCAACAGCAGGGCGACTGGACGGTGGCCCTGTCGCTGCAAATTCCGCTGGGGGAACGGGACAGCGCCGCCCTGACCCTGGAAAATACCCCGGATGCCGGCAGCACCCAGCGCCTCAACTATAACCACTCCATGCCCACCGATGGCGGCTTCAGCTGGAATATGGCCTGGGCGCGCCAGTCCCGGGCCAGCAACTATCAGCAGGCCACCCTGGGCTGGCGGAATAACAACATTGAATTGCAGGGCGGTGGCTACGGCGATCGCGACATGATGACCTGGTGGGGCGAGGCGATGGGTGCCCTGGTGCTGATGGACGGGGAGCTGTTTGCCGCCAACAAAATCAACGACGCCTTCGTGGTGGTCAGCACCGACGGCCAACCAGACGTGCCGGTCAGCTATGAGAACCAGCCGGTGGGCAAAACCAACCGCAACGGCTATCTGCTGATCAGCGGCGTCTCGGCCTACTACCCGGCCAGCTACAGCATCAACACCCTCAATTTACCCGCCGACACCCGCCTGAAGGAGACCGAGCGCCGCGTCGCCCTGCGGCGTAATAGCGGCTATCTGGTCGATTTCCCGATGGAGCAGGAGCGGGTTGCCAGCGTGATCCTCCACGACGGGGCCGGGGAGGCGATCCCCCTCGGCAGCCAGGTGCGTCGCCCGGGCAGGGAGCCGGTGGTGGTGGGCTATGACGGGCTTGCCTGGCTGGAAGATCTGGCCGACGTCAACCCGCTCGAGGTCATCACCCCGGAGGGCAAGGATTGTCACGTCACCCTGACCCTGACGGCGAACCCGGAGCATAAGCTGCAAACCTACGGGCCGCTGACCTGTCGGGTGGCACCATGAAACGCCTGCTGCTGGTGGCGATCCTGATGCTCTTTTCGGCCACCAGCTGGGGCGCGTGCCGGGTCAGCACCGTCAATGCCAGCTTTGGCAGCGTGACCTCTTTTGCCCTCAGCGGCAGCAATGAAGTGGCCACCACCGGCACGCTGGTGGTGAACTGCGATAAAGTGCTTAATTTGCTGACCAATGACTCGGTGACCCTCAACTTTACCGGGGCCACGATCACCGCTAACAGCCGCGGGACGATGAAGCGTACCGATAACGCCACCATCACCGACGTGATCCCCACCCGTCTGTGCGGCCAGAGCACGTGCAACAGCAGCAGCGAAGTGCAGATCGGCAAGGCTTACACCTGGAGCGGATCGTCGCTGTTAAGCCTGCTCGGTTCCACCCAGTACAACATCCCGCTCTATTTTCGCACCGTCGCCGGGCAGAACGTCAGCGCCGGGCCTTATCAGGTGACCCTTAATTTCAGCGTAAGCTACAGCGTCTGCTCGCTGGGGGCGCTGGGATTGTGCACCACGCCGCAAACCGGCACCGCCCTGACCAGCATCACCCTCAACATGACGGTGACCAACGACTGCAGCGCGATGACCACCCCCAACGTCAACTTTAACAGTGCGCCGCTGGTGCAGAACTTCCCGACCGTCTCCCAGGCCATCTCGGTGACCTGCACCAAGGGCAGCGTCTATACTATCGGCATTAATAACGGTGCAAACGCCAGCAATAACGTGCGCCGGATGGCCAGCGGTAACAACCGCATGAGCTATGAGATCTATAAAGAAGCCACCGCCAATCGCTGGGGCAGCAGCGGCAGCGAACGCTGGTCCAGCGGTGCCTCTTCCCAGGTAAGCGCCGACGGGCTGTTACGCAGCTATAACTACACCGCCCGCGTCCTGACTAATCAGACCACCCCGCCCGCAGGTAACTACAGCGACACCCTGGTCGTTGACGTCGCTTTCTGAGCCACGCTTTTCCCTTTCGCAAATGTAAAGTTCCTGTCAGTTGTGCCGATAACACCGAGAACAAATCTATGAGAAGGTGTTGTATGTTGAACCGTATGCGCGTTGTCACAATGCTGATGTTGGTGCTGGCTGTGTTCGCTGTGCTGCAGCTCGTTTCCGGCAGTCTGTTTTTCTCTTCTATTAAAGCTAACCAGGACAGTTTTGCGGTCTCCAACCAGTTCCGCGTTCAACAAAGTGAAATCACCTCCACCTGGGATTACCTGCTGCAAACGCGCATCAACCTGAGCCGCGCCTCCGCGCGCATGGCGACGGATCCCTCGAAGCCGCAACCTGAGCTGCTCAACAGCGCCCGCTCCACGCTGGCGGAAGCGGACAAACACTTCAAGGCCTACAGCGCCATCACGCCGCAGCCGTCGATGGCCCAGGTGAGCCAGACCATCAGCGACAAATATCAGGACTACGCCGCGGCGCTGACCGAGCTGATCCAGTTCCTTGAGAGCGGCAATATGGACGCCTATTTTGCCCAGGCCACCCAGTCAAAGCAGAACGCGCTCGGCACCGCCCTGCGGGACTATGTCTCCGCCTCTGACGCCCGTAACCAGGAGGCGTTCAACGCCAGCGTGGCGGATTACACCTTTGCCAAATGGCAGATGGGGATCCTCGCCCTGGCGCTGGCAATCGTGCTGGTGGGGGGCTGGTACGGCATTCGTCACACTCTGCTGAACCCGTTAAACCGCGTGATCGACCATATTCGCCAGATTGCCAGCGGCGATCTGACCCAGTCCCTGACGATTGCCGGACGCAGTGAAATCACCCAGCTGGCGATCACCGTTGACCACATGCAGCGCTCCCTGAGCGAGACGGTGGCTAACGTGCGCCAGGGCTCGGACGCCATCTACACCGGCACCAGCGAAATCGCGATGGGCAACAACGATCTCTCGTCGCGCACCGAGCAGCAGGCGTCGGCGCTGGAGGAGACCGCAGCCAGCATGGAGCAGTTAACCGCCACCGTGAAGCAGAATGCTGACAACGCCCGTCAGGCGTCCCAGCTGGCTAACAGCGCCTCGGAAACCGCTCAGAAAGGCGGCAAGGTAGTGGACGGCGTGGTGAAAACCATGCACGACATCGCCGGTAGCTCGAAGAAGATCGCTGACATCATCAGCGTGATCGACGGCATCGCCTTCCAGACCAACATCCTGGCGCTGAATGCCGCGGTAGAAGCCGCCCGTGCCGGGGAGCAGGGACGTGGATTTGCGGTGGTGGCCGGTGAGGTGCGTAACCTCGCCAGCCGCAGCGCCAATGCCGCCAAAGAGATCAAAGCCCTGATTGAAGATTCTGTCGCGCGCGTGGATACCGGCTCGGTGCTGGTGGAAAGCGCGGGAGAAACCATGAATGACATCGTCAACGCGGTCACCCGCGTGACCGACATCATGGGTGAAATCGCCTCGGCCTCGGATGAGCAGAGTCGTGGTATCGACCAGGTGGCCCTGGCGGTATCGGAGATGGATCGTGTCACACAACAAAACGCCGCGCTGGTTCAGGAGTCCGCAGCCGCTGCGGCGCAACTGGAAGAGCAGGCGAGCCGTCTGAAGATGGCCGTTTCGGCGTTTCGACTTACTTCTGCACCTGGAAAAACCGGGTTATCGCGTACCAGCCAGCAACCGGCAGCGCCGGTCAATGCTCCGGCTCAGGTACGCGCGCTGACTACCGGAAAAGATGAGAACTGGGAAACATTTTGATCGAACGTTAATTCGCGGCTGCTGGCCGCTAAATGGGAGCGTGGATGTTAAATCGTATTCGTATCTCGACCACCCTGTTTTTGATTTTGATTCTCTGTGGGGTGTTGCAGGTTGGCAGTAACGGCTTGTCGTTTTGGGCTTTTCGCGATGGTTATCAGAACTTGCAGGAGATGCAGAGCAGCAATCAGCAACGCGCGCTGCTTACCCAGAGCCGCGCCGTTCTGCTGCAGGCCAGCACGGCGCTGAATAAAGCAGGCACCCTGACCGCGCTGAGCTATCCGCCCGATGACATCAAGGCGCTGATGACTACCGCGCGCAGCAGCCTGAAACAGGCCGGCGATCTGTTCAGGACGTTTAACGAACAGGCGGCCATCAGCGCGAAAGACAGCGAGCTGAAAAAAGCCATGCAGGGGGCGTTCAGCCAGTGGTACAGCGATCTGGAACATCAGGCGACCTGGCTGGAAAACAACCAGCTGTCGGATTTCCTCACCGCGCCGGTGCAGGCGTCGCAGGCAGCGTTTGACGCCAGCACCGATGCCTGGCAGCAGGAGATTAACCAGTTTGTGCTGGCGGCAGGTAACGACAGCCGCACCAGCTACCACATGTCGGGCGTGGTCTTCGTCACCATGATTGTGCTGGCGGCCCTGCTGACCAGCGCCGCACTGTGGTGGTCACGCCGGATGATCGTCCAGCCGCTGGCAATCATCAGCAGCCACTTCGACAGCATTGCGAAGGGCGATCTGGCAAGGCCGGTGGCGGTGTACGGCAAAAACGAAATTTCGGCCATTTTCGCCAGCCTGAAAGCGATGCAGGGCTCGCTGCGCGAAACGGTGACCGAGGTGCGTCAGGGCAGCTATGCCATGCACACCGGGATCGCCGAAATTGCCGAAGGCAATAACGATCTCTCGTCGCGTACCGAGCAGCAGGCTGCATCGCTGGCGCAGACGGCGGCCAGCATGGAACAGTTGACCACCACCGTCGGGCAGAACGCCGACAACGCCCGTCAGGCTTCCGGCCTGGCGAAGAGCGCGGCGCAGACGGCGAAGAAGGGGGGCGATCAGGCTTCCCGCGTGGCGAACACCATGAATCAGATCGCCACCAGTTCGCAAAAGATTGGCGACATTATTAGCGTCATCGACGGCATTGCGTTCCAGACCAACATTCTGGCGCTGAACGCCGCGGTGGAAGCCGCCCGCGCGGGCGAGCAGGGGCGTGGCTTTGCGGTGGTGGCGGGTGAAGTGCGTAACCTGGCGAGCCGCAGCGCCAACGCGGCGAAAGAGATCAAGGTGCTGATTGAAGAGTCGGTGTCACGGGTACAGCAGGGGTCGGAGCTGGTGGATACCGCCGCGAAGACCATGACCGAGATCGTCAGCTCGGTCACTCAGGTCAACGACATCATGGGCGAAATCGCCTCGGCATCCGATGAACAGCGTCGCGGTATTGAGCAGGTGGCGCTGGCCGTCAGCCAGATGGATCAGGTGACGCAGCAGAACGCCGCGCTGGTAGAAGAGGCCGCGGCCGCCACCGACCAGTTAGCCAGCCAGGCGGATCATCTCACCTCGCTGGTCGCAGTATTTAATGTGAATGAACGCAGTGAAACAGTTAAAGAAGTCGGGCGGTCGCAGGCCGTTCCAGTCGGAACCTGAACGTGATTAAGAAGGCGCTATGACATCACCACTGCCCTCAGGGCAATCGTCATTATTGTTACAGATGACACAGCGCCTCGCGCTGTCCGATGCGCATTTCCGTCGGATATGTCAGTTAATCTACCAGCGCGCGGGGATCGTGCTTGCCGATCACAAGCGGGACATGGTCTACAACCGTCTTGTGCGTCGCTTGCGAACGCTCGAGCTGGATGATTTTGGTCGCTACCTGGGCATGCTGGAAGCGAACCCGAACAGCGCGGAGTGGCAGGCGTTTATCAACTCGCTGACCACCAACCTGACCGCCTTTTTCCGGGAAGCGCACCACTTCCCGGTGCTGGCGGATCATGCGCGTCGCCGCAGCGGCGGCGAGTATCGCGTGTGGAGTGCGGCGGCCTCAACCGGGGAAGAGCCGTACTCGCTCGCGATTACCCTGGCCGATACCCTGGGTACCGCGCCGGGTCGCTGGAAGGTGTTCGCCAGTGATATTGATACCGAAGTGCTGCAAAAGGCGCAGAGCGGTATCTATCGCCAGGACGAGCTGAAAACCCTGTCGCCACAGCAGCTTCAGCGCTACTTCATGCGCGGCACCGGTCCGCACGACGGGCTGGTGCGGGTGCGCAGCGAACTGGCGAATGCGGTGGAGTTCTCCATGGTCAATCTGCTGGAGAAGCAGTACAACGTGGCGGGGCCGTTTGACGCCATTTTCTGCCGTAACGTGATGATCTATTTCGACAAAACGACGCAGCAGGAGATCCTGCGCCGCTTTGTACCGTTGCTCAAGCCGGACGGATTACTGTTTGCCGGGCACTCGGAGAATTTCAGCAATCTCGTGCGCGAGTTCAGCCTGCGTGGGCAGACGGTATATGCGCTGAGTAAGGATAAAGCATGAGTAAAATCAGGGTCTTGTCAGTTGATGATTCGGCGTTAATGCGCCAGATCATGACCGAGATTATCAACAGCCACAGCGACATGGAGATGGTGGCGACGGCCCCCGACCCGTTAGTAGCCCGGGATTTGATCAAAAAATATAACCCAGACGTGCTGACCCTGGATGTCGAAATGCCGCGTATGGACGGCATCGATTTCCTCGAGAAGTTAATGCGTCTGCGGCCGATGCCGGTGGTGATGGTCTCTTCCCTGACCGGCAAAGGCTCCGAGATCACCCTGCGGGCGCTGGAGCTGGGGGCGGTGGATTTTGTCACCAAACCGCAGCTCGGCATCCGTGAAGGGATGCTGGCCTACAGCGAGATGATCGCGGAAAAAATTCGTACCGCCGCGCGGGCGCAGGTGGCCATGCACAAGCCGATGGCCGCACCGGTCACCCTGAAGGCGGGCCCGCTGCTGAGCTCGGAAAAACTGCTGGTGATCGGGGCCTCGACCGGGGGAACAGAGGCAATTCGCCATGTACTCCAGCCATTGCCGCTCTCAAGCCCCGGTATTCTTATTACCCAGCACATGCCGCCAGGCTTCACCCGCTCCTTCGCCGAGCGTCTGAACAAGCTGTGTCAGATCAGCGTGAAAGAGGCGGAAGATGGCGAGCGCGTTCTGCCGGGGCATGCCTATATCGCCCCGGGGGACAAGCATATGGAGCTGGCGCGCAGCGGCGCGAACTATCAAATCAAAATTCATGACGGGCCGCCGGTTAACCGGCACCGTCCGTCGGTGGATGTACTGTTTCATTCGGTGGCGAAACACGCGGGGCGCAACGCCGTTGGGGTGATCCTGACGGGGATGGGCAACGACGGGGCCGCCGGAATGCTTGCGATGCACAAGGCTGGCGCCTGGACCATCGCGCAGAATGAAGCAAGTTGTGTAGTGTTCGGCATGCCGCGCGAGGCCATCAATATGGGTGGCGTCAGCGAAGTGGTCGATCTCAGTCAGGTTAGTCAGCAGATGCTGGCAAAAATCAGTGCCGGACAGGCAATACGTATTTAACGAGGAGTGTAGTTTTATGGCGGACAAAGAGCTCAAGTTTTTGGTTGTGGATGACTTTTCCACCATGCGTCGCATCGTGCGCAACCTGCTGAAAGAGCTGGGATTTAACAATGTTGAAGAAGCAGAAGACGGTGTTGATGCACTGAACAAACTGAATGCCGGCGGCTTTGGTTTTGTCATTTCCGACTGGAACATGCCGAACATGGATGGTCTGGAACTGCTGAAAACCATTCGTGCGAATGCTGCGATGGCCTCTATGCCTGTGCTGATGGTGACGGCCGAAGCGAAGAAAGAGAACATTATTGCTGCCGCCCAGGCTGGCGCAAGCGGGTATGTGGTGAAGCCATTCACCGCTGCAACTTTGGAAGAAAAACTCGGTAAGATCTTCGAGAAACTCGGCATGTGAGGTACGGGAGATGATGCAGCCTTCGATTAAACCCACGGATGAGCATTCACCCGGCGACATAATTGCCCGGATCGGCAGTCTGACGCGCATGCTGCGCGACAGCCTGCGTGAGCTGGGTCTGGATCAGGCGATTGCAGAGGCGGCGGAAGCGATTCCTGACGCCCGTGACCGTCTTGATTATGTTGTGCAAATGACTGCCCAGGCGGCAGAGCGTGCGCTGAACAGTGTTGAAGCGTCGCAGCCGCACCAGGATGAGATGGAAAAGGGCGCGAAAGCGCTGACCAAACGCTGGGACGAGTGGTTCGAAAACCCAATCGAACTCTCCGACGCCCGCGAACTGGTCACCGACACTCGCCAATATCTGGGTGACGTGCCGGGCCATACCAGCTTCACCAACGCCCAGCTGCTGGAGATCATGATGGCGCAGGATTTCCAGGATCTTACCGGTCAGGTGATCAAGCGCATGATGGATGTGATCCAGGAGATCGAGCGCCAGCTGTTGATGGTGTTGCTGGAGAACATGCCGGAACCGTCCGCACGTCCGCAGCGCGAGAACGAGAGCCTGCTCAATGGCCCACAGCTCGACACCACCAAAGCCGGTGTTGTGGCAAGCCAGGATCAGGTCGACGACCTGCTGGACAGCTTAGGGTTCTGATACCCTGCGTTCTGCGGGAATTGCCTGGCGGCGCTGCGCTTGCACAGGCCTACGCGTTTTGTAGGCCGGGTCAGCGCAGCGCCACCCGGCACAAATGCCACCTTCGCAGGTGGCATTTTTCTTTGTGCATCTGTTTCACCCCTTATTACGACAATCCTTCCAGAATCAGCAACCTGCCACGACTTCTTTTATTTCAAATTTAGCCATTCTGATAGTCTCAGTAAGGTCTTTTGCTGGCCGTAGACAGCAAGCGGCAAGAGGGTGACGACACGGACGAGTGATAAAAATCACTGTTGACAGATGTCAACGCTCATAATAGGATCTCAATAACGGAGGCTAATGAAGAAACATCCGAACAAGCATATTCAGGAGGCGATTGAATACGCCCTGGGGAGAGGCTGGATTTGGGTTCCTCCCGGTCACTCAGCGCACTGTTTCTGCAAATTACGCTGTGGTAATCCAGAAGGTGAACATCGCTATCATCAAATGAGCGTATGGTCGACGCCGAAAAATGCTGAAAATCATGCCCTGCAAATCATCCGCAACGTAAAACGCTGCCTTTGATTTTGCCCGGTAAAGGGCAGCCACAGCTGCTCTTTACCGAATACGAGAAAATATCTGACGATAAAACAAAGAGGTATTATGGCGCTTTATAACTTCACTCTGACCCTCTCAGGCGTAACCTACGAGACTGAAGGGCTCGAAGATGCGCTGTACGCAAGCGGCTGTGACGATGCGCTGATCTGCGCATATGGCCGCTCCGTCTACGTTGAGTTTGACCGGGAAGCTGAGTCCCTGGATGTAGCCATCTCCTCGGCAGTCGACAATATCGAGCTGGCAAACATTGGCGCTACCGTAGAATCTGTCGACTCTGCCCTTGTGGGTTTGAGCGACATAGCCGAGATGACCAACATGTCGCGCCAGGCGATCGCTATGCTGAAAGACGGTACCCGCGGAAGCGGTGATTTTCCTTGCCCCATCCAGCGCATTAAAGGCCAGTCTCCGCTATGGGACTGGGGCGACGTAGCCCACTGGCTGGCAACCAATGGCCGCTTAAAACAGGACAGCGAGCTGGTGGTTAACGCACGCGTCCTCAGTAAATGGAACCTGGTGCTCCGCAATAGCGCCGCAACAGATTTTGAGGAGATTGAGTCTCTTGCCGCATCGCTGGTGGCACGCCGTCGCAAACAGGCTGCATCTGCATAAATAAACGCCTCCGATAACCCTGACGCCGCCGAAAGCCCTAAATCAGCCCTTTTATCGCCGCTAATTAACCCATTGTTCAGCGCCCGCTTTGGCATCATAGCGCCCAGACCTCTACCTGCGAGATGCTTGCCGTGGCAGAAGATAGCGACGACAAAACAGAAGCCCCCACACCCCACCGACTTGAAAAAGCGCGTGAGGAAGGGCAGATACCCCGATCCAAGGAACTCACCTCCCTGCTGATTTTACTGGTAGGTGTGTGCATTATCTGGATCGGCGGGGAGTCCCTTGCCCGCAGGCTGGCCGGGATGCTCTCGGCCGGGCTGCGCTTCGATCACAGCATGGTTAACGACCCGAACCTGATCCTCAGCCAGATTATCCTGCTGATCAAAAGCGCGATGGTCGCGCTGCTGCCGCTGATCGTCGGGGTGGTGCTGGTGGCGATCGTCTCGCCGGTGATGCTGGGCGGGCTGGTGTTTAGCGGGAAATCGCTGCAGTTTAAATTTTCCAAACTCAACCCGCTGCCCGGCATTGCACGCATGTTCTCCGCCCAGACCGGCGCTGAGCTGCTGAAAGCGTTGATGAAAGCCACGCTGATGGGCAGCGTGGCCGGCTTTTTTATCTGGCACAACTGGCCAGAGATGATGCGCCTGATCAGCGAGTCTCCCTTCGCCGCGATGCGCAACGCGCTCAACCTGGTGGGGCTCTGTTCGCTGCTGGTGGTGCTGGCCATTATCCCGATGGTGGGGTTTGACGTCTTCTTCCAGATCTACAGCCACATGAAAAAACTGCGCATGTCCCGTCAGGACATCCGCGATGAGTACAAGCAGATGGAAGGCGACCCGCACGTTAAAGGCCGCATCCGCCAGATGCAGCGCGCTGCCGCCCGTCGCCGGATGATGGAAGATGTGCCGAAAGCGGACGTCATCGTCACCAACCCGACCCACTACTCCGTGGCGCTGCAGTATGACGAAGACAAAATGAGCGCGCCGAAAGTGGTGGCGAAAGGGGCAGGGCTGATTGCCCTGCGGATCCGTGAAATTGGTAATGAAAACCGCATTCCGATGCTGGAGGCCCCGCCGCTGGCGCGTGCGCTCTACCGCCATGCGGAAATTGGACAACAAATCCCGGGCCAGCTGTATGCCGCTGTGGCGGAAGTGCTGGCTTGGGTGTGGCAGTTGAAACGCTGGCGTCTGGCCGGTGGGCAACGGCCTGTGAAACCTGAGAATCTCCCGGTGCCTGCAGCGCTGGATTTTATGAACGAGAAGGACTCTGATGGCTAATCTGGTGGCAATGTTGCGCCTCCCCGGCAACCTGAAATCGACTCAATGGCAGATTATGGCCGGGCCGATCCTCATCCTGCTAATTCTGTCGATGATGGTGTTGCCGCTCCCGGCATTCATCCTCGACCTGCTTTTTACCTTCAACATTGCGCTCTCGATCATGGTGCTGCTGGTGGCGATGTTCACCCAGCGTACGCTGGAGTTCGCCGCGTTCCCGACCATTCTGCTGTTCACCACGCTGCTGCGCCTGGCCCTGAACGTGGCCTCCACCCGTATCATTCTGATGGATGGGCATACCGGCGGCGCGGCGGCAGGTAAGGTGGTTGAGGCCTTCGGCCACTTCCTGGTGGGCGGCAACTTCGCCATCGGTATCGTGGTGTTTATCATCCTCGTGATCATCAACTTTATGGTTATCACCAAAGGTGCAGGGCGTATCGCCGAAGTGGGCGCGCGTTTCGTACTGGACGGGATGCCGGGCAAACAGATGGCGATCGACGCCGATCTTAACGCCGGGCTGATTGGCGAAGATGAAGCGAAAAAACGTCGTTCCGAAGTGACCCAGGAAGCCGACTTCTACGGCTCGATGGACGGTGCGAGTAAGTTCGTTCGCGGCGATGCCATCGCCGGTATTCTGATCATGGTGATCAACGTGGTGGGCGGCCTGCTGGTGGGTGTCCTGCAACACGGGATGGACATGGGCCATGCGGCAGAGAGCTATACGCTGCTGACCATCGGTGACGGCCTGGTCGCCCAGATCCCGGCGCTGGTGATCTCCACCGCGGCGGGTGTGATCGTGACCCGCGTCGCCACCGATCAGGACGTCGGCGAGCAGATGGTGAGCCAGCTGTTCACCAACCCGAACGTGCTGATGCTCTCTGCGGCGGTACTGGGGCTGCTGGGCCTGGTCCCGGGCATGCCAAACTTCGTCTTCCTGCTGTTTACCGCGGCGCTGCTGGGGCTGGCCTGGTGGCTGCGCGGGCGCGAAACCAAACCGAAAGCGGAACCTGCGCCGATTAAAATGCCGGAAAACACCCAGGCGGTGGAAGCCACCTGGAATGACGTCCAGCTGGAAGATTCCCTGGGGATGGAGGTGGGCTATCGCCTGATACCGATGGTCGATTCCCAACAGGATGGCGAACTTCTCGGGCGTATCCGCAGTATCCGTAAAAAATTCGCTCAGGACATGGGCTTCCTGCCGCCGGTGGTGCATATCCGCGACAATATGGATCTGCCCCCGGCGCGCTACCGCATCCTGATGAAAGGGGTGGAGATTGGCAGCGGCGACGCCTATCCGGGCCGCTGGCTGGCAATTAACCCGGGCACCGCGGCGGGGACGCTGCCGGGTGAACAGACTACCGACCCGGCCTTTGGCCTGGCGGCCATCTGGATCGAAAGCGCCCTGAAAGAGCAGGCGCAGATCCAGGGGTATACCGTAGTGGAAGCCAGTACCGTGGTTGCCACCCACCTGAACCACATTATTGGCCAGTTCTCGGCGGAGCTGTTTGGTCGTCAGGAGGCGCAGCAGCTGCTGGATCGCGTTACTCAGGAGATGCCGAAGCTCACCGAAGATCTGGTGCCGGGCGTGCTGACCCTCACCACGCTGCACAAGGTGCTGCAAAACCTGCTCGACGAGAAGGTGCCGATCCGCGATATGCGGACCATCCTGGAAACTCTGGCCGAGCATGCGCCGCTGCAAAACGATCCGCACGAGCTGACGGCGGTGGTGCGTGTGGCGCTGGGCCGCGCCATCACCCAGCAGTGGTTCCCGGGCAATGGCGAAGTGCAGGTGATTGGACTCGACACGCCGCTTGAGCGTCTGCTGTTGCAGGCATTGCAGGGCGGCGGTGGCCTGGAGCCGGGGCTGGCGGATCGTCTGCTGGCGCAAACCCAGGAGGCGTTGCAGCGTCAGGAGATGCTCGGCGCGCCGCCGGTGCTGCTGGTCAATCATGCCCTGCGTCCGCTGCTGTCGCGCTTCCTGCGCCGCAGCCTGACGCAGCTGGTGGTTCTGTCGAATATGGAGCTGTCGGACAATCGTCACATCCGCATGACCGCCAGCATTGGAGGCCAATAATGAGACGTAAATTACTCTGGTTACTGGCCCTGCCGATGATGGCGCAGGCCGCAGGCGAGGGGGCATGGCAGGACAGCAGTATCGGCCTGACCCTCAACAACCGCGGCGTGGCGGCCTCGTCCCGCCCGCTGTCGGCGAAGCAACCGGTATCCGGCTTGATGACCCTGGTGGTCTGGCGCTACGAGCTGAATGGCCCGATCCCCGCCGGGCTGCGGGTGCGGCTATGCTCCCAGGCGCGCTGCACCGAACTGGACGGCGCCAGCGGCAGCACCAATGCGTTCAATAATGTGCCCGCCGCCGAGCCGCTGCGCTTTATCTGGGAAGTTCCCGGCGGCGGTCGTCTCATCCCCGCCCTGAAGGTGCAGCGCAACGAAGTCATCGTTAACTACCGCTAAACGCCCGCTTTTTCGCCAGTTATCAGTCCATTCTGATGACTGGCTCGCATAATTGACCCCGCCTTTTGAAGCAAAAGAAACGCTGTTTTATAAAAGAGTGACGCGCGTAGTAAATCTCTTTGCATTTTTGCCAGTTGCCGCCCGGCGGTGGCAGAAACAGAAAGGTATCCGCGTAGGGATACTCTTACTGTAACCCTGTAGTCACTCCCGTTCCCTCCGGGCTAACCGGGAGTCATCTAAAACTTACAGGGTCGACGGTAATGAAAACACGTAAAATTGGACTCGCAAACTATCTGGCCTACGGGTCGGGCGATTTTCTCGGGGCGGGAACCACAGCGCTGACCGCTGCCTGGCTGTTATATTTTTATACCACGTTCTGCGGCCTCTCTCCGATTGAGGCCACCTTCATCTTTGCCGCAGCAAGGGTTCTGGATGCCGTCGTCAGTCCGCTGATGGGCTTTCTCACCGATAACTTCGGCACCACCTGGCTGGGCAAACGCTTTGGCCGTCGCAAGTTCTTTATCCTGCTCGGCATCCCGTGCGTCTTCAGCTACTCGCTGATGTGGGTCGGGGATATGAGCTTCTGGTACTACCTGGTGACCTATCTGATCTTTGATATCGTCTACACCATGATCCTGGTCCCGTACGAAACGCTGGTACCGGAGATGACCGACGATTTCAAACAGAAAACCAAATTCTCCGGCGCGCGTATCTCCATGGCCCAGATGTCGGCGATTCTGGCCTCGTTCCTGCCGGGGATCCTGTTAACCCACTTCGGTAAAGACAACGCCATCTCCTTCTTCTATGCCAGCCTGGTGTTCTCGGTGCTGTGCGCCCTGATGCTGACCTTCGTCTGGTGCTTTACCTGGGAGCGTCCGCGTGAAGAGTGGACCGAAGCCGCGCTGCGTGCCGAAGAAGAGAAGAAAAAGCTGACCCTCGGTCAGAGCCTGAACCGTCTGTTCGTTGAGCTGGGTTCCACCCTGCGGATTAAAATTTTCCGTCAGCATCTTGGGATGTACCTCGGGGGCTACATTGCGCAGGACGTGTTCAACGCCGTCTTTACCTACTACGTGGTCTTTGTGCTGATGCAGGAAGCCTCCATGGCCTCTAACCTGCTGGGCACCATGGCTATCTTCCAGTTCCTCGCCGTTATCGCCATGATCCCACTGTGCATCCGCTTTGGACCCGCGCCGTCGTACCGCATGGTGGTGGTGCTGTTCGGTCTGGCGTCCATGTCTTACGCGGGTCTCTACTACGCGGGGATGAGCGATATCTACGCGCTGCTGCTGTTGGTCTCTGCGCTGGCGGGGCTGGGCCGCGGCGGGATCAACTATGTGCCATGGAATACCTACACCTATATCGCTGACGTGGATGAAGTCATTACCGGTCAGCGCCGCGAGGGCATCTTCGCGGGCATCATGACCCTGACCCGTAAAGCGTCCCAGGCGGGGGCCGTTATGCTGGTGGGGATCGTCATGCAGATGTCCGGCTTTGTCAGCGGTCAGAAAGTGCAGCCGGAAGGGGTAAGCCACACCATTCTGATGATCCTGAGCGTGGGCACCATCCTGGTCCTGTGCTGCGGCTTCCTGGTGTCACTGCGCTTTAAGCTGAACTTACAAACGCACAGCACGCTGCGTGAAGAGACGGCGAGGATGCGTGAGTCGGGCCGCGCGATGCCGGAGGCCGCCACGCCGCAGGCCCGCGCCACGGTCGAAATGCTGGCGGGTATGCCCTATGACTGCCTGTGGGGCAACAACAACATCGGCTATCTGAATCGCAATAAACCCGCTGCACCGTCCCTGAAAGAACGTGCTCCACTGAATTCGACATACAACAGAGGTTAAGATTATGAAGGTTTGGCCTGTCAAACATAGCCCGTTACTGCGTCAGCCAGAGCGTTTTATCGCCAGAGATGAACTGAAAGCGCTGATCCAGAAAGTGACGCATAACCTGGTGAACATTCACGATAAAACCGGCGAGTTTTTACTCCGGCTGGACGACGGGCGGGTGATCGACACCAAAGGCTGGGCGGGCTGGGAGTGGACCCACGGGGTCGGTCTCTACGGGATCTGGCAGTATTACTGTCAGACCGGGGATGAAGGAATGCGCGATATCATCGACAGCTGGTTTGCCGACCGTTTTGCCGAAGGGGCCACCACCAAAAACGTCAATACCATGTCGCCGTTTTTGACCCTCGCGTACCGCTATGAAGAGACGCGCAACCCGGCCTGGCTGCCCTGGCTGGAGAGCTGGGCCGAGTGGGCAATGGTTGAGATGCCGCGCACCGACCACGGCGGCATGCAGCACATCACGCTCGCGGAAGAGAATCATCAGCAGATGTGGGATGACACCCTGATGATGACCGTCCTGCCGCTGGCGAAGATTGGTAAACTGCTCAACAAACCCGAATACGTGGAAGAGGCGGTCTATCAGTTCCTGCTGCACGTGCAAAACCTGATGGATCGGGAGACCGGGCTGTGGTTCCACGGCTGGAACTACGACGGGCAGCACAACTTTGCCAACGCCCGCTGGGCGCGCGGCAACAGCTGGCTGACCATCGTGATTCCTGATTTCCTCGAGCTGGTGGATCTGCCGGAAAACAACGCCGTGCGCCGCTATCTGGTGCAGGTGCTGAATGCGCAGATTGCCGCCCTGGCGAAATGCCAGGACGACAGCGGCCTGTGGCATACGCTGCTCGACGATCCGAACTCCTATCTGGAGGCGTCGGCCACCGCCGGGTTTGCCTATGGGATCCTGAAAGCGGTGCGCAAGCGCTATGTGGCGGCGGAGTATGCGGAGGTGGCCGAGAAAGCCATTCGCGGGATCGTGAAGAATATCTCGCCGGAAGGGGAGCTGCTGCAAACGTCGTTCGGTACCGGGATGGGAAGCGATCTGGAGTTTTATCGCCAGATACCGCTGACCTCGATGCCGTATGGCCAGGCGATGGCGATTTTGTGTCTGACGGAGTATTTACGCAAATACTTCTGATCGTTCTGAGCCACTCCCCGGTGGCGCTGCGCTTACCGGGGCTACAAAACAATAAACCCGGCGCAAGCCGGGTTTATTGTTTTAATTACCGGGGTTTTGTAGGCCTGATAAGCGTAGCGCCATCAGGCATTAACCCGAGTAACGATGTTACATGCGTTCTACGGTTTCGATACCCAGGGTATCCAGACCCAGCTTCAGGGTCTTCGCCGTCAGCTGCGCCAGCTTCAGGCGGCTGTTGCGTACCGCTTCACTCTCGGCCGAGAGAATAGGGCAGTGCTCGTAGAAGCCGGAGAACAGGCCAGCCAGATCGTACAGGTAGGCACACATCACGTGCGGCGTACCGTCGCGGGCCACTACGGACAGCGTCTCTTCGAACTGCAGCAGGCGCGCCGCCAGCTGTGCTTCGCGATCTTCGCTGATGATGACCTGCGCCTGGGCCAGCGCGCTGTCGTCGATCTCAGCCTTACGGAAGACGGACAGCACGCGGGTGTAGGCATACTGCATGTACGGCGCGGTGTTGCCTTCGAAGGCCAGCATGTTATCCCAGTCGAACACGTAGTCGGTGGTGCGGTTCTTGGAGAGATCCGCATATTTCACCGCACCGATACCGACGGCGTTGGCCAGTTTTTCCAGCTCGTCCGCAGGCATGTCCGGGTTTTTCTCGGCCACCAGGCGACGGGCACGCTCCAGCGCCTCATCCAGCAGATCTGCCAGCTTCACGGTACCGCCCGCACGGGTTTTGAACGGCTTGCCGTCTTTGCCCAGCATCATGCCGAACATGTGGTGTTCCAGCGGTACGGAATCCGGTACATAACCGGCTTTACGCACGATGGTCCACGCCTGCATCAGGTGCTGGTGCTGGCGGGAGTCGATGTAATAGAGGACGCGATCGGCATGCAGCGTTTCATAACGGTATTTGGCGCAGGCGATATCGGTGGTGGTGTAGAGGTAGCCGCCATCCTTTTTCTGGATGATGACGCCCATAGGTTCGCCTTCCTTGTTTTTGTACTCATCAAGGAACACCACCGTTGCGCCTTCGCTTTCGACTGCCAGCCCTTTGGCTTTGAGATCGGCCACGATACCGGCCAGCATCGGGTTGTACAGGCTCTCGCCCATCACGTCTTTACGGGTCAGGGTCACGTTCAGACGATCGTAGGTGAGCTGGTTCTGGGACATGGTGATGTCCACCAGCTGACGCCACATCTGACGGAAGTACTCATCGCCGCCCTGCAGCTTCACTACGTAGCTACGCGCGCGCTCGGCAAAGGCTTCGTCTTCGTCGTAGTGCTTTTTCGCGTCGCGGTAGAAACCTTCGAGGTCCGCCAGCGCCATTTCACCGGCGTTATCCTGCTGCTGTTTTTCCAGCCAGGCGATCAGCATGCCGAACTGGGTACCCCAGTCGCCGACGTGGTTCGCGCGGATCACGTTGTGGCCGAGGAACTCAAGGGTGCGCACCGAGGCGTCACCGATAATGGTGGAGCGCAGGTGGCCGACGTGCATCTCTTTCGCCACGTTCGGGGCGGAATAGTCGACGACGATAGTTTGTGCTTCCGGCTTTGCCACGCCCAGACGATCGGATTTCAGGGCCGCATCCACGTGTTGCGCCAGGAAGGCTGGGTCGAGGAAGATATTGATAAAGCCCGGCCCGGCGATTTCGGTTTTGCTGGCGATACCCTGCAGATCCAGATGCGTCAGGACCTGCTCTGCGAGTTGTCGCGGCGCCATGCCCAGTTTTTTAGCCACTGCCATCACGCCATTGGCCTGATAGTCGCCAAACTGTACTTTCGCTGACTGACGAACCTGCGGTTCACAGTCTGCAGGAGCGCCTGCAGCAATCAGTGCCTGACTGACTTTTTCTGAGAGAAGAGCCTGAATATTCACCGGGATACCTTACATTTTTGACGCGCCCATCATGCTGTCGCGTCAGTTAAAGAAATTAGGCCGGGAGTATACTGCAATTGCCCGTTGCCGTCAGCACTGGCTCAAATCAGCGGTTGGTCGCAGCCCGGCAACAGAGTAAATTAACGCTTTTGCATGACGATAAGAGTATCAATGATGGCGAACTGGCAATCAGTTGACGAGCTGCAGGACATTGCGGCCGATTTACCGCGTTTCACCGGGGCCTTTGCGGCGCTTGCCGAACGCCTGGGTCTGACGATCGCCCCGCTGGCGGCGGACCATATCTCCCTGCGCTGCCACCAGAACGCTACCGCCGAACGCTGGCGGCGCGGGTTTGAGCAGTGCGGCGAGCTGCTCTCGGAAAACATCATTAATGGCCGCCCGATCTGCCTGTTCAGGCTGCACGAGCCGGTCTGCGTCGCCCACTGGCGTTTTGACATTGTCGAGCTGCCGTGGCCGGGTGAAAAACGCTATCCCCACGAAGGCTGGGAGCACATCGAAATCGTGCTGCCTGGTGATCCCGACACCCTGAACGCCCGCGCGCTGGCGCTGCTGTCCGACGAGGGCCTAAGCCAGCCCGGGATCGCCGTCAAAACCAGCTCGCCAAAAGGGGAGCGCGAGCGTCTGCCCAATCCGACCCTGGCGGTCACCGATGGCAGCGTGACGGTGAAGTTTCACCCCTGGACCATCGAACAGATCGTCGCCAGCGAAGAATAAGGAGGTTTTATGGCATTGCTTGAGATCTGTTGTTACAGCATGGAGTGCGCCGTCACCGCCGAGGCGCGCGGGGCGGATCGCATTGAACTCTGTGCGGCCACGAAAGAGGGGGGACTGACCCCCTCGTATGGCGTACTGAAATCGGTACGTCAGGCGGTGACCATTCCGGTGCACCCGATTATTCGCCCGCGCGGCGGGGATTTTTGCTACAGCACGGGCGAGTTTAACGCCATGCTGGAGGATATCGCCCTCGTAAAGCAACTGGGTTTCCCGGGGCTGGTGACTGGCCTGCTGAATGAAGACGGTCACATCGATATGCCGCGCATGCGCCAGATTATGGCCGCCGCGCAGGGGATGGCAGTAACTTTTCATCGCGCCTTCGATATGTGCGTAAATCCGCAGCAAGCCGTTGAAAATCTGGCGGAACTGGGGGTGGCGCGCATCCTGACGTCCGGTCAACACTCCTCTGCCGAAAAAGGTATTTCATTAATTAAGGAACTAAATGCACAAACAGGTGTTCCAATAATTATGGCCGGTGCTGGCGTTCGCGCCGCTAACCTGGAAACCTTTTTACAGGCAGGGGTTGAAGAGCTTCACAGCTCGGCAGGCAGATGGTTGCCGTCACCCATGCGCTATCGCAATCAAGGCTTGTCCATGTCAACGGATGCTGAGGCGGATGAATATTCCCGCTATGGCGTGGATGGCGAGTCGGTTGCAGAGATGAAGGCGATAATCGAACGGTATCGCCACTAAACAGTTTTTACCGCGCATCATGTCGCCCAATATGATGCTTGTTTGTACCAGGCCCCTGCAATTTCAACAGGGGTCTTTTTTTGTCCATTTATCCTTCATATTTCAAGCTGCAGCTGCGTTGCCACCTTGCTGCAACTGGAAATATTTTGGATAAAGCGTGCCAGCCGTTAAAACACTACGGCTTGGTGGCAATCAACACCGCACGTACCGGGGCCGGATAACCTTCGATTGTTTTGCTGCTGTCATTCGGGTCGAGGAACTCGGCCAGCGACTCGGTGGTCATCCACTCGGTGCGGCGCTGCTCTTCGGTGGTAGTGACGCAGACATCTGCGATACGGATATCAACAAAACCACACTTCGCCAGCCAGTTCTTCAGCGCCAGCGCCGACGGGATAAAGTAGACGTTGCGCATTTGCGCGTAACGGTCGCCCGGCACCAGCACCGCGTTTTCATCCCCTTCGATCACCAGCGTCTCCAGCACCAGCTCGCCGCCGCTGACCAGCTGATCTTTCAACTGCCAGAGGTGTTCCAGCGGAGAACGACGGTGATAGAGCACCCCCATCGAGAAGACGGTATCAAAGGCGGCCAGCGCCGGAAGCTGCTCAATGCCCAGCGGCAGCAGGTGCGCGCGCTGGTCGTTACCCAGCAGTTTACGCACGGCTTCGAATTGACACAGGAACAGCTGCATTGGATCAATGCCCACCGCCAGATGGGCACCGGCGCCGATCATGCGCCACAGGTGATACCCGCTGCCGCAGCCGACATCCAGAATGGTGCGTCCGGTTAAATCGGACAGGTGCGGTAACACGCGATCCCATTTCCAGTCCGAATGCCATTCGGTATCGATATTGATGCCGTACAGGGAGAACGGCCCTTTACGCCACGGCATCAGATTGCGCATCAGCTTGTCGATACGCACCAACTGGCCTTCGCTCAGCGGCGCTTCGCTTTCGGCGGTGACGCTGTGCAGCAGATCCAGTTTGTACGGGGTCATCTCCGGCAGAAACTCCACCGCATTGCTCCACTGCTTAAACTGGCCGTGCAGGGACTCGCGCTGCCAGGCGGCGATCTGCGCCGGCAGGGTCTCCAGCCAGTGCGCCAGGTGATTTTTAGCAATCAGCTGATAAAAGTTACCGAAATCGATCATGCGTTACCGCCTTTAAGCGCCACCAGAGAGCCAAAATTAAAGCACTGGAACCACAGCTCGCTGTGCTCGAATCCGGCTTTGTGCAGACGGGCCTTGTGGGCTTCAACCGAGTCGGTCAGCATGACGTTCTCCAGCATGCTGCGCTTCTGGCTGATCTCCAGCTCGCTATAGCCGTTGGCACGTTTGAAATCGTGATGCATGTTGAACAGCAGCTCGCCGACGGTGGCATCTTCGAAGCTGAACTTCTCCGACAGCACCAGCGCGCCGCCCGGGTTCAGCCCCTGATAAATTTTGTCCAGCAGCAGCTGACGATCGTCGGGCTCGAGGAATTGCAGGGTGAAATTCAGCACCACCATCGAGGCGTTTTTAATCTCGATATGACGAATATCCCCTTCGACCACCTCAACCGGCGTAGGCGCTTTCCAGGCGTCAATATGGCGGCGGCAGCGTTCAACCATGGCCGGGGAGTTGTCGACGGCGATGATGTGGCAGCCGTCGTGCTTGATGTTACGACGAACCGACAGCGTGGCCGCGCCCAGTGAACATCCCAGATCGTAGACCTGCGTGTTGGGCTGAACAAAACGTTCCGCCAGCATGCCGATCATGGAGATGATATTGGAGTAGCCGGGAACCGAGCGCTGGATCATATCCGGGAAGACTTCAGCTACCCGTTCATCGAAGGTCCAGTCGCCCAGACTGGCGATAGGCGCAGAAAAAAGCGTGTCGCGATCTGACATAACGTAAAAATCCGGGAAAAATAAAGGGGCGTATTGTGCGCTAATGCAATGAGAAAACCAACTCCCACGGCATATACCACAGGTTAGCCAGCACCATTAGCACAAGTGAACACCAGGTGGCGCTCATACCGGAGCGACGCCAGCGGAACAGGCGCTGATGCAGGCCATAGTAGTGCATCAGGCGCCCAAGAATCAGCAGCAGGCCGCAGACATGCACCATCCAGGTCTCAGCACCGTTCATTTCCATAAACAACAGCAGGATCAGGGCCGTCGGAATATATTCCACCGCATTACCGTGAATGCGGATCGCCGTTTGCAGTTCTGAAAACCCACCGTCGCCATAAGAGACGCGGTACAACAACCGCAGGCGCGCAACATCGAACGAAAACTTAATTAACAGTAACGCACCCAGCACCGCATACAGCGCGCAGACCATACAAACTCCCTGTTTTTTGGCAGATGGCATTTCATATGATAGGGGCTGGGATCAGAAAAGAGAAGATTGCTGCGGAATGTTGGGAGCGTCGCCAATGGACGGCGCCACGTCCCGCAAGGCTTGCCAGAGAGCATCGACCAGTTCAGGGGCCTGCGCAATATCGGGGGTATGTAAAAAAAGGTACGGGGTCCCGGTCTGTTCCCACTTCGCCAGGGTTTGCAGCCAGACGGCAAACAGCGCCTGGTTTTGCGGCATATTGTCGCTGCCGATAAAACGCACCATCGGGTTGCTGGCGGTCATCACCGCATGCACCGGCACCTTCGGTTTTTTGCGCTGGGCGTCGATGATGGCCTCGTTGTGCGGCACCGCGGCGTGCACCGGACGGCTGTCGAGAATAGTGCGATTGACCCCGCGCTCGTGCAGGCCGCGGTTGAGCGCTTTCTCCGCCTCGCCTTTCATAAAGAACTCAGGATGACGGACCTCAACGCCGTAGGTGAATTCCCGCGGCAGGGCGTCCAGAAACTGCCACAGCGCAGGCAGATCCCGGGGACCAAAGGTGGCAGGGAGTTGAACCCAGTACTGGCCGATACGGTTGGCCAGCGGAGACAGCCGGGTGAAAAACTCTTCGGTGAGATCGTCGCAGTTGCGCAGCGCGGCCTGATGGGAAATGGTGGCCGGAAATTTAAAGCAGAAGCGAAAGTCGTCGCTGGTCTGCTCCCGCCAGCGCGCCACCACGTCGGCCTTGGGCAGCGCGTACAGCGTGGTGTTGCCCTCCACGCAGTTGAAGTGGCGGGCGTACTCTTCAAGGCCTGTAATGCCCAGCCGCACCCATTTCGGGTGCGACCATTGGGGTAAACCCAGATAGATCATAGTGCGTTAATAATCTCGTCGGTGCTGCGCACCCGGCTGATGCGCGGGAAGATATGCGTCACGCTGGACTGATGCTGTTCGGCGGTGGCCGTGCTGCAGGCATCTTCGGCGATCACCAGATTAAAGCCCAGCTCCCAGGCGTTGCGCGCGGTGGATTCCACGCCAATATTGGTGGCGATCCCACACAGAATAATAGTCTCAATGCCGCGGCGGCGCAGCTGCAGCTCCAGGTCGGTGCCGTAGAAGGCGCCCCACTGGCGTTTGGTCACTTCGATATCGCTGTCGCGCTTGCCGAGGGCCGCGGGATAGGTCCACCAGTTGTCCGGCAGGGCATGGGCCGCGCCCTGGGCATCGACAGGCTGCTTCAGCGCCTCGGCAAAGTCTGCAGACCAGCCCACGCGCACCAGCACCACCGGCGAGCCACTTTCGCGGCATTTTTCCGCCAGGCGCGCGCTGCGGCTGACAACATCCTGCGCCGAATGTGGGCCACCGGCGAAGGGCAGGATCCCTTCCTGTAAATCAATGACTACGAGGGCGGTACGGGAGGCGTCGAGTGTGAACATGGTTTTTCCTGTTAAAGAGTTAGTGTCATGAATACCTTACGCTGAGCCAGCATGTTCCAGGTCTGATATTTTTGTTAATTTTTGTGAGAATATGCAGGATGCGAGCAGCAATCGCGCGTCTGGCGCGCTTCTCTCTTATCGTCTGGCGGAATTTCCAGTATAATAGCCGCCTTTTTTCATCCAGTTTGACATACAGAAAGCTGCGACCTTGTAGCCTGCGGCTAAGTTAAGGGATATCTCATGCGTACAGAATATTGCGGGCAGCTGCGTCAGTCCCACGTCGGACAGCAGGTGACCCTGTGTGGTTGGGTCAACCGTCGTCGTGATCTTGGCAGCTTAATCTTTATCGATATGCGCGACCGCGAAGGCATCGTGCAGGTATTTTTCGATCCGGATCGTGCCGACGCGTTAAAGCTGGCCTCTGAGCTGCGTAATGAGTTCTGCATCCAGGTGACCGGCACCGTGCGTGCGCGTGACGAAAAGAACATCAACAGCGACATGGCGACCGGCGAGATCGAAGTGCTGGCAACCGATCTGATCATCATTAACCGTTCAGAATCACTGCCGCTGGATTTCAACCACGTCAATACCGAAGAAGCGCGTCTGAAATATCGCTACCTCGACCTGCGTCGTCCGGAGATGGCCGACCGCCTGAAGACCCGTGCGAAAATCACCAGCCTGGTGCGCCGCTTTATGGACGATCACGGTTTCCTCGATATCGAAACCCCGATGCTGACCAAAGCGACCCCGGAAGGCGCGCGTGACTACCTCGTGCCATCCCGCGTTCATAAAGGCAAATTCTACGCGCTGCCACAGTCTCCTCAGCTGTTCAAACAGCTGCTGATGATGTCCGGCTTTGACCGTTACTACCAGATTGTTAAATGCTTCCGCGACGAAGATCTGCGTGCTGACCGTCAGCCTGAATTTACCCAGATCGACGTCGAGACCTCCTTCATGACCGCCGAACAGGTGCGTGAAGTGATGGAAGCGCTGGTGCGCAGCCTGTGGCAGGACGTGAAGGGTGTGGATCTGGGCGACTTCCCGATCATGACCTTCGCCGAAGCGGAACGTCGCTACGGCTCCGACAAACCAGACCTGCGTAACCCGATGGAGCTGGTGGACGTTGCGGACCTGGTGAAAGGCGTTGAGTTCGCCGTCTTCTCCGGCCCGGCGAACGATCCTAAAGGCCGCGTGGCTGCCCTGCGCGTACCGGGTGGCGCGTCTCTGAGCCGTAAGCAGATCGACGACTACGGCAACTTCATCAAGATTTATGGCGCGAAAGGTCTGGCTTACATCAAAGTCACCGAGCGTGCGAAGGGTATCGAAGGCATCACCAGCCCGGTGGCCAAATTCCTCAACGCTGAGATCGTTGAATCCATTCTGGCGCGCACTGAAGCCCAGGACGGGGACATGATCTTCTTCGGCGCGGACAACAAGAAAGTGGTTGCCGATGCCATGGGCGCGCTGCGTCTGAAGCTGGGTAAAGATCTGAACCTGACTGACGAAGCCAAATGGGCGCCGCTGTGGGTCATCGACTTCCCAATGTTCGAAGACGACGGCGAAGGCGGTCTGACCGCGATGCACCACCCGTTCACCTCGCCGAAAGACATGAGCGCGGCAGAGCTGAAAGCGGCACCGGAAGAGGCAGTGGCTAACGCCTACGATATGGTCATCAACGGCTACGAAGTGGGCGGCGGTTCCGTGCGTATCTACAGCGGTGAAATGCAGCAGACCGTGTTCGGCATTCTGGGCATCAACGAACAGGAACAGCGCGAGAAGTTCGGCTTCCTGCTCGACGCCCTGAAGTACGGTACGCCTCCGCACGCGGGCCTGGCCTTTGGTCTGGATCGCCTGACCATGCTGCTGACCGGTACCGACAACATTCGTGACGTTATCGCATTCCCGAAAACCACCGCCGCTGCCTGTCTGATGACCGAAGCGCCAAGCTTTGCTAACCCAACCTCCCTGAGCGAGCTGGGTATCGAAGTGGTGAAAAAGGAAGAGAAAAACTGATATGACATATAAGCTTCCCGTTTCTGTCTTAGTTATCATTTATGCCCAGGACACGAAGCGGGTGCTGATGTTGCAGCGGCGCGACGATCCCGCGTTCTGGCAGTCGGTAACCGGCAGCCTGGAAGAGGGTGAAACCGCGCTGCAGGCCGCCGCGCGCGAAGTAAAGGAAGAGGTCGCCATTGACGTTGCTCGCGAGCAACTGACCCTGAAGGACTGTCAGCGCACGGTGGATTTTGAAATTTTTAGCCATTTACGTCATCGCTATGCGCCGGGGACTGAACGCAATACGGAATCCTGGTTCTGCCTTGCGCTTCCTCACGAGCGGGAGATCGTGTTCACCGAACACCTGACCTACCGCTGGGTTAACGCGGCCGACGCCGCAGCCTTAACCAAGTCGTGGAGCAACCGGCAGGCGATTGAAGAATTTGTAATTAACGCCGCCTGAGAGGGCGCGCTTTTTGGAGAACTTTTTATGGCAGGTCATAGTAAGTGGGCCAACACCAAACACCGCAAAGCGGCACAGGATGCCAAACGCGGTAAGATCTTTACCAAAATCATTCGTGAACTGGTCACCGCAGCCCGTCTGGGCGGCGGCGATGCCGGCTCCAACCCACGTCTGCGTGCGGCGATCGATAAAGCGCTGAGCAACAACATGACGCGTGACACCCTGAACCGTGCTATCGCCCGTGGCGTAGGCGGCGACGATGACACCAACATGGAAACCATCATTTATGAAGGTTACGGTCCAGGCGGCACGGCGGTAATGATTGAATGCCTGTCCGACAACCGTAACCGTACCGTTGCCGAAGTGCGTCACGCTTTCACCAAAACCGGTGGCAACCTGGGTACCGACGGTTCCGTGGCCTACCTGTTCAGCAAAAAAGGGGTGATCTCCTTCGAGAAAGGCGACGAAGACGTGATCATGGAAGCGGCCCTGGAAGCGGGTGCTGAAGACGTTGTGACCTATGACGATGGCGCGATTGACGTCTATACCGCATGGGAAGAGATGGGCGCGGTACGTGATGCGCTGGAAGCGGCGGGTCTGAAAGCTGACGCGGCTGAAGTCACCATGATCCCGTCCACCAAAGCGGACATGGATGCGGAAACCGCACCAAAACTGCTGCGTCTGATCGACATGCTGGAAGATTGCGACGATGTGCAGGAAGTTTACCACAACGGCGAAATCTCCGACGAGGTTGCGGCGACGCTGTAATGGCCGAGCTTAAACCGACAGCCGGAGCGGCGTGATGGCGATTATTCTCGGTATCGACCCGGGCTCACGCATCACCGGTTATGGCGTTATTCGCCAGGTCGGGCGTCAGTTGACCTATCTTGGCAGCGGGTGTATCCGTACCAAAGTGGACGATCTGCCGTCGCGTCTGAAGCTCATCTACGCAGGCGTGACGGAGATCATTACCCAGTTCCAGCCGGACTATTTCGCCATCGAACAGGTGTTTATGGCGAAAAATGCCGACTCGGCGCTGAAGCTCGGTCAGGCACGCGGCGTGGCGATTGTCGCGGCGGTGAACCAGGATCTGCCGGTGTTTGAATACGCCGCGCGGCAGGTCAAGCAAACCGTGGTGGGGAACGGTGGGGCAGATAAAACCCAGGTGCAGCACATGGTGCGGACCCTGTTAAAACTGCCCGCCAATCCGCAGGCGGATGCCGCCGATGCCCTGGCGATCGCCATTACCCACTGCCACGTCAGCCAGAACGCGATGCAGATAAGTGAATCGCGGCTCAATCTGGCGCGCGGTCGATTGCGCTAAATGTGAAATCAGGCTGGATGTTTATCCAGCCTTTTTTTATTATGGCAGCGGTAACTTTTAGCCCTTAACGCAGGAGCGTCACGTGATAGGCAGACTCAGAGGCATCATCCTAGAAAAACAACCCCCGATAGTGCTGCTTGAGGCCGGAGGCGTGGGCTACGAAGTGCATATGCCAATGACCTGCTTCTATGAATTGCCGGACGCGGGCAAAGAGGCGATTGTCTTCACCCACTTTGTGGTGCGCGAAGATGCCCAGCTGCTGTTTGGCTTTAACAACAAGCAGGAGCGTACGCTGTTTAAAGAGCTGATCAAAACCAACGGCGTGGGGCCAAAGCTGGCGCTGGCGATCCTCTCCGGGATGTCGGCTCCGCAGTTTGTGAACGCCGTTGAGCGCGAAGATCCCGCCGCCCTGATTAAACTCCCGGGCATCGGCAAGAAAACGGCCGAGCGTCTGATTGTCGAGATGAAAGACCGCTTTAAAGGGCTGCATGGCGATCTGTTTACCCCGGCGGCCGATCTGGTGCTGACCTCGCCTGCCGGCCCGACCGCCGATGATGCGGAACAGGAAGCGGTTGCCGCGCTGGTGGCGCTGGGCTATAAACCTCAGGAAGCGAGCCGTATGGTCAGCAAAATTGCTAAACCGGACGCTACCAGTGAAACCCTGATTCGTGAAGCGCTGCGCGCTGCATTGTGAGGTAAAGGATGATTGAAGCAGACCGTCTGGTCTCGGCAGGCAGCGTTCAGACAGAAGATCTGGTGGACCGTGCGATCCGCCCGAAGCTGCTGGATGAGTATATTGGCCAGCCGCAGGTGCGCTCGCAGATGGAGATCTTTATCCAGGCGGCAAAACTCCGCGGCGATGCCCTCGATCACCTGCTGATTTTTGGCCCGCCAGGCCTCGGGAAAACCACGCTTGCCAATATCGTTGCCAACGAGATGGGCGTCAATCTGCGCACCACCTCCGGCCCGGTGCTGGAGAAGGCGGGCGATCTGGCGGCGATGCTGACCAACCTCGAACCCCACGATGTCCTCTTTATCGATGAGATCCACCGCCTCTCTCCGGTGGTGGAAGAGGTGCTCTATCCGGCAATGGAAGACTACCAGCTGGATATCATGATCGGCGAAGGCCCGGCAGCGCGTTCGATTAAAATCGATCTGCCGCCGTTCACCCTCATTGGTGCCACCACCCGCGCGGGCTCCTTAACCTCGCCGCTGCGCGACCGTTTCGGCATTGTGCAGCGCCTGGAGTTTTATCAGGTGCCCGATCTGCAGCACATTGTCAGCCGCAGCGCACGTTACATGGGGCTGGAGATGAGCGAAGAGGGGGCCTTTGAAGTGGCGAAGCGTTCCCGCGGTACGCCGCGTATCGCCAACCGCCTGCTGCGTCGCGTGCGAGATTTCGCCGAGGTGAAGCACGACGGCTCTATTTCCCATGAGATCGCCGCGCAGGCGCTGGACATGCTGAATGTAGATGCCGAAGGGTTTGACTATATGGACCGCAAGCTGCTGCTGGCGGTACTGGACAAGTTCTTTGGTGGGCCGGTCGGGTTGGATAACCTGGCGGCGGCGATTGGTGAAGAGCGTGAGACCATTGAGGATGTGCTGGAGCCGTACCTGATCCAGCAGGGCTTTTTGCAGCGTACGCCACGCGGGCGCATGGCGACGGTGCGCGCCTGGGATCACTTTGGCATTACGCCACCGGAGATGCCTTAACTTCTGCGGAAATTGCCGGATGGCGTCTACGCCTTATCCGGCCTACAGGTTTTTGTAGCCCCGGTAAGCACAGCGCCACCGGGGAGCGGCTCAGCTGGCAGGCTTTTTCATCATGCTGAAGATAAACAGCGCTGCTGCACACAGCACCACCGACGGTCCGGCAGGGGTGTCATAAAACGCCGAGAAGGTTAACCCGCCGGTCACGGCAATCATCCCGACCCCCACGGCAACGCTGGCCATCTGCTCCGGCGTGCGGGCAAAACGACGCGCGGTGGCGGCGGGTATGATTAACAGCGACGTAATAATCAGCGCCCCAACAAACTTCATCGCCACGCCAATGGTCAGCGCGGTCACCAGCATCAGCAGCAGTTTGACACGCTGCAGCTTCACCCCATCCACAAAGGCTAAATCCGGGCTGATGGTCATCGCCAGCAGGTTACGCCACTGCCACAGCAGGACAGCCAGCACGATCACCACCCCGATGGCGATGGCGATCAGATCGTCCGGCGTCACCGCCAGCAGGTCGCCAAACAGATAGGCCATCAGATCCACACGGATGTTAGACATCAGGCTGACCACCACCAGACCCAGCGACAGGGCGCTGTGGGCCATAATCCCGAGCAGCGTATCCACCGCCAGGTGCGGGCGTTTTTCCAGCCACACCAGACCGGCCGCCAGCAGCAGCGTTACCGCAATCACTGCGTAGAACGGATTCACATCCAGCAGCAAACCAAACGCCACCCCCAGCAGGGAAGCGTGGGCGAGGGTATCGCCAAAATAGGACATCCGACGCCAGACGACAAACGAGCCCAGTGGACCCGCCGCGCAGGCAAGCATCATCCCGGCCAGCCAGCCGGGCAATAATAATTCAATCATGAGTTACCGTTTCCCCGGCGCAGGACAATGCGTCCCTGCAAATCATGGCGATGGTTGTGATGGTGGCGATAAATGCCCAGCTGTTCGGCACCGCGCGGGCCAAACATCGAGATAAACTCAGGGTGCATGGAGACCACTTCCGGCGTGCCAGAGCAGCAGATGTGGTGGTTCAGACAGAGCACTTCGTCCGTTTTGGCCATCACCAGATGCAGGTCGTGGGATACCATCAGCACGGCGCAGTCCAGCTCTTTACGCAGCTGGTCGATCAGGTCGTACAGCGCCACTTGTCCGTTGACGTCCACTCCCTGGGTCGGCTCATCGAGCACCAGCAGCTGCGGCCTGTTGAGCAGGGCGCGGGCAAGGAGCACGCGCTGGGTCTCACCGCCGGAGAGTTTTTGCAGAGGCGCGTCGATCAGATGCCCGGCCTGCACCCGCTTGAGCGCGGGCAGAATGTCCTCTTTACGCGTGGCGGGACGCAGACGCAGAAAACGGCTGACCGTCAGCGGCAGGGTGGCGTCAAGATGCAGCTTCTGCGGTACATAGCCGATGCGCAGCTGTCGGTCACGCTTGATAAGGCCGCTGTCGGGTGCTACCAGGCCCAGCACCACGCGCACCAGCGTCGATTTACCCGCGCCATTAGGACCAAGCAGCGTCAGAATTTTACCGGGTTTCAAATCCAGCGAAACGTCAGAGAGGACGCGGCGCTGACCAAATGAAACCGAAATGTTTTCGAGAGATACCAGATTCGTCATGTCAATTTTATGCTTGCAGAAGTCATCGAATGTTATAATATCACATTCCGCCCACTCATTACGATGAATAGTCGCATTATGTTACAGAAAAATACGCTTCTTTTCGCAGCATTATCCGCTGCCCTTTGGGGTTCAACAGCACAAGATGTTAACGCCGCCGTTGTCGCTTCGCTTAAGCCGCTCGGTTTTATCGCTTCCGCTATCGCAGATGGGGTAACAGAAACGCAGGTATTATTGCCTGATGGTGCCTCTGAACACGACTATTCCCTGCGTCCTTCGGATGTAAAACGCTTACAAAACGCGGACTTAGTCGTATGGATTGGTCCGGAGATGGAAGCTTTCATGCAAAAGTCGGCAAATCAGCTGCCGGAAGCAAAACAGGTAAGCATCGCTAATCTTCCGGGTGTGAAACCGCTTCTCATGAAAGGGTCTGATGATGACGATCATGACCACGATCACGGGAGTGCTGAAGGGGAAAAAGGTGACGAGCATCACCATCACGGTGAGTACAACATGCACCTTTGGCTTTCCCCTGAGATAGCGCGCCTTTCGGCGGTTGCAATCCATGAAAAATTAGTGGAACTTATGCCGCAAAGTCGAGCCAAACTTGACGCCAACCTGAAGGATTTTGAGGCACAACTTGCCGCAACCGATAAGCAGGTGGGTACCGAGCTCGCACCACTGAAAGGTAAAGGATATTTCGTTTTTCATGACGCCTACGGCTACTATGAAAAACACTACGGTCTCACGCCGCTTGGCCACTTCACCGTCAATCCAGAAATTCAACCCGGTGCGCAGCGTTTACATGAAATCAGAACACAGTTGGTTGAGCAGAAAGCGTCCTGCGTTTTTGCTGAGCCACAGTTCAGGCCAGCGGTCGTTGAAGCCGTGGCAAGGGGTACGTCCGTGCGTATGGGCACCCTTGACCCACTGGGAACCTCTATCCAGTTGAGCAAAGCGAGCTATTCGCAGTTCCTCAGCCAACTGGCGAACCAGTATGCGAGCTGCCTGAAAGGAGATTAACGAGGAAGTGAATACGTGCAACAGATAGCCCGCTCTGTCGCCCTGGCATTTAATAATTTGCCCCGGCCCCACCGCGTCATGCTGGGGTCGCTTACTGTTCTCACCTTAGCGGTCGCCGTCTGGCGGCCCTATGTTTACCACCCAAATTCTGCCCCTGTTATTAAAACCATCGAGCTGGAAAAGAGTGAAATTCGCTCGCTGTTACCTGAAGCCAGCGAACCTATCGATCAGGCCCCGCAGGAAGAAGAAGCCATTCCCCAGGATGAGCTTGACGATAAAACCGAAGCCGAGGTGGGCGTACATGAATATGTCGTCTCTACCGGCGATACGTTAAGCAGCGTTCTGAATCAGTACGGCATTGAAATGGGCGAGATCAGCCAGCTTGCCGCAGCCGATAAAGACCTGCGTAACCTGAAAATTGGTCAACAGCTCTCCTGGACCCTGACCGATAACGGCGATTTACAGCGCCTGACCTGGGAAGTCTCCCGTCGTGAAACCCGCACCTACGATCGTGTTGAAAACGGTTTCAAGATGACCAGCGAAATGCAGCAGGGCGACTGGGTTAACAGCGCCATCAAGGGCACCCTGAGCGGCGGCAGTTTCGTGGCCAGCGCGCGTGATGCGGGGCTGACCAGCGGTGAAATCAGTTCGGTGATCAAAGCCATGCAGTGGCAGATCGACTTACGTAAATTGAAAAAAGGCGATACTTACGCGGTGCTGATGTCCCGCGAAATGCTGGACGGCAAGCGTGAGCAGAGCCAGCTGCTTGGGGTACGTTTACGCTCGGACGGGAAAGATTACTACGCGATCCGCGCCGAAGACGGCAAATTCTACGATCGCAACGGTACCGGGCTGGCGAAAGGCTTCCTGCGCTTCCCGACCTCGAAGCAGTTCCGCGTCTCCTCGAACTTTAACCCGCGCCGTCTGAACCCGGTCACCGGCCGCGTGGCCCCGCACCGCGGTGTGGACTTTGCCATGCCGCAGGGGACACCTGTTCTGGCGGTCGGTGATGGCGAAGTGGTCATGGCAAAACGCAGCGGTGCGGCGGGTTATTACGTGGCCGTGCGTCACGGGCGTACCTACACCACCCGCTATATGCACCTGCGTAAGCTGCTGGTGAAGCCGGGTCAGAAGGTGAAGCGTGGCGATCGCATTGCGCTGTCGGGCAACACCGGTCGTTCTACCGGCCCACACCTGCACTATGAAGTGTGGATCAACCAGCAGGCGGTCAACCCGTTAACGGCGAAGCTGCCGCGTACCGAAGGGCTGACCGGCAAAGACCGCAGCGACTACCTGGCGCAGGTCAAAGAGGTTATTCCGCAGCTCAGTATTGATTAATCCTGCAGCAATAAAAGCCGATGCATAACTGCATCGGCTTTTTCTTTTGTGCCTTGCGCATGGCCTCGCTAAACTAACGCATTACTCTTTAAAGCATCACCCGCCCTGGAAAAAGCATGGAAACCCAAAAAAACAACAGTGAATACATTCCGGAATTTGAGAAATCCTTTCGTCATCCGCGCTTCTGGGGCGCCTGGCTGGGTGTGTATGCCTTTGCAGGTATTGCGATGCTTCCGGTGTCCGTGCGCGACCCGCTGCTTGGTAAAGTGGGCCGTCTGGCGGGCAAGCTGGGTAAAAGCGCACGCCGTCGCGCGCAGATAAACCTCTTCTACTGCTTCCCGGAGAAGAGCGAAGCGGAGCGTGAGGCGATCATTGATGAGATGTTTACCACCGCGCCGCAGGCAATGGCGATGATGGGCGAGCTGGCGTTACGCGGGCCGGAAAAGATCGTCGGCCGCGTTGACTGGAAAGGGCTGGAGATCATTGAGGAGATGCGTCGCAACGACGAAAAGGTGATCTTCCTGGTACCGCACGGCTGGGGCGTGGATATTCCGGCGATGCTGATGGCGTCGCAGGGCCAAAAAATGGCGGCAATGTTCCACAACCAGGGGAACAAGATTTTCGATTATGTGTGGAATACGGTGCGTCGTCGCTTTGGGGGCCGCCTGCATGCCCGTAACGACGGCATCAAACCTTTTATCAAGTCCGTACGCCAGGGCTACTGGGGCTACTATCTGCCTGACCAGGATCACGGGCCGGAACATAGCGAGTTTGTCGACTTCTTCGCTACCTATAAGGCGACGCTGCCCGCCATTGGCCGGTTGATGAAGGTCTGCCAGGCGCGGGTGATCCCGCTGTTCCCGATTTACGATGGCAAAACCCATCGCCTGACCATTGAAGTGCGTCCGCCGATGGACGATCTGCTCACCGCCGACGACAACACCATTGCGCGCCGGATGAACGAAGAGGTGGAGATTCTGGTGGGGCCGCATGCGGAGCAGTATACCTGGATCCTGAAGCTGCTGAAGACGCGCAAGCCGGGCGAGAAAGAGCCCTACAAGCGCAAAGAGCTCTATCCGAAGAAATAAAAAATCCCCCGGCTTCGGGGGATTTTTTTGCCCGGCGGCGCTTCGCTTGCACGGGCCTACGAACCTGTAGGCCGGGTAGCGCAGCGCCACCCGGCAAAACAGTCGACTTATTCGACGGTCATCACGCGGGTGGTGTTGGTGGAACCGATGGTGCTCATCACATCGCCCTGGGTCACGATGACGATATCACCCGAGACCAGATAGCCTTTGTCGCGCAGCAGGTTCACGGCGTCGTTCGCCGCGGCCACGCCGTCGCTGTTGCTGTCGAAGAACACCGGCGTCACGCCGCGATACAGCGCGGTCAGGTTCAGGGTGCGCTCATGACGGGACATGGCGAAGATTGGCAGACCGGAGCTGATACGTGAGGTCATCAGCGCGGTGCGGCCGGATTCGGTCATGGTGATGATCGCGGTCACGCCTTTCAGGTGGTTAGCCGCGTACATCGCGGACATCGCAATGGCTTCTTCCACGTTGTCGAACTGGATGTCCAGACGGTGCTTGGAGACGTTGATGCTTGGGATCTTCTCTGCGCCCAGGCAGACGCGCGCCATCGCGGCCACGGTTTCCGCCGGATACTGGCCGGCTGCGGTTTCGGCTGACAGCATCACCGCATCGGTACCGTCGAGCACGGCGTTTGCCACGTCCATTACTTCCGCACGGGTCGGCATTGGGTTGGTGATCATCGACTCCATCATCTGGGTCGCGGTGATCACGGAACGGTTAAGCTGACGGGCACGGCGGATCAGCGCCTTCTGGATCCCCACCAGTTCCGGGTCGCCAATCTCAACGCCCAGATCACCGCGGGCCACCATCACTACGTCAGAGGCGAGGATAATGTCATCCATCGCGTCCTGGCTGCAGACCGCTTCAGCACGTTCCACTTTGGCAACGATTTTGGCATCGCAACCTGCGTCGCGCGCCAGACGGCGGGCATAGTTCAGATCTTCGCCGCAGCGCGGGAAGGAGACGGCCAGGTAGTCAACGCCAATTTCGGCCGCGGTGTGGATGTCGGCTTTGTCTTTTTCGGTCAGGGCTTCAGCAGAAAGACCGCCGCCCAGCTTGTTAATGCCTTTATTGTTGGAGAGCGGGCCGCCAACGGTTACTTCGGTGAACACCTTCATGCCCTGAACTTCCAGCACTTTCAGCTGAACGCGGCCGTCGTCAAGCAGCAGGATATCGCCCGGCACGACGTCAGCAGGCAGGCCTTTGTAGTCGATGCCGACTTTCTCTTTGTCACCTTCGCCTTTGCTCAGGTTGGCATCAAGCAGGAATTTGTCACCGATATTGAGGAAAACTTTGCCTTCCTTAAAGGTGGATACACGGATTTTTGGACCCTGCAGGTCGCCGAGGATAGCTACATGACGTCCCAGTTTTGCCGCGATCTCACGGACCTTATCCGCACGTAATTTATGATCTTCCGGTGTTCCGTGAGAGAAGTTCATACGTACCACGTTGGCACCTGCAGCGATGATTTTCTCGAGGTTATTATCGCGGTCAGTAGCCGGGCCTAAAGTGGTAACGATCTTGGTTCTGCGAAGCCTTCTGGACATGTAATACTCCGTTGTCTGAAACAACCTGGTGTTGCGTGAACGATGATTCGGCACGTTGTCCGCCGTAATACCAACAGGAAACTTACCGAACGCCGAAAAAAGTAACAACTTTATAAGTGACGATCAGGGAACTTCACCCTTAATGAACAACTCTTTATCAAAACGCGATTCCTTGAGCGCTTCTTTGACCCGCTTCAAGTTATCTCTGAATTTCGCCCCGCGGCGCAGGGTAAAGCCGGTAGCCAGCACGTCGATGACGGTCAGCTGCGCCAGACGCGACACCATCGGCATGTAGATATCGGTATCTTCTGGCACGTCGAGGGTGATCGCCAGCGTCGCTTCCCGCGCCAGCGGCGTACCGGTGGTGGTAAGGGCAATCACCATGGCATCGTTTTCACGCGCCAGCTGAGCCAGTTCCACCAGGCTTTTGGTACGACCAGTATGCGATATCAGAACCACCACGTCATCTTCGTTACAATTCATACAACTCATGCGTTGCAGCACGATGTCGTCGGAATAGATAACCGGGACATTAAAACGGAAAAACTTATTCATCGCATCGTGCGCGACGGCGGCGGATGAACCGAGACCAAAGAAGGCGATCTTCTTGGCTTGAGTCAGCAGATCGACTGCCCGGTTAACGGAACCCATATCCAGCGACTGCCGGACCTGGTCCAGCGTCGCCATCGCCGATTCGAAAATTTTACCGGTGTAGGCTTCCACGCTGTCGTCTTCATCGACATTGCGGTTTACATAGGGTGTGCCGTTAGCCAGACTTTGCGCCAGATGCAGTTTAAAATCGGGATAGCCACGCGTCTCCATGCTGCGGCAGAAGCGGTTGACGGTCGGTTCGCTGACCCCCGACTCCTGGGCAAGCGTGGCGATGCTGGAATGAATGGCCTGAGCGGGGGCGGCGAGAATTACTTCAGCCACTTTTCGCTCGGATTTGCTAAGGTGTTCCAGTTGAAACTGGATTTTTTCCAGCATGTTCATTTTTAACACGGCGCTCATCGGTGGAAACGATTTCATTAAGGGGTGAAATTGCGATTCGAATTAGCAAGAATATACGCCTGTGATTTGCCGAAAAGGGCAAACCCCGAAAAAAATGTTGTTGTTTTTTTTCATTACTTGATCGCTGTCGGATTTTAGCAACGGCCTGACAGCGCAAAATTTCACCCGTTTCATCGTCACGATCCCCGAGCCGCCGATCCCGGTGCGAAATATCGCCGTATCGCACGGGAGGATAAGCGCAAATGGTTTCGGGAATGACATAAAAGCAGTAGAGTGCATGTAATAAAATTACAACGATATTCTGGCAAAAGCACCAGGGTATCCAACTGAGGAGAATGACATGGCGGTAACGCAAACAGCCCAGGCATGTGACCTGGTCATTTTCGGCGCGAAAGGCGATCTTGCACGCCGGAAATTGCTGCCTTCCCTGTATCAACTGGAAAAAGCGGGTCAAATCCACCCGGAGACGCGCATCCTGGGCGTGGGTCGTGCCGACTGGGATAAAGCCGCGTATACCAAAGTCGTGCGCGAAGCGCTGGAAACTTTCATGAAGGAGAAGATCGATGAAAGTTTGTGGGATACGCTGAGTGGACGCCTCGATTTCTGCAACCTCGACGTGAACGACACGTCGGCCTTTGCCGATCTGGGCGCGATGCTCGATCAGAAAAATCGCGTCACCATTAACTACTTCGCCATGCCACCCAGCACCTTCGGAGCCATCTGCAAAGGGTTGGGCGAAGCTAAACTGAACGCCAAACCGGCGCGCGTGGTGATGGAAAAACCGCTGGGTACCTCGCTGGCGACCTCCCGCGAAATTAACGACCAGGTCGGAGAGTACTTCGAAGAGTGCCAGGTCTACCGTATCGACCACTACCTCGGTAAAGAGACGGTACTGAACCTGCTGGCGCTGCGCTTCGCTAACTCCCTGTTCGTCAATAACTGGGATAACCGCACCATCGATCACGTGGAGATCACCGTGGCGGAAGAGGTCGGTATTGAAGGGCGCTGGGGTTACTTTGACCAGGCCGGTCAGATGCGCGACATGATCCAGAACCACCTGCTGCAAATCCTCTGCATGATCGCCATGGCACCGCCGTCGGATCTCTCCGCAGACAGCATTCGTGACGAGAAGGTGAAAGTGCTGAAGTCCCTGCGCCGCATCGATCGCTCTAACGTGCGTGAGAAAACCGTCCGCGGTCAGTACACCGCCGGTTTCGCCCAGGGTAAAAAAGTGCCGGGCTATCTGGAAGAAGAGGGCGCAAATAAAACCAGCAGCACCGAAACCTTCGTCGCCATCCGCGTGGATATCGACAACTGGCGCTGGGCGGGCGTGCCGTTCTACCTGCGTACCGGTAAACGTCTGCCGACCAAATGCTCTGAAGTGGTTGTCTACTTCAAGAACCCGGAGCTGAACCTGTTCAAAGAGTCCTGGCAAGAGCTGCCGCAGAATAAACTGACCATCCGTCTGCAGCCGGACGAGGGTGTGGATATTCAGGTGCTGAACAAGGTCCCAGGCCTCGATCACAAACACAACCTGCAGACCACCAAGCTGGATCTGAGCTACTCCGAAACCTTCAACCAGAACCATCTGGCGGATGCGTATGAACGTCTGCTGCTGGAAACCATGCGTGGGATCCAGGCCCTGTTTGTGCGTCGTGACGAAGTGGAAGAGGCATGGAAATGGGTCGACTCCATCACCGAAGCCTGGGCTGCGGATCAGGATGCACCGAAACCGTATCAGGCGGGTACCTGGGGACCGGTCGCCTCTGTGGCGATGATCACCCGTGACGGCCGCTCCTGGAACGAGTTTGAGTAAATTTACCGCTAATCCTTAGGGGTTATTTTACCGGTAACATGATCTGGCTCAGGCCAGCGCACAATAATTAATCATTTAAGCTCCGTGTGGATTTCCACCCGGAGCTTTTTTTATTACACTGCCGGAAGCGATTTTGCCCCAGAGCTCCGGCAATCAAGCGTTTCAGCGATGTTATAGCCTGCTAAACACTTTGTTAATTCCAGAGCGCGGACAGATAAATGACAGGAGCTTCTATGAATTCCACTTTGTTACGGGTAACACAACGCATTGTTGAGCGCTCGAAAAAGACCCGCTCAGCCTACCTCGCTCGCATTCAGCAGGCGAAGTCCGACACGGTCCATCGTTCGCAGCTGGCCTGCGGTAACCTGGCGCACGGCTTTGCTGCCTGCCAGCCAGAAGATAAAGCCTCGCTGAAAAGCATGCTGCGTAACAATATCGGCATCATCACTTCCTATAACGACATGCTCTCGGCGCACCAGCCGTATGAGACCTACCCGGACATCATTCGTAAAGCGCTGCACCAGGCCAATGCCGTGGGGCAGGTGGCGGGCGGTGTACCTGCGATGTGCGACGGGGTGACCCAGGGCCAGGACGGGATGGAACTGTCGCTGCTCAGCCGGGAAGTGATTGCCATGTCTGCGGCGGTGGGGCTGTCACACAACATGTTTGACGGCGCGCTGTACCTCGGCGTGTGCGATAAAATTGTCCCGGGGCTGGCGATGGCGGCGCTGTCGTTTGGTCATCTTCCTGCGCTGTTCGTGCCGTCAGGCCCGATGGCCAGCGGCCTGGCAAATAAAGAGAAAGTGCGCATTCGCCAGTTGTATGCCGAAGGCAAAGTGGATCGCATGGCGCTGCTGGAGTCTGAGGCTGCGTCCTACCACGCGCCGGGCACCTGCACGTTCTACGGTACCGCCAACACCAACCAGATGGTGGTGGAATTTATGGGCATGCAGCTGCCGGGATCGTCGTTTGTCCATCCGGATGCACCGCTGCGCGAGGCCCTGACCGCCGCCGCGGCGCGTCAGGTGACCCGTCTGACCGGCAACGGTAACGAGTGGATGCCGCTCGGTAAAATGGTCGACGAGAAGGTGGTGGTCAACGGTATCGTGGCTCTGCTGGCGACCGGCGGCTCCACCAACCACACCATGCACATGGTGGCGATGGCGCGTGCGGCGGGCATTCTGATCAACTGGGACGATTTCTCCGAGCTTTCCGAAGTCGTACCGCTGATGACCCGTCTGTATCCGAACGGCCCGGCAGACATTAACCACTTCCAGGCCGCGGGCGGCGTACCGGTGCTCATGCGCGAACTGATGAAGGGCGGCCTGCTGCACGAGGACGTCAACACGGTGGCCGGTTTCGGCCTGCAGCGCTACACCCTGGAGCCATGGCTGAACAACGGCGAGCTGGACTGGCGTGAAGGGGCGCAGGCTTCGTTGGATGACAGCGTGATCGCCACCTTCGACAAGCCGTTTTCCCACCACGGCGGCACCAAAGTGCTGACCGGAAACCTGGGTCGGGCAGTGATGAAGACCTCTGCGGTGCCGGTGGAAAACCAGATTATTGAGGCCCCGGCGGTAGTATTCGAGAGCCAACATGACGTGCTGCCCGCCTTCGAAGCTGGTCTGCTGGATAAAGACTGCGTGGTAGTGGTTCGTCATCAGGGACCAAAAGCGAACGGCATGCCAGAATTACATAAACTAATGCCGCCACTTGGTGTATTATTGGACCGCTGTTTCAAAATTGCGTTAGTAACCGATGGACGCCTCTCCGGCGCATCAGGTAAAGTGCCTTCTGCCATCCATGTCACCCCGGAAGCCTACGACGGTGGATTGCTGGCAAAAGTGTACGATGGCGACATCATCCGCGTTAACGGTCAGACCGGCGAGTTGACCTTACTGGTGGATGAGGCGGTCCTTGCCGCACGTAAGCCGCATATTCCTGACCTGAGCGCATCGCGCGTGGGGACGGGGCGCGAAATGTTCAGTGCGCTGCGCGAGAACCTCTCGGGCGCAGAGCAGGGCGCGACCTGTATTACGTTTTAAGACGACAAGAATTATCGATCTGGCGAGAGAAAAACTCTGATGAAAAACTGGAAGACAAGTGCAGAAGCAATCCTGAAAACTGGCCCGGTAGTGCCGGTGATCGTGGTTAATAAGCTGGAACACGCCGTGCCGATGGCGAAAGCGCTGGTTGCCGGTGGCGTTCGCGTCCTGGAAGTGACCCTGCGTACCGCCTGTGCAATGGATGCCATTCGCGCCATCGCCAAAGAGGTGCCGGAAGCCATCATCGGTGCGGGCACCGTGCTGAACCCACAGCAGCTGGCTGAAGTCACCGAAGCCGGTGCGCAGTTCGCCATCAGCCCGGGTCTGACCGAGCCGCTGCTGAAGGCCGCTACTGAAGGCTCCATTCCTCTGATCCCGGGTATCAGCACCGTGTCTGAACTGATGCTGGGTCTGGACTACGGTCTGAAAGAGTTCAAATTCTTCCCGGCGGAAGCTAACGGCGGCACCAAAGCGCTGCAGGCTATCGCAGGCCCGTTCGCCAACGTGCGTTTCTGCCCGACCGGCGGCATCTCCCCGGCGAACTACCGTGACTACCTGGCGCTGAAAAGCGTGCTGTGCATCGGTGGTTCCTGGCTGGTTCCGGCGGATGCGCTGGAAGCGGGCGACTGGGATCGCATCACTAAGCTGACACGCGAAGCGGTCGAAGGCGCGCAGCAGTAAGCTTCAGGTATTGTGCGCGTTTTTGCCGGGTGGCGGCTTCGCCTTACCCGGCCTACGAAATACGTCAAATGCCATAAAAAACGGGCCATCAGGCCCGTTTTTTTTATCCTGCGACCTTCACGCTGGCAGCGGCCTGTTTCGCCCGCTCGACTGCGGCTTCCACGTTATCACCCGTCGCCAGCGCCACGCCTAAGCGACGCGAACCGTCGATTTCAGGTTTACCGAACAGACGCAGCTGCAGGCCCGCGCCTACCGCGGCTTCGACATTATCAAAGGTGACGTTCTGGCTGGTCAGCTGGGGCAGGATCACCGCCGACGCCGCCGGGCCATACTGACGCACTCCGCCCACCGGCAGGCCGAGGAAGGCACGAACGTGCAGGGCGAACTCGGAGAGATCCTGAGAGATCAGCGTCACCATGCCGGTATCGTGCGGACGCGGGGAGACTTCGCTGAAGATCACCTCGTCGCCGCAAACAAACAGCTCAACGCCAAACAGACCGTGGCCGCCCAGCGCCAGCACCACTTTGCGGGCGATCTCTTCGGCGCGTGCGCGCGCCAGGGCGCTCATCTGCTGCGGCTGCCAGGACTCGCGGTAGTCGCCATCTTCCTGACGGTGACCAATCGGATCGCAGAAGTGTACGCCATCCACGGCGCTGACGGTCAGCAGGGTAATTTCAAAATCAAACTGCACCACGCCCTCAACGATCACCCGTCCGGCACCGGCGCGGCCACCCTGCTGGGCATACTCCCAGGCCTGATCCAGCTGGTCGGCACTGCGCACAAAGCTCTGTCCTTTGCCGGAAGAACTCATCACCGGCTTAATGATGCACGGGTAGCCAATCCCGGCGACTGCCTGCAAAAAATCGCCCTTGCTGTCGGCAAAACGGTAGCTAGAGGTCGGCAGAGCCAGCTCTTCCGCCGCCAGGCGGCGAATGCCTTCCCGGTTCATGGTCAGCTTTGCGGCACGGGCGCAGGGCACCACGCGCTGGCCTTCGGCTTCCAGTGCCAGCAGCGTGTCGGTGGCGATGGCTTCGATCTCCGGCACCACGAAGTGCGGTTTTTCAGCGGCAATCACCGCGCGCAGGGCATCGCCGTCGAGCATATTAATCACGTGCGAGCGATGGGCAACGTGCATGGCCGGGGCATCGGCATAGCGATCAACGGCAATGACTTCAATCCCTAAACGCTGGCACTCGATGGCCACCTCTTTGCCCAGTTCACCGGAGCCGAGCAACATTACGCGCGTCGCTGCCGGGCGCAGCGCAGTTCCTAAACGAGTCATAATAATCCCCCTGAAAAAGTTGCGCGCAGTATAAACGAAAACGTTTGCGTCTGTCTTGCTTCGCGGAAATCCACCGCACTGACAGGCGGTTATTTGCATCGTCACATTTTTCGACCATGCTTTTGGGGAGCCAATACAGGAGATCGTGATGAACAAAACAGGGGTAGTGATGGCGCTGGCGCTGCTGGGTACCAGCCTGACGGTGCAGGCCGCCGATGAAAAAACCGTGAAGTTTCCAGCCTGTGAAGGCCAGAATGCCGAGGGGATTGCCGCCAGCGTGAAGCGGGACTATCTGCAAAACCGCATTGTGCGCTGGGCCGACGATCAAAAGACCCTCGGTCAGGCCGACCCGGTGGCGTGGATCAATCCCAAAGAAGTAAAGGGTGAAAAAGAACGCTGGACCGTCCCGCTGACGGTGCGCGGCAAAAGCAGTGATATTCACTATCAGGTGAAAGTGGACTGTAAAGCGGGCAGCGCGCAGTATCTGTCGGCCAAAAAGTGAATTTTCGCTTCTTTTGTCGCCGCAGACATTTCCTGACATCCCCTCGCTTAGGCTTTGGAATCCATTAAGCATTAAGTGAGGGAAATCATGTCAAACTGGTTGAATCAACTGCAGTCGCTGCTTGGGCAGAAAACGGGCTCATCCTCGG